>NZ_JBEWYW010000005.1:0-266034 GCF_041366475.1 Pseudalkalibacillus sp. JSM 102089
ATAAAAAATTCCCCAGTCTGGACCATCACTCTACACTCCATGTCTAAAAGTTATATAGAATGATTATCCGTTATTAGTGGGGAATTTGGTACCGTTGTTATAAGGGATTTTATCACCGTTACTAACAACCGTTAATGATTATTGAAGATTCGGAGCTGGATTTTCTTTATCCGTTCATATTCTATTCATACTTCACCATTACACTATCACTATAGAAAAGGAGCTAGTGATAATGATTACGATATTACTTGCAGATGATGATCAACACATTATCGATTTAATGGCGTTATACATAGAAAAAGAGGGATATTTAGTTAAGAAAGCCTCAAACGGAAAAGAGGCAATAAAGATCCTTGAGGCTAATAAAGTTGATTTAGCCATTATCGATATTATGATGCCGCATTTAGATGGGTGGCAACTATGCGAAGAGATTAGAACGTACTACGATCTCCCTGTTCTCATGGTTTCGGCAAGGGGACAGGCCTCAGATAAAGTGAAAGGGTTTAAACTCGGAACGGATGATTATGTCGTCAAACCATTTGACCCTATAGAGCTCGTTATGCGGGTAAAGGCATTGTTACGAAGATATCAGATTCAAAGTGCGAAGAAATTAGCGATAGGGTTATTTGAAATGAATGCTGAATCACATGACGTAGCGCTTGGAGGAAATACTATTTCTTTGCCTAAAAAGGAGTTTGAGCTTCTATTTAAATTAGCCAGCACCCCAGGTAAGGTTTTCACACGAAATCAGTTAATTGAATCAATATGGGGTTATGATTTCCAGGGAGATGATCGAACGGTAGATGTTCATATTAAACGTATCAGAGAAAGGTTTAATAGTAAGGAAATTCCTTTTGTTATTAAAACTATGCGTGGACTTGGATATCGTCTGGAGTTAGTAGAATGAAGCGGTCGATTTATCTCAGAAGTGTCGTCATTTATATCGGGGTCGTTTTAATCAGTATCATACTTTCATTCTGGATTATGAATGTTTTTTATATTGATACGGTCCGAGAACGTCTCGAAAAAGATATTACAGAAGTAGGTCGTCAAACGATAGATCTATATGAAAATTCGAGCTACGCCGATCCTTCAGAATTCATTGCGAATATCCCAACTTTTAATTACAATCTTATCCTTTATAATGAATCTGGAAAAGCAGTCACGCCTATCGATAATGGGAAGTGGCGAATTTCCTCAGAACACATCGAAAAAGTATTAAACGGAGGTGTTGTTCGTGTGAATAATCGGAAAGCTTCCCCTCCATCCCAATTAAATGTCGGCTTACCATTTCAAAACAGCGATAGTCGTTACGCCCTTTTTATTAGACCTGACCTTTCGTTTGAAGAGAATACGATTAGACGAGTGATGCTAACGACTTTACTCCTTGTTCTTATTATAGGTAGCACCATTTTTGTCATATTAATGAGATACGTTGTTCGCCCCATTCAGCGCCTAACCGAAGCGACAAAAAAAGTAGCGGTAGGCGATTTTGCTGTTCGAATCAATAGTAAACGGCAGGATGAAATAGGGGACCTTTCGAGAAGTTTTGATCATATGGCGCAAGATTTAAGTCATTTAGATGAAATGCGTCAGGAATTTGTTGCGAATGTTTCCCATGAAATTCAATCACCACTTACGTCGATTGGTGGCTATGCCAGAGTTTTACAGGATAATTCTTTAGATGAGATTGAGAGAAAAAAATACCTTGGGATTATTCAAAAAGAAACAGAGCGCTTATCCAAATTAAGCGGAAATCTTTTGAAGATGACGACACTTGATGCAGACGATCCGATGTTTCACTTACGAATCTATTCACTTGATGAACAGTTAAGGGAAGTAATTTTATCTCTTGAAGCAATGTGGGCGGAAAAAGATATCGAGGTCCAGCTTGAATTAAAGGAAGTTCAAATCGAAGCGGATTATGATCAACTCAGCCAAGTGTGGATAAATCTTCTATCAAATAGTATTCGGTATACGGAATCAAATGGTATTATCTCTATTCAACTGAAAGAGAAAGCAGGAGAAGTAATTGTTGAAGTGAGAGATACAGGTTGTGGCATTCCTGAAGAAGACCAAGTACATGTATTTGGCCGGTTTTATAAAGCGGATAAAGCAAGGTCGAGTAATGGGGGGAGTGGACTTGGACTTGCGATTGTTCAACGAATCGTTCATCTTCATCAAGGAAATGTTTTGCTTGAAAGTAAAGTAGGCATTGGTACCACAATTACAATTACACTCCCTAAAATGAAAAGGCGAAAAGAAACGTAAATGTTTCTTTTCGCTTTTTCAATTGGCTCTTTTCTAAAAGATTGTTGCTTTTGATTGATTTAGTTTCAAAAGAATGCTCGCCCTCCCCGTGGAAAGCGAGCCTCATGGAGCGGAAATTCACTCGCTATGATTCACAGTAACTATCTGTGACTAGCTGGGCGGGAGATGGAGATAATAAATCGCACTGAAAAAAATGACATGAGTTTGTTCATAATGCGTTCATTTTCACGTCGTATAATGATGCCAGATGAAGAAGGAGTGAATAAGATGAAAATTCTTACTAGATTTAGTTTGAAGAATTCGATTGGTGTATTACTGTTAACAATGCTCGTACTGGCAGCAGGAATTATTTCTACCAATCAGATCAAAGTTGAGACTTATCCAGATGTCACATTCCCTGCGCTTATTATTCAAGGGGTCTATCCAGGTGCTTCAACAGAAGCTGTTGAGCAGGAAGTGTCGATACCCATTGAAGATCTACTTGAAAATAGTACGAAATATGATGATTTAACGAGTACATCTTCTGAAAATGTTAGTGTAATCTCTCTTATGTATCCGTTTGGAACGAATATTGAAGAAACGAAACGAGAACTAGAAGATATCGTTTCGAAAGCCGATCTCCCGGAGGAAGCGGAAGTTGAGGTTATAAGCATGTCCGCTGGGGCAAGGCCGGTATATGAAGCTGCGCTTTCATCTAAAGATGCTGATGCTCTTCAACAAAAGCTTGAAGATGTGATCGTTCCTGAGCTTGAAGGACTTGCTGGTGTGAATAGTGTAAGTTTAAGAGGAACAAAGGAAACAACACTTTCTATTGAAGTGGATGAAGAGAAGGCAAGTGAGTATGGGCTAACGTTAAATGATATAAAGGATAAGTTAACACAGAGCGAGTATAGCCTACCACTTGGGGCAGTGGAAGAGGAAGACACGACGATTCCAGTTAAACTACAAGGCTCTATTGACTCACTTGATAAACTGAAAAACACAAAATTTGTGATTGAAAGCAGTCCGTCACCACAAGGGGCACAGCAGAGCTTGCCACAAGAAAGTAAGGAAGTCGTTCTTAAGGATTTTGCTGAAGTAACAGAAGCATCAGAGAAGAATGAAATCTCTCGGTTTAATGGACAGGAAAGTTTTCTCATTCAGGTAACGAAAAGCCAGGATGAAAATACGAAGGAAGTTGTCGATCATGTGAAAGAAGTTCTTGGGGAATATGAAACGGATGACGTGGAACTATTCACCATCCTTGATCAAGGTGAAGAAGTAGAGAAATCAATTTCTTCTCTTCTTAAAGAAGGTGGATTCGGCGCACTGTTCACAGTCATTGTCATTCTCTTGTTCCTGAGAAATTTTCGTGCAACCATAATTGCTATTATTTCTCTTCCAATTTCGATTCTAGGAACAATTACCCTGCTTGATCAGTTTGGCTACACGTTGAACATAATGACGTTAGGTGGTTTAGCAGTTGCTGTTGGGCGGATTGTAGATGATAGTATTGTCGTCATTGAAAATATATATAGGTGGCGTCAGGAGAATAAAGAGGAGTTGTCCAACAAAGCACTAACTTACTATGCAACTAAAGAGGTACTAGGAGCTATTGCCTCTTCTACCATAGCGACACTGGTTGTATTCTTGCCTCTCGCATTTGTTGGAGGGATACTTGGTGAATTCTTCAGACCATTTAGTTTGGCTGTCGTTTTTTCAATTTCAATCTCACTCTTAGTTGCCCTGATGTTGATTCCAGTTCTCGGGAGTGCTTTCTTTAAAAAAGTAAAACATCAAGAGAAGGAATCAAAATTAAACCATTTATATGAACGTTTTATAAGAGGGGCCCTTAAGAAAAAAGCGCTCGTTCTCGTGACATCTTTTCTATTACTAGTAGGTTCACTTGCTATGATACCGGCACTGGGCGTTTCCTTCCTACCAGCTGGCGAAAGTGATTCTTTTGAACTGAATGTATCGTTACCTGCTACCACACAGCTTGATGAAACGAATGAGGTTGCAAGTCAAATTGAAGACTATCTGGAAGAAAAAGAAGAGATTGACTATAGTCAGGTATCAATTGGACTATCAAGTAGCCCAATTCCAGGTGAAGGATCAGGACAATCAAGAGAAAATGAAACGACTGTTTTTGTAAAGGTATTAAACAGTGACGATCTTCAAAGCACGATGGAGACATATGAAGAAGATGTCCAGAACATTGTAAAAGAAGCTTATGAAGAAGGAACCGTTAAAGCAACAGAAGTACAACAGGAAGGCCCACCGAGTGGCAACACGATTGATGTTAGCTTGTATGGAGATGACCAGGAAAAGCTGACAAAAGCAGCCACTCAAGTAGAGGAACTCCTAACTCAAGATAGTGAGTTAACGAACGTATCGAACAACCTCGAAGAAGTTCAACCGAAATGGACGATGTCGCTGACGGATGAAGGAGAAGAAGCGAATGTTAGTCCTTTCCAGGTTATGCAGCTTGTAAACAGTCGTTTGCAACCACTGGATGGTGGAACAATTCAAATCGATAATCAGAAGTGGGAAATGTATCTCTCCTATGATGATAAAGTATCATCGAAGCAGGAGTTGGAAGAACTTCAGCTCCCAACTGCAAATGGAATGAAATTATTATCCGATGTCACCTCAATTGAGGAAACGACGGCACCAGTAACGCTTTATCATGATGAAGGCAGAACGTCCGCTTCAATTTCAGCTGATATCAAATCAGATAATACAGCACAAATTTCACAATCTGTTGAAGAAGATCTTCAGGTGCTTTCTTTACCAGAAGGTGTTGAGATGGAAGTTGGCGGTGGTCAGGAGATGATTACGGATGGCTTTGCTGATCTTGGACTTGCGATGGTGGCAGCAGTTCTTCTCGTGTTTTTCGTATTAAGTCTCACATTTAGAGGAATTATTACACCGATTGTCATTCTATCCTCATTAATCTTTGTTCCGATCGGCTCATTAGCAGGGCTCCTGATTGCAGGTCAAACGCTCTCCATGAGTGCGATGATTGGGATGCTTATGTTAATCGGTATTGTAGTCACGAACGCAGTAGTGTTACTAGATCGCGTAGAAACGAACCGAATGAGCGGTTTAGAACTGACAGAGGCTTTAGTTGAAGCGGCGAAAGTGAGATTGCGTCCAATCATCATGACGGCTCTTGCAACGATTTTTGCGCTCATTCCTCTCGCGCTTTCAAATTCTGCATCAGGTCTCATTTCAAAGGGGCTTGCGATTACGGTCATAGGTGGACTGACTACTTCTACCTTATTAACACTCGTTTTCGTCCCCGTCTTTTATGCGATGATCGGAAAATATCGTCGAATGAAAAAAGAAACGTTTTAAAATGACCAAAACCCATTGTGCTCCTGTGCACAATGGGTTTTGTAATAGAAAATAGAATGATTCAACTATCCAGGGAGAGTAACTGTCAATACGTTTATTAATTCATTAAGTTACTGATGGTTCAGATACGTGTGACTTGGTGGCTAAGCGGAAAAAAATATGTGTCTAGAATGGATGATGTTTGAAAGTATTATGAAAAAGCATGGTTATAGGAGGAGAGATGATGAGTAAAAAAGTTGCCCTAGTAACAGGGAGTTCAAAAGGACTTGGGAAAGTGATTATACAAAAACTTGCTGAATCTGTAATCAAGGTAATCCTTAATTACAGGAGTAATTATGATAAAGCAGAAGCTGTTCTTCGTGATATTCAAGAACACGGAGGAGAGGCTATCGCGCTTCAAGCAGACATTACAGATCAAAACGATGTAGAAAGATTGATCGATGCTTCACGAGAGACTTTCGAGCAACCGATTGATATTCTAGTGAATAACGCAACAGATCCACAGCCAGAACTTTCATTGGAAGAAGTAACTTGGGAAGAATATCTGGATCAGCTGCAGTTTACAGTGAAAGCTCCTTTATTGCTTTTGAAAGAGGTTATCCAACCCATGAAAGAAAACCAGTGGGAGCGTATTATTAATATTGGGAGCGAAGTTGTGGAAATAGGAAATAGCGATTTTTCTAATGATGTAACTGCAAAGTCAGCAATGATTGGAATGACTCGTTCTTGGGCAAATGAGCTGGGTAAGTATGACATCACTGTAAATGCTGTGCATCCAGGTTTTACTCCGGTTGAACGTCATGGGGAAGGTACAGAGACAAGTGCACACAGTTATATTAAAGGTGTTCCTTTGAATCGATTGGGAAAGCCAGAAGATATCGCCTATATGGTCCGTTTTTTAGCAAGTGACGAGGCTAACTTTATCACAGGACAAAATATGAATATAAATGGTGGTAATACTTTCGGGTGATGACTTTTCTTGCAAGCTGCTGAGCTAACTAAGAGAGCCCTTCCTGCAATTCACGATTTAGAAATAGGCGCTATAAGTACAGCGAAGAAAAGTTATCTCAATGCATAACGGTTTTATCATGTATAGTTAAAGCATGATGCAGGGAAAGTGAAGACGGACCTAAACATAACCAAGGGGGAAATCGAATGCGAAGGATTATCTTATCCACTGAAAGCGGTGCCGACGTACCGGGTGATTTAGCTGAAAAGTACGATATTCAAGTCGTTCCCATGCACATTATTATGGATGGTAAGGATTATTTAGACGGTTCATTGCCGGTCCAGGATATTTATGACTATTACGACCGCACGAAGAAAATCCCTTCTACTACCTCTACAAATGCTCATGAGTATCAGGAGTTTTTTGCGACGATAAGAGAAAATTCCCCAGATTGCATTATTGTACATATTGGTTATACATCAAAAGCATCTTCTTCTTTTCAAAATGCCGTCATTGCAGCGGAAGAATTTGAAGACGTTTTTCTCATTGATGCTTTGAACGTTACTGGAGGATTAGCTGCGATCGTATTGTCCGCCGCTAAGGTTTTAGAAAAGGAACCTAGCATTGAAGCGGAACGATTAGTTGAAAAAATAGAGTCAATCGTTCCTAAATCAAGACTCGCTTTCATCCCAGGCAGCCTTGATTTTCTTAAAGCAGGAGGACGGGTAAGCAATATGGCTTCACTGATTGGAGCCCTGTTGAAAATAAAACCATGCATCGAGTTGAAGGATGGAAAGCTAATGTCTACAAAGAAGTACCGCGGGAAAATGAGTGGAGCTAGTGAAAAACTTTTGAGGGATTACTTAAATGAATTCAACATCGATCGAGAGCAGCTTTATTTTATCTACTCCATCGGACTCGATGAAAGGATCAAGCAGCGGATGGATGAGGTTGCGAAAGAACATGGATTCCAAAATATAAGATGGATCCAAGCGGGCGGTATGATTTCGACTCATTCTGGAGCCGGGGGCTTCGGGATAGCGGGATTAGAGAAATAGTACGAGCTAGGATAAACTGGGACGATTCTTAGCGAGCTCAATGTCTTAAGTGAGGTCGACCTTGTTCAAGCTGCTATTCAGCTGCAACAACATATAATTATTAATGAGTATAACCACACTGGGTTATGCTCTTTTTAATATTTTACCATTGATAAAGAATGATACCATTCTTCGGAGTTAAATCAGAAAATACGCTCTAGTACAATGAGGTGAAACCATGAATAAAAGAAAGGAAGATTTTGAGCTAGAAGATGGCGCTTGTTTTCCCGGGAAAACCTACGTAGACGAACTGCTTAAACCGGTTTTCAAAGATCAGCGTGACTATTTATTTGACGCAATGTTTATGATTCATCGCGCACATACGACGATGCTAAAAGAACAAAAAATTATTACTGCTGGGGAAGCAAAGGAGATTTTGGACGGAGTCAATGAAGTAGCAAAGATGGAGAAGAAGTTACTAAACTATGTCCCAGAGCACGAAGATTTCTTTTTCCTTGTTGAAGCCGAAGTGGCGAAGTTGATTGGTCATGATTTAGCAGGCAAGATGCATATCGCGAAGAGTCGAAATGATATGGGTGAAGCGATGTATCGGATCGTGATTCGAGATCATATCCTCGACTTGTTGGGAAACGTTAAAAAGCTAGGGCAATCGCTTGTTATACAAGCAGAAGACCATATTTATACGGTCATGCCAGCCCACACGCATACGCAGCCTGCACAGCCAACCACATTTGGTCACTATCTACTCGCCATATCTGATAACTTATCAAGAGACGTGGACCGTTTATGGCAAGCGTATCATACAGTCAATCGTTCTCCGATGGGGGCGGCTGCTATTACAACAACTGGATTTCCGATCAGTCGAGAACGAATGGTTGAGCTACTAGGGTTTGATGATGTGATGGAAAATTCCTATGATGCGATTGGGACAGGAGACTATTTACTAGAAACAGCTCTTACATTAGTTAGTTTGATGACAAACATGGGCAGGTGGATTCAAGAGCTTCTCCGCATGGCGTCTAATGAAGTAGGATTACTTAAAGTTTCTGATGCTTATGTCCAGGTGAGTAGCATTATGCCGCAGAAAAGAAATCCTGTATCATTGGAACATTCAAGAGCACTCGCTAGCAGCGCAGTTGGCGAAGGACTAAGCGTCATCCAAATGATTCACAACACACCATATGGAGATATTGTGGATACAGAAGATGATTTACAACCGCACCTTTATAGCGGATTTCATAAAACGAATCGTGTCACAAAGCTATTAACAGCTGTCATTACAACCATGAAATTCAATAAGGAACGAGCACTCCAGCAAGCTAAAACGAACATGATTACGATTACTGAGTTAGCTGACGTTCTTGCTAGAGATTATAATGTACCTTTTCGAAAGGCTCACCAGATTTCGAGCTATGTTAGTAAGAAAGCAAGTGATGCAAAGAAGGAATTATATGAAGTGAGCCTTTCTGAAGTAAATGAGTGGATCGGCGTGTTACAGCTTTCAGAAAAAGATTGGGAGCACATAGTTGACCCATCTAAATTTATTGAGAGAAGAAACATCACAGGTGGACCGAACCCACAAGTTGTTGAGCGGATGGTACGGGATCGTGAAGTGCGTTGGGAAGAGTTGGGTGAGAAGGTAGAAAAGTATGCTGCACAGATCGATTCCATTAAAGATGATTTAATGAAATTGTAAGTGAATGAAAGGATCTGAAGCATTTACTTCTAATCCTGAGTACATGATAAATAATAGCTAAGTAATTGTAACGAAGTCCTTGGAAACAAGGGCTTTTTTAGTGCAGAGGCAGTATTCAGAATACCACTGTTTGAGAAAAGTGTAATTTCATGGCTAAGCGGGAAAAGAGAGTATATGTAATTGGCTATTTTATTCTTTTGAGAAAGAGTTCTGTAGCTGAGGAGTAACCGAAGGAGGAATCACAAATGACTAACCAAAATTCAGAAAATCAGGAAACCATTAAGAACATAAAAGATTTAATTAAAGATGAGAAGGTGGCCATGTTGACCACTATATCTTCAGGTGGCAAGCTAATGTCCCGTCCAATGCAAACGCAGGAAGTGGAATTGGATCGGGAAGAGGTCTGGTTTATTACGAAAAAAGATACAGACAAATATGAGGATATTAAGCTTAATCCTGCCGTAAACTTAGCATACGCAGGTTCATCTTATGTATCGATTAGCGGAACTGCTGAATTGGTTCAGGACAATGAGAAGAAGAATGAGTACATGAATAAAATTGTTGAAAAACTACTAAATACTTCTGCTGATGATCCGGATGTTGTACTGGTTAAAGTTACCCCTGAAATCGCCGAATATTGGGAGTCGGGAGTGAACGTTAAGACGGTCAAAGAGTTTGTAAAAAAGGTGACAAGTAGTCATTCATTAGAAGAAGGCAATGATTTAAAAGATACAGTCCACTTTAAAAATTGAACGACTGAGTATATAAAATTGACGGAAACCCTCTTGCAGAAGCAAGAGGGTTTTTCATGCAGATAATGGAAGAGGTTCCACTATTAATAGAGAAATCCAGATGATCCATTTTGTCTCTTTCGTAATATAAGGATAAAGACTGTGAGATTTTTAGTATACTTGAGTTAGTAACAAATTAGATATCATATACTCCATATAAAATGGTCTTACTGACAAAACGTAAGTTAAAGGGGGAAGAGCTGATGAATATAAAGCAGATTCATACAGGATATTTGCTTGGATTATCACTGCTTATCAGTAGCATCATCTATTTCTTCGCATCGAATTGGCAAGGAATCGAGCGGGTGGAAAAGATCGGGCTCGCGATTGGACTAATGTTGTTGTTCTTTGTCGTAGCGACAATCCTTAGTCGTCTTCAGCATTCACACCGATTTCTAGAAAGGTGGCTCTGGCTGACTGGAACAATTGCGTTTGGAGTTAGCGTGGCGCTTATTGGTCAAACGTATAATTCCCATGCCGATTCGTATCTCCTGTATCTGATCTGGCTGCTTCCAGCGCTCGTATTTGGTGCACTTACGGGATATAAAGCGTTTTATGTCTTAGGTTTTTTATTAAGTCAGCTCGCTTTTTATTTCTATGTGTTTCCATCGTCCTATTTTCCAGATTGGAAGCCGGAGACAGCGTTGATTCTAGTTTTCATCTATTTGCTATTCACTCATGCTTGGTTTTTTCTGTCGCGATCCTCATGGCTCCGATCTAATTGGATCATGTTCGGTAGCTTTTGTTTCATTCAATATGTCTTCATCGCTTCTAGTTTTGGTTATTGGGAATACAGTACGATTATGGCATGGCTTTATGTCGGCTACGGATTGATCAGCGTATTTCTTTGGAAACATCGTGAAGAAAAGGAACTGTTTATCTTATCGGGGATTGCACTAGGATTATTTCTATTCGGGAAAATGTTAGAAGGGTTAGGCGATGCGTTGGGCGATCTTCTGCCGTTTTTGTTACTAATTGTTGTTGGCTTAATTGTATTTCTGACTGTGAAGTATCTTCCTAGATTAGAACGAAGTGAACAGGGTTCCGAAACTCGGAAGCGCGTGTTTAAATCAGCCTTACTCTTTGTGGTGACTGTCGTGAGTACAGTAATGTTAATTTTCGCTTTTTCAGGAATCATATTTCTTATTTTCAGCTGGGACAATGGCCTTGCATTTATGTTTTCATCTCTTTTTTTATTGTTATTACCAGGTCTCGCATTAAAAGGGAAAATTCCGTTTTTATCAAATATTCTCCTGCTGTCTGGGTTATCAATCTTAGCATTAGCTAACTTAATAGATGCCTTTTCAAATCGTTTTCAGACTGAAACGGTCGTTGTGATGCTCATCTCTTTCGGTATGATTGGAGCCGTACTTAAACTCATTGCGAACCCCTGGATTGGTTCGTATGCCTATCTGCTCGCAAACGGAGTACTTCTTTTATTTCTCTTTAAAATGGAAGAATCACTTATTGCGTTGGATTCCTACGAACCGCTACTGTTGCTCGTTCTTATCGTTGGTAACGGATTGATTCATATTCTCGGACGTGATGGATGGTTCAATCGCAACGCTCTCGTTTATAGTATCGTGCCACTGTTTATCTTAACGTTCTTCTTTGAAGGACAGTGGTTATATTGGCTTTTAAATAGTGTGTTTCTTCTTCTATCCACGCTGCTTGTCTTTTACAAACCATGGCAGTCGAATTCATTTCGCTATTGGATAGGGCTCGTGTTATGGTATGCGTTTCTGTTCTACAAATACTATGACATCGCATGGTCACTCGTTCATAAATCGATCACGCTACTGGTAGCTGGTCTTCTTGTATTAGTCATTACGCGAACGGTATCACGAAAGTACACACAAACGACTGATGAAGAACCCACTTTCGTCGCAAGTAGATGGAATTTAATCTGGTTGGTTGTCATTCTGATGATTTCGATCGTCACCTATAATGGCGTCAAAAATGAGGTAGCGCTTCAATCTGGGAAAGAGATTCGTCTTGCTCTTGCGCCTGTTGATCCCCGCTCGATGTTACAAGGGGATTATGTGACGCTTCGCTACGATATCTCAACGTTGCCAGGGCCCGTTCTTCCAGCTAATAAGAAGATAAAAGTTGTTCTCGCTTCTACTGCGAATGGAAGTTATGAGTATGGAGGGTATTACAAAATCGAAGGTGATTGGAATAAACCATATGAACCTTCTGATGACGATGTTATCTTGAATGGCACCACCTATTCTGATCATGATGTCCAATACGGTATAGAGAGTTTCTTTATTTCGGAAGGAACGGGGGAAATATTCGAGGATAAAACGATGGCAATCATTAAAGTTAGTGAAAATGGGGATGCTTTACTCATAGGATTAGATTAAAAAGAGAAGAAAAGTCGCCATTTTTGGTGGCTTTTCTTAATGTATATTTACGTTGGATACTTTAAGTGTGATTTTTCTAGATGGGATGTTGAATCTACATTAGTATAGAAAAAGAACAAATCTTAAGTAGTTATCGATTGAAAGATTATATAAATGAATTGAAAATTGATGAACTCTTTCTAAGGCATCTTAGTACTACTTATAGTAAATTAGGAATTCTTTATATACCTACCTATTTTTTTATTTCTTATTAGAATCAGATAGAGCTGTTCTTGTAACTCTATATTAGTATAGAGAATAGAGAAGATCTGGAACATTAACCTGATTAAATGTTGGGTAAAAGAAATTAAACTTATTTATGGTGCATCATGATAATCGTTTCTATGATCATTCCATTGATGGGAAATCTTGCGGGAAAATTTTCTTTAATCGATTATTATGTTACCTTGAAAAAATATCCATTTTAAATCAAGAAAAAGTGCGAGAATTTTCTTTCAATTGACCCTAGACATGTGAAAATATATTCGTTATACTTCAGTTAATCGTTTAGCTAAACGTTTAGCTGGAAATTTAATTATTCCACCTCGAGGTGATTCAAATTAGTAAACCAATGGTTACGATTAAGGATGTAGCAAAGAAAGCAGGAGTTTCCACTGCAACTGTTTCAGCTGTTGTGAATAAGACAAAGTTCGTAAGTGAAGATTTAGAACGCAAGGTTGTGAAGGCGATTGATGATTTACATTATCGCCCGAATCGGATTGCGAGGAGTTTGAAGCGGAAACAAAGTAAACTAATAGGTGTTACAGTAACAGAAATTACCAACCCATTTTATCCTTTGATGCTTAGAGGGTTAGAACAGACAGCCATTAATGCTGGATACAACGTTTTATTGTCTACAACTGAAGATAATGAAGATAGAGAATATCAAGTCATCGAATCGATGATCGAGCAAGGGATAGATGGTCTGATTTTAGCTACTGTAGATAATGTGGATTCCAAAGTCTTAGACTTATTGGAGAAAGAAGATATTAAATATGTATTGATAAACCGTGCCCCAAGAGAGTTCAATGGTAGTTTGGTCTGTGCAAACAGTTACGAAGTAGGCTGTGTAGCAACAGACCATCTCATCCAGTTAGGACATAAGAAGATAGCTTTTATGGGTGGTGAAAGACAAAATAGTCTCGAACGAGAAAGAGGTTTTAAAGATCGAATGACTGCAAACGGTCTTCCTATCGAAAGTGGTTGGCTTCTACAAGGGGGCTATAATTCTGAGGACGCTAGATTGCGTACACTCGAACTAATCCGTAATGGTGAATTACCAACAGCATTGTTTGCAGCGAATGATACGATGGCGTTTGGAATTGCTAAAGCCTTCCTTGAAGAAGGCTATCGAATTCCTGATGATGTGTCGATTATAGGTTCTGATAATATTCCTTTTTCCGAAGATTTCCGTATACCTCTTACAACTGTAGATGTTCAGAAGTTGAATATTGGTAAATTCGGTTGCGAATCGATTTTGAAGCAAATAGAAGAGAAAGACAATTTCAAGCATGAACAACTGATGCTTAAACCAGAATTAATAGTCAGAGATAGCACAGGACAATCGAGAGAATTGTAGTTTTCCTAAAATAGAAAGGATGGTTATTCATGAAAGATGTAGTAATTGTTGGGTTAACTAGAACTGCAGTCGGTACGTTTGGAGGAGAGATAAAAGACGTACACCCTGCGGATCTTGGCGCAACAGCGATTAAGGGAGTATTAGAACAAAGTGGGATCGATAAAGAAGTAGTCGATGAGGTAGTCATGGGGAGTGTAGGACAATATGCTGAGAATGCGTTTATTGCTAGAATGTGTGCTCTGCGTGCTGGGATCCCTGCTAATGGTAGCGGCGCATATACAGTTAATCGACTGTGTGGATCAGGATTACAAGCAATAAACAATGCAGTTCAACAGATTCAAACAAACAATGCCGAAGTAATTATTGCTGGCGGAACAGAAAGCATGGACGCCTTTCCTTATTACGTAAGGAAAGGTAGATACGGAAATAAATTTGGCCACGATCAATTAGAGGACGGTCTTTTGACAGCGCTTACGGATCCTTTCGGCAATTATCAGATGGGAGTAACTGCCGAAAATGTAGCGAACAGATATAACGTAAGTCGTGAAGAGCAGGATGAATTCGCTTACCAAAGCACCAAGAAAGCGTTGAATGCGATCGATAACGGGTATTTTGAAAGTCAAATTTCACCTATCGAAAGAAAAGATAGGAAAGGAAATGTAAGCGTTTTTAATGTGGATGAACACCCAAGAAGAAATACCACTCTCGAGAAACTCTCTTCATTAAGACCCGCATTCAAAGAAAATGGAACAGTTACACCAGGAAATTCTTCAGGTATCAATAATGGGGCTGCAGCACTAGTACTAATGTCTCGCGATAAAGCGAATTCCCTAGGACTTAAGCCTATTGCTTCTATTAAAGAACAAGCGGTAGCAGGTGTTGATCCTGAGGTAATGGGGATAGCACCCGCGCCAGCAGTAAAGCAATTGCTAAACAAAAGTGGACTGACTTTGGAAGAGATCGATCTAATGGAACTGAATGAAGCATTCGCGGCACAATCGCTTGCTGTCATTAAAGAACTTGATATCGATCCTGACAAAGTAAATGTCAATGGAGGAGCCATCGCACTTGGTCATCCAATCGGAGCATCCGGAGGAATCATCACCGTCAAGCTAATACATGAGTTGAAGAGAAGAGGACTTAAAAGAGGCATTTCTACAATGTGTATCGGTGGAGGGCAAGGAATCGCAACAATTTTTGAAATCGAATAATTGGAGGAGAAAAAATGATTAATCTTACAGGAAAAGTAGCAATAGTAACAGGTGCAGCAAGAGGTTTAGGGTTTGGGATCGCAGAGAAGTTAGTGAACTTAAACGCGACGGTTATTATCAATGACATTGACAAAGCAGGAGTAGATGCGGCTGTAAAGACACTCGAACAAAACGACGGAAAAGTGTTTGGTTACGTCTGTAATGTGGCGAATGAACAACAGGTGAATGAATTCGTTGATCAGGTTCTTACTGAAAATGAGCGGATTGATATCCTGGTTAATAACGCGGGTATCAATCGCGATGGTATGCTTCACAAAATGACGAGCGAACAGTGGAAGACTGTATTAGACGTAAACCTCACAGGAGTATTCCATATGACACAACCTATTTCGAAAATTATGAGAGAACAAAATGGAGGAAGAATTATAAATATTTCTTCTGCTAGTTGGCTTGGGAACGTTGGACAAGCCAACTATGCAGCTGCAAAAGCGGGGGTAGTGGGCCTAACAAAAACTGCCGCTCGTGAACTTGCTAGGTATGATGTGACAGCGAATGCGATATGTCCAGGGTTTATTGATACAGACATGACGAGAGGCGTACCGGAGAAAGTATGGGATATGATGGTGTCGAAAATCCCAGCAGGAAGAGCTGGTAAACCGGAGGATGTAGCCAATTGTATTTCCTTCCTTGCATCCGATCAGGCATCATATATTAATGGTGAGGTTATCAATGTTGGTGGAGGAATGGTACTTTAAAAGTGAAGGGGGCGGTACCTTGGTCATAAAAAAAGTAGCGATCGTTGGTGGAGGTTTAATGGGGGCTGGCATTGCTCAAGTAGTAGCAAAATCAGGATGTGAAGTTGTGTTGATCGAGGCAAATGAGAATCAACTCGAAAAAAGCATGGCGCTCATCCAGAAAAATTTTGACCGTTCATTCAAAGAAGGCAGGATTTCAAGCTTAGATATGCAGGAGTCATTGGCACAAATTTCTGGAGAAATCACGGTTCATTGCTGTAAAGATGCGGATTTGGTTATCGAAGCTGTTACAGAAGATCTCGAACTGAAGAAAAAAGTGTTCGAGGAGATAAGTGAAGTAACAGGTAGTAAGCAAATCCTTGCTTCTAATACTTCAGGTCTTTCTATTGCAGCTATCGGAGCAGCCACTTCGAAACCATCTAATGTCATTGGCCTTCACTTTTTTTATCCAGTTCCGTTAATGGACCTAGTAGAAGTTATCCCGTCATTGATGACTTCCGAACAAACCTTGAACACGATGCTCGAATTTGTTGGGACTTTAGGGAAGGAACCTGTAAAATGTCCTGATTACCCAGGTTTTTTAGTTAATCGAATATTAATACCAATGGTAAACGAAGCGATTTATTGTGTAATGGAGGGTGCTTCTCCAGAAGATGTCGATAGCGCGATGAAATTAGGTGCTAATCATAAGATGGGCCCAATAACTCTAGCAGATTTTGTGGGTCTAGATGTCCTTCTTGCTACGATGGAAGGGTTATGTGAAGGATTTGATGATTCAAAATATCGTCCTTGCCCTTTATTGAAAAAAATGGTAGAGACAGGTAAGTTAGGCAGGAAAACAGGAAGGGGTTTCTATGATTATACGAATCGTACTCAAATGTCTGTCACTGAATAAGAAATAGAAAGGTGGTCATGGTATGACTGAAAAATTGATAAGTCCTAAAAACGCCATTAATTTTCTGAATAGTGAAAATACATTTGCGGTTTGTGGGTTTACTATGATGGGAGCTTGTGAAGCATTTCTAAGCCAATTAGAAGAAACGTTTCTAAAGACTGGTGAGCCCAAAAATTTAACACTCCTTCATGCTGCAGGGCACAGTGATCGGGTGAACGGAATCGAACACTTAGCTCATCGAGGATTAGTAAAACGTATTATTGGATCTCACTGGGGTCTTGCCCCGAAATGGGGAGAGTTGATTAATCATAATGCGATTGAAGCTCATTGCCTACCTCAAGGTCAAATCACACATTTGATGCGAGCAATGGCTTCAGGTAAACCTGGAAACCTTTCACAAGTTGGCTTGGGTACATTTATTGATCCGAGGGTAGAAGGTGGAAAAATCAATGACCTTGCAAGGGAAAAAGATAGTTTCGTAGATGTAGTGGACTTTTATGGGGAGAAGTATTTGTTTTATAAGCAGATTCCGATCGATTTATGCGTGATCAGAGGAACGACAGCAGACGAATTTGGCAACGTTACGATGGAAGATGAAGCGATAAAACTTGAAGCGCTATCATTAGCGCAAGCGACTAAACGGTATGGTGGAAAAGTTATTGTCCAAGTGAAAAATTATGTAAAACGAGGTCAGCTAAATCCTCGTTCGGTCGAATTGCCTGGCATCTTCGTGGATCATATCATTGTTGCCGATGAAGTGGATCAAACACATAGACAAACAACGGGTTATTTTTCCAATCCAGCATTATCTGGTAAATACCAGAGCCCAGTGGAAGAGTTATCGAGATTACCATTAACGATTCGTAAGGTAATAGGTAGACGAGGTGTAAAAGAACTTTATCATGAAGCAGTGGTGAACCTAGGCACTGGAATACCTGGAGATACTATAGGACCTGTTGCCAGTGAAGAGGGGATTTTAGAAGATATCACTCTTACTGTTGAGTCAGGCGTGATCGGAGGAATCCCATTAGGAGGCACAGATTTCGGAGTTGGGATCAATGCTGATGCCATCATTGAGCATCCCTATCAATTTGATTATTACAATGGACAGGGCGTAGATATTACGTATATGGGTGCTGCAGAAGTTGATTCTAAAGGTGACATTAATGTTAGTAAATTCGGTCCTAAAACCGTTGGATGTGGTGGGTTTATTGACATTACACAAAATGCAAAAAAGGTGGTTTTCTGCTCAACATTTACGGCGGGTGGATTAGAAACAAAAATTAGTAACGGAAAGTTAGAAATCGTCAAGGAAGGAAAAATCAAGAAATTCGTAAATCAAGTTCAACAAATCACCTTTAGCGGTCCACTTGCAAGGAGTAAAAATCAGAAAGTTCTCATTGTAACTGAACGGGCCGTTTTTGAACTATCAGAAGCTGGAGTTGTCTTAATTGAATATGCTCCTGGAATCAATATCGGAAGAGATATTCTAGAGCAAATGGATTTTACTCCAATCATTTCTGAGGAATTAAAAGAAATGGATCAAGAAATTTTCAAGGAAGAAAAAATGGTTTTTAAAAATGAATTCATGCAAGGAACAGAGCAGTTAACAGTTGTTTGAAAATAACAAACAAGTACGCGTTTGCGATTAATTACATATTGTAAGGAGGCGGATTATGAACAAAATTCTAAAGTGGTTAACATTAACGATGTTATTGAGTATTGGTGTCCTAGTTACTGGGTGCTCTGCTGATAATACAGGGGGAAACGCATCAGCAGGGGAAGGCGCAAAAACGATCAATGTCAGCTTGCCACTTGGTCCAGAATCACATCATGATGCTGGAGTTCAAAAATTCAAAGAGGAATTAGAAAAGAATACGGATGGAAGCTTAACGGTTGTTCCACATTATAATAACGAATTAGGTGGAGAGAGAGAAGTCGTTGAAGGTATGGGAATTGGTACGATAGATGCAGGGATTTCTTCTACCGGACCTATTGGTGGATTTGTCCAAGAAGTCATGATGTGGGACATGCCCTATTTAGTTGACGAAGCAGAGCAAGCATATGCGATCTTAGATGGAGACATTGGTGATGAGCTAGCTGAAAAGATTGAAAAACAGGCAAATGTCGTTGTATTGGGTTGGATGGAAAACGGATTTCGAAATGAAACGAATTCAGTTCGTCCGGTAGAAACTCCTGAAGATTTAAAA
Source organism: Pseudalkalibacillus sp. JSM 102089 (assembly GCF_041366475.1). Classification (NCBI taxonomy): domain Bacteria; kingdom Bacillati; phylum Bacillota; class Bacilli; order Caryophanales; family Fictibacillaceae; genus Pseudalkalibacillus; species Pseudalkalibacillus sp. JSM 102089. The sequence goes on from NZ_JBEWYW010000005.1 coordinate 19,160, forward strand.
GGAATAAAACATCGTACGCAAGAAAGTAAAGTTCAAATCGATACTTGGGAAGCGTTCGGTACAAATGCAACACCGATGGCTTGGCCAGAAGTATATACTGCTCTTCAACAAAAAGTGATGGAAAGTCAAGAAAATCCTTTAGCCACTATATTAGATGTTCGTTTCTATGAAGTTCAAGATTACTTGAATTTAACGAAGCATGTATATTCACCGGCCCCTTTATTGATGAGTAAACAACTCTTTAATTCTTTTACAGATGAAGAACAAGAGGCGATTATGCAAGCTGCTGAAGTAGCGACTAAACATCAAAGAAAAGCAAGTCAGGATATGGAAGAAGATGTTAAAAAACAACTGGAGGAAAAAGGAATGACCGTGACTGAACCGAATTTAGAGAAGTTCAAAAAGGCAGTAGAACCAGTATATGAAAAGTGGGCTCCTGAAATTGGAGAGGAATTGATCAAAAAAGCTCGTAACACAGAATATTAAAAAGGATTGGGCAGTGATTAAGAAAACTTTATTGCTGCCTTCATATATAGGAGGTGGATATTATGCAGTCGATCTTACGGGGTTACTCAACCATGCTTACGTATTTGAATCGTTTGGTGGGTTATGCGATAGGCATTATGTTAGCAGTTATGAGTATTTTAATATTTTGGCAAGTGTTCGCTAGGTTCGTAGTCGGTGAATCATTAACCTTTTCAGAAGAAATTTCCCGATTCCTGATGATTTGGATGACGATGCTCGGGACGGCTTATGCCATCCGTGAAGGTTCACTTATTGCGATCGAGATACTTCCAGAAGTGTTAAAAGGAAAAGGGAAACGCATTCTGAGAGTGATAAGTGAAGTCGTAGCAACCATCTTTTATATTGTTCTCATTATTTACGGATGGCAGATGGCTGAAGCGGTTCAAATGCAGACTGCTCCAAGTACGCGTATCTCGATGTTCTGGCCAATGCTCGCATTGCCAGTTGGGGGGATATTTATGTTACTTAACAGTCTCGGAGTAATCAGTAAACAATTTTTAATTGAGAAAGGGGGGAGATAACAATGATTTTGTTACTTTTCGTTTCTTTAATAGCATTTTTTGCACTTGCTGTGCCGATAGCCGTTTCTCTTGGTTTATCTGCCTCGGTAGTAATTTGGTGGGGTGATATTACTTCATTAAAGCTAGTTGTTCAGCAAACATTCAACTCGATTAACTCATTTCCTTTGATGGCGATTCCGTTTTTTATACTATCTGGATATTTAATGCAGCACGGTGGCATATCAAAGAGATTGATTGATTTCGCAGGGAATATAGTTGGTCATATTACTGGCGGATTAGCAATGGTAGCGATTGTTACGTCGATGTTTTTTGCCGCGATATCAGGCTCAGGAGCTGCAACCACGGCTGCAATAGGTTCGATTTTGATTCCAGCGATGATCGCCCATGGCTATTCGGACTCTTATGCAAGTGCAAACCAATCCGTTTCAGGAGCACTTGGAATAATAATCCCACCGAGCATTCCGTTGATTCTATATGGCATAGCAGCAAAACAATCAGTAGGAGATATGTTCCTTGCCGGAATTCTTCCAGGTGTTTTCGTGACTATGACGTTGCTCTTAGCTGCTTATTTTGTCGCAAAAAAAAGAGGGTATATGGGAGTTGAAAAATCTAGTCTAAATGAAACCTTTCTCTCCTTTAAACGTGCAATTCTATCGATCATGATGCCAGTTATTGTATTGGGTGGAATATATGGCGGGGTTTTCACACCTACTGAAGCAGCAGTAATTGCTGTAGCGTATTCGTTTATCGTTGGGTTTATTATTTATCGAGAAATTAAAATAAAGGATCTAGCCAATATTTTTAGACAATCTGCTGTGACAACTTCTATCGTCTTGATCATTATCGGAACTGCTGGATTATTTGGTTTTCTATTGAATCGGTTGAACGTACCGACTCTGATCTCCCAGGCTTTCTTAAGTGTAACTACAAATACGATCATTTTTATAATACTAGTGAATCTATTGTTATTAGTAGTAGGGATGTTTATCGAAGCAGCCGCTGCTATTCTGATCTTCGTACCAATTCTTTTACCGATTGCGATTCAGCTCGGGATGGACCCTGTTCATTTCGGAATCATTATGGTCGTAAATTTAGCGATTGGTATGATCACACCTCCAGTAGGTATAAACTTATTTGTCGCATCGCAAATATCAAAAATAAAGATTAATGTCCTTTCAAAAGCGATTATCCCATTTGTCTTGATTTTATTTGCAGATGTTTTGATCTTAAGTGTATTTCCATTCTTATCAACGTGGTTGCCATCGATTTAATTATTTAGAGAGTCAGGGGGTGAAAGTATGGAATTACAATCCGCAAATTTTTTCAATAGAAGACTACAGGTTTTTAAAGATAGACCCCAAACCATTTCTAAGATGCTTTATTTAAGTGTACAAAAATATCCTGATAAAAAAGCCATCATAAGTAACGGGCAGTGTATAACTTATCTTGAACTCTGGAGGCAATCTCGACAGGTCGCTACATACTTCGTTAAGAAGTTAGGGGTGAAAAAAGGAGAGCGAATTTCCATTTTATTAGGTAATGGAATTGAATTCTCTCTATTATTTTTTGCTTGTGCTCATATAGGAGCGATATTAGTACCATTGAATACAAGGTTAAAAGAAAAAGAAATACATTATATGATCTCACAATCAAGATCGAAGGTAATTGTAACTGATGAAGAGTTTCTGCCTAAAGCCGAAAGACTTCGTGAGGTTCTCGTTGATCATTCGCAGATGCACACCATTTTAGTGTCATCTGAACCTCATAAGGATTACATACCTTTTAACGACCTCCTGATGGGAGATAATGAATACGATCAGACAGTTGTGTTTGAATCAGATCCTATTACCCTTATCTATACATCAGGAACAACCGGAGTACCAAAAGGGGCGATTGGAAGTCATTTAGGGTTTATTCACGCAGCCATGAATTATAGAATCCGTATGAAAACGGATGAAAAAACCAGGACACTTATTGCAGTACCGCTGTTTCATGTAACCGGCCTTATTGGACAGTTGCTACATGTATTAAGTGTAGGCGGAACATGTGTGTTAATGAGAAGGTTCAAGATAGAACCATTTTTAGAATTACTCAAAAAAGAGAAAATAACTTTCTTGTTCAATGTGCCTACGATCTATGTGAAATTATTATCTGAAAAGAAATTTTCCATTGATCAATATGAGAGTGTAAGAACAGTTGCATATGGTGGGGCAGCTATGCCTTATGAAGTTATAAGTAAGCTTCAAAGTCATTTTCCAGATGCGAATTTTCATAATACATATGGTGCTACTGAAACATCCTCGCCTACGAGCATCATGCCTTTATATTATCCTCACTCTAAACAAAAGTCCGTGGGGCTTCCAATCCTCGGGGCAGACATTAAGTTAATAGATCAAGATGGCAGAGAGTGTGGAGTGGAGGAGATTGGCGAACTTTACATCAAAGGTTCTCATGTCGTTGAGGGATATTGGAATAATGTAGTCGGAAATAGAGATTCTTTTAAAGATGGATATTGGTGCTCGGGAGATATAGCGCGAATAGATCATGACGGCTTTTTATACATTTTGGATAGGAAGAAAGATATGATCAACCGCGGCGGTGAAAATATTTATTCTTTAGAAATCGAGAATTTATTATATGATCATCCGAATGTTAAAGAAGTAGCTGTTGTAGGAATACCTGATGTTACGTTCGGAGAGATAGTGAAGGCGGTCATAGTTCCAAAACACTCTCCCCTCACGGAACAAGAAATAAAACGTTTTGTAAATGAACGCCTGGCTGATTATAAAGTACCTGCACAGGTTGAGTTTGTCAAAGAATTACCCAGAAACCTTGGTGGGAAACTACTAAAAGCTCAGTTGAAATAGAAATTAAAATAGAGGTGTATATAATGAAAATTATCATTTCTCCGGATTCTTTTAAAGGTAGTCTGGATGCTGTTCAAGCAGCAAGGGCTATTAATAATGGCGTGTTAAAGGTATTCCCAAATGCTAAAACAGTTTTATTACCAGTTGCTGATGGTGGAGAAGGCACATTAGACACACTTGTCGCCTCAACAAATGGAAGAGTGGTTGATGTATCGGTGGTTGGCCCCTTAGGGGAAATGGTTGCAGGTTCGTATGGTGTTTTAGGTGATGGAGTAACATGTGTAATAGAGATGGCGCTAGCATCTGGACTTTCATATGTTTCGGAAGGTGAACTTTCTGCTTCGAAAACAACTACATATGGTACAGGACAACTTATAAGGCAAGCATTAGATGATGGTTTCACTTCTTTTATTTTAGCATTAGGAGGATCTGCTACGAATGATGGTGGAGTGGGGATGCTACAAGCACTAGGTATGAAAGTTCAAGATGAAAAAGGTGAAGATATTTCATATGGGGGTGGAGAAATAGGAAAGGTTCATAGGATCGATGTGAGCTCATTTGATAGTAGGATAAAAAATTGTGATTTCATCATTGCTTCTGATGTGCAAAATCCATTGGTGGGGGAAATGGGTGCCTCTCGGGTATTTGGACCTCAAAAAGGTGCAGACAATAACATGGTAGAAATGTTGGATCAGAATATGACTCATTGGGCTGACGAAATAGAGAAAGTAACTGGCATTCATCTACATAATCGTTCTGGGGCAGGAGCTGCTGGAGGCATCGGTGGAGCATTCCAAGCCTTTTTCCCAGCAACCATGAAGCGAGGAATTGACGTGGTCCTTGAACAAATACGATTTAGTGATGCATTAATCGATTCTGATTTAGTATTAACGGGAGAAGGTCAGGTGGATGAACAGACAACTTCCGGCAAAACGCCGATGGGAGTTGCACAAACTGCTTCCGTAAAAGGTGTACCAACTATTATTATAGCAGGGTCCTTGGGAGCTGGAATTGAAGAGTTGTATAAGTTTGGTGTTGTAAGTATAAACAGCATCGTTAATAAACCAATGACCTTAAATGAAGCGGTGGAGGGCGTTAAAGAATTATTAGAAGCAAGCACGGAGCAAATAGTCCGCTCTTTTTTCTACAAGCAGTTAACCGAATTGAAATGTACTTAATAAATCGCTATAAATCTCTAAAGTAAAGTATTCGACTCCCCATACTCTTCGACTGTTACTATCTTTTGATTTACTGAAAATATTTGTATCTGCTATCAACTGATAACCTGAATTTATATGTGAAATTACTCTAACTAATTAAAAGGAGGAAAAAAATGATTGATAGTAAATGGAAAATCACTACTTTGAAAATGGGAGAGTTATATGTAGAAAAATCCTCTTTAACTTATCAAAAAGATGTAGGGGAGTATTTATGGATTCCGATATGGTCTACCGCTCTTGAAGGGAACGGAGTTAATATTCTAATAGATACTGGCATCCATGATTTGGAGTGGGTGAATAAACATATTGGGGTTTGTCGTCAACTGGAAGATGAAACAATTATTAAGGCTTTAGAAGAAGGGGTGGGTTGGGGACCGGAGGATGTGGACATTGTTATAAATACTCATCTCCATTATGATCATTGCGGAAACAATAACCTATTTAAAAATGCACGCTTTGTTGTACAGAAGAAAGAATGGGCAGCTTCCCATAACCCAATTCCGTGTCAAGAATCGATTTATTTTAAGGAATTATTTGATTCTAGTGCAGTTAATTATCTTAACTGGCGGTTTGTTGATGGTGAAGAAGAAATAGTCCCTGGTGTAAAGGTGTTTTTAACTACAGGACACTCAGAAGGTCATCAATCTGTAATTGTTGATACGGAAGAAGGTTCTGTGTGTGTAGCGGGAGATATTGCTAATTTACTCTGCAATATTCAAGAGAATATACCAGCTGGGATTGTGACAAGTACGAAGGAAATGTATGAGGGAATGGAAGAGGTTCGGAAAAGAGGGAAATTCATTATCCCTGGACATGATTATACTATAAAAAAATATCAGAATAATAACTTTCCGATTATTAATAAATAGAGTAATGTCGAATCGATTTTTCTTATACCTAACACCAATTCAGAATGCATTTATACATGTTGACTTAAACGTTTAGAGATTTACTTAAAGTGCAAACACCATGTGGATGTTAAAAGGAGGAAGTAATGAAAAATACAGCTGAGAAGATTGAAGGAAATCGTAACCCGGATTCAAAACCTTTGGCATTTGCACCCTCATTATCTTGGGTTGCTTTAGGATTTTTGTGGCTTATTTTTGCCATGAATGCAACCAGTAGAGAAATAATGTTTCGTGTCATGCCTGCTATTGTGGATGACTTTAATCTATCAGCAGATGTTGTTGGACAAATGGTTTCCTTAATTATGGTATCTACAGGAATTTTATCTATTTTTGGTGCTTCGTGGTCTGATAAAAAAGGATTAGGTTGGGCTCGGAAGTATAGTGGAGTTTGGATAGTTATAGGATATACACTTTTTTCTATATTAACAGGAATTTCTGCTCTGACTTCTGTAGTAGTAGGCTTTGTGGTTCTTCAAATGATTAAAAATATGTTTGGGGGAATTGGTGAATCTATTGAAGTAAGCACCGTTGCTGAATGGTGGCCAAGAGAAAGAAGAGGATTTGCTCTTGGAGCACATCACTCTGCATACCCTTGGGGTACATTATTAAGTGGGTTGTTAATTTCTGCTGTTCTCGTAGTTTTTGAGGGAAGTTGGAGAATGCCGTTTCTATTAATACCTTTAATAATGATCCCCATATATATAGCCTATTGGTTGTTTTCAACAGCGGAAAATTTCAAAAAATATGAAAAAACAGCAATAAATATGAATTATACACCTACACTGGATGAAAAAGAGGTTAAAAAGAACAAAAAAGGTGATATATTATTGTTGTTAAAAAATCCAAATATCTTAATAGGAACGCTATGCGTACTTCTAGGTCAAGCAGCGTTTACTGGATTAAATTTTTGGTTAGCACCATACCTGGCATTTGTTGGTGAGTTTGATTATGCAGCTGCAGCTGGATGGTCAGTGATTTTTACGATTACAGGAGGAATTGGTCAAATTTTTTGGGGGAATATTTCTGATAAAATTGGTCGAAAGAAAACATTACTAATTTCATTTTCATGGTTGTCAGTGGCCTTAATATTATTTCAATTTAGCGCTGAAAATTTAATGTGGTTGATAGGTATACAGCTGTTTGCTGGAATGTGTACAAACGCTATCTTCCCTGTTGTGTTTTCTTTAATAACTGATTCTGCAAAAAGTGGTTCCACGGGAACAGCAATGGGAATTGCAATGACTGGGATGTACTTGGGGGCAGCTTCTCCATTAGTTCTTGGGTATTTGATTAATCAAGGTGGAGGTTGGAGTTCTTATTCGGGGTATATAACAGGTTTATATTTCTTAGCAAGCTGCATGATTATAGCACTTTTATTAACGTTACTATTTACCAGAGAAACTGTGGGAGAAAAAAGAGGAAAAGATTGGGCATTAGTTAAAAAGGAATCATGTGGAATTGAATAATCATTTTAAAATATAATCTCTACCAATATTTCATATAATGGGTTTGATAAGCTCCTAAAAGGGGCTTTTTTTCTGTGGTAGAAAAAGAATTATCAAATTAGTGGGGACTTTTCATGTTGAATGATATTCTTCATACTTAGGGACTATGGATACAATCAAGGGCAGTTATAGCTTTACTCCAAAATGAGAGCGACGTACTTCGTTATGACACCATTTCTAAACTTTTAATAGGTTTCTTTTCTCAAAGATCGTTGCTTTTGAAAGAATTTGTATATGAAACCCACACTTAGCTGATTGGAGCGGAATGTGCTAGACTCCTGCGGGACTAGCAGGACAGGTGAGAGGCCTCCTTGGAGCTGCGTCGAGGAGGCTCAGGGTCCGCCCAACGGAAAGCGAGCATCCTCAATTGATCCCCACACTCTTATAGAAACTATGTTTATGAAAAGAGGCTTTAATAGAGAGCACAGTTTATTAAGGTGATTCTTAATCTCAGATTCAGAACCAGTCAGAAGCGTTTCGCAGATTTGGCATTAATATATTCAACGGTTAGAATGAAATTTTATTTAAGACGACACCTTTTTACTCATATTTTAATACTTTTATTCTCATCTTTGAGTCACGGGGATGGCTCTCCTGTCTTTATATTAGTCTAGAAAAAAGGAATCTGGGGCATTTAACATGCTGAATTCATTAATGAAAAATAACCGAGCTATGATTCGCAAGAACTGTTAAGAAACTTCCTTCCTGTGACAATATTTCAAAGAAAAAAAAGCCGATCTCCAAAATAATGAGAGAGCAGCTTCTTTATTTCTTTTATTTATAACTTTAGTTTACCCATTCATCAATCAAATCTTGATTTTCTTCAACCCATTTCTCAGCTCCATCAGCAGGTTCTTCGCTACTTTCTACGTAGTCAATAAGCTCGCTGATTTGTTGATTATTCATCTTCCAATTTTTGAACCACTTGCTTACTTCTGGATAATCTTCTTCAAAACCTTGTCTTGTTGCATGATGAATTTTTTCAACACCACCGAATGTATTTTGTGGATCTTCAAGAAATTTTAAGTCATATTTGGAGAATACCCAGTGTGGACTCCAAAGTGGTGCTACGATAGGTTCTTTTTCGTTTACTGCTTTTTTAATTTCGGCTAACATGGCGGCTTCAGAACTAGGTACTAGTTCAAAATCGAGATCATAATCTTTAATTAATTGTTCGGTAACTTCCATTGTACCGGCGCCAGGGTCAAAACCAACGATTTTGCTATTGAACAGTTCTTTATGTTCATTTAAATCTTCCACGCTATTAATGCCTTCTAAATAGGTTGGAACAACAAGTCCTACTTTTGCCTCGTCAAACCAAGTCTCATCTGAGAAGTTAACCGTATCTTGATATTCCTCCAAATAATTCGCATCTTGAACGGGTAACCATACTTCTAAACTAACATCGAGATCGCCGCTTTCTAAAGCCGTCATCGTAGAACCCATGTTCAGATAGTTAAACTTCACATTATATCCTTTATCTTCTAAGATGACTTTCCACATATTCGTTACGGCGATGTTTTCAGCCCAGCTAATTTGACCAATTGCTATATCTTTATCTTTTTCCTCAGATTCTTTACCCTGGCTACTATTTCCGCATGCAGTCAGTGCAGCAACCATTAGAATGGCTAGTATAAAACTAAGTCCCTTTTTCCCCTTAATCATGTTGAAAAACTCCTCTATTTATTATGTCTATTAACTCCAACACCCTTTGTGTTAAATGTGTTAAGAATTTATTTAACTCAAATACAAACCAAAGCCTACTTTTATATGTAATTGTGGAAAAGTGATATTACCAGGTAGTCTATAGTAGCTCAGTTATAGGCTACCTGATCACTTATTATTAGCTTTGTTGATCTTTTGGTAAGAATTCGAATATCTTTCCGCTTTTTATACTTTCAACTAAGTCATCCAACCAATGATAGTATTTTTTAGATTCTTCTAATTGATCATAGTGTTTTTTTGCTGTTGCCACGATTTCTGGTGTGCTGGTGGAATCTTTTATAACGTCTATGAAATCTTCTTGTGCTTCTTCAATTGCTTCCAAATTCATTTTCACTTCGCGTTCCCACATTTGACAATAGAACGCCATAAAGGAACGAAAGAAATTTTTCTCAGCTACATAAGTATGTTTTCGAGAACCTCGCGTAAATGTTTTTTTAACCATTTCGATTTCTTGAAGCTTGCGGACACTCGTACTCATACTTGGTTTACTCATACCGAGTTCCGTACGCATTTCATCAAGTGTCATTTGATCTTTAAAGTACATCGTCGCGTATAAATTAGCGGCAGCTGGTGTTACCCCATATAAATCCATCGTTTCCGCAATCGCGCCAATTACTTTATCTTTGGCTTCTTCTATTTTCACTTTGGGTCTTTCAGTAGATTCACTCATTAGGTCGCTCCTTCGATATAAAGTAAATCGTGTTAAGTATTTATCAAATTTTCTTTACGAACTTAATGTTAACTTGTTCAGATGAAATGTCAAATATAAGATTCTCACTTTATCTATTATAAATGATTACTACATTATTAATTATAGCCTTTCCATTTCAGCCTTATTCTTTCTAAACTTTACATGTGAATTTATTTTGACAGCCTTAAAATGACGTGTTAACGTTAAGTGTGTTAAATAAATTCTTAACAAACTTAACTTAATTCAAAAATTGGAGTTGATAGATATGAATCTAAAACTACAACAATACATAAATGGTAAATGGGTAGAAGCGAACTCGGGGAATACACGTACAATTATTAATCCATTTAATCAGGAAGTGATTGCTAGTGTTCCGGAAGGCGATGAATCAGATGCAAAAGCAGCGATCGCTGCAGCAAGAGAAGCGTTTGATAACGGAGAATGGGCTTCTACACCAGCAACTGAGCGAGGGGCTATCGTAAGGAAAATTGCTGAATTTATTGAAAGAGACAAAGAAGAACTAGCTCACTTAGAATCGTTGGATACAGGTAAAACAGTAGAAGAAAGCCGTGGAGACATGGATGATATCGCTGGAGTATTTCGTTATTTTGCTGAACTAGCAGATAAAGATGGCGGAGAGCTAATCGATTCTCCAGTACCTAACTCGATCAGTAAAGTGGTCCGTGAACCAGTTGGTGTTTGTGGCCAAATTACTCCTTGGAATTATCCTCTCCTTCAAGCGTCCTGGAAACTAGCTCCTGCGCTTGCGACTGGTAATACGTTGATCATAAAGCCAAGTGAAATTACACCGCTTACTCATATAAAAGTATTTGAACTGATGGAAGAGGCGGGAGTGCCTGCCGGTGTTGCAAACCTGGTTCTTGGAGCTGGCGATACAATTGGCGCAGAGCTGTCCAGTAACACGGATGTAGACCTTATTTCATTCACAGGCGGTATTGTGACAGGAAAGAAAATTATGCAAGCTGCAAGCGTGAATGTGAAGAAACTTGCACTTGAGCTTGGCGGGAAAAACCCGAATGTTATTTTCGCTGATGCTGATTTTGATATTGCAGTGGATCAAGCGTTAAACGGAGTATTCTTCCACGCAGGACAAATTTGTTCCGCTGGTACAAGACTGATTGTAGAAGAAAGCATTCACGATGAGTTCGTTAACGCGCTTGTTGAGCGAGTGAAGAAATTCAAACTAGGAAGCGGATTTAATGAAGATACTCAAATGGGTCCTCTTATTTCAGCAGAACACCTTGCGAAAGTAGAAAAGTATGTAGAAGCAGGGGTTCAAGAAGGTGCTACAGTAGCAGTCGGCGGCAAACGCCCAGAAGATCCTGAATTGCAAAAAGGCTTCTTCTACTTGCCTACGATCTTCACAGATTGCACAACAGACATGAGTGTTGTACAAGATGAAGGCTTTGGTCCGATTATTACGGTTGAGAAATTCCGTACAGAAGAAGAAGCGGTCAACCTATCGAATGACTCGATCTACGGACTTGCTGGCGGCGTCTTTACAAACGATATTGCAAAAGCTGAACGCTGTGCAGCGAAAATGCGCATGGGTACTGTGTGGATCAATGAATTCAACCTTTATTTCCCACACGCACCATGGGGTGGATATAAGCAATCTGGTATTGGGCGCGAACTAGGTAAATTAGGTATGGAAGAATATACAGAAACAAAGCATATCTTCCAAAACCTTAAGCCTGAAACGTTGAACTGGTTCTAAGAGAACGATCTCTTCTTACCATTCTATAAGATGAAATCAAGCTGATAAATCAGCTAAACATAAAGAATAGCAAACTAGAAAATACATGTAATAGGGATGAAAAGATACCGGGCATTGCGTTTATTGTCTGAATACCTTTTTTCCTATATCAACATCAAGGAGGAACAGAGTATGACTGAATCATATGATTATGTAATCGTTGGTGGCGGTAGTGCGGGTTCTGTACTCGGCAACCGTCTAAGTGAAGATGGAAAGAAAAGTGTGCTTGTATTAGAGGCGGGACGAAGTGATTATTCATGGGATCTCCTGATTCAAATGCCAGCAGCTCTACCTTTTCCATCTGGAAAAGATCTCTACGATTGGCAATACGAGACGGACCCTGAGCCATACATGAAGGGACGGAATATCCCACATGCTAGAGGAAAGGTGCTCGGCGGTTCTAGTTCTATTAACGGTATGATCTATCAACGCGGAAATCCGATGGACTATGAACGATGGGGAGCTGACACTGGCATGGAAGCGTGGAATTTTGCGCACTGCCTTCCATATTTCAAGCGTTTGGAAAATGCTCTGGCATCACCGGATGATGATCTTCGCGGTCACGACGGTCCGATCAAATTAGAACGCGGACCTGCCAAAAATCCATTATTCCAGGCATTCTTCAATGCAGGTGTAGAAGCTGGTTATTCACGCACTCCTGATGTGAACGGCTTTCGTCAGGAAGGCTTCGGACCATTTGATAAGCATGTGTACAAAGGTCAACGTTTGTCCGCTTCACGTGCCTACCTACATCCATTTATGGATCGTGAGAACTTAACGGTTAGAACGCGTGCTTTTGTTTCGAGAATCGACTTCGATGGTACCCGTGCCAAAGGATTGACGTATCGTCGAAACGGAAAAACCCATCAAGTTGAAGCAGGTGAAGTAATTCTTTCAGGCGGTGCGATCGCAACGCCGCAAATGCTTCAACTAGCAGGTATTGGGGATGCTAAACATCTTCGCTCTCTTGACATCGAACCGATCGTAGACCTTCCTGGTGTAGGCGAAAACCTTCAGGATCACCTCGAAGTCTATGTGCAACACACATGTCCAGAGCCTGTTTCTGAACAGCCTAACCTAAGTAAAGCGCGTATGCCTTGGATTGGCTTGCAGTGGATGCTAAACCGTACGGGCCCTGCGGCGACAAACCACTTTGAAGGTGGGGGATTCGTTCGTTCTAACGAGGATGTTGACTATCCGAACTTGATGTTCCACTTCCTTCCTGTAGCCGTACGTTACGATGGTCAAAAAGCAGCTACAAAACATGGCTTCCAGGTACACATCGGACCTATGTACTCTGATGCACGCGGATCATTAAAGATTCGCTCGAAAGATCCTAAAGAGCATCCTAGCATGGTTTACAACTACCTTTCTACTGAACAGGACAAACGCGAGTGGGTGGAAGCGATAAGAGTTACTCGTAATATTATGTCTCAACCAGCCTTAAAGAAATATAATGGCGGTGAAATTTCCCCTGGACCTTCTGTTAAAACAGACGAGGAAATCCTTGAATGGGTGAAAGAAGATGCTGAGACGGCACTTCACCCATCATGTACTTGTAAAATGGGGCCGAAGTCAGATCCTATGGCTGTTGTGGACCCGGAAACGATGAAGGTTCACGGAGTGGAAAACCTACGAGTGGTCGATGCATCTGCCATGCCTTACGTTACAAACGGCAACATCCATGCACCTGTATTGATGTTAGCGGAAAAGGCAGCAGACCTCATCCTTGGTCGTAAACCGCTTAATCCAATTGATGCTGATTTCTATCGTCATGGCGTTCATCCGGCAGATGCTGGAACAGTAACTAAATAACACTTTCTATGAGAAGGCCTCTTTCAAAGTGTATGTGCTCGTGAAGCATACATTTATGAGAGAGTGCCTTCTTTTTTATCTTTTTAAATAAACACAAGTTTTCAAGAAAATAGGTCAGTTATAAATCCGATTCAGCTAGAAAGGTTTAAGATTTTTTCGTTTTCCTAATACCTCGTCCGCAATCTTAAGTGGTTAATAGGCGGATGTAGATGATTTGAAAAGTTAAAGGTAAAGGGGAGTAAAGGTTTTTTTGAAATTCGTTCATCTAGAAAGAAATGCCTCTGAATTTAAGAAGCATTAAGTTGGGAGTGCGGGGTATTCTTCAAGCAGAATAACGCTATAAAGAGAGGGATAGTCATCCAGTTATGTGGGTAGTAGCAGACACCTATTGATTAAGATGTGTTCATCTGAAGAATACTTAGCGATTCTAGTTAATCAAATGTCTGTAACTCTTAAGGTGCATCAACACTTCAGCGGTCCTCTCAAGGAACAATATTGTAAGTAGAAGAATTATCCCTAATTAGTGGAAAAGTATCTTGTATGCCACCATGTGTTGTTTAGAAGTCCAGTGCTAATCCTTATTGATGATTCACTCTTCTCTTATATCGCTAATTTAATAACTAATGGAAGAATAATAACAAAAAAACGGCTTACTTCATTAAAGTTAATGAAGTAAGCCGTTTGCTACTTAATGTACTATCCTAAATCAAGATTATGAATGACAATTGAGTCGATATAAATCATAACCATCATCTGATTCTAAGACCTATGAAGCAATCTTCTCATTACCGTTCTCTCTCTCTGCTGGCATCAAGAGAGGTTTAGGTGGACACATTTTCTTGGTTATTTTAGATACAACGATAATCGTTACTAAACCTGCAACCATTGCAAGTGTTCGAAATGGGAACAGTACCACACCATCTTCGATCATAGGATATGGCAGGAAGACTGGGAGTCCAATTATTGGTTCTCCGCCACCTATTCGAAGTATGAAAGAAACGATAAAACCTGCAATCGAACCATATTTATTCGCATCTTTAAAGAATAAAGCGGTTGTCAATTGAGGGAATAAAATAACATAAACAAGGTCTGCAGCAAGATACCATAAAGCGTAAACACTTTGAACATTTAGTGCAATGATGGTGGCTGCAATTCCAACCATGATGATCGAGCGCTTAATCATTTTCTTAAGTTGATCGCTTGATGCATTAGGTTTGAAAAGTGGTCGATACACATTCCAAGCTGCCATGGAAGATGCTGAAAGAATGGAAGAATCCATTGATGACATTACGGCTGCGGCAAGAGCTCCCAATCCAATTGCGCCGATAATATCAGGCGTTAAATATTGTAAGACAAAAGGAAGGATCATAGATGGATTATCAGGTGCGTTTACACCGAGACTTGCCCAATCTGTATCCAATCCGATAGCACCGATAATAACGGCAGGTATCGCTGCGATAATACAGATAAACCCTGCTATGATTGAAAGCCACATGGCAGTGTTCTCCGATTTAGCTGAAAGAACGCGTTGGAAATAGACCTGCCATGGTATACCACCGAATATAAGTAGCAAAGCAAAGTCCCACCAATTCCAATAATAGTTCCCCCACTCAGGATCTTTCCACCCGTCTAATGGAGGGAAGAGACTTGCATAGCTCCCCATATCTGATTGATAGTGGTTCCAAACCGAACTTAATCCGCCTACTTCTGACAGGGCAAAAGGAAGTACTAAGAACAGCCCTATCATGACAGCGAGCATTTGAAAAACATCTGTAAACGCTACTGACCACATGCCTCCTACGACTGTATACGCAACTGCAATAATAGCTGATAGAATAATAGATGTTTGAAAGTCTAATCCTAGAATCGTTCCAAAAGTTGTTCCTAAAGCTGTTAAGATCGCACCACTCCAAAAAACTTCACCTAATAGAGCGGGGATATATAAGACACCAGCAACTTTTTTTCCGAATCGCTGTTCAAGTGGATCAATCATTGTCATAAATTCGTATCGACGCATTTTTCTAGCATAGAAGATACCACCGATAATTAAACTTAGCGCATAACCCCACGGGGCCTGAGCCCATGCTAAACCAAGTGAATATGTTGATTCTGCTGTACCAGATATGTAACCGCCGCCAACCCAGGTTGCAGCCATTGTAAACATTGAAATCCATAGTGGTAAAGAGCGTTTCGCTACCATCATATCTGATGCAGACTCAGATTTACCACTAGCCATGAATGCCCCAATATAATAGATTACTCCGTAAAATACTAACATAGCAATAAATGATCCCCAGTTAATATTAGAACTAGTCGTTCCTAAATAAATAAACATCACCAATATGGCTGCTACAAATGTACCGATTTTTAGTAGATTTCCTTTTTTTTCACTCAAATACCTTCACCTCAAGAAAATTTTAAGTTAAAACCTTTTTTAAGCTTCGATTCAAATCGTATTCGCTCCCCGCTTCCTTTTTACTTTCTTCTTTAATATTGATTATTTAATTCTCAAACTTAAGGGAGTTGATCCGTTGTTTTATCGTTTACTTCTTTCACTTTCCTGTTTCACCTTCCATTCAAAATTAATTATGTTAAATATTTTCTTAACGTATTTAATAATAAATATTACATGATTAGATTTCCTTGTCAAATGTACATAAATATAGAAAGTGGCTAATATTACTTCATTTCCTAATAGAATGATCAACCAGTTTAGTGGATATATGCGTTTGATTTCCTCGACAGATTCACCTTCCTGACCATCTTATTCATTCTTATTATCCATACTGAAAACCTAGTTTTAGAAGAAGCATTTGAACCCTTTTGACAGATAAAACCTTAAATGATAGCATTTAAGGTTGTTGGAAGTGTTAAGAAAATATTTAACAAAGTAAATTTTTATTTGATAAGGAATTTTTTTCTGTTGGCTCGAGAGCACAGTGAGTAGTGGGTATAGGGCTAGTGATGAAGCAATTCATGAAAGTTACATCTTATATATGAAAGAGAAGATAATAGGGGTAAATGGTGCTACAAATGAGCTTATAAGTCTGAAATATGTAAGGAGGGATCGTAAATGCCATCTACCAAGTCGCCTATGAGTGAACGTATAGAACGAGCAGCTCTGCCCATGTTTGCGAGAAAAGGTTTTGAAGGAACATCATTGAGCAAAATTGCTAAAAGTGTCGGGATTAAAAAACCTTCCTTATATGCTCATTTTGATAGTAAGGAAGATCTATTTCTTGCTATCCTCCAAAAAGTGAATCGAGATTATCGGGATTTTCTAGAACTGCAAGTACATAATTATCGAAACATGACCACGGATCGGCAGTTATATTGCTTGTTGAAAGACCATTCAACTTATCTTGAAAGTGAAGATCTTGGACTTCTATTTAAGAGGTTCATGCTTTTCCCACCACTAGTATTAACAGATACACTTAATGAACAATTTATTAAATCAGAGGAAGCACTAAGGGATGTATTGATTGCTATCGTAAAAGAAGGGAAGCAAAAAGGAGACATTCAGGCGGAACAAGATGAGGTAATCGATGCTTATATATGCCTCCTTGATGGCACGTTTGAACAGCTTTTTTATTATTCGAAAGTGGAACATGAGGAGCGTCTTCAAAACGCCTGGCGAATTTTCTGGAGAGGAATTCAAGGGTGTTAGAAATTATTTACTAGGAGAACGGTTCAAAATCAATTAAGAGGTTGCTTGTCTCTATATGCTTAGAGAGAAAAGAAACTTTAACATTTGCTGGTTTAATGACTAAGTAAATAATAATAAATAGCCGACGAAGTAAAAATGTTCTTATGAAACCGATCGGTCTATAAATTAGTCCGATCGGTTTCTCTATTCCCTGTCAGGTATGCATTTCTCGGGCGATTAATGGAGGGGTAAGCAAGACGAGAAAAAAGTAGAAGTGTGGCGCAACTCACCCCTCATCAATTCATTGATATATCTCAATATGCTTAATTTTATAATCCCCATATTCATCTGTCACAACATAATAGTCCTTGATTCGTTCATACATGCTCCATTCCCCAGCCGCATTCATAAAATCAAAAACTTCATAGGTGCTCACGATCGCTTGATCAGTCTGCATGTCAATATGGGTTACATCATTTAACGTGAATTTAAAGACCATTCCCTGACCGCTTATCTCGTCAAGGTAGTTAGCCATTTCATAATATGCCTGACTGTCATACAAAAGCTGGTCTTCAATATAACCAAAGTCTTCATCTCGCAATGCCGTTTCATAGTTCCCTCTAAAATTGATGATGAAGTTAGCGAGGCTTGCTTCATCATATGGAACATCGTACGTGTCTTCTTCCTCTTCTGCATATTCATCATACACTGAAGCCTCATTGTAGTAGTTAAAGGTGCTGGCGACTTCATTTTCATCCATTGGCGATTGCGACCAGTTCGTTAAGAGATCCGTCATTGTGTATATTGGGATTGAGAAGGCGATGGATTCATCGCTCGTTAACAGGGCGGAGTTAATGCCGATCACTTTTCCTGTCTTTCCATCTAACAATGGACCTCCGCTGCTTCCGGGTGAAACTTGGGCATCGATTTGATAGACGTTTTCGTATTGAAATTCGGATTCAAATGAACGGTCAAGCCCGGTGAGATATCCGATTGATGCTGTGTTTTCTAACCCTTGGGGGCTTCCAAGTGCGATTACTTCTGTTCCAACTTCTGATTCTTTCATTTCCATTTCCAAAGGAGAAGTACCTTTTAAATTCTGTACTTCAATTAGAGCGACATCATACTGATTAGAGATGCCAATCACCTTGCCATTCATTTCTCGTCCATCCTGATCGCGCAAGATGACATCAATATAGCCTGCCACCACATGGGCATTGGTTACAACTGCTCCATTATCCTGAAACAAGAAGCCAGACCCGAGACTATCCTCCGTTAAAATGGTATACACTTTTGTTTGTGTTTCACGTATGATTTCTTTCTTATCTTTTTCTGTGGATGTTTGAGGGGAAGGAACTTTCTGTTCTGTCGTACTTTTTTTCTGAGTAACGTTTGGTGAGGTAGTTGCGCTTGCTTCTTTTTCATCTTCTAGTTTCGTAGACTCAGCGATTTTTTCGACTGGGGTTTGAATCGTTTCTTTCGTTTGTTCTTTATCAAGAACGAAAGCATAAATAAAGATACCGCTCATTAATAAAAAGGTAAGGATGATTCCGGTCAACCACCATCGGTTTCTCTGCTGATATCTCGTATAAGAGTGGCCACACTGGCTGCAAAACCGAGCATTCTCTATGTTTTTCGTCCCGCACTTTGGACAAAACATAATCATCTCCTCCTTCATATTCTTTGTTGAATATTATACCTCAATTAAAAGTATGAGAGGGGTCAAAAATAGAATATTTAGGAAGTAAGGTAGTTATAGCGAAAGAGACCGATGATCCCTTGAATTTGTACTCCCTCTGTTTAGTAGGAATTTCATCACACTTTTATCCCACTCTTATTAGGTTATATTTCCTATTTATCCAGAAAACGAGACATCCTAATTGCGCATCAAATAGAAGAGGAGTAAAGTGTCTCGATGTTAGAAGTCTTTATAAGAAAGGGTGGATGAAATGATGAAAGATGGCTTTGTGAAAGTGAATGATGTCAACCTTCATTACGTAACAGAAGGAGAAGGCGAACTGATGCTGTTTCTCCATGGTTTCCCTTATTTCTGGTACAACTGGCATCATCAAATGGAAGAGTTTTCGAAGGATTATCGCGTCGTAGCTGTTGATATGAGAGGGTACAACGTATCTGACAAACCTGAAGGGGTTTCTTCATATGATATGTCCATTTTAGTCGAGGATGTAAAACAGTTGATTGAAGCGTTTGGGGAGAAGGACTGCGTTTTAGTCGCCCATGACTGGGGCGGAGCGGTAGCTTGGACGTTAGCTTATACCTCACCTGAATATGTGAACAAACTAATCATGTTCGATGCGCCTCACCCGTATACATTTAGACGAGAGCTAGCAGAGAACCCAGGGCAGAGAGAAGATAGTAGTTATATGGCATTTTTCCAGCGGCCTGATTCTCATGAAGCGCTGGTTGAAAATAATGCAGAGCGATTAAGAAAGATGATGACGATTCCTGGAAAGAAAAAAGGTTATTTAACCGAAGAGGATGAGGAGAAATACATAGAGGCGTGGACGCAGCCGGATGCAATGAAGTCCATGCTTAATTATTACCGTGCTATTTCTTTTTATCCGTTCGAAGAGCACGTACAAAAGCCAGTGGAACTTCCGTATCAAATGTTTGACTCCCCAACGTTAATCATTTGGGGCGATGCAGATCCCGCTTTTGAAAACAGTAATCTGGACGGGTTAGAAGAGTATGTTAGTGATCTTACAATTCATCGAATGGAAGGCGTAAGCCATGCCCCGCATCACGAGAAACCGGAAGTGGTTAACCACTATATGCGCGACTTTTTAAAAAGCACGAAATGATGAAGAAGGCTGTCCCTGATAAGGGGCAGCCTTCTTTGCTTTCTTTCATAGACGTGTGAAAAAGGCTATGTTAATTTAGAATGTTTTATTTTCGCTTTTCTTAAGATGGTGAGTAACATCTTCTACTTTTACATTCAAAAATAAGTTGATAACAAACAGGATGACACTTAATACTAGCATGTTAGGGAATATCATTAGAAGGACGGTTAGGGAAGTATTCCCTACAAGGAAGAAAGATAGTCCAAGCATGAATAAGGGAAGTGATACATTATAAAGCCAGAAATGCAGTTTTGCTAAGAGCGTTTCACTAGCTTTGGGGAATAGAATATAGATAAAACCGAATAAGCCCATGGAAGCCCAACCTAACAGATTAATATGAGCGTGGGCGCCTGCCAAACTGTGATCCTCTATAATCTCCATAATTAATCCCATACTAACTCCGATTAGAAAGTAAAGAGCCGCCAACTTAAGAAACAATAATCCCATTCTCATTGCAGTACCTCTCTCCTCAAATGTTATATAAACCGTTTAAGTATATAACGCTATGAAGAAAATTATGACGAGTATAAGGGTTTTGTTAAAAAACTAGTCTAGCAATTAGAATGAGTAAAGACGTTCCCCGTCAATTATTCCTATTTTCCTTGTCCTTCTAAACTTTTCACTTCTTATCTTTGTTAAAATAAAATCAACCGAAGGAAGCTTGCTTATATTTTGCTTAAACTCTGCTAAAAAGGTAAGGTGTCAAAATGAACATGAAACAGAAATGTGCCAAAGCAGCTCTAGAATACATAACAGATGAAACCATCACCGGTCTTGGTGGCGGAAGTACAATTGGATATTTAATTGACTTTATTAAGGAAGAAAAGTTAAATGTAAAAGTCGTAACCCCATCTCTAAAAACAAAGCATCTATGCGTAAATCAGGGCCTGGAAGTGCTACCAACAATTACCGTTGAGGAAGTAGATGTTGCATTTGATGGTTGTGATGAGGTTGATGAAAAGTTACATGCACTAAAGAGCGGCGGTGGTATTCACACGCACGAAAAGCTCATTGCTCAAATGGCGAAGGACTATATCTTGCTTGTTGATGATTCTAAAGTTGTTCCGGAATTAAGTTATCAGCATCCAGTCGTACTGGAGGTTTTGCAAGATTCACTTGCATTTGTACTAAAGAAAGTAGGAGAGATGGATGGAAAGGCAGAAGTGCGTTCAAGTTCTGCGAAGGATGGATATACAGTTACCGATTATGGAAACTTTTTAATTGATGTTTGGTTTGAGAAAGGGCAGGAGAGTGTTCAACTTGAAAAACGCCTGAAAGAAATACCTGGTGTAATTGACGTCTCCCTTTTTGCGAGTGTTGTTACAAAAGCATTAGTGGCAAGTGGAGAAGGTATTTACGAGATTTCAAAATAAGGTGATCTATTGCTAGTGCCTGTCACTCCTTACTAGTTAGTAAGGAGTGACAGGCACTCTTTATTTTTGATTCTCAGTCCCCCACAAGTGCATCTGCTCTAAAATCGGCATCAACGTTTTGCCTTTTTCCGTAATCGAATATTCCACTTTTGGTGGAACGGTATTTTCTTGCTTACGATTGATGAAGCCTTCTTCTTCTAGCTCTTTTAACTGCTGACTCATTACTTTATGTGTGACGCCTGGTAGTAACTGGCGTAATTCATTGTAGCGAAAACTCCCATCCACACAAAGGTGCCACAAAATCACCGTTTTCCATTTACCGCCGATTTTCTTTAACGTGTATTCAATCGAGCATTTTAGTTTTCCGTTTTCATCCACTGGAGAAGTCATGTTGGATCGACTCCTTTCTTACCTTTTGGTTAGTATCGCACAAAAAAGTGCGTTCTTACATGATCATTTTGTTCTCAGTATAATAAACGTGTGTTGACAGAACATAATCACTAAGGAGGAGTTCAAAACTATGTTACCATATCCAAGAAGTTTTTCTCATATCGGACTATCTGTTCCAAATCTTGAAGAAGCTATTAAATTTTATAAGGAAGTATTCGGATGGTATATTTTGATGGAGCCATCTGATGTGCACAATGATGATTCTCCGATCGGACAAATGTGCCGTGACGTCTTTGGAGATAATTGGGATACGTTCCGAATTGCTCATCTCTCAACAGGAGATAAAATTGGAGTTGAAATGTTTGAGTTTCCAGAAAATGAAAAGCCCGAAAACAACTTTGAATACTGGAAGACAGGCATTTTCCATTTCTGTATTCAGGATCCTGATGTCGAAGGAATGGTTGAAAAAATCGTAGAGCACGGTGGGAAGCAACGTATGCCGATCCGCGAGTACTATCCTGGCGAAAAACCATACCGCATGGTCTATGTGGAAGATCCATTCGGCAATATTTTCGAGATCTATTCTCATAGCTATGAACTGACTTATTCTGATGGTGCTTATTAATGATTAGGCCAAAAAGAAGTGAACTGGAAGGGAGACTCCAGGTTCACTTCTTTTTGGATTATTTATGTAGTTAGAGATGAGGTGAATACTATATACCTTCAACTTAGAAATAAATTTCCTTTCACATACTTCAAATATAAAGGAGATTTTCCGCTTAACTGTTTTCGGGTAAGGCTTGTTTTCAACTATTTAAAGAGTTCATCAATCGTTTAGCATATGAATTAACCCTAAATATTTTCGTACTCTATAGGAGTAGCCTCTTGAAAGACGTCTACTAGAATTTCCATTCCTTTCTCTATTTTATCCTGAGTGGAATGAGTGAAATTGAGACGCATTGTATTTTTCTTCGGATCTGAAACATAGAAAGGAGCTCCTGGTACATAAGCCGCACCTTTTTTTACAGCCGTATTTAATAAAAGCGTCGTATCAATGCCTTCTGGTAGTTCTACCCAAAAGAACATGCCGCCTTTAGGAACCGTATAAGAAAGTCCAGGTAGATCAGCTTGATCAAGCAATCGTTGCATGACTTTCATTCGTTCAAAATATGTACTCCTGAGGTTTTGAATGTGACCGTTCAAATCAAAGTCGGTGCAAAGGTGATAGAGTGCTTGGTGAGCAAGAGAGTTTGAATGCAAATCAGCCGCTTGCTTTGCTTGTGCCATAATGCGGATGATTTGATGAGGTCCTTTGATCCAACCTGTTCGTAACGCAGGAACAACGGTTTTAGAAAAGGTACTCGTATAGACTGTGTGCGATCCATCGTCTAACGCAGATATAGGAGTATATGTTTTTGTTCCATCGAACTTGATTTCTCCATACGGATCATCTTCAAAAATAATCACTTTCTTTTTTATTGCTGTATCAAGTAGGTGTTGTCGTCGTTCAAGTGACCAAACTTTTCCCATCGGATTTGAGAAGGTTGGGACAACGTACACGCACTTCGGCATATACTTTTTCATTTTATAATCAAGATCCTCTGGTACCATTCCATGCTCATCCGAATCAACAGGGATAATTTTCACTTCATACGATTGAAAAACCTGTACTGCTGCAAGATAAGTTGGGTTTTCTGTTAGAACAATATCTCCGGGGTTAAACATTACCCGCGCAAATAAGTCGATTGCTTGTTGTGAACCAGTGGTAAGCATAATATCATCCACGCGTGAAGCGATGCTTTTCTTGTCCATGCGATCAACAAGTACCTCTCGAAGTAGAGCATATCCCTCTGTGGCATCGTATTGAAAAGCCTTTCCTCCTGATTGAAATGTTTTCGAAAATGCATCTTGTACTGCCTCTACAGGAAAAAGTTCGTCGTCTGGTAAACCTCCCGCAAACGAAATGACATCTCCTTTATTCGTGATTTTTAAAATATCGCGCACTGCAGATGATTGAAGATGCTGCACTCTCTTAGCAAATCCGTACCTCATGACCAAAACGCCTTCCTTTGTTTTAATATTTAAAATATTGTCATTATAGCATTTTAATGCGTTGAAAGGCTAGTGTGTTTTGTTTAATGCTAGCAATATGGTTAGATTCAATAAAACAAAGGTGAAATACCAAATTAAATTAAAATAAAAAACTCAAGTTCTGACTTCAGAAATTGAGTTAGGATTTGAGCGGTATACTCTTATAGAACTTAAGCCATTTCTTTAGTAGTAACAGGTAATGAAAATAAATCAGGGAACATCCAATGAGAATACTAAAGGTAGCAAGCCACTCAACTACTCTGCCACTATCGAAAATAATAGGCAAAATAGAAGAAAGTACTATTCCTGCGAGTGTATAAGCGAGAAAATGATACCGATAAAGGCTCCGTTCCTTTCTAGTTAAATACCAATCAATAAAGATAGAGATCGGTACACCAATCAAAAGGAAAAATGGAAGCATTAGATAGGCATTAAGCATCGCATCTGAGAAATGGAATGCACTCGCACTAGTATTGTCAAATAGATACAATAAAGTGTTTATGATAAGTGACACAGTAAAGGCTGAAAGAAAGGATGATAAAATCCTAAAGATAATGGTCATAAGTGTAAGTCTCCTAAGTGTCGTTTTCAATTCCTAACGAATAACGAACGAGGTTCCATGATTACTTTTTACATGCTTATCTATTAAATTATTTCATAAGTACTAGTTACTTCACAAACTCTAACTTATTCTAATGAGTTGTGTTAAGGAACTTATTATTATAATAGTTCACTTATTGAGTACTAGTTATTGAAATTATTCTGGCAAACACAATCCCTTGTTACTATAAAAAATTTCGTACAATCGCTAAGCCCTCATGTAGAGTTGAAAGACGGGGTAAGTTATGGTTATGGCGTTTGGATAAACGCTCGGAGCTGCTGTATCGTAAAATACCATGTAATGGGACATGATCTGGGAATGAGTTTCCACTCAACCTATTACCCAGAGAGTGGATATAACATGGCGGTTAGATCTAACCATAGTAATGGAGCATTTTATGTGATGAAAGAAATTGAAGAGAGGTTACATCTAGTAGATACTTGAAATTAAAAAGCTACGGTCCAGAAAATAGACCGTAGCTTTTTTGATGAGCGATTAGCTTTTCGAAGACGACAATCGATTATAGATCACTAACACCATGATTAGAACGATGAGGCACACACCAATTAAAATACCAATCAGTAGTTGAAAAGAGGATGACGTTGTTTCTGTATCTTCTTCGTTAATCGATTTAAAAGCTGCTGTCTCCGTCTCAGAGAAAAGGTTTAAATTCTCCGCTTTATCTTTAATCGTACTATTTTCTTTACTCATAGAAAGAAATAATTCACTTAGGGTATTCTCAGGGTTAAAAACTTTTTTCCCGTTAAATGAAATCGTCTTCTGATCTTCAGAAATCTCTTCCATTTCCTTCGAGTTTGAAGAATCATGGATCAAGTCAGTGTTTTTCTTGAACTTGTTTTTTTGATATTCATTCGGTAATAACTCGTTTATGTCCGTATTTGCTTCTACTGCAACTGGAACAAGGTGACAGCAGAGAAAGATCATTGTAATAAGACAGAAAATTTTAGGCTTCATGAGCCTCATCCTCTTTAGTTTGTGTCCATGACCGTTTGTTTAAAGCATATTGAATACTAATCAGGACAATTAAAATAGCGGTTAAAATCATCGCACCTTCTGTAAAGAGCGTTTGTGTACTGTTCTGTATAGACATATACACGCGAGACATTGGATCAGTAAAGCTAAAGTTCGGTGTCGAAAGTGCAAGTAAAGGTGTCACAAACAGGGCAACGAGGCCAACTGTGACTAGCCATCCTAATAAATGATGTCCCATAAAGGCAACGCGAATTAACGCTGCACAGCTTAATAAAAGTAAGATCGTAAAGATTGTCCATTCCATTGAACGATCGTTTCCTAAAGGGTAAATCGATAAGCTGTAGAGACTTATAACGAGACCAACGATACTTGTCAGCATTAAGAATAAGATACTTTGTAACCACCACGGACCATGTTGGAAGTAGTAGCTTGCATAACCAATCAACAAGCTGCTTAAGAGAATAATGAATAAAATCACAACAGGTGGAAGATTCGTATCTTTCTTATCTGTAAAGACGCTACCGGTGACGTCAATTGGGGTAGCAAGGAAATCATAGACGTAATCATTTGATCGACCATCTACAAAGGCATTCCCCATGACGTTAAAGACATCATCACGAATCATAAGGGTTGAAGCGACATTCGTCTCCCACTTATTATTCAGTGTGTTCGCGTCTGTTTGCACTTCAGCCACTCGAGACTGGAGTTCATCTGTGTAGGTAAGAATTTCGGATTGACTATCTTCAATTGAATCCACCCAATCATACAGAGAACCCATCTGACTTTTAACTTGATCATGTTTACTTATGACTTGCGTACCCTGCGTAGTTTCATCAGGGGTTTGTTGCTGAGCTTGTTGCATCTGGTTTAGAACGTTATCTGCTTCTTCTTCAATCCCATTCAAGCTTTCGAGTAACTTCGCTTGCTGTGTGTCGAGAACGTTTTTGTAGTCCGCTAAAAAGACAGTGAAATCATCTTGTAACGTCGTCAGGGCGTCGCTCGTTTTCGGTACTTGAGTTCCAACCGCGTCCCATTGGCCTTCTTCTTTGTTGGTTAGTTCTAACATGCTATTTACTTCTTCACGAAGGTCATTGTCTTGTAGAACGGTGTCTTTCACGTTGTTTTTAGAAAGCATACTACTTAGCGTTGCTTCATATCGATCCAGGGATGCATAGTACTGAAGAACATCCGTCAAATTCGCCCCTTTAATCGGACGTTGGAAATAGACGGAAAGCGTATCTTTTCTAGCTTGTGATAGAGCAGGTGATGCTAGAATCGCATTTTCTTTTTCATGAATGCCGGATGAAATACGATAAATCTTATCAGATACCATTACTAGCAAGTCTTTTAACTCGGTATTTGATTCTTTTAATACATCAACCTGTTCCATTAACGTTTCTTTTTGAGAAGAGAGCGTTTCGTTTTCTTTTGTTAGCTTTTCAACTTTCTTTGTTAACTCTTCAATTTGTACAAGTAAACTTTTATTCTCTTCAGTTAGCGTATCGATAAGCTTCTTTAGCTCTTCCAATTCGCCGTCAAGTGGGTTGTCGCCGCCTTCTTTGGCTAGAAGTTGCTGCTCGGTTTGCTTTATCCGATCGTTGAGCGTTAATAACTTTGTCGATGCGGTTTGAAGATCTTCTACTTTTGGTTCCTCGAGCGCAATCAACGTTTCCTGTAGCGTCACAATTTCCTGTGCGATGGCTAACAACTCATTGCGTTCTGCACTTAAATCAACTGGAGTTGGACCATTTGTTTCTCCATCTTCATCGATCACAGGAGGCTCTTCATCCTGTAAGCTCTTTAGAAGTTTCGTAAGGTCTTCCATTGGATCTTCTTCTTCACCTGGCTCTTCCGGATCAACGGGTTCTTCTGGATCTTCAGGGACCTCAGGTAGTTCAGGGTCATCGGGAATGACAATCTCATCTCCATCACCGAGCTTATTACTAAGCGTGGCGATATCTCCTTCTAGTTCATTTAAAACCATGGAGTCTTTTAGCTGCTGATAGTAATTAAGAATTCGCTCTTGTAGCGTATAGAAATCGTTAACCTGGCGCTCAACCTGGTCATACCGAAGTTCTTTTAAACCAGCAAACATTTCTTGCTGCTGCATCATCTGATTTTCTACCTGAGACATGTTTTCAAGAACGCTCTCAGATTTACCTTCGAACAATTCTTTGTTGTTCATAAACATCGGTTGAGGCATTTCAGTTGCCTGTGAAATCGAATCGACTGAATCAGCTTGAATTTGTTCAAGAACTTCTTGTTGTTTCTGCTGATACTCACGATAGTCATTCGTATAAGTAACAAAGTTTGCTAGATTTTCTTGAAAATCTTCCATCGTATTTGTTTGATCTGCTGCTCGTTCCTCAGCATTTTCTGACGTTGATTGAAGATTGGCAAGCATCGACACTTGCTGCTCCATTTGCTCAGCAAGGTCTTTGGAGCTTGGTGTATAGAAGGAGAGCATTGTTTGCTGGAATGCTTTCTCTTTCTCTACAATTTGATCAAACTCTTGTTGGATGTTGACGAGATCGTTTGAAACATAGTTCCAATAAAGAGAAGACATCTTCGTATTAACGCGATTTGTTGCTTGCTCAAGTTCAAGCAACACTTTCTCTTTATTGATGGCATTTAGTTGATTCTGAACCGTGTATTCTAGTTTTGTTTGTTCAGGTTGGTTTTCATCATAAGTTAGAATCTTCTCAGAGAATGTTGACGGGATGTACACTATGGCATCATACTTTTGATTGTTTAGTCCATTTTCTCCGGCACTACGTCCAACGACTTCCCAATTGTATTGTGATTCTGATTTAAGAATAGGAGGGACGTCATTTCCGAATTTCACGACTTCCTCGTCTTCTTCTGTTCCCGTATCTTCATTAATAACAGCGATGGTTTTCGTTGCGCTCTCTTTCTTCTTCATTGGATTTTCTCCAATGGAAGTAAAGTATATGAGTGGAAGAACTAAAATGATCGCTGTTACGAGAATGAGTTTAAGGATGCTTTTCTTCTCTTTCACGCATGTACCTTCCTTTCTATTTGGACAAGTGGAACCTGGATTTTTTGCGCTTTTTCGCTTTGAACATAATAAGCAAATCCGGCTTTAATATCGGGTTCTTTCCGGTCAAAAGGTAGATTAATGAGCGTTTGATCGGATTTCTTCATTAATAGTATAATTTGACGAATTTGCTTTAATTCGACCGTAAGTGGATCGTATCCTTTCGTTAGTTCATTGCTACTGCCAGATGCGATAATACTTAAGCCGAGGTGGCTATAGTTTTTCATTAATGCGGTCATTCGATCCTGAAGGAGGTTTCCGAGAGTTTGGGAAAATCGTCCATATCCATCAATAAAGAGGAAAACTCTTGAGAATTCAGGAAGCGTTTGGCCATTATTCATACTCTCATGATAGGTGATTGCACGTGACTTGAATTCAGTTGTCACTTGTTCAATCCATTCTTCGATTTGTTCTTTTGTTTCTAAATAAGTCGTGTTTTCCTCTTCTTTTAGATGAAAAAGTCCGCGATCGATTGAATCAAATATGGCAATATGATCACCTTCTTGCTGTAACGCTTGCTGCGTAAGAAGACGCATGATATTGGTTTTACCTTTCTGGGCCTGTCCAAGTACAAGACAATGGGAAGTCTGCGCAAAGGAAAGGGAAACAGGCTTAACTGTTTCTTCATGCAATCCAATAGGATAAGTGTTCTTTGATTCCGAAGCTGGAATGTACGTATGGAACGTCTTTAACGTAAGATCAGTCGGTAGCATTGGAATAGCTTCAGGCTTGCTCACATCACGGTATTTGTCTTGTAGCATTTGGACTTCTCCTTTCAATGAAGCTAGCTGTTCATAGTCATCTTCCCCTCTAGTTGGTAGCACTATTTGACCGAAGTGTGTTTTCTCCTTCTTCATAATGGCTCTACCCGGTACTGCTTCGGGAGCAAAGGGGATTCTTCCAAGAACGGTGTAAGCTTCTGAGTTATCTAATAAATAATGGACAATTTTTGTTTTAAGGTTATTCATCAGTGCCTGACGAACTGAGTTCAAACGCGTAGCGCTCAAGATCATATAAATACCGAGCGACTGTCCGTCTCGCGCAAACTGAGTGAAGATCGGATCAAGGTCCATCAGTTCTTCTTTTACGAGATCATAGTTATCGATCGTAATAAAGAGAAGAGGAAGAGGTTTGTCATTTAGACGATTGTACATCGTAATGGAGCTCACTTCTTCACGCTGAAAGAGTCGTTTACGCTTCGTAAATTCTTCCTGAATGAACTTCAACAATTTGTTTAGTTTGCGTTCCTCATCTATTAAGAAATAATCTCCTGTATGAGGCAAGTTCTTAATGGATAATAAACCACCGTTACCGAAATCAAGTATATAAAATTGCGCTTCTTCCGGCGTGTTTGTTGATGCGATGCTCATAAGTAACGTTAAGATGGTTTGCGTCTTCCCAAAACCTGATGAGCCAAATATGCCAACATTGCCATCCTTAATTAATTCATAATCGTATGGAGATTGTGCTTGTTTTTCAGGTTCATCCAGCAGGGCAAAGGCGATTTTCTTCTTATCTGATTCAAAATCATGACGATACAATCGCTTTTCGAGTGGTGGAAGCCATGGACTCGGCAATCTACTGAGTCCAAGTTCCTGCTGGACATCTACGATTTTATCTACAATTACTTCGATTTCACTTTGCTTCTTTTTCTTACTTTCTTTTGATGATGATAGCTCTGACAGAGGAACGAGACCAAGATCAGTAACTAAGGCAACCTCATCTTCCATATCGGAAGTGTCTTCCATATATGTCGCTCGGCTATAGGCCGATTGAAATAAATCGTACACCTCATTATTCCCAACCTGTAAGTATGCCCGACCTGTCACGGTTAGTGATGCAGCATCACCGTTCTTTAAAATTTCGCGACTATCCTCTACGTTTTGTACTTTTAGAGCGACGCGGAAACGAGCGTTACTCCAGATCTGATTATCAATTACGCCACCAGGTTTTTGCGTGGCAAGAATGAGATGCACACCTAGACTTCGACCAATTCGTGCAGCACTGACAAGCTCTTTAATAAATTCTGGCTCTTCTGTTTTTAACTCAGCAAATTCATCAGAAATTAAAAAGAGATGAGGCATAGGTTCAGCCGCTACGCCATTTTTATAAAGCACCGTATAGTCATTAATATGACTCACTTCATACTGATCAAAGATGGTTTGTCGTTTCTTTAACTCACTTTTTATGGAAGCGAGTGCTCGCGTACTGAAATTTTCGCTACCTTCTATATTTGTAATTGTCCCTAACAAGTGAGGGATTTGTTTAAATGGCTGTGCCATACCTCCACCTTTATAGTCAATTAACAGAAATGCCACTTCATGTGGATGGTAGTGGACGGCTAGCGAAAGAATATATGTTTGTAAAAATTCACTCTTTCCGGATCCAGTTGTACCAGCAAGTAATCCGTGGGGACCATGAGCTTTCTCATGAAGATTTAATTCCACAACATCCTGGCGCCCTTTAAGTCCCACTGGTGCTGCAAGTGATTTCGATGATTGATTCGTCACCCAATTATGTGAAACTGGTAATTCATCAATATCTTCCATATTCAACATTTGCAGGAAGGATACTTTCTCAGGAATGGAATTTGTTATGCCGCGCTGGTGATTCAGCGTGCGGAGCATTCGGGAAAACTGTTCATTATCACTTTGCTTGTGCTGATCAAGTTCGAATGAAATTTCGGCTGCTTTTTTCTCTTGAATGAGAATATCGCCTTCACTCTTGTTAATATAGCGAACCAGCGTATGGATATTGTCTGATAGGCTCTCTTTAGCCTCTGCAACGAAAATAGTTGAAAGACCAAGATGTGTATGTTCACTTTCTAAGTACTCCAAAATGACATGGTCCGAGATTAAGTTGTGATTCGAAATAATAAACACATAATGTGGTGCGAATCGTAGCTTTTCTTTATCTTCTTCTAGATCCCGTTCTCGAATCATTTCATAGATCGAAGAGAGGAGCTGATCTCGCGTTTGCTCATTATAAATAAACCCTTTTGCAAATGATCCCGGCATTTGCAAGTGCGGTAACCATTTCATCCATTCCCATTCGGCGTATTCCTCTTCATTAAAGATGAAGACAAATCGGATGTCATGATAGCTATGGAAGAAGGCCAGCTGTCCAATGATTTGATGCAGTTCATTTTTAACAACTGCTTCTTTTCCGATAAGGCCAATTGCTCCCTGGAATAAGTCTGCGGTAATAGGAAGGGAGTGCAGTTCATTGTATACTCGCTTCAGGTTCTGGGATTCTTCTAATAGTTCATCCATTTCTCGTGTCGACATGTCAGCTGAATTAACGGATATTTTATAGCTTGCTGGTACCGTTCCCGTTCCTAAGCGAAATTGAAGGAAGTCAGGACTCTCTAGGCTACGTTCCCATAAACGGTCAGAAACCTGCTCGGTTAAGTATTTCATTCGCTCAAAGCTAGGGTAGTGGAACGTAAGAACTTTTCTCTGCTTTTGAGCCAATTCATGAAGTTCGTGTCGCTTATCCTCAAGGTATCTTTTATATATCCGTTTCTTACGTGCTTTTGATTTCTTTTGATGACTTTTATCTTTAAAATATTGCACTGTCGATGTAACGAGTGTTGTCGTAAACATAACAACAGAAATAAGAATAAAAATGCCTCTTGGAATAAGAATCGCTACTAACCCCATAACGATAAGCATCATTAATGGAGGAAGGATAATAATCCAAAGGCTTCGATTATTCCGATCAGATTCTTGAGTAGGGAAGGATAGATCAATCTTATCCTCAGGTAATTCATACATCATCCTCGGCGTACGACGATAGTTTGGGTATTTCTTCTTCATTTCAGATGACGGAATCGTGGCCTCTGGGAGAGAGGTTTCAAACGTCTCTGGACTTGTTACCTCAAGCATATCCTCAGCTATTAGTGTCAATGTCATCATCGGCAGGAAAACCATGTCACCGATTTGAAGTGGTGATTTACTATGTAAGAGCGAACCATTATGATAAACGGTTGTTTGACTAGTAGCTGTAATTGTCCAATGTTTCTTCTCACGGGTTAAAACAAGGCTAACTTTTTCAGGAAGAGCCCTCATTTGAATCTCTGATGAGGACCTCGAAATGGTTACTTCCTGCTGATCATCAATGTAGTAAACGTGCTTCTTCGCTTTAGGAGTTATCATGATGGCAACTTCTTCAGAACCTAATTCAAAAGTAGAGCGCTTATTGAGAGACAATGGAATACTCTCTTCATCATCTTTTTGCAAATGAAAGTTCTCGTTATGAAGCTGTACCGAGTAGACATGCTCGTCTGAATTGGACGAGGGTATAGTAAAAGTGTGATTGATACTAGTGCCAATTGTGATAGGGTTGTTTGACTGCTTATCAAGTTCAATCATTTGATACGTACCACGAAAGAATACCCATAATTGCTCCATTATTTCACCTCCGATCTATTTCTCTTCTTTTTTCTGGTCATCTTGTTGATTCTCTTCATTTGTTGTTTCCTGCTGGGCTTCTTCCTCTTCTTGCTGCTGCTCTTCTATTTCTTTTTCGTATTCTTCAAATTCTTGCTCTAACTCATTGATCATCCGCTGCTTCTTCTCGCTCTCCAGATCTGAATCAGCTTTAACCTGTTCCTTGCGCTTCAATATGCCATACATTAATAAGTCGCGATCTTCTAAATAACGTGCGATTTCAAGTGCTTGTTCCGCTTCTCCGCGTCCAATATGAATCCAATACTCATAATACCTTGGGTCAGATTGAAGGGAGATCGTATTACGCACACTTTCTTTTTGTTCATCTGTTAGAGATTCATTGATGATATAGGAGAGGGCTAGCTGATATTGCGTCACTTTTGGAATGTCGTCAATGTCATAAGATTGAAGTGAGTTCACAACCTCACTATACTCATTCGTTAAAAAGTTCTCCTGTGCCTGGACGATATTCTCCTGCTTTGGTTGGAGAAGAAATAAAGAGTAAAGAGAGTAGAGTAAAGCTGGTAGTAAGCAAATAGATACGCCAAGAAGGAAATAACGACTTGTTTTCCACTTCTTTTTATTCACTTTAATGAATTCAGATTCTTTCTTATGTATTTGTTCAATTTGTGAATGAATGATTGGCTGAAGCTCATGAAGTGTTTTGGCTTGAAGCACTTGTTTTAGTTCAGATGACAGTGTGAGCGTGTCAGAATAATGTAGGTATTGTTCAAATGATTGCTCTGGATTCATCATAGCTGCAACTGTTGCTCGTGTTTCATCAAGAATACGTTCAGGATCTTCCTCATAAGGGGGAAGACTTTCCTTTACGCCGAAATGTAAAAAATGTGGCGTCAATCCCTGATCCAGCACAAGATTATCTGGACAAATAATTAAGTTAAGACGCTTGTAGCGGTGGTCCTTTACTTTTTGCACCAGTTGATAGGCACTTGTGAGGCGATCGCTTTCAGTCATTTCCTTAAGCTTCGCTGGAAGAGCGATAATGGAAGGTGAAAGTTTGTGCTGGATGCTTACCTCATCCTCATTCATATCAATTGTTTTCGGGATTCCGGTATGGATATCGCTTAGGAAATGAACTTCTGACAATTCATCGAATTTGATTTTCTCTTTCTGAAACAGAAAGATAATGACATCTTTTTCGCTAATAATCTTTGCATCTATTTGTGT
Source organism: Pseudalkalibacillus sp. JSM 102089 (assembly GCF_041366475.1). Lineage (NCBI taxonomy): Bacteria > Bacillati > Bacillota > Bacilli > Caryophanales > Fictibacillaceae > Pseudalkalibacillus > Pseudalkalibacillus sp. JSM 102089. The sequence goes on from NZ_JBEWYW010000005.1 coordinate 53,366, forward strand.
TTCAAGATAGGGTTTCACTTGATTCGACATGGTTGTGATCTCCTTCAAAGTATTTCAATTCGATCTCCAGTCATAATCCCAGCATCAATTAATCTCTCATTAGCGGCTACTACCTTATGCTTATTCACTAGCCTAACCCACCCCGTTTGATCTGGAGGAGTTTGGATTTGTTCCGTTTGGCACACTATTTCAATGAGTTTCTTGACTGAATGATAGTTTGATAGTCTGAGGTCAATAAAGCGACCTTTTTTGTAACGATGGAGATCGACCGTTACTTCAATGTACATATAGTTCACCTCATAAGGAAGGAGCGCCTAAGCGCTCCCGATCAATTCTTTATCGCTTATCCGCGAATTTGATTAGCAATTTGTGCGTCAGCATCTTCAAGAGATCTAGCTGTGCTTGCTAGTTGTGTTGAAATATCAGCGAGGAGACGCTGCATGTCTACGAACGATGGACGTAGAGACTGATATTGATCACTAAAAGCTTGGCTTGCAGCACCTTCCCACATACCTTCTAACTCAGCAATCATTTTGTCTAAATTACCAATTTGTTCTTCTACTTTACTTTCTTCTGTTTGATAGCGTTGAGACATCGTAATAAGTTCTTCCGGTGTTACGCGAATTTGACCTGCCATTCAAAATCACTCCTCTTAAATTAGTAATGTGTGCATTATTCCTACAGAACTGCATCAGTCTTTCTTATATATAATTAGCATAATTTGTAATAACTTGATAGGTTTAATACACACATCGTCAAAAAATGTAACTTATATACTATGACATAATACCCCTAAATTTCCAGTTAATAAACATTAAAATGTAAAATATGGATGAATAATATAAGATATGGAATTTTTGAGTGTGTATCCTATGAATTTAAAAATGTAGGGAGGTGTTGTAACCCCTGATTGCTATGACTTTCACAAGTTGCTATACAGACTAAATACTCATTTTTGTATAAATTAGCAGATTGGAATTAAATTGAACCGGTAAATGGTAAGTTGTATTTAGAGTTAGACATTTATTATGAAAAAGATTTTAAATTGATGTAACTAAACAGTTAATCAAGCAGGGGGAGAATGAATGAACATAAGTAGAGGTCAAAAAGTACCTATTACAAAAGGGAGAAGCGTATCGGATCTTAATATAATGATAGAATGGCAAAACGAACATCAATCAATTGAAGTAGACGCCGCTGCATTCCTATTAAATGAAACAGGCAAATGTAGTGGCGATGAGAGTTTCATATTTTATGGGCAGCCGGTAAGTATTGACCAAAGTGTGAAGCAGTTCAAACAGGGGGATAATCAGAATGAAACACACATCTCTTTACAGAAGGTGTCGTCTGACATTCAGAAAGTTGCTTTTACACTCACGATCCACGAGGGGGAAGAACGAGCCCAGAATTTTGGTCAAGTTTCCTCATTATCACTTCGTATTGCAGACAAATCTACAGGAGAGAACCTCGTTTCATTTACATTTGGTGAAGAATTAACGAAAGAGACAGCCATCGTTGTAGGCGAGTTATATTTACATAACGGAGATTGGAAGTTTAATGCGGTAGGTAGTGGTTTCTTCGGCGGACTCGCAGCGCTGTGTGAGAATTTTGGCATTGAGGTTGAAAGTAACAAAGATAACCATAAGCAGCCAGATCCTATTCAAAGCCAGCCCGTTCAGTCTTCACAAGAAGCGGTTGTCCCTCTAACAGTCACTTTGAAGAAAAAAGAAGCGATCTCCATTCGTAAGTCCGAGAAAGTAGTCGCTACGCTAGAATGGAAAAGTAAAAAAGATCTGGATCTTTACTGTTTTTACGTCCTTAAAGACGGAACAGAAGGAAAAGTATATTATCGAACACCAGGGCATGCTCATAAAGAACCGTATATTACGTTAGATGGTGATGCACAGGGAGCAGGGAAGGAAACGGTGGTTGTACATAAACCGTCTGAGCTAAAATACGTGCTGTTTTCAGCGTATAGTGCGATATCAAATGGCATTGGAAGTTTTAAGTCTATGAAGGCAAAGGCAGTTGTTGATAATCAAATGGGGCAAACAGTGACCTCTCCTCTATTTGAAAAGAATAACTTTGCTTATTGGGTGGCTATTGCTAAGATTGATTTTACTGATCCGCTTGATATGAGCGTTAGTCATGTTGAGAAATATTCGAAAAGCGGTACGGAGCGATCACCGCTTTTGTACCAAAATGGTTCGTTTGAAATGAATGTTGGACCAATGGAGTTTAAATAGATTACTAAGCTACTATACGAAAACACCTCATCCTTTTTGGACGAGGTGTTTTTGCTATTGTTGTTCGACTATTTTTCTGCGAGTAAGATTTATATTTTCGCTGAATAGAGTGGGCAGCGTCATTCCGATGATAATGATCACAATACCCGTTATTTGCAGGACAGATACTGTTTCACTTAATAAGATGACGGAAACCATGACAGCGATTGGCAGTTCAATTGCACTAAGAATCGAGGACTTACCTAAGCCCACCTTGGGAATGGCGATCGAAAATAGGAACACCGGGATGATCATTCCAAATAAGCCTAGTGCGATTCCGTATAGCCATAGTCCTTCTGCGAAAAGTGTACCGTTCCAAACGATTTCTGGAGATTGAAAAACTGCTGACATCAGGAATGCAAAAAACGAGACAATGACTAATCGATTTGACGTATTCATTTTGGCGTTCGCTTTCCCATTAAAATAAAGGAAGAGTGAATAACAAAGTGCAGCTCCAAGTCCCCATAACCAGCCTTGAAAAGGGATGTTAGATAAATCTGCATCAATAAGTCCCGCAGCCGGTATCGTTCCACCGATTAAAATAACAAGTGATAGCATTTCCATCCTTGTTGGAAGCTGACGTTTCGTAATGCTTGAAATCAGCATGCCGATCCATGTGAATTGAAAGAGCAGTACGACAGCCAGAGAGGCTGGTAAATAATTTAATGATTGCCCATAGAGAATATTAGTTAAGCCTGTAAAAACCCCTGCGAAAATTAGAATTTTAATTCCAGCGAAACTTAGTTTTTGTCGGTTTGTGATGAGAAAGATGAGTACTGCAATTACAAAGCCGATAAAGAATTGGCTCGTAACGGCTTCAGATGCTGTAAATCCGCTTCCCATCGCTAATTTAATAATAGTTGAAACAACTCCGTAACTGCTTGCACCGATAATGACAAGCAATGGATATAAGTACATTTTCATTGAACATTTGCCTCCAGTTAAACTCTAGCTTCATCGTATCCACCGTGGCGTGGATCTCACTTCTTTAAGTGATCTATGAAAGCGCTTTTGATTTTAAAAACACAAAATCAAATATATCGTATTTGCGATGCTTAAAGCAATGGTTAATTGAGGAAAAGTGCCTGTCACCACCCGAATAATGTTCTTTTTTGTCGAATGTAAACTCTTTTCTCTTCAGTCTGTGATATCCCTCACTTTTCTTCTTCTTTCTGATTCAACTGTCGAAATTCGCACACAGGACAGACAAAAACCGTTCAAATTCATCTGCTCACTCATTTTAGCGTCTGAGGTAATCTAAGGAAGAAGTTAAAAGAGACTTTGGTCATAGGAGAATTTATCTAAATAATGATTATTTATGTATTTGTTACTTTGTGCATGTGTGAATAGTCATTAGAGAGGATTGAGGGGAATTTAGTATGAGTGAACTATTTTTAGCAAGACTACAATTCGGATCAACAACGATTTTTCACTTTTTGTTTGTTCCGTTGTCTATTGGGCTTGTCTTTCTAGTGGCGGTCATGGAGACGTTATACGTTGTGAAAGGAGAAGAAGTGTATAAACGGATGGCAAAGTTTTGGGGACACTTGTTTCTCATTAACTTTGCTGTTGGGGTAGTGACGGGGATTATCCAGGAATTTCAGTTTGGGATGAACTGGTCTGAGTATTCTCGATTTGTTGGAGATGTGTTTGGAGCTCCCCTTGCGATTGAAGCGTTGCTGGCCTTCTTTATGGAATCAACGTTTATTGGTTTATGGATTTTTGGATGGGAGCGGTTATCGAAGAAACTTCATTTAATGTGTATTTGGCTCGTCTCACTCGGAACGTTGATGTCAGCGTTGTGGATTTTAGCAGCGAATTCATTTATGCAGGAACCAGTAGGTTTTGTGATTCGAAACGGAAGAGCAGAGATGAATGATTTCTTCGCACTCCTTACGAACCCCCAGCTATTCGTCGAATTTCCACACGTAATCTTTGGTGCACTTGCAACCGGTTCTTTTTTTATTGGAGGCGTGAGTGCGTATAAAATTCTCCGTAAACAGGAAGTCGAATTTTTTAGAAAGTCATTTAACATTGCCATGATTGTCGCATTTGTTTCAGGTATGGGTGTTGCGTTTAGTGGCCATGCACAGGCGAAGCATTTAATGGAATCACAGCCAATGAAGATGGCGGCTAGTGAAGCGCTATGGGAAGACAGTGGAGATCCAGCAGCCTGGACGGCTTTCGCGTTGGTTGACTCCAAAAATCAAGAAAATTCATTTGAAATCAACATACCTTATGCACTCAGTTACCTTGCTTATGAAGAATTTAGTGGTGAAGTACCGGGTATGAAGACCTTGCAAAAAGAATATGAAGAAAAATACGGAGAGGGGAATTATATTCCTCCAGTTAAAACGACTTTCTGGAGCTTTCGCATTATGGTGGGTGCTGGAATGCTAATGATTTTCACTTCATTCCTCGGGTTGTTACTAAATTTCTACAAAAAGCTTGAGGGTAGCCAATTTTACTTAAAAGGAATGGTATGGCTCATTTCGTTTCCATTTATTGCGAACTCAGCTGGATGGATTATGACGGAAATCGGACGTCAACCGTGGACGGTATTTGGGTTGATGACGACTTCTGCGTCTGTCTCTCCAAACGTATCAAAGGCGTCATTGCTTTTCTCATTCCTATCGTTTACTGCGATTTATACGATTCTCGCTATCTTACTCGTTTACTTATTCGTTCGTGAAATTAAAAAGGGATCAGAACATACTGCTCATGAGGACAAAGAAGTGGCAGTTGATCCGTTTGATCAGGGGGCCTATTTATGATCGCACTTAATGAACTGTGGTTTATACTCGTTGCTGTTTTGTTTGTTGGGTTTTTCTTTCTCGAAGGGTTTGACTTCGGTGTGGGTATGGCCAGTCGTTTCCTCGGAAGAAATGAGCTAGAGCGGCGAATAATGGTGAACACGATTGGACCATTCTGGGATGCGAATGAAGTATGGTTATTAACAGGAGGAGGCGCCATCTTTGCGGCGTTTCCACATTGGTATGCAACGATGTTCAGCGGTTATTATATACCGTTTGTGTTTGTCCTTCTTGCGCTTATCGGCCGTGGAGTTGCCTTTGAATTTCGTGGAAAGGTGGATACCCCTAAGTGGATCAAGTCATGGGACTGGGTTGTATTCGTTGGAAGTATCATGCCGCCATTTCTGTTTGGGGTTCTTTTTACAAGTATTTTAAGGGGAATGCCAATTGATGAACAAATGAATATCCATGCGGGTTTCAGTGATTATGTCAATGTATACACGGTATTGGGTGGGATAACAGTGACCATGCTTTGTTTCTTACATGGACTTGTCTTTCTCACTCTGAAAACTATTGGGGATCTTCAGAAGCGTGCGCGAGAATTAGCGAGCAAAGTGATTTATGGTGTACTGGCTTCATTAGTTGCTTTTGTTGGACTTTCTTATTTCGAAACAGATTTATTCAGCAATCGCGGTGTTGTAAGTGTAACGCTTATTGCACTGATAGTACTCAGTTATTTTTTGGCGATCGTATTTTTGAAAAAGCAGCGTGATGGGTGGGCATTTGGAATGACTGGCGCAGGGATCGCATTAACGATTTCCACCATATTTACAGCGTTATTCCCACGCGTAATGATTAGCTCAATCGATGCCGCTTATAATTTAACCGTTTATAATGCTTCTTCTGGAAACTATTCATTAAAGGTGATGACCATCGTGGCGCTCACGCTACTTCCATTTGTCCTTGGTTATCAAATCTGGAGCTATTATGTTTTCAGGAAGCGTGTAGATGGTAAGGATATGGTTTACTAATGGGGAAAATTCTATTTCAATTAAATAACATCAAAAAGGTGTTGTTTATCCTAACACTATTAACCGTTATTCAAGGGACCATGATTATCCTGCAGGCGAAATGGCTTGCAAAAGCAGTTACAAGTCTCTTTGATGGAGAAGCACTGCAACGAATTTTATTCGTTGTGTCGCTCTTTCTCGCTGCTTTTATCATCAGGCATCTTGTTAAGGTGATTATGACCAAAGTAATCGATCGTTATGCTGCTCAAACGGCTGCTTCTTTAAAGAAAGATGCCATTGCAAAATTGTTTGCGTTAGGTCCACGCTATGCAGCGAAATGGGGAACTGGCAACCTTGTTACGTTATTAATTGACGGGGCAAAACAATTCCGTCTTTATTTAGAGTTATTTATTCCTAAATTAACGGCCATGCTTATTGTCGCTCCGCTTGTTCTTATCTATATTTGGACTCTTGATGTGACATCAGCTATTACTTTAAGTCTCACTCTACCAATATTGATTGGCTTTCTGATCTTACTTGGATTAGCTGCGAAGAAGAAGGCGGATAAGCAGTGGAGCACACATCGTATTTTATCCAATCATTTTGTTGATTCCCTTCGTGGACTTGAAACGTTGAAGTATCTTGGATTAAGTGGAAAACACGCCAGAAGCATTCAAGAAGTGAGTGAGAAGTATCGAAAATCGACGATGAGTACGCTGCGAGTAGCTTTTCTCTCTTCGTTTGCTCTCGACTTTTTTACAATGTTAGGAATCGCTACAGTAGCTGTATTTCTTGGATTGCGCCTTGTAGAAGGAGAGATATCTTTAATGCCCGCTCTTACGATTTCAATTCTTTCTCCTGAATTTTTTCTTCCAGTTCGTGAACTAGGAAATGATTATCATGCAACGTTGGATGGACAAGAAGCAGGAAGAAGGTTATTGGATTTGATGCAAACACCAGGTTTTAAAGAAGAGAATGGAGCGATTCCTTATTGGTCTGATAAAGATCTTTTAACGATTCAAAATCTTTCCGTAGATTATGGAAATGAAAGAAATGCTATTCAAAACGTCTCTTTTTCAGTAAAAGGAAAGCAGAAAATAGGGATCATTGGAGAAAGTGGTTCTGGTAAATCGACCTTGATTGACATATTGGGAGGATTTCTTGAAGGAAGTGAGGGGTCTATTGAGATAAATGGGGAGGAATTGAACCATCTAAAGCATGATGAATGGCAGAAGCAGTTATTCTATATCCCGCAGCACCCTCATCTTTTTCATGATACTTTAGCAAATAATATCCGTTTCTATAATCAAAATGCTTCATTAGAAGCGGTCGAACGCGCAGCAGAGGCAGCTGGTTTGAGGAAAGTCCTTGATCATCTTCCTAATGGTTTAAACGAAAAGATCGGGGAGGGCGGAAGAGAATTAAGTGGTGGTCAGGCTCAGAGAATTGCGTTAGCTCGCGCATTTCTTGAAGATCGCTCCATTCTACTTCTAGATGAGCCAACAGCCCAGCTTGATGTTGAAACAGAATACGAGATAAAGAAAAAGATCCTTCCCTTATTAGAAGATAAACTTGTTTTCATGGCCACGCACCGTCTGCATTGGATGAGAGAGATGGATCTGATTCTTATGCTTGAAAAGGGTAAAGTGGTTGAGTTTGGTACTCATGAAGATCTCATGTCTAGAAGAGGTAGCTACTATCAAATGGTGTGTTTGCAAATAGAGGGGGTCTCATAATGGAGAAAAAAGGATGGATCCTTCCCTATTTAAAAGAGAATGCAAAGCTCTTCTCGCTTGTCATTCTGCTTGGTTTAGTCACAGCTATCTCAGCAGCCTTTCTTATGTTTACATCCGGATTTCTCATTTCTAAAGCTGCCACTAGACCGGAAAACCTTCTATTAATCTATGTGCCAATTGTTGCGGTAAGGACATTTGGTATATTGCGTGCTGTTTCAAGGTATAGTGAGAAGTTGCTAGGTCACCATATTATTCTAAAGATTCTTTCACATATGCGCTCTCGATTATACGAAACCATTGAGCCGAGAGTTTTAAAAGAAGGAGGCAGTATAAAAACAGGAGATCTCCTTGGTGTGATGGCCGAGGACATTGAATATTTACAAGATGCTTACGTAAAGACGATCTTCCCTTCTGTGATCGCTATCTTTTTATATGCAGTCGCGATAGGAATGCTTGGGACTTTCTCCTGGGTATTTGCGGGATTAATGGCCATCTATGGCTTTATTCTCGTCTTTCTCTTTCCTTTAGTGTCCTTATTAGTTACCCGTAAAAATGTAGCAATGCTAAAAAGTCGTCGTAGCTCTCAATACAGCACGCTAACAGATGGTGTGGTTGGAATTGGAGACTGGGTCTTTAGCGGTCACCAGAAAACGTTTATTGAAAATGTGGAAAAGGATGATGCGGAGATTTATAGGGAAGAGAGACGGCGGTCTGCTTTTGTTTCTTATCGAAATTTTGCTGCTCAGTGTGTGGTTGCAATCATTGTTTTATCTATGCTTGTTTGGACAGGTAATCAGAGTATGGATGGACAGATTTCCCATACGCTAATTGCCGCATTTGTTCTTATTCTCTTTCCATTAACAGAGGCCTTTCTTCCACTCTCTGATGCTGTGAGTGAACTTCCAGGATATGAAGATTCGATTAATCGATTGAAAGGATTGTCATTGGAGAAGTCTTCTGAGGAAGAATATGATGATATGAGCGTTTGGAAGAACAGTCATCTTAACTTTGATAAGGTTAGTTATCAAACGAAAGAAGGGCAATTGATACTTAAAAATATCAATCTAGAAATACCTCAGGGAACAAAGCTTGCTATTCTTGGTCCGAGTGGTTCTGGTAAAACGAGTCTTCTTAAGCTTATGAAAGGAATCTATTCTCCTTCTGAAGGTAGTGTGTCTATAAACGGTTTAGAGACAGCTCTGTCTAATGGGAATAAACAACAGTTAAGTGTACTTAATCAACAGCCTTATCTTTTTGATACATCGGTATTGAATAATCTTCGACTCGGGAAGCCATCTGCTACAGATGAAGAGGTATATGAAGCGGCGAAAAGCGTCCAACTTCATGATTTTATTGTTGCATTACCTGAAGGTTATCAAACTTCTATGGAAGAAGCGGGAACGAGATTCTCGGGAGGAGAGCGTCAAAGAATTGCGCTAGCTCGTATTTTGTTGCAAGAAGCACCGATCGTCCTCCTGGATGAACCTACTGTTGCTCTTGATCCTCGAACGGAACAGGAATTACTCTCTACTATTTTTCAAGTTCTTGAGGGAAAAACCGTTGTTTGGGTTACACACCACCTTGTTGGAATGAAAAGAATGGACCAAATTCTGTTCATGGATGAAGGTGAAATTGTAATGGAAGGAAAGCATGATGAGCTGCTCGTGTCGAGTGACCGCTACAGAAGGCTTTATGAATTAGATACGCCATTTCAAGTAAAGAAAGTTAATAATGAAATGAAAATAATAGGATAAAAGACCTTGTGAAGGGAATGCAATAGCATATTTGAAAAGAATTCATTTAATTTTGTTCTTTTTGAAGAACCTAAAAAAGGGGTTTTTACTAGTTTGTTGACATAATTGTCATAATCACATAACGTAAATAGGTATTAAGTACTATATTGTGCAAAGTTTATAAAAACCGTATTAATCTGTCATATTTATGTAACTGACTTGTTATTGGACTAAAATCACTGTGTTATATTTGCCTGTTATCATGTGGAACATGGGTGATTGAGAGATAAACAAACCAACACCAATATTAAAAACTCTCAGGAGGAATGTATACATGGTAGCTCGTAAAAACATTGTAAGAAACGTGGTTACATCCACAGCACTAGCTGGAATGATGTTTGCTAGTCCAGTAGTTTCAGAAGCGGCACTAGGAGATCAAACACTTTCTTATGGTGAAAAACACGGCGACGTTGTCGAGTTACAGGATGTACTGTCTGCCAAGGGGTATTTCAACTATGATGAATCTACAGGATACTACGGATCTATTACTGAAGGTGCTGTAAAGCAATTCCAAAAAGAGCACGGTCTTTCAGTTGATGGTATCGCAGGTCCAAATACATTTTCAGCAATGCAAAGCGTAAATAATGGACAAGCTATGCGTACGCTCGTTCAAGGTGATCACGGTCACCAGGTACAAGCACTACAAGAAGAGCTTGGCGGTTATTATAACTATACAGTAGACGGAATTTATGGTCCTATCACTGAACAAGCAGTTCGTGCGTTCCAAGCTGACAATGGTCTATCAGTAGATGGTATTGCAGGTAAGAACACGTGGTCTGTACTAAACGGTGGTAGTGCTCCAGCACCGAAAGAAACAGCTAATAAAGAAGCAGTACAAACATCTACTACTTCTAATTCCACGCCTGCAAAAGAATCAAACACTGAAAGTAAGTCTTCACAGGCAAGTGGACAAGAAATTCAGATGGAAGCAACAGCTTACACTGCTTTCTGTACAGGATGCTCTGGTGTAACAGCAACTGGTATTGATTTGAGAGCTAATCCAAATCAAAAAGTGATCGCTGTTGACCCTGATGTAATCCCACTAGGTTCTAAAGTATATGTAGAAGGTTACGGAGAAGCAGTTGCTGGTGATACTGGCGGCGCAATCCAAGGTAATCGAGTTGATCTATTCATGGCCGACCAACAAGATGCACTAGACTTTGGTCGTAAAACAGTTACTGTAACGGTAATGGACTAATTAAATAAAAGATGACTGCCTGGTTAAAAAATCAGGCAGTTTTTTTATCCTTAATGAAAGATACATAAAATAGAAGATGATCTTCAACTTTATAACCTAGTTTCCCGAGTGGTTTTTATGTTTTCTTTCTTATGATATAGTTTCAAAGGTTTGAAATTGTATTGTTTGAGAGGGGCTTTTCAATGCGAAATAAAATCATTCGGTGGAGTTTCTTTTTCGTAGGTCTCGCTGTTCTTGGTCTAGGGATTGCAATGACCATTAAGGGGAAAACATTTGGAATTGGTCCCTGGGATGTTTTTCACTATGGATTATTTAAGCAGTTTGGATTAACGATCGGAAGCTGGTCTATCCTAACTGGCTTTATTATACTAAGCTTCACTTCACTTTATACAAGGTCACTTCCGAAAGTGGGAGCCTTTCTAAATATGCTGTTACTGGGATTATTTATTGATTTCTTCTTATATGTTTTACCAGATCCTGAAACATTGCTGGCACAAGCCGTCATATTCATTGTCGGTGTTGTTGTGCTAGGTTACGGTATTGGTTTATATGTAACGTCTGGTCTCGGTGCTGGACCCCGCGATGGTATTATGTTACTCATTGTTGAAAAGACAGGTTGGCGCATTGATTGGGTTAGAAATGGTATCGAAATTACTGTGTTACTCCTCGGTTGGATGCTGGGAGGACCAGTTGGTATTGGCAGTATTATCATTGCTTTTATGCTTGGTAAGATCATTCAATTTGCGCTACCTCAGTGTAAAGCGTTACTAACAGCCATATTGCATTATCAACATCCTGTGTCATCTAATGAATCCTCTTATTGAGCTGATCAATGATTCAAAAAGATCAAAGAACAATAATCATAACAAAAAAGCCTACCAATAATATTTGGTAGGCTTTTTTCTATTCATTTTTCTCTTTAAGCCATTCTTTGAAAATAGTAAAATCTTTTTTTACGCGATTCTGATAAAAAGAGGCCCAGTGGTTCACTTCATTACGAAGATTTTCCCAAGTATCGATAACATTAAGGATTTCTGTTTCGCTATGATATGTTAAGTAGTGGTGATCGATATCAGAATCAGCACGTGCATGAATTTTGGCAGAAATCTTTGCCATCGTTGTAACAGTTTGTTTAAATTCAGGATAGTTTCGAATATGATCTGGTTCAATTTCAGCTGAGTAAGGTGATTTTTCTCGTACATAGAATTCTTTATCGTTTATCGTGATATAACCAAGGTGCGGATCTTGCTTATGATGCATCGCTTTTTGGGTCTTAATTACGCGTAACCCTTCATGTTTATTTGTATCCCAGAATGCTTGATCGTATGGAAAGAAATAAGCAGGAATAGGAGTACGAGCTTCTTTTGCTTCAAGGATAAGGTCAGTCATATGATCTTCCGTGTTAACACCTTGTACCAGAATAAGATAACGTTTAAGTCCAGTAGAGCCCACTCCTGCTCCAACAATCTCTACCATATCTTTTATTTCATAATGTCTCAGATTATTGTCCACTTCATCTTTTAAAGTGGTGGTATAGGAGCTCCATGCTGTTATGATTAAATTTTTCTCCGAATCTTCAAGTTCATTTACTTTATCCTTCTTACGGATAAATTGACGATTTCCATCGTTATTAATAAATGTTTGTTTCTCAAGTGCATCAGTAGAGGAGTGGGTTTCTAATTCTACTAATGTGCCCTTGATCGGACCTTCTGTATTTTGCTGGGTAAATTGAAGTTCAACTGGATTTACGTTTGCTTCTTCGAACTGTTGAAGTTGCTTTACGTAATTTTCTATATAGACACTAACCAAATTATCTTGATCTTCTTCTGAATAACCCAGATCTTCAGCATACAAACGTATACTTACAGCCATTCTGAGTAAATCGTACAAATAAGAACCTAGGTATCCTTCATCAAAATCATCTACATCAAAGACGTTTTCACCATCTTCATTTCGAAAAGCACTAAAGTTATCGAAATGAAGATCTCCCATTAACCAGGTAGGTTTATCACTTGGGGTGTGATAATGAAATGGAATTTGTGTTACATCATAGTAGTACAAATAGGCGCTGCCACGAAAGAAACTAAAAGGATTTTCGCTCATTTTTTGATATTTCGTTTTGCGCTCTCCTTTTGTAAGGTTCATCAATGTTGAATCAAATTGCTCAATAATCATTTGCAATGTTTGTTTCCGAAGGTAGCTTCTTGTGTTTTTAATGTGCTCTGTAGAAATGGATGACATGCTGCTTCCTCCTTAGTTTTGTTATATGCCCAGTGTACTTGAAGAAAAGATACGAGCAAAATAAAAGGTATTATAGTAGGGACCAGTTAGTTTAGTTAAGAAAGAACTTTGAATGACAAAGACTATGAAATGGAGAATCAAAGGCAAAAAAATGATTTCAATGATTTATATAATATGGTTGGTATCGATAGTCTGAGAGGTATTAATGGAAAAATGAAAAAAATCCCTCTCCACCAATTTGGAGAGGGAGGACTATAGAGTTAATTTCTGATGATCTCTTCTTTCAATTCATGTTCTTTAATATAAGCAAGCGGAAGAAGAGTACTTTCGAAATCGAATGGTTTTAACTCTTTTCCGGTTGAAAGACGGTTTGGATAGTCAGGGTTTGCGAGAGCGCTAGTACCAAGGCTAACAAAATCACCTTCTTTGCTTCCGATAAGGTTACTTGCTTTATCTGGATCACCTAATTGTCCATTTGCGATCACTGGAATGGAACTGAAGGCTTTCGCTGCCGCAGCTAACGTTTTCGTTCCCTCTCCAAATGCAGATAGAGTTGCATCAGGTTCTGTGACGTGGATGTAATCAAGCTCTTTTTCTAGAATGGAGAAAATGGTTTTGGCAGATTTTTCGCCTTCAGGCCATTTATAAGCCGGGTCAGCAACTTTGATTTGAGATAAACGAATGCCAACTGTAAAGACTTCTCCTACTTCATTTCGAACATCTTCAATCACTTCAACTAGAAGTTTCAGCCTGTTTTTAAGTGATCCACCATATTCATCGTTTCGATGGTTTAAATAGTCTGTTAAGAATTGGTCAAGAAGATATCCGTTGGCTCCGTGAATTTCAACACCATCAAATCCAGCTTCTTTTGCATGACGGGCAGCACTGATAAAGGAGTGTCTCACTTCCTTAATATCGTCGATCGAAAGAGGTGTTGGTGTATCAAAGTGACCTGATCCTCCATAAAAGCCAAGCTGTTCTCCTTTGGGAGGAATATTAGAAGGAGCAACAGTTACATCATAATATTCATTCCCTTGACTTTGTCCACCTGCATGCATCAGTTGGGCAATAATTGGAGTCCCGAACTCGTGAACGGCAGAAGTGATATTTCTCCACGTCTCAATGTGGTTTTTATTTGTTAACCCAGGCTGGTTAACATATCCCTGGCTATATCTTTCATCCGTATAGATGCCTTCAGTGATGATAGCACCAAAACCTCCTTTTGCAAAACGCTTATAATAATCCCGCATTGTTGTTGTTGCGCTTCCGTCATTTGTTGCCGTTATTCTTGTCATTGGAGCGACGATAAAGCGATTTTTTAATGAAATCTTTCCTAGCATTTCTGAAGTATATAAGTTTTCATATGTCATGATTATCATCCTCTCTTCTATCGTGTGTATGGAGCTATTATAAGGGGAAGCTTAAGATTACACGAAAGTTATGCTCAGTATAGTAGAATCTTCAATGGCTACTACTTCATAGAAAAAACCACCCTTTTCTTTAAAGGGTGGTCTAGAGTACGTTTATCTGATTTGTCCAGTACCTGTCATGCAATATTTAATCGTTGTTAAAGCAGGGAGACCCATAGGTCCTCTGGCATGTAGCTTTTGGGTGGAAATACCGATTTCCGCACCAAAGCCTAGAGCAGAGCCGTCTGTAAAGCGAGTAGATGCATTGTGATAAACTGCTGCTGCATCTACAAGACTGCGGAATAGGGATGCAGATTTGGCATCTTCTGTAATAATCGCTTCAGAATGCTTCGTGCCATACTTTTCAATATGATCAATTGCCTCTTCAGTGTTTTCGACTGTTTTGATTGCAATTTCGAGACCAAGGTATTCGTTACTCCAGTCATCTTCATCAGCAAGTACAGCATCTTTAAACGTATTTACGATATGCTCATCACCATGAACTTTAATGTTATGATCAGCTAGTGATTTTTCAAGAACGTTCAGATTTTCTTCAAGCCATTTCTTGTGAACGATTAGTGTTTCAACTGCATTACATACAGCTGGCCGATCTGTTTTGGCATTAATCAAGATGTTTATTGCCTTCTCAGCTTCAGCT
Source organism: Pseudalkalibacillus sp. JSM 102089 (assembly GCF_041366475.1). Lineage (NCBI taxonomy): Bacteria > Bacillati > Bacillota > Bacilli > Caryophanales > Fictibacillaceae > Pseudalkalibacillus > Pseudalkalibacillus sp. JSM 102089. The sequence goes on from NZ_JBEWYW010000005.1 coordinate 68,449, forward strand.
GACTGATCAAAATAAATATGACAGTTACCTACGCCTGTCTCTAGTACTGGGACAGTTGCATTGTTCACGACTGTATTAATTAGGGCGCCGCCTCCACGGGGAATTAGAACATCAATGTGTTCTTTCATCGTAAAGAGTTGACTCGTTGCTTCGCGATCAGTTGTAGCGATTAGTTGAACCGCGTCTACAGGGATTTTTGTTTTTGGAAGTGCTTCATGAATCACGCGAACAATTCCTTTGTTGGAATTAAGAGCGTTAGAACCACCTTTGAGGACGATAGCGTTTCCTGATTTAAGTGCAAGACCCGTCGCATCGACGGTTACATTTGGACGTGCTTCATAAATCATACCAATAACGCCGAGCGGGACGCGGACTTGTTCGACTTGCATGCCGTTATCAAGTGACCAATCAGAAATGACTTCTCCAACCGGATCTTCTAGCTCGGCCACTTCGCGAAGACCATTAGCAAAGTCTGCTACGCGTTCTTTAGATAAGCTTAAACGATCCATAAACGCTTCTGTAAATCCTTTATCTTTACCGCGCTCAAGGTCTTTCTTGTTTTCATTTAGGATATAATCTGTTTCTTTTTCGAGCTCATCAGCAATAATCAATAGTGCCTGATTTTTTTCCTCAGTTGTAAGCAAGGAGAGGGCTTTGGAAGCCACCTGTGCTTGCTTTGCTTGTTCTTTTACATTTACTTTAATCGGATCTAGAGTAGTCATCAAACGCCTCCTATATTTTTTTCTTCTATTTTATCTCATACGTATTGGGCAGTAAAACGCTAATCTTAAAATATAGGTTCATCTAAATGACAAGATTAGAATTAACTGACCCTAAAGCTTTAATGAAGATCGATGAAGGGGGAAAAACCCCTTACAATCATCGTTCTTTTTATTATGAACCGAGTGGAATAGCTAACTGATCGTGATAAACAAAATCATTAATATGAACGGCTTCTTTCACTGAAATATCGATAAGCTCAGATATTTCTTCAGTTGGAAGTCCTTTAATCATTTTCAAATGCTTGGAAGAATAGTTTGTAACACCAAGACCTATTTCTTCACCATCCATGTCCGTCAGTTTCACAACTGCCCCTGGCTTAAAGTGCCCGTGTACATAATGAACGCCTACAGGTTGAAGACTGCGTTCATGTTCAGAAATCTCAGAGCTTGCTTTATCAGTCACGATGACTTCACCTTCAGGACCTGAATTGAAGGCTATCCATTGTTTCTTGTTATCAAGCTCGGTTTGACCTTCTGGGGTAAAGTAAGTTCCAGTTGCTGTTTGATGCACAGCATTATAAATAATTCCTTTAGTTGTTGCGTTTCCAAGGAAAGAAGGTGTACCTGATGCCATAGCAATCTTAACTGCATCAATTTTCGATCTCATGCCACCAGTACCGACAGAGCTACCAGGTTCTCCGGCAGATTCTTCGATTTCTGGAGTAATTTCAGTTACGTGCTCTAACAGTTTAGCATCTGGGTTCTTTCTCGGATCTTCACTATACAGTCCATCTATATCAGAAAGAATAATAAGCTGATCGGCACTCACAAGTGCAGCGACTTTAGCTGAAAGGGTATCATTATCTCCGAATTTTAGACGTTCAACTGTTACAGTATCATTCTCATTAACAATTGGAACGATTCCACGTTCTAAAAGTACATTAATAGTGTTTCTTGCGTTGTTGTATCTTTTCCGATCAGAAAAGTCACTGCGCGTAATCAGAATTTGTGAAGCAGTGTAGCCGTGAGATATGAAACGTTCTGAGTAAGCTTCCATTAACAGTCCCTGACCGATTGATGCAGCGGCCTGTTTTTCTGAAAGTGATGTTGGACGTTCTAAGCATCCTAGTCTGCGATATCCAGCAGCTACTGCGCCAGAAGATACAAGAAGTACTTCATGTCCTTCATCTTTAAGCATTACAATGTCATCTACTAGTCGTTCAAGTTTTCTTCGGCTAATGTCTCCGAGTCTGCTCGTTAAAGAGCTGCTTCCGATTTTAATTACGATTCGTTTCTTTTCGTCGTTTAGATTCATTATTTCACTCCTATATAACTTGCCGTTAAATGTGTGATTGCTTTAATCAATTGACTCTATGAGTATAACAAACGCTTATGTGCTGACAACAAGACTTGCCCAAATAGTCCGAATAAGTGGAGAATAACTAAGAATATGGACGATGTTTGCTCTAAACTCGTTTAACATACGCTTAGAAGATGAGAGGCTTGCTCACCACTCCATATAAGAAGTGAAAAACATGAATTGTTTACAATAATATCCATTTTATTCGCGAAGTTGTATAAGTATAGTGGAGAACTTTTGCTTAATGTAAGGGTTTTCATTTGTGGGATTGTATAAAGTGACTGTTTTATACAAAGCCCCTATCTATGTCAGACAGTAAGGATTGAAGTCTGGTATACTGCTGATTAAGGTATAATAAAGGGGGAGCGCCATGAGTGTAATTGATGTATTATTCATTCTGCTTTCGGTTTTATGGGTGAGTGAATTTATCATGAAACGAGGAAAGAAAAACACAGAAACCTCTTCTTCTGAGAAGCGGTCCTTTGTTTTTATTTTGTTAGCGATCTCTGGTGTGATTATAGGAACGCTCTATGTTAGTGGGGTTGGTCTATTCACATTTCAAAACAACATATTTAATCAAGTTTTTGGGCTCTTTCTTTATGGAAGTGGGATTGTATTAAGATATTGGGGTATTCAAGAACTAGGACGCTTTTTTTCTAGAAACGTAGTGGTAGAAAGCAAAGTAGATCTTGTTAGTTCTGGTCCCTATCGTTTATTACGCCATCCACTATATACTGGACTTCTATTGATCATGATAGGATTTCCATTATACATAGGCACGTGGGGCGGCATTTTACTATCCATTCTACTCATTGTCCCGGCTCTCTTATACCGTATCCGGATTGAAGAAAGAATGCTCTATATGTCAGTTGGGGAAACTTATCACGAATGGGGGAAAGATAGATATAGGATTCTACCGTTCATTTATTAAAAGTTATGTTCATGGTTTGCGTTCATTTTGCCACCATTCGGATCATCAGAAGAGCATGAGGTATATTACAAAGCACGGCTACTCACATGGGATATTAATCCATCATTAAATATTGGGATTAGCTCAAATGAATGAGGGAACAAGAAAGAGATGACACAATAGTGAAAGAGGATTTTGCACATGAATTTTTCTAAGACATCGATTAATTTACGCAACAGCTTCTGGTTCCTTCCAGTCGTATATGGCATCATATCTATCGTAGTTGTCGCTCTTAGTACTTGGATTGACATTATGTACATTTCGCAACTGGATGGAACAATTCCAAAACTATTTCTAGCTACCGAGAAAATCGCTCAGGCACTATATGCACCGTTAATTACGGCTATATTAACGATGACAACCATTTCATTTTCATCTATTATGGTTGTGCTGACAACCTATTCTTCACAGTTCTCACCGAGGGTGTTACAAGATTTTATTTCTGACCGCTTTACACAGCACGTGCTAGGTGTTTTTGTGGCAGGATTTATCTTTGCCCTTGTGAACATGCTTCTATTAACTGGTAAGGAAGGTCGAATTATCTTATCACCTCTCTTAACAGTGATCCTTGCGATTGCGTGTTTATTGTTCTTTGTATTGTTTATTCATCATTCGGCTACTTTCGTTCAGGTCAACAATCTGATTGAAAAAATCACGCGCAGATCGCTATACCTTGTAGAAAGTAAAAATGAATTACATGAAGGCGAAACTTTTGAAAAGTGGGATAGATGGGAAGAAGAAGAGCTAAAAGAAGAGGCTGGTATACCGATATACAGTAAGAAAATGGGCTACATTCAGCGAATACCTTACGCTAAACTAGTTAACTTGGCTACTAAATATGAAAGTGTACTAAGACTAGATGCAGATGTAGGAAACTATGTACAAAACGGGTCTAGGATTGCCACGATTTGGGCCAAAGATGCTTCTTCGGTTTCATCAAGTGACATATTAAATATCATTGCAATTGGAACAGAGAGAATAAATGACCAAGACTTAGAATTTTCAATTCAAAAACTAGTTGATATTGCTCTTAGGGCTATTTCTCCCTCTGTTAATGATCCTCACACAGCTGTGAACTGCACGAATCGAATTGGTACAATTCTCGCCAAAATTGGCCATACGTATGAACCTAAGGAAGCGTTTTTTGATGAGAAGAGAAATTTACGTGTATTAACTACGCCTAAGCCTTTCTTTCAATATCTTTATAAGGCCTTTTATCAGATTAGACACTACGGTAAAGACGATGTATCCATGTTAAATGGTATACTGGATGCACTTATTTTAACCGCGGATGGTCAACGCAAAGAAATTAAAGCAGATGTTCAGAGATTCCATCAATACTTACTAACAAGTATTGATCTCGATGAACTTCCTGATCTTGATCGGGAGTTTCTATTAAATACTTCCCGAGTATTAGATGACACATGCAAATAGTTAATAAAGGCTCCCGTTTCAAAACGGGAGCCTTTAATTTTGCCGCTCAACATGGGCGAGTGTTTCGTCAGGTAGTTTAAATTGTTCAAGGACACTACTTTCTTGATTGCGAATTACAAAGTTTAATGGAAGACCGGTTTCTGGTTCAATCCAGATACTGAAAGTCATCTTGTCAAAATATCCTTCTGTGATTTTACCTTGAACAAGAACAGTGGAATGAGTTCCATAGGTAGCGCTATGATTGGTGATCTTCCAGTTACGCTGATTTTCTAAGTACGAATGGGCAATAGAGCGAACTTTTTCCTGATCCTTCTGTATATCAATCATTTCTGTAGAGGCAAGGACATTTTCATATAACATTTCTTTTGTAAGAGAATGTTCACTAACGCTAACAGAACTATTCTTAGGTAAAAGGCCAACTTCAGATGCTGCAAATAGTCCAGTGCTAACTACTAGGAAAAGAAGAGTAAGGTAAGTTAGTGCAATAGGAAAAAAGTTTTGTAGAGATTTTATCAGATTGAATCTAGAAATGGTTGTATCCTTAATTCTTCTTCGAATATGATCTTTATGAGTATGATCGAAGGTGACAGCTTTTGTATCGATCATTCGCGAACGAAGGTCTTTCAATCGTTTGTCCATTGTCACCCTCCTTAGTACATTTCTTTAAGTAGCATCCTGGCACGCCGTAATCTTGTTTTAACCGAGTTTTCTTTAATTGATAACAAATCACTGATTTCTTGAACCTTTAAATCCTCAAAGTAATGAAGAAAAATGACTTCTCGATATTTGGCTGGAAGTTTAAGAACATTTGTAGTAAGTTCTTTATTTTCTTCTGACCCAATTAAGGCCATGTCAGGTTCAGAGCTGCTATGTTTAAATGTATTTAATAAGGATTGAGCAAACACAATATTTCGATAAGACCAGCTTTTGAGTACGTCTTTACATTTATTCGCAGTTATAGTTAATACCCAGGATTTGAGTGAGGCTTCCATATTAAAAGTATCTAATTTTGTATAGCAAGCAATAAAGACTTCTTGTGCAACATCTTCCGCTTTTTCTTTGTCTTTTAAATAACTGAAAGCAAGCCAAACAACACTTTCACCGTATTCATCCATTATCATTTCAAGGACCGCTTCCTTATTGGTAAGGTCAAGATATTCTGTTGGTTCTTTGTTCCCCAAGGTTGCGCCTTCCTCCTTCGGCCCTTCAAACAAAAGACGATCTGCATGCGCGAAGGGTTTCATATAGTAATGTTTCCATAATTTGTGTGTGTGTTTATTATAGAATAGTTTGATGTAAACTGGGTAGATTTTCCTTGAAATATATTCAAAATGTCTTATTTGAGAATAGAAATTCATGCTGGTCATCCTTCTAATATCTGATAAGAAGAGTCAAAAGAAGGAGAACGCTGTGATGATGTGGAACGATTTCTGAAAGGAAAAGAACTCAAGTAAAGGATGAATGAAATGAAGAATGCAGCCCTAAATCCTACAAGTACAAGTGATCGAATTAAATCTATTGATGCCATGCGTGGTTTTGCTTTGCTTGGTATTTTTTTTGTTAACATGGTCGATTTTCATTCTCCATGGATGTACGTTGATAAAATAAACTACTGGGGTGATCAATGGAATCAGCTTGTCATGAACCTTATTGATTTTTTTGCACAAGGCAGTTTCTACCCGTTATTTTCTTTCTTGTTTGGGTATGGTTTTATTATTCTACAAAATCGAGTAACATCACGTGGCTCTAGATTTCTTCCTATAATGCTAAGACGCTTGCTATTCCTATTTATCATTGGAATCTTTCATTTTGTTGCCATTTGGCATGGAGATATTCTATTTACGTATAGTCTATGTGGCTTGTTGCTACTCTTCTTTATTCGAATGGAAGGGAAACGACTATTGCAAATAGGTCTGGGATTATGGTTGTTTTATGCCGTCATATTCTTTCTCTTGTTGCTACCGTTTAATATGGCTGACTTAACATCGCATGACTCGGAAGCGATAAGAAATTCGATTTTGGTGTATGGTTCGGGAAGCTATATTGAGATTTTAAATGAACGAGTTAGTGATTGGTATTACGTAAATGGAGGAGTAAGTGGCGTTTTTCTTCTATTTTCTATTTTTCCTTATTTTTTAATAGGGGCAGCTTTTGCGAAAGAAGGATGGTTCAATGGGAATCGCATTCAGTTATTATTAGTGAAAAAGTTACTCGTTATCGGCTCACTAGGATTCTTGGTGAAGTTAACGCCTTTTGTTTTTGAATCTTACGCCTTTACGCATCTTCAGGATAGTCTCGGTGGACCACTTGTTTCACTCTTTTATATGGCGGCAATCTCCCTAATTTATTATTCAGGAAGAAGTCTTAAACCGCTTGAATGGGTAGGGAAAATGGCTCTTACGAATTATTTAATGCAATCTATTGTTAGTACGCTTATTTTCTACAATTATGGATTAGGTTTTTATGGAGAAACAGAAGTAAGCACGGGGGTTCTTATATTAATTTGTATTTTTCTTATACAAATCGGCTTCAGTAGAGTCTGGCTATCTAAATTTAAGTATGGACCAATCGAATGGATTTGGAGAATGGTGACTTATCAAAGGCGATTCCCGTTAAAACGTGATCAGAAAGAAGGAATTGTATATGAAAATCATTGAGAAAGCAGTCGAAATAGCAGCATTGGCTCATGATGGCCAATATAGGAAAGTATCAACACTCCCTTATCTTTCCCACCCAATAACAGTTGGATTCTATTTAATGGAATCAGGAGCTTGTGAAGAAACGATTGCAGCAGGAATTCTTCACGATGTGATAGAGGATACGTCAATGACGTATGAAATGTTGAATGAAGAGTTTGGTCAAGTTGTGGCGAATTTAGTAGCGGCGTGTTCTGAAACTGATAAGCAATTAGAATGGGAAAAAAGAAAGGAACATACGATTGAAAAGATGAAGAAAGCGCCATTTTCAGTAAAACAAATCACTTGTGCTGATAAACTTCACAACTTAACGACAATCAAACAAGATTATGATCAAGTAGGAGAACAAATTTGGCAGAGGTTTAACCGTGGTCGAGAAAAGCAAAAGTGGTATTATGAGTCGATTTACAATAGTTTACTAGAAGGCCTCTCACCTCAAGAGGCTCAATTTCCTTTATTTAGTAGGCTGAAAACAACTATTGAAGAAGTGTTTTTAGTATAAAGTTATTTTACGGCTCGTTAATTTTATGATTATATTTCCTGCTCTAGGGTATTGGTAATTATATTCAAATAGAAGTAGGAGGCATCGTAATGGAAATTATTCTTTATGTAGCGGTAGCTATTATCGCAATCGTGTTCGCAGTATTAAGCGTATTTTTAATTAAAGTGTTGAAATCTACTGAAAAAACTCTTTCTAACACAGCAGAAATGATCGATTCTTTACAAGGGCAGATCAATGGATTATCGAAAGAAACCACAATGATGTTGCATAAAACAAATGTACTTGCTGATGAAGTTCAATCAAAGGTCGGTCAATTCTCACCAGTGTTTGAGTCAGTTAAAGAAACAGGAGATTCTCTTCAAAATTTATCACGCTCTTTTTCTAAGCTAAGCCACTCTGTTGAAAAAGGTGTTGAGTCGAAGCAGGGAAAAGCTGCAGAGGCGGCGAATTGGGGAAGTACTGCTCTGGCAATGTGGGAAAAGTATCGATTTAAGAAATCAAACATTCAATCTGTTAAGGAGGAAGGATAACGATGAAAGATTCAAAATCAAACCATGAGGTGAAGGTTGAACGCGAGCCAGCACCAGAAGGATATTCATCCTCAACTAGAGAAGTGATTCGTATTGATCGAACAGATCCAGTGAAGTCAGAAAGTCAGTTTAAAGGTCCGGCAATAGCTGCCATAGCAGGTAGTATGGTAGGAGCAGCAGCTGGTGTTCTGCTTGCACCAAAGGCTGGAAAAGAGCTTAGAAATGATATTAGTGATAGTGTGACAAAGGCAAAAGATAAAAGTGTAGAAGTATCAGGTAACATGAAAAATAAATCGAGCGCTTTTGCTCAATCCGTCAAAACTAAATCAAATGACATTGTGGACAAAGTGAAGAATCGCAAAGGTGAGAAAGAAACACCTGCTGCAGAGGAAGAAGCATTAGTAAGCGGTTATTCAATCAAGCGAGCAGCAGAGTTAGACGAGTCGGAAGTTCCAATGTCTACAGTCGTTAATCGCGATATCGAAAAGATAATCGTCGAAACAGAAGGTACTGAAACGTTTGATGATGTGATTGAACGTGATGTAGAAAGAACTCTTGAAAGAGATCCAGACAATCCCGAAACGTTAGACGAAGCAGCTGAAATGGAACTGAAGAGAACTTATCGCAAGCGTAAATAAAATAAATAATGAACAACCGCCAAACGGCGGTTGTTTCATTGATGTAGAAAAGCAGATAGGCGCATATGCGCCTATCTGCTTTTCTAGCTTTATAGTTAAATTATGGTCTATGAGGGATGGATTGAATTCACTTTTGTAGCTTCTCTTACAACATTTCTTGCTTCTGATGCCTCTCGATGATCTTTCATAGCTTTGTTCTCAATTTCTTTAATCGTCTGGATTGTAGGACCAGTCATGGTTAGATATACCCTCCTCAATTTGTTCTAGTAAACTCTTCCCCTGTCTCATAAAATAAAACGAAAAATCAGTAAAAAGTTGTAAAATGGTAAAAAAGAACGTCTGTCTTCTATAATGCGCTTACATTTCTTGATAATGAACGTTTGATAGGGCGAAAATGTGCGAGATTTGTAATCTCGTGACTAGTTTCGACGAAGTTATTTTCAATCGGCTTTAGATGATGCACAATAATGATAGGAAGTCACATGATCTGAGACTATATCGCAAAAAAGGTGGGCATACGATGAAGAAGATATTAATTGTGGACGACCAGTATGGCATTCGAGTGTTATTGGGTGAACTATTTAAGAAAGAAGGGTATCAAACACTTCAAGCTGCGAACGGTTTGACGGCAATTGAGCTTTTTAAGCAGGAATGTCCTGATCTCGTAATCCTCGATTTGAAAATGCCCGGTATGGATGGATTAGAAGTCTTTAAAGCGTTAAAGAAGTTTGATGAAAAAGTTCAGGTTATTTTTATGACTGCATATGGTGAATTACAGCTCGTGCAAGAATTTATGAAACTAGGAGCAATTACTCATTTTGCTAAACCATTTGATATAGAAGAAGTTTGCCGAACAGTAAAACGCGTATCCCCGCTGGATGAAAAAGAAATGGCCCGTACAAAGTAAAGAGTGAAAAGCCTGTCTCCCTGTGGAGCAGGTTTTTTACTGTAAGGAATTCGAAACCTTTCATTATGTTAGAACGTATAGCTATCACTATAATAAAAGGGAGAGCTGTGAATGAACAACCACGAAATAGATTTTAAACTATATGGGGATGATATGCAGTTTGTAGAAGTTGAACTTGATCCAGGGGAAACCGTTATTGCTGAAGCAGGGAGCCTTATGATGATGGAAGATCATATTGAAATGGAGACTATTTTTGGCGATGGAAGTGGTCAACAAAGCGGGATAATGGGGAAATTATTTAGTGCAGGTAAGCGGGTTTTAACTGGCGAGAGTTTGTTTATGACAGCTTTTACAAATGAAGGAAAAGAGAAGAAGCATGTATCTTTTGCTTCACCTTATCCTGGGAAAATTATCCCCATGGATTTAAGTGAATGGGATAAGAAGATTATTTGTCAAAAGGATGCTTTTCTAGCTGCAGCAAAAGGCGTATCAGTAGGTATCGAGCTTCAGAAGAAATTAGGCACTGGTTTCTTTGGAGGAGAAGGGTTCATCATGCAGAAGCTAGAGGGAGATGGTATGGCTTTTGTCCATGCTGGAGGAACGATCCACAAAAAGGAGCTTCAAATGGGGGAAACGCTTCGTCTTGATACGGGTTGTTTAGTGGCGATGACTGGAGAGGTGGATTACAATATCGAGTTTGTTAAAGGAGTAAAGACAGCTTTATTTGGAGGAGAAGGGCTGTTTTTTGTAACGCTTAAAGGGCCTGGAACCGTATGGGTGCAGTCACTTCCGTTTAGTCGTCTTGCAAGCAGAGTATTTGCAGCTATGCCTCAAACGCCAGGTGGAAGTAAGGGCGAGGGAAGCATGGCACGAGGTCTTTTCGATATGTTTAATGGGGATTAATAGAACCAAAAAGCGGTCTTTCATCGATAATTATCGATGAAAGACCGCTTTTTGTATTTTACTTAATGACGCTTACGAGATTTAGTAGTAGATGGTCTTGGCACGTTCTTTCTAGTGAGTTCAAGATCTAGCTTTTGGGTAATTTTCTCAAGATACTTTTCTTCACCAGGGAGCAATAGCGTGACAACTGAACCCTCTTTCCCCATGCGTCCTGTTCGTCCTGAGCGATGCAGGTATGTTCTTGCATCTTCAGATAAATCATAGTGGAAAACATGAGTAATATTATCGATGTCTAGTCCTCTTGCAGCAAGGTCAGTTGTTATAAGCAATTGGATTTGGTCATTACGGAAACGATTTAATACATTCTTTCTTTCCGTTTTATTTGTCGAACTATCTAATACATCGAATGAAATTTTCTTAGTTGCAAGAATGTCTTTCAATCGAGAGAGGTAGTTACTGTTGTTAACAAAGGCTAGCGCTTTTACACCGTCTTTACGAGCTAGCTTCCGCAGTAATTCTGGCTTCTCTCGTCGATTTGTCACATAGTAACTGTGGTCAATCGCTTTTTTGTCTTCTGCTGTAGCCTTGATGCTTAAGACGGATGGATTATCAGATAGTTTCTTTGCCTGCAATAGCACTTTATCACTGAGCGTGGCAGAGAAGAAAAGGAGCTGACAATCTCTAAGTGCAGATTGACAAATATAGGAGACATCTTCAAAGGTAGACGGATGTAGCACTTGATCAGCTTCATCGGCTACAAGGGTTCTTACTTCGTTCATTTTCAATTTCTTCATATCAATTAGCTCAGCAATCCTATTGGGTGTACCAACAATGAGCTGGGGGTGCTTCTTAAGTTTGTCTAACTGTCGTTTAATAGCAGCTCCCCCAATCATTGAAGCAGCTGTCATGTTACTGCCCTTTAGGAATTGTTGAGAAACTTCAAAAACCTGCATGGCGAGTTCTCGCGTAGGAGCAAGAATAATAGCCTGTGTATTTTTTTTATCTGGATCAAGCATTTGCATTATCGGTAAAAGATAAGCAAGTGTTTTTCCAGTGCCGGTTGGAGCTTCAACTAGTAAGTCTTCTCCGTTCAAAATCCGAGGGATGGCTTGTTCTTGAACCATTGAGAAATTACTAAAGCCGGCAGCTTGCCAGTTTTCAGAAAGAAAAGGGTGTTGATCAAACATTGTCATATCGTTACTCCTTTATTATCGTATATAGTTGGCCACAGGGGGCTTCTGTTAAATGTCGTATCAGTACTTTATGTCGTTAACACTATCATGATTGGTGCACTTTTGTAGTGTTTCATCTTATTTTAACATAGTAGCCGTAGTTCAATACTTTCTCTCTTTACCTAGCTCTATGGTTTTACCACAATAAACACCGGGGAATAAATAATGACCAGTGCAATATTTCACTATTGATCAGATTCCTTTCATGTTTTGTTGCTTATTTAGAGGGAATGATTAGGAGAGAAGGAGGTAATGAACGTGAACGGATATTTACTTAGAAAAATGTCAGTATACACATTACTAGCAGGTATTGTGGCCGCTATATTCATTGGTATTACCCTTGGAGAAAACTTACCAAATTATTCAACTATTGAAGAACCTTATCCAATGCGCTGGATTATTGCATTAGGTGCATTTGGTGTTAGTGGAATTATTTCATCCATCCTCTATACTGGAGGCGTGATTGCCGACATCATTGTTAGAAAAGATGAAGGCAACTCTCTATAAATTGATAAAGAGCGCATCGCTTAGATGCGCTCTTTCTACGTTTTATATAACGATCGTTATTTATTAACAGTAACTCCTTCATTGCCGCGGTAAACATACCATAGAGATCTGTTGATCTCTCAAACAACGAAAGCCCTACCTCTCTTCCATCCTTACGGCTCCGAAGCCGCGCCAGTGTGAGTGAGGAGGATCAACAGCAATTGTAGTATGGCCATTAACTTGATACAAGCCAATTAGAATCATGCTGTTCATACCTTTCCAGTTATGAATTTTAGTTCTCCTTATTTTAAAGGAGCTAGTTGTTAATATCGGGTTTTTGTTACCCCAACTACACATTATACACGCTTGAGAAGTATTGTCAACTTTTTATTTGTTAATTATTTCCTCGAGAAATAACCTATTAACCCAAGGCCAATCCCTAGCAAAGCACCACCGGCCACTTCAGCAGGCTGATGACCTAGAAGTTCATTGAGTTCAACATCTCGTCTCGCGTGAAATAAATCAGGATAGTGCCCCGATAATAGTTCGAAGTCTTCATCTAGGTCATTGACCAATCGAGCGATCTCGCCCGTATGTCGTCGAATACCCTGTGCATCATACATGACGATCACTCCAAATACGACAGCCAGTGCTGTTTCGACAGAGCTTTTTCCTGTTTTTAATGCTGTGTAAGTAGCTAAAGCAGAAACACCTGCAGAATGAGAACTTGGCATTCCTCCCGTTTGAAAGAAAGGGTGCCAATCCCAATGTCCCGATTTCGCTTTATGTGTTACTATTTTTAACCCTTGTGCTAGCAGGATCGCTGATAAAGCTGTATTCATTCCCTGATTCATTTTGTGTTCACCTCATCGTTATTCTGGCAAAAAAAGCACATGATTATGACGTCTATCGGAGAAATTATGTAAAAAGGGGAAAGGAGGACTTCATATGAACATAACGCGTAGAGAAGCAGAAATGATTCGAACAGCTCTATCAACGTTAATTGATGATAACAACAAAGAAACATATGCAGGGATATTAGAAAAATTGGTGCTCACTCCGACTCTTTATCAATTTAGTGATTGGGAAGGGTTTATGAATGATCGTCTAATTGATAACGAAGAATCAATAAATTAGTCAGGGCTACTCAGCACCTGACTAATTTTATTTGATAAGACACAAAGAAGCGAGCCAGATAAGATTTGTTTACATATGATGGATATTAGAGAGGAGGGGGGAAGAAAAGAAAGGGAGAGTGAAATAATGGCAAGTAATTCAAAATATACAATTACTAGAGACTATATCGATAAAGGCAAGTCCAGACCAAAAGAAAAAAATGATGGAATTAGCTTTATTGTCGCTCATGATACAGGTAATCCAGGTTCAACGGCATACGTAAATCGAGCCTATTTTGCTAAAAATATTATCTCAGCGTCTGCTCATACGTTTATTGATGATTCGATTATTCTTGAAATCATTCCATTAACTGAAAAAGCATGGCATGTACGTTATGTAACGGAAAAGGACAATCTTCTTTACAATGGAGATGCGAACGATAAGGCGATCGGTGTGGAACTTTGTTGGGGAGGAGGTATATCCTTTATAGAGGCCTATGACCGCTATGTTTGGTACCATGCTTATTTATGTGATAAATATAAACTCGATCCTGAATCAGATATAGTTGCCCACTCAACACTTGATCCAACACGTAGAACAGACCCTGAGAATGCATTAAATCGCTATGGAATTACATGGTCGACTTTTATTGAAGATGTAACAGGCGTTTGGAAAAACTTTAAAGAAATAAGTAGCCCTGGGAAGGTGAAATCTACTACTAGCACACTTATTGTTAGTGCAGGTGATCGTGGGAAAGAAGTTGAGAGAATTCAAGACCTTCTCATTCGTGTAGGAATGGACCTGCGTGAATTTGGGGCGGACGGTATTTTTGGAAGAGAAACACAGGAAGCAGTTGAGAAGTTTCAGCGATTAACAGGTCTAGTGGAAGATGGGATTGTTGGTCCCAAAACACTTGGTGCGTTGAAGCGAGCTCCAAAAGGTGGGTTCTCTATGAATGCTCCAGTAAGACCTTACCCTGGTCGATATGTGATGAATGGCGATCGTGGCAAAGATGTAGAAGCCGTTCAACGAGCGGTTAATGTGAACCCAGATGGTATCTTTGGACCCGCAACTGAAAAGGCTGTAAGGGCTTATCAGAAAAGAAAAGGATTATCAGTAGATGGGATTGTTGGTCCAGATACATGGAATATGCTTTTTTAAGTAACGCATTGAGAACCTCCATCGCAGCTCTTCCAGCTTACAATGCAACAGAGGCAGGTATCGTCTCACTATCGAAATCATTGGCAAGTCGTTATGCGAAGCGGAAAATACGTGTGAACGTTATTTCGCCAGGACCAATTGATACCCCTCTTGCTCGGAAGTTATATGGCACAGAGGATGGGTTTCAGAAAGCCTATAAACAACATCCTAGAGGGTCATTTGGAACGCCTCTTGAAATCGCAAAAGTGGTTTACTTTCTATCAAGTGAGGACGCAAGTTATATTAATGGTCATAATCTTGTTGTTGATGGTTGATATACCCTATCGTAGAAAAAAGCCCGTTATCGTTGACAACGGGCTTTTTTCTTATGGTTTTGGAACCTGTAAATCTGGCATCCACTGCTTCATATGAAGATTCATTTCATTTAATAAATCAGGTTTCACTTCACTTAGCAGGTGGACTTTATACTCATTATCTACATAAGTTGGTGTAAATGCTGGGGAAGTGATTGAGAGCATAGAGTTTCCTCGGAAATTCTTTTTGATGAATTGAACCTCAAGAATGCCTCCGATATCTTTGTAATCCCCTTTTTGACCTGACCAAAAATTACCTAGTGAATAGGCAACCAATACATTGCGTTTGTCCTTTGTTTCAATCCATTCTAACGGCTGGAGAACGTGGGGGTGATGACCTAAAATCAGGTTTGCTCCCGCTTCAGCTACATAAGAACTAAGTTCTAGCTGGTTATTGTTTGGATAGCGTTCATATTCATTTCCAAAGTGTAAGCTTACAACTACCCCATCCGCTACCTTTTTGGCTTTTTGAATATCTTGAGTTATGAGTTGTTTATCAATATAGTTCACGAGATAAGGTTTATTTCCAGGAGGGCGGAGGCCATTGGTTCCGTAAGTATAGGAGAGAAAAGCCAGCGTTATCCCATTATGTTCAATCGTTCTAATGATAGTGCGATCTTTTTTTGAAACATAACTTCCTGTATAAAGAACTTCGATTTTGTTCCAATGTTTAATCGCATTTTGGATGGCTTTTTCTCCTCGGTCTAAAGTATGGTTGTTCGCCATCGATACAATATCTACTCCGGAATTTTTAAGTGTGTCCCCAACTTCTGTTGGACTATTAAAAGAAGGATAAGATGAAAGGCCGATTGATGTCCCGCCGATGACGGTTTCTTGATTGGCGATCGTAATATCAGATTTCTTTAATTGGTTTTGAACATCTTCAAGCATTGGATTAAAGTTAAATCCATTGCCTACTACTGCCTTTTCATAAACTCGGTCGTGAATGAGTATATCTCCCACCGCCGAAAGCGTTAAGGAAGCATTCTTAATAGCTGTATTCTCCTCAGTTTGTTGAGAGATGTTCCGATAGGTCGTGAGCAGCTCAGACGGCTGCTGAGGTTCAGTTTCATTTTGTGTAGAAAGCACAACTATGAGACCAGCCACAATAAAGAAAAGTATTCCAACAATAACGGATGTTTTTTTCATTAAGTTCACCCATATCCATATGTATATGATTAATATGACATTAGTTTGCATCACCGTTATATTATCACCTTTTGATGAGAAAAGCATGTTCCTATCAAAAGGATAGACATGGTGAATTCACCATGTCTATTGGGGCGTATGATGTGATCGGATTTTATAGTCTGAATTAGAGCTCACTGAAACGGTCTGAATGTTTTCTAGAAAAGTAGACAGAGTGGTATCTTCTTGTTGAAGTAACTTCGTTAAGGTTGCTTTTGTACTTGTCCTATAGACGCCCTGTAGAGGTTTAAGTGTCCCATCCACAAATGGAATTGCGCCATCTACATGATAGCGCAATACGTTTTTAATTAGTTTACTTGTCATAGATGCTGAAATGGAAAGTGTGTCTACTTCAATAACCCACGCTATTTCTGTTCTAGCGAGAGATAGTCCGGCATGCAATCCTCCTATAGGTCCCCTATTTGGATAAAAGTCCGTAATGATGCGAATATTTGTTGGCACGTGTGGTAGTAACTCTCTAGGATTATTTGTAACGATAATGATCTCATCTGCAATTTGACTCATTTTTTTGATCTGACATAAGATCCTTAGCTCATTATGATGTAGTAGAAGGGATCTATGATGACCTTTTACATAATCATTAGGTCCTCCGGCTAAAATGATTCCTGTTAGCATGCTCATCACCTTCCAATTTTTTTGTTAACTTAAATGTAATATGGTTTAGGAAAATAAGGCTGTAAACAATGTCACATTTTTAAGAGAAAAATGATTAAGGTGTGATGTATATCACACTTAGAAGGGAGTGTAACTCTTATAATGATGTTAAGAGAAACATTATAGGAGGCGAAAATCATGAAAGTTACTTGTCCCATCTCCACTATGAATAAAGGGGGATACAATACACAGTCATTTTCAAAGGATAATTTTATTAAATTAGAGGAATTAATGTATGACCAGCAAGTTAAGCGTGGCGAAACGATTTATTGGGAAGGCAATGAATCGAATCATATATACTACTTGAAAAGCGGAGCAGTGAAACTTACGAAGAGTTCTGATGAGGGTAAAGATCTTGTACTTTATCATTTTCAAGCAGGAGATCTGTTTGGAGAATTCTATGATGATAGTCATGCGCAGAATAGCTTTAGTGCAGAAGCCATGACGGATTGTAGTCTAGGTATCATTCAGCAGAAAGATCTTGAAACAATTTTATGGCAAAATGGGGATCTTGCCATTGAATTTATGAAATGGATGGGCTATATGCAGCGTTTTACCCAAACAAAATTACGCGATTTGATGTTTTTTGGAAAGCATGGAGCACTCGCTTCAACTTTGATTAGAATCGCCAATACTTATGGGGTTGAAGAAGGACCAAGTATTCGTATGACTACGAAGTTTACAAATACGGAGCTTGCAGACTTGATTGGAGCAACTCGAGAAACGGTTAATCGAATGCTCAACCAGCTAAAGAAGGATGAGATTATAGCCTATGATGGGGGAGCAATCCTGATTGAAGATCTCGATAAATTGAAAGCCATTTGTCATTGCGAAGGCTGTCCAAAAAACATATGCAGGTTATAAGGCGTGAGAGTTCAGGGGGTTTAATCCTGGACTCTTTTTTTGACTTGATCGTGATGGCGTGCGGAGATTAGGGAAGAGGATATTGGCTAACTGGTGAATGTTCTCTCATTTAGTGAGTTTAGTCACAGATTAGGGATCTGTATTCTCATACAATAAACCTATAGTGAAGGATAAAGGGGGATGAGTGATGAGGGCTCTTGAGGAGAAGAAAGAAACAGCGAGAAAAGTTGTAATTAATAAGGGAGGACCAAACCTGAAAGGGACGATGGTCGCAGTAATGTTACTTGGTGGCTTTATTCTATTATCCTGGATTGGGGTTTACTGGCTATATATGATTCGTCTTTAGAAAGGGGGAAAAGAGATGCACATGCACAAATTAGAAAGGCTTTGGCTTATGATTGGAAGCGGGACACTTATTCTTTTTCTTTTAGTCATTGGTGTGAACGCTTTCGCAATGGGGCATACGCCACCGAGTGAAGACGATATTCTTGATCCAACAAAAGTAGATGTAACCGCGCCCTTTGATCAACCTGGTTTAAAGAAAATAGGTGAGAATGAATATGAAGCGGTTTTAGTTGCTCAAGCCTTCACTTTTCAATCAAATGATGAGCTGAAAATACCTGAAGGGGCTACCGTTCATTTTAAAGTTACTAGTAAAGACGTTGTTCATGGATTTCAAATCCCAAAGACGAATGTGAATATGATGATTACACCTGGGCACGTGAATACCATTACACATACATTTGATGAGGCAGGACAATTCCTGATTTTATGTAATGAATATTGCGGTGTAGGACATCAGGCAATGGGTGTACCTCTGGAGGTGACAAAATGAGTCATTCTATAGTAGATCGAAATGATGCAAAACTCAGTATGGCTCATTTGTTAATTGCCTTTGTAGCTGTTTTATTAGGTGGTATTGCAGGATTACTACAAACGTTAGTAAGAAGTGGAACAATTCAGTTACCAGCAGGAATAGGATATTATCAGCTTTTAACTGCACACGGGATCTTACTCGCACTTATTTTTACAACATATTTTATTATTGGGTTCTTTTATGCCGGCATGAGCAGAACAATGGGGAAGTTCTATGACCAACCATACCGTATGGCGTGGCTGGGATATATCATAATGACGATTGGAACGGTTCTTACAACTGTTATGGTTTTATTAAATGAGGGAACGGTTCTGTATACTTTCTATGCCCCGTTAAAAGCGTCTCCATGGTTTTATATTGGATTAACGTTGTTTATTATCGGAACATGGTTAGCGGGCGGTGCGATGTGTCATCAGTACTACATTTGGAAAAAAGTTTCTCATGAGAAGCTATCTCCATTATTTAGCTTCATGGCTGTGATGACGATGGTGCTGTGGTTTGTCGCTACGATTGGTGTTGCTGTTTCAGTTATCTTTCAGTTTATTCCCTGGTCATTCGGTTGGGTGGATGAAATAAATATTCTTCTAAGTCGTACGCTTTTCTGGTATTTTGGTCATCCGCTCGTTTATTTTTGGTTATTACCTGCCTACGTCTGTTGGTACGTTATTATACCCGAAATTATAGGTGGTAAAATTTTCAGTGATTCTTTAGCACGTTTGTCTTTCGTCCTTTTCTTGCTATTTTCGATACCGGTAGGATTTCATCATCAGTTACTCGAATCTGGCATTTCTCCTTTTTGGAAATTTCTACAGGTTGTGTTAACGTTTATGGTTATTGTTCCTTCACTCATGACGGCCTTCTCACTATTCGCTTCTTTTGAAATCGCTGGTCGTCGCAAAGGGGCAAAGGGCCTCTTTGGATGGTTCAGAGTCTTACCATGGAGAGATGCGCGGTTCTTTGCGCCCATGGTCGGAATGTTGATTTTCATTCCAGCTGGTGCTGGTGGGATCATTAATGCAAGTAACCAAATGAACCAGATTGTGCATAACACGCTTTGGGTAACTGGGCATTTCCACCTTACCGTTGCCTCAAGTGTGGCTCTTACTTTCTTTGGCATTGCTTACTGGCTAATTCCTCATCTTACTGGAAGAGTATTGACGGGGAAAATGCACAGCATTGCGAATTTCCAAACAATTTTATGGGCAATTGGCATGTTTTTTATGTCAGGAGCCATGCATACAGTGGGTTTACTTGGTGCACCGAGGAGAACAGCTTATACGACTTATCAGGATAATCCTGATGCATTAGGGTGGATTCCATATGAAGTGACGATGGCCGTTGGTGGATCAATCCTGTTTCTTGCCATATTGCTGTTAGTTTACATTATTGTGAACCTCACGTTTTTGGCACCAAAAGGAAAAGAAGATTTTCCGATTGGAGAAGTGGCAGAAGATGCAGAGAAAACGCCTGCTATTTTGGAAAACTGGCGACTATGGCTTAGCGTTGCGATAATACTCATACTTGTGGCTTATACAGTCCCAGTCGTTCATATGATTGAACATGCACCACCCGGGTCTCCTGGGTTTAAATTTTGGTAATCAAAGCGCCGGTTATAATCCGGCGTTTTTCTATTGTACATCAGTTTGGTATAGTTAAGTTGGAAAAGAGGAGGGGTATCATTGAAAAAGTCTAATATCTTGTTTATTGGTGCTGGGCGCATGGCTGAGGCTATTTTCTCAGGACTTAAACAGTCTGGAAATATGGGGACAATTACGGTAACGAATCAATCTGATCAGAAGAAATTGGATGATTTGAGAAAAACGTATGAGGTTGAAACAGGAGTATGGCAGGATGTCATTTCCGAGCATGATATTGTCATTCTAGCAATGCCCCCAGCAGCACATCCAACTGTTCTTAAAGAGCTAGCTGATCGAGTAACAAATCAATTTATCATTACAGTTGCTGCAGGCATTGGTCCTTCTATTTTAGAAGCATCACTTCCAGGACGTCCAACAGCCTGGATCATGCCGAATACAGCGGCTGATATCGGTGAGTCTATTTCATTATTCACGTGTGGAAATCACGTTACAGAGGATCATCGTGAAGCACTTCAGGTCATTCTGGATGCTATCGGAGAGTCTGAAGAGTTGTCTGAGAAGCAAATTCATGATCTTACTGCAATTACGGGAAGTGCCCCAGCATTTGTTTATCACTTAGCAGAGTCACTTGAAAAAACGGCTGCGTCTTATGGATTAACTGCTGATGTAGCTAGGAAGCTTGTTGTGCAAATGATCTATGGATCTGCTTCAATGCTTAAAGATGGGCGAGACGCAGGAGAATTGCGTGATCAAGTGACAACACCAGGTGGGGCTACTGCTGCAGGACTAGATGTTCTGAGGAAGGGAGATTTCAGTCAGCTTCTGCATGAGGCGATTCTCGCTGTAAACGACAAAGCGGCTGAACAGGCGAAATAAAAAGAGGATGCCCATTATAGCGGGCATCCTCTTTTTGATTATTATAAAATATAAGGTCCTAACAAAAAAATGAGAATTCCAAGATTTAATCCTAGCTGATAAGAAGTACGTTGAAGAATGGTCCATTCTTGGTCCTGTCCTATTCGACTGATGATGAAAGAGACAAGGAAGATAATCACTGGCCAGACGTATGGAGCTCCTTCAAACGTAAGATAGGTAGGGGCAAGGTTTTGAAAGGGGCCGTCAAGAATCGAAGGTAAGAAAATCATCTGGGACCCAACGCAAAGTAGGACAATTGTCCATTCTACCCAGCTCTTATCCTGCTCAACTGCAGTTGTATTTGCAAAATATAAGTACATTAAAGCAACTGCCGGTAGAATCAGAAAACCAAAGGAAAAAGCTAGCATTGCGAACATACCTACAATTGCTGTGAATGTATAATAAAGAGCGAATTTCAGATCATCTTTTGACGTTTCAATACTGCTCTCAATTACGGTTGAATCAGTAGATGCCCCATGTAAAACCAGGCCATTGTCTTCTTGGTCCATCCAAACTAGTGATTGATCTGTAATCGAAACAGGCCGTATTGAAAGTTCCTCACTTGTACTTCTTCTAGAAGCCAACCATTCTCCATCTTGGCGCGATGCTTCATAAATACTTATAACTGAACGCTTCGGAGATATTTCGCCCTCAGCACTAAACAACAGATGAGGTTTTCCATCTACTTTAGTTAATGAGAAATAGTTAGGCCTTGGGAAGCTATCTCCTGTTTCAACATTAGTGATTTTCAATAGGTTAACTGTAGCCTCTTCTCCACCAATACTTTCGCCGAAGTAAGTGTTAATCACTCTTGTTCCCTGTCTTGTTGCACTAACTGTATATGTAAACGTCACGGTTTCATCTACTTGGATCATCTGGAGATTGCTGTATAATTCTCCGGACGAGAGAGGGGTTTCGTGAATAATAACTGGTTCTTTGCCTGGATCAAGTGTTAAAAATTGATTTGTATCTTCTGATTGAACATAAAGAAATAACTGCCCATTTTCTGCAAAGGTTCCACCTTTTATGTATTGAGGTAACTCCGTTTCTGAATCAATTGTTCCTTCTGGAGAAATGGAGTAAACCGTGTGGCGTGACCAGGCTATAACCCCATCATTTGATGCATTTATACCTTCAATCTTATTCAGGATGGATTGCTCTTCTCCATTTCGAGCATAGATAATTTTATCCTTTTTTTTGTAAATGGCTTGTTTATCATCAACATAGAAAGAGTACCCTTCAGGAATAGCATACTCGAGATTTTCTGAGGATGTTTCAAGCTGTTCGTTAACGACGATTTTTCGCACAGGATCGCCGCTGAAATATAACGTACTTTTTTCTTCTTCATGTTCCACAAACATTTCACTATCCTCAGCCGCTACGTCTAAATCAATTGTTCTACTCCATTCTTCGTCGGGTTTTTCTTGAAGAATTGACAGCTGATGGAGAAAAATTAATAACAAAATAACGAGGCCAGTTAGTATGGGAAGCCCAAATTTTTTCATTCAATCACTCCTTATTCCTTACATACGTTTGAATTTTACACAAGTTTCAAAAAATTTACAATAGTTTTTGGTTTGAATCGCCAAAAGATTTCGTGAATACAATACGGTAGCTAAATTCAGGAGGTACCGTTATGGATATGAAGAGGGTGAATGAGAGAATAGATGAATTAGTAAAAGAAGCAGTAAGTCACCAGGAGAAGAATGGCTCATTTCATTACTGTTTTGAGAATAGCCTTCTAACTGATGCAGTTATGATTGTGCTCATAAGAACACTTGGATTGAAAGAAGAAACATTAGTGGATCAACTTGTTCATCGTTTGCTGATGAATCAGTCAAGGGGCGGGTATTGGAAGTTATTTGAAGATGATGAAGGGAATCTTTCGGCTACAGTTCAGGCGTATCATAGCCTCCTTTATTCGGGGAAAATAGAGCGGGAGCATACTCAGATGAAGAAAGCTGAGTTGTATATCCGAAAGTGGGGAGGGATAGAGAAAACGGATTCAATGACTAAAGTTTTTCTAGCATTAAATGGTCATCTGGAATGGCCACAGCTTTTCCATTTTCCGATGTTATTTATGCTTATACCTGGTTCCTTCCCGGTTTCTTTCTTTGATTTAAGCTCCTATGCCCGCCTTCATTTTGCGCCGATCATCTTATGTCAGGATCTACGCTATTCGATTAAGACGAGCTGGACACCTGATCTCGCTCATTTATTAAATGAAGAACGCGTTTTTTCAGACGCTATCAAATCATTTTGGGATTCCATAGTTCAATTTCCAGATAATCAGTTGTTCAAAGCAAGAAAGAGAGCTGAACAATATATGTTACAGCGAATTGAAAGTGATGGAACGTTATTAAATTATGCTACTGCCACATTTTTCATGATTTATGCCATGCTCGCCCTTGGTTATGAAAAACAGTCTCCGGTTATTCTACGTGCTATAGATGGTTTGAAGGGGATGTTGTGTTTGTCAGAGAATCATATTCAAAACTCTCCCTCTACGATTTGGGATACTGCTCTAATAACGCATACGCTCCAAGAAGCAGGACTTTCAAGTGTTGATCCTATCATTATGAAGGCAAGTGAATATTTAGGAAGAAATCAACACACAAAGTTTGGAGACTGGGCGATGGCAAAACAGAATATTATACCTGGGGGATGGGGATTTAGTGAAGGAAACAGTATTCATCCAGATGTAGATGATACGACAGCTGCCCTGAGAGCAATGAAACATGCTTCTTCCTCATACAGCTGGCAGCGAGGAGTGAACTGGATACTTGCGATGCAAAATAAGGATGGGGGATGGCCCGCATTTGAAACAGACCGTAAAGCTCTTCTATTGAAAGAGCTACCGATCGATGGAGCGCAATCTTCTTTTCCTGATGATTCGTCAGCTGATCTTACCGGAAGAACTGTCGAATTTCTATGTAACTTCGCTGGGTTACAACATAATCATCCATCAGTAGTAAGAGGAGTAAAGTGGCTTGTTAGCAACCAGGAGAGTGATGGTTCATGGTGCGGAAGGTGGGGGATTTGCTATGTTTACGGTACATGGGCAGCTGTAACTGGACTGAAGGCAGCGGGGTATAGTTCGTCTTTTCCTGCAATCAGTAAGGGTTTAGAATTTCTTAAAAAGATTCAGCAGGAAGATGGTGGATGGGGAGAATCATGTAAAAGTGATGAACAAAAAAAGTATATTTCTCTTAGCTATAGTACACCTTCCCAAACCGCTTGGGCAGTTGATGCTTTAACAATTTGTGGAGATAAATGTGATGCACTTCATAAAGGAGTAGAGTATCTTACGAAAGGTGCTTTTGAAAATAAAGAACTCACTTATCCAACAGGAGCAGGATTACCAGGTGGCTTTTACGTTCACTATCACAGTTATAAAATGATCTGGCCGCTCCTTGCCCTTGCCCATTACAGACAATTGTTGAATCAGGAGTGAAAGACAGAGCGGATGCACGATATGCATCCGCTTTGATCGTTCTACTTTGCTTCAACGCCGCTTTTTTCAACTTCATTCACAGTGATTTCTCCAGTTCCACGAGGAATTTTTACTGTGTGTATCTTCTTCGCTTCAAGTGCTCTTGCAATAGCATTGGTTGCGTCTGAAGGGTCAATTTTGTCCCCGCAAGTATAGACATCTACTGAAGCATATCCGTGTTCAGGAAAACTATGAATGGTAAGGTGAGATTCAGCAATAATAACGGCGCCACTAATTCCCTGGGGCTCGAACGGGTGGAAGACTACGTCTCTAATTTCGGCTCCAGCTTCAAGTGCTGCACTAGCAAAGGTTTCTTCTATATAGACTAAATCGTTTAATTTCTCTTTGTTACAGTTCCACATTTCAGCGATAATATGGTGACCTAATGTTTCGATGGTAATAGCCTCCTTATTGGTTGCATCCTATAGTTTTGATTTTAGTAAATCGTTTTATACAGTTTTCTCCCCTATGAATGAGATATTTAAACATTAGGAGTGTCTTGATTTGACACCTTATGTTCAAAAGTTTAAACTTAAGAACAATAAAGCGACTTGCCTGAGGAGATGATACGATGGAAGTGATAGAAGAAATAGTAAGAACACAAAGAGAGTATTATTATAATGGGGAAACGAAATCGTATGCTTTCAGAAAACAAAAGCTAGAGACATTAAGAAAAGTCATTAAAGAATATGAACCTGAAGTATTAAAAGCACTTAAGGAAGATCTTCATAAATCAGAGTGGGAAGCTTATACAACTGAAATTGGTTTTCTGCTTGAAGAAATAAAGTTTACGCTAAAGCATTTAAAGGAGTGGATGAGTCCTGAGAGAGCGAAGTCGCCTGTCACTCATCTTGGTTCTAAAAGTTATGTTCATCGAGAGCCGTATGGCGTTACATTAATTATTGCTCCTTGGAATTATCCATTCCAGCTGCAGATTGCCCCTCTTGTTGGTGCCATTGCAGCGGGTAACTGTGCCGTTTTAAAGCCATCGGAACTAACCCCCGCAGTGTCTGCTGTGATTGCCAAAATGATTCGAGAAGTCTTTCCGCGAAAGTATATTGCTGTCGTTGAAGGTGGCGTAGATACGAGTACGGAGTTATTAAAGCAATCGTTTGATCATATTTTCTTCACAGGAAGTGTTCCAGTCGGAAAAGTTGTGATGGAGGCTGCGGCTAAACAACTTATACCGGTAACGCTTGAACTTGGCGGAAAGAGTCCGGCCATAGTAAATAAAGATGCTAATTTAAACTTGGCTGCTAAACGAATCATGTGGGGTAAATTCACAAATGCTGGACAAACGTGTATCGCTCCAGACTATTTATACGTTCATCGTGATGTAAAGAAAGCATTGTTAGAACAAATGGCTCAAGTTTTGGTTGAATTCTACGGAGAAGATCCATTGTCTGATGAGAAATACGGTCACATCGTAAGTGATCGTCATTTCCAAAGATTAAAAGAATTCCTAAATGATGGTGACGTATTAATAGGTGGGCAACATAAAGAAAAGGACCGTGTCATTGCTCCAACAATTATGGATAATGTGTCTTGGGAAGATCCTGTCATGCAAGAAGAAATCTTTGGTCCGATCCTTCCTGTTCTTGAATTCACAGATATTTATACTGTTATTGATGATGTACGCAGACGTCCAAAGCCACTTGCTCTTTATTTTTTCTCAGAATCTGAAAAAATGCAAGATTTGATCACTTCTTCTATTTCTTTTGGAGGCGGATGTATGAACGACACGTTAATGCATATCGTCTCACCTTATCTACCATTTGGTGGTGTTGGTTCAAGCGGTACTGGAAGCTATCATGGTCAAGCGAGCTTTGAAGCATTTTCTCATCAGAAAAGCATTGTGAAACAAACAACGAAATTCGATTTTGCATTTCGTTATCCCTCTGCTAAAAACGGACTAAAAATGATAAAAAGGATCATGGGATAACAAGTTTTTTTCTTTAGTGATCTACCGTGTCGTGATATGATTACGAAAAGCAGTACTTGAATGATTCTGAGCACTGCTCTATTCTCGATTAACTTAGGGGGAAGTAGATATGAGTAAAGGTGTTATTAGTCTTGGTGAAGCATTAATTGACTTTATTCCTCTCGACAAGGACAATCTCACGTATCAAAAAAGTCCTGGTGGTGCTCCTGCGAACGTATCCGTTGGACTTGCACGTCTCGGTGTTAACTCCACGTTTCTAGGGAAAGTTGGGGATGATGTCCTCGGACGATTTCTCCAAGAAACGCTAAAGAATTATGGTGTTGATGTATCAACGATGATCTTAACTGAGTCAGCCCGAACCGGAGTTGTCTTTGTTACAAATGCAGAAAACGGAGAGCGTAGTTTTGACTTTTACATAAACCCAAGTGCCGATCGCTTTTTGCATGCAGAAGAAATAAGTGACGAATTATTCGAGCGTCATCGTATCCTTCATTTTGGATCAATTTCAATGATTAGTGAACCTTCTAGAAGTGCAACTAAGGTAGCGGTTGAAAAAGCAAAAGAAAATGGATTACTCATTTCTTATGACCCGAACTTACGACTAGGCCTTTGGGAAAGTGAAGAAAGAGCTAAAGAAACGATCGTCTCAATGTTATCAGAGGCAGATATACTAAAACTTTCTGAAGAAGAGCTCACATTCATTACAGGTGAAGAAGCGATCGAAGATGGAATTAAGAAGCTCGCTCATTATCGTATTCCAGTGATCTTTATTACTATGGGTGGTGAAGGTAGTCTCGTTTACACACCAGACTACTCACTTAGAGTACCTGCTATGAAAGTTAAAGCCGTTGATACAACAGGCGCAGGAGATGCATTTGTTTCGGGCATTTTACACGGCTTCAATGAATATGAAGGCTCTCTTAGTGATCTATCGCGTGAGAAGCTTGAACGTATGACGCAATTTGCTAGCGTGTCTGGTGCTTTAGCAGCTGCAACGAAGGGCGCAATGACCGCTCTTCCAACGAAAACAGAAGTGGATGAAATCTTATTAAAAGAGTCGAAATAATGAAGCACCCCCGCTAATGTGCGGGGTGTTTTTGTGTACAAGATCGCCATTACACAAAACTAGAATGAAGTCTTGCTGTAAGATACAATGAAAAAGGAACTTATAAACTATTCGGAGGTGCATCGTATGAACCGTGATTTTTTATTAGAATTGTTATCAACCGCTTCTCCATCAGGAGCTGAAATGGAAATCCAGCATAAATGGATGGACTATGTAAGAGAGTTTGCAGATGACATTAAAACGGATAACGCAGGTAATGCGATCGGAATTCTTAATCCAGAAGCAGAATTTAAAGTGCTTCTTGCAGGACACTGTGACGAAATTGGATTTATGGTGAAGCAAATTGATCAAAATGGATTTATTCGCGTAGAGAAATTAGGTGGAATTAGTCATAAGCCTGCTATTGGCATGAAAGTAACAATTCTAGGCACACATGGAAAGTTAACAGGTGTATTTGGTGTCAATGCAGAACATCACGGAGGGGCGAAAGAGTTTCATTTCGAAGACCTCTATATCGACTGTGGTGCAACTACAAAAGAAGAGATCGAAAAGTACGTCCAAATTGGGGACCTCGCAGTCTATAAAAGAGAAGTTGAGCATCTCTTAAATGACCGAATTAGTGGAAGAGGCTTAGACAACCGGACTGGTGCATTTATCGTAGCAGAAGTTCTTCGTGAAGTAGCCAAGCGTAACCCTAAAGTAGGTGTTTATGCTGTTAGCACAGTGAATGAAGAAACAAACATGGGTGGTGCTTATTTCGCTGGTGCAGGAATTCAACCAACAATGGCCATTGCTTGTGATGTTACATTTTCTTCAGACTACCCTGGAATTGATGCAAGAAAGCACACAGAGGTTGATCTTGGAGGTGGACCTGTTCTTGCGAAAGGCGCTCCAATCAATATAAAAATCAATCAGCTCCTTGAAAAGGCTGCTAAAAAGCTTGATTTGAAACTTCAGTATGAGTTAACACCAAGAATGACAGGGACGGATGCAGATAAGCTTCGTTTAACAGGATACGGTGTTCCTGTATCACTTGTTTCCCTTCCGCTTCGCTATATGCATGCGCCGGTAGAAACAGTAAGTTTAAAAGATATGCAGGAAGAAATTGATTTGCTCGTGGAAATGATAGCGGATTTAACAGGCGAAGAAAGTGTGAATCCACTAATTAAATAATAATATTGACAAAATTGTGACAATAGTGCTAAGATAACAGAGTGAAAAATAACGGTAAAGGAGAGTGTGTGTGATGAGACATATTTTGAAAGATATCCAACAACTAACTTCATGTACTCATAGACGCACTTTGCCAGGGATGTAACCCCTTTGTCACAGTAAAGGAATCGGCACGCGTCTTAGACGTGTGCCCTTTTCTATGTCTTAAGAAGTCATTAGACATAACCGCATGCGGTTATGTCTTTTTTGGTTTCTGAGAAAAGTGACAGTGGGGAAATGAAGTGATCCATGGAGGATGGTGAAATAGTCAATCAGAAAGAATAACTGTAGGAAAAAGTTAGGAGGGATTAAGTTGTTCTCTATTTTACGGAAATTGAGCTGGTTTTTTAAACAGCATTGGAAACGGTATAGCATTGCTATTGCTTTATTGATTTTTGGGGGTATTCTCGAGGTCATTCCACCAAAATTAATCGGAATGGCCATTGATGAAATAAACGTAGGAAGCTTAACCTGGGAAAGCTTACGAAATTATTTATTTTTTTATGGAGGGTTATTGCTCGTCGTCTATATCGTCACATATATTTGGATGTACCAATTATTTGGTGGTGCCTTTCTAGTTGAGAGGGCGCTCAGATCTAAATTGATGAAGCACCTCCTTAAAATGACGCCATCCTTTTACGAGAAAAACCGAACTGGAGACCTGATGGCAAGGGCCACAAATGATCTAAAAGCTGTCTCCCTTACCGCAGGATTTGGTATTTTAACATTAGTAGATTCAACGATCTTTATGTTTCTTATTTTGATTACAATGGGCGTTCTTATTAGCTGGAAATTAACGCTTGCGGCTATTCTTCCTCTACCCCTTATGGCTCTTGCCATGAACCGTTACGGAAAAATCATTCATAAGCGCTTTACAGCTGCCCAAGATTCATTCGGAGATATGAATGATCAAGTACTAGAATCGATTGCAGGAGTTCGGGTAACGCGTGCTTATGTACAAGAAAGGGCAGATCAGCAGAAATTTCAGAACTTAACGGAAGATGTATATAAGAAAAACATTGAAGTAGCAAAAGTAGATGTTTTATTTGAGCCAACTATTAAAGTTCTTGTCGGGATTAGCTATTTAATTGGGTTAGGGTATGGAGCGTATCTCGTTTTTCATAAAGTCCTAACACTCGGAGAACTGGTGTCATTCAATGTGTACCTGGGGATGCTCATATGGCCGATGATAGCGGTTGGAGAGTTGATCAACGTCATGCAGCGAGGAAATGCATCGTTGAACCGTGTCTTAGAGACGCTGTCTCATGAAGAGGATGTGAAAGAACACCATTCTCCTCAATATCTGGATACACCTGGTACGATCGTTTTTGAAGCTGTTACTTTTACGTATCCCTCTTCATCTGTTACGAATTTACAAAATGTTTCATTTACTCTGAAGAAAGGCCAAACATTAGGCGTTGTAGGGAGAACAGGTAGTGGGAAAACGACATTACTGAAGCAACTTTTAAGAGAATATCCGGTCGGTAAAGGGAAAATCAAAATTTCTGATGTGCCGATCGAAGAAATTTCTCTCGAAACTCTGCAAAGCTGGATTGGTTATGTTCCTCAGGATCAGATGCTTTTCTCAAGGTCGGTGAGAGAAAATCTTCTGTTTGGTAAAAATAATGGAACAGATCAAGACATTGATCGAGTGCTGCGGCTATCCGACTTTAAAAAAGATATACATGTGCTCCCTGAAGGACTTGAGACGCTTGTTGGAGAAAAAGGCGTCGCTTTATCAGGTGGACAGAAACAAAGGGTATCCATTGCGCGAGCTCTAATGATTGATCCTGAAATATTAATTTTAGACGATGCAATGTCTGCCGTTGATGGAAAAACTGAAGCACAAATTATATCCAATATTCGCAATGAACGTTCTGGGAAAACGACGTTTATAGCCACGCATCGTTTGTCGGGTGTTCAGCATGCTGATTGGATTATCGTTCTTGATGAAGGCAAGGTGATTGAGGAAGGAACTCATAAAGAGCTTCTTTCTAAAAAGGGATGGTATCGTGACCAATTTGACAGACAGCAGCTTGAGGATTCATTAAAGGAGGTGCTGTAAATGAATCGACAGGTAGGAAAGCGATTAGTTAAGTATGCACTGGGTTTTAAGAAAAATATTCTTATTGCTTTACTCTTATTAATGGTAGCTGTTACAGCAGAGCTCTCTGGCCCTTTCATTGCGAAACGTATGATTGATGTCCATATTATGGGGATTGAGTACCCCTGGTATGAAGCAGATCAGGGAGAAGACGCTGTTAAATATGATGGGGACTGGTATAAACGAAGTGATCATTTTGGGAACGATGAATTTAAAGGAGAGGAAGTAAGGATTCTTCAGGTAGGTCGCGACTACTATTTCGTTGATGAAGCAATTGCATTCGATGGAGAACGGTCGGTTGACGACGACCTTATTACGATTCGAAAGGACGGGAAACAACAATCCTATCAAGCTAAAGAAATAAGCAATGAAGAACTGCTTGCCTTTTATCAACCGCAGATAGAACCAATGGTCTGGTTAATAGCCCTTTACTTTGGGCTTCTATTGTTTGCATCCTTTTTTGAATATGGGCAGGGACTTCTATTGCAAACCTCTGCTAACCGTATTATTCAAAAAATGAGAACGGATGTTTACTCCCAGATTCAGCGTTTGCATATCAACTATTTTGATAATTTACCAGCCGGTAAAGTTGTGGCAAGAATTACGAATGATACGGAGGCAATAAGAGAGCTTTATGTGACGGTGCTCGCAACGTTCTTCACAAGCATCTTTTATATGACAGGGATATTTATTGCCTTATTCTTGCTTGATGTAAAGCTTGCGTTAATTACATTAACGATTGTGCCACTCCTTCTGATTTGGATTTTCGTTTATCGTAAAAATGCGTCGAAATTCAATAAGGTCATTCGAACAAGGATTAGTGATATTAACGGAATGATCAATGAATCCATTCAGGGCATGTCGATAATAAGAGCTTTCAAACGTCAAGAGAAGACTGAAGCGGAATTTGAAGAGCTGAATGACAGCCATTTTACTTATCAAAATAAGCTATTGAATTTGAATTCCTTAATGTCACATAACCTTGTAAACATTCTACGGAATATTTCATTTGTAGTATTGATTTGGTACTTTGGGGGAGCTTCATTAACGGCTGGGTCTATTGTGAGTCTCGGTGTTCTTTATGCTTTTGTGGATTATTTGAATCGCTTATTTCAACCGGTTACAAATATGGTGAACCAGCTAGCTAATTTAGAACAGGCTTTAGTAGCGGCGGACAGAGTTTTTGAGCTTCTTGATGAAAAGGGGGAAGATGTATCAGATGGTGAATTCCCTCGTTATGATGGGAATGTCACTTTTGATCATGTTTCGTTCGCATATAAAGCAGAAGAATATGTGTTAAAGGAACTATCATTTGAAGCGAAAAAAGGTCAGACGGTTGCCCTAGTGGGGCATACTGGTTCAGGGAAAAGTTCAATTATGAATTTATTATTCCGATTTTACGATAACCAAAAAGGAACGATCTCTATCGATGGTCAAAATATTCAAGATGTTCCAAAGCAGCAGTTAAGACAGCATATGGCGATCGTGCTCCAAGATCCATTCTTGTTCACTGGAACGATTGCTTCGAATGTAAGTCTTAATGACTCCTCGATCTCAAGAGAAAAAGTTGAAAAGGCTTTAAAAGATGTGGGAGCAGAGCAGCTGCTTCGGTCTCTTCCAAACGGGTATGATGAGGCAGTGATCGAAAAAGGAAGCACGCTTTCTTCGGGGCAAAGACAGCTGATCTCTTTTGCAAGGGCACTAGCGTTTGACCCTGCTGTCTTAATTCTTGATGAGGCGACTTCGAATGTTGATACCGAAACAGAAATGATTATTCAAAATGCGCTGGATATTTTAAAAAAGGGTCGAACCACATTTATCATTGCTCACAGACTCTCAACAATTCGGGAGGCTGACCAAATCCTTGTTCTTCACCAAGGTGAAATCGTTGAACGAGGCGATCATGATCAATTAATGAAGCAAAAGGGAAGGTACTTCCAAATGTATCAGCTTCAACAAGGGAAAAAGGTTGACCAGGCAGTTTAGTAGATATCAGTAGATGAAATGAATCAAAGCCGTAGCTTTAGCTACGGCTTTGATGTTGGAGGAGGAAAATCCCATTCTAGTTGATCCTTTGCAAACTGGGAGGCGTCAGGTCCATAGGGTTGTACAGGTTTACTCGGATGCTTAGTTTCCGGAGTGTCCACGAGAAGGAGTCTAATTGTTTCTTCTCGATCTTCAAGAGTTACTTTCAATGTATCGCCATCAACAACTCGATCCACTGTTGCCGGAATTGTGTTTTCTTTTATTTCTGTATCAGATGTGAGTGTAGCGCATGCAGATAAGAATACGATGATAAAAAGAAAAGGCAGTCTTATTCATATCATTTGTTACTCTCCTTTCCGTTCCATTTAGGTCTTAGACGCCCATATTAGGCATAATCTAAAAGGGGGGTGATCCAATTGAATCACGGATGTATTTACTGTGAGAAAGAATTGCTCTTCCCGTGGGAAAGACGAAGGTTGGTTTGCGATGAATGTCATTATGCAATATCAGACACCTATCATGAAGATTATAGAGAAATTGGTGAAAGAAAAATAGAACAGAAAGCCCGTCATTAATGACGGGCTTTTCTTTGAGTGTTTTTTTGTTCAAGCGTTCCAATATCTCCGTTTCTAAACGCTCGTCTTCGCTTTTCTTAATACCTTTTAACGGCTAGGGTGCAGCGGGATATGCAGATTAGTTCTTCTTGTTCGTCTACGATGTTGATTTCCCAGACCATTGTTCTTCTGCCGATGTGGATTGGTTCGGCGATGGCTCGGACGACGCCGTCTTTTTTGCTTCGGAGGTGATTAGCGTTGATCTCCATCCCAAAAGTTGCTTCGTTTTCTGAATCTAGATTAAGCGTGCCGCCTATGCTGGCTGCTGATTCTGCTAGGGCTACTGATGCGCCACCGTGAAGAAAGCCTAGTGGTTGATGAGTGCTTGGTCCAACTGGCATTTCGAGAACAACTTTTTCAGGTGTTAATGTAATGGCTTTAATGCCGAGTGCCTCTAACATTGTATTTGCAAATTCCATCGTATTACCCCCATTTTTATGTACTTATTTACAGTATACACGAGGCTAACGTGAGAAAAAGAGAAAAGTTAGCGATCGATAGGCTGTAGCATTTCTAAATAAACTCCTTTACTCTTTCATTCCGAGAATAGAGGAGTATTTTCATGAATTTATGTAAAAGTGAGGGAGTGGTTCATAAATATAAAAAAGTCAGAGATCAAATGGATCTCTGACTTTTTCACCGTGTTAAATGAAATAGGCTAATAATAAACCAATGGCCATTAACAGTCCGAATTGTGTATGCATTTGAGCAGTTGCTTGCATAGCAGGCATCATGTGAGCTGCTTTTGTTTTTCCTTCAAATAAGCGGATGGCTTTAAATGCTTTAGGGATGCTCAATATTATCAACAAAAGCCATAAAGATGAATCAATTGTAATAATAAGTCCAACCACCCAGAGGTAGGATACGATAAACATACCTTCTAAAAATGTTACAGCCTTATCATGTCCGAGAAGAATCGCAAGTGTTTTGCGTCCTTTTTCCTTGTCGCCTTCTAAGTCACGAATATTATTCGCCATGAGGATGCCGCCAACTAGAATGGATATAGGAATTGAAACGAGAATGCTTTCAAACGTAATGACACCTGTTTGAATAAAGAAAGAAAGTAATACAAGTATTAGTCCCATAAATACACCAGCAGCAATTTCACCAAATGGTGTGTAGGCGATTGGATACGGACCGCCAGTGTAAAAGTACCCTGCTGCCATACAGATTGTTCCAATAACCGCAATCCACCATGTTGTAAGGATACAGATATAAACACCTAAAAGAATCGCAATGCCGAAGAAAATAAAAGCAAGGTTTAATACTGTTCTTGCACTAACACCATCTCGTACGATAGCGCCCCCAATTCCTACACTCCCAGCGTGATCGAGCCCCCTTTTGAAATCATAGTATTCATTAAACATGTTTGTTGCAGATTGAATAAGAATAGATGCGATCATCATCGCCATAAACAATCCAAAATGTAATGTATGACTTTGAAGGGCAAGCATTGTGCCCAGAAAAACCGGGACGAAGGAAGCGGTTAATGTATGCGGCCTGAGTAAACGCCACCATACCTGCCATGTTGGTTTTGAAGGCGTGACTTTGTTCAGCTTATCGTTGCTGTTATTCATACGCTCTTCCATATAATTGTGTCTCTCCCTTTAGTAGTAAACTTCTTATAAATTCCCCTTGTAACCATTATAGTTTAAAAAAATGGATAAGGGGTGTCAATCCTTTTGTCAATATCAAGAAGTCTCTGTCAATAGAGAAAAATAGCGAATTTCCCTTCAAACGAAAGAGAAATGAAGTTTATTCTATGTTTGAGGTGGATAAAAGTAGTTATTCTTCCATTCAAAAACGATCCTTCGTTTGAAGGATCGTTTTTGAATGATTAATAATATGGGTAAGGATATGGGTATGGTCTGAAGAACGCAATACTTCCTAGTCCTACTCCTAAAAGACCGCCAAGAAAACCTCCTGCAAGTGCTCCGAAGAAAAACATGCCTGGTCCTTCGGGATGTTGCGGTCCGTCACAATTGCGATTTAAAGGGCGGATATAAACAAATTCATTATCAACTTCTTCAACGTAACCTCTATGCAATTGACCGTCATGACACTTGATTTCAACACATTGTCCTATGTGTTGACGACAAACCCCATGGTAATAGTGTCTGGACAATATAGACCCTCCCTTATGCATTAGTTTATAAACGACTGCAAAGCAGCGTCTACTTTTATCAGTGTATGCTCATTATTATTTTTGCTAAGGGCACTTGCGGAACATTAAAATGGTTTTTTTCTATGAGATGGGGAATCTATACATAAGAAGCATTCATACGGTTAAACAGCTTCGTTGACAGTCTTAGCCAGACAGGTGTATCCTTTAATTAACTGTGGCCGAGGCTAACTCGGTCTGCTTTTGCATGGACAGAAAGTTGGGGGGAGAAGACGGTGTCTACAATACAACATCAAGAATTATTTAGCCTGCTTCATCAAGGTGTAAGTAAGGCAGAAAAGCGGGGAGCGTCCGTGCTTGTTAGTCAGGTGCTATCAGTAGCTGCTGTCGATCCCCTCTCCTTTTATGCTGCAGGTTCGGTTACTAACGAGAATGATCGAACATTCTGGTCCGACCCTGAGAATGACACGACAATAGTGGGCCAGGGTTGTGTGAAACAATTTGAGGCTCAAATCGATCGTTTTCGTTCAATTGAAAGTGATTGGCAAACTTTTTTAGAACAAGCGATCATAGAGGGGGCTCCATCAAGACCAGGTGTTGGACCGGTCCTGTTAGGTGGGTTTTCCTTCGATCCTACTGCCCCAGATAGCGGTGAATGGGATTCCTTTCCTAAAGGCGGGATGGTTCTTCCAGAATTAATGTTAACTTCAGCTGGAAACCATGCTTGGCTCACACTCAACGCAATTGTTAGCGCAGGAGATAATGTGGAAGTTATATCTGAAGCGCTTTTAGATAAGCATGATCGTCTTTTTGAGAAGCTTACGTCTCATGCCTATGCAGATGTCGATGCTATTTCAATAGAAGAAATACGACCTCAGGAATGGAAAGAAACGGTCAGAAGTGCTGCTTCTAATATTAGAAATGGCCATCTTGATAAAGTCGTTTTAGCGAGAGAAATTAAGCTCAAATCGACTCAAAACTTTTCATCAACAAAAACACTTACAAATTTAAAAAAACAACAAAGTGATAGCTATGTTTTCGCGTTCGAATATGGGGACAAATGCTTTCTTGGAGCTTCACCTGAACGGTTAGTCAAAAGAGATGGACAACAAGTGTATTCGACTTGTCTTGCGGGCTCTATTCAACGAGGTGAATCGAAGGAAATGGATGATGAACTTGGACAAGCACTTCTTCATGATCAAAAGAATCGAATTGAGCATGACCTTGTCGTTCAAATGATTCGATCAGCTATGGAAGAGGAGTGTGAATTTGTTCAGGTACCGTCAAGGCCGGAAATTCTTAAAACGCCTCATATTCAACATTTATTTACTCCTGTTGTAGCAAGGGCTGGTAGAGAGACAAGCCTTTTTCGTATGGTTGAACGGCTTCATCCTACCCCTGCGCTTGGCGGTTATCCTCAAAAGGAAGCCGTAAATGAAATTAAGCGAATAGAGAAGCTTGATCGAGGTTGGTATGCAGGACCTGTTGGTTGGGTTGATTATCAGGGAAATGGAGAATTTGCTGTAGCTATACGCTCTGGTCTACTTAAAGGAGAAGAAGCAACGCTATACGCTGGATGCGGTATAGTTGGAGATTCTGACCCTGATAGTGAATATGACGAAACCAAAATGAAGTTTAAACCAATGCTAACAGCTCTTGGAGGTAAGAAATATGACTGACCAGGAAATACTAGCAAGTTACGTAGGATCATTTGTTGATGAGCTTGTGCGTTCAGGTGTTAAACATGCTGTTATTAGTCCAGGATCGCGTTCTACTCCGCTCGCAATGGTCATGGCTGAACACCCGTTACTAAACGTCTGGGTGCACATCGATGAGCGATCTGCTGGTTTTTTTGCGCTTGGCATGGCCAAATCGCATAAGGAACCTGTCGCACTTCTATGTTCTTCAGGTACGGCTGGCGCTAATTACTATCCTGCTGTTATTGAGGCTGCTCAATCCAATTTACCGTTGATTGTTTTGACTGGCGATCGCCCGCATGAGCTTCGTGATAATGGAGCTCCACAGGCGATTGATCAAATCAAACTATATGGGGACTATGTGAAGTGGTTTATGGAAATGGCGATGCCTTCTTCCTCTCCAGATTTAAATCGGTATATCAGAACTGCGGCTTCTAGAGCGACAGCCGTTTCTTCCGGTCTCCCTGCTGGACCTGTGCATCTTAATTTCCCATTTAGAGATCCCCTGATACCAGATCTATCCTATTCAGGTCTTTTTTCAGATGGTAGGGAGAATTATGAGCCGTGGGTAAATGCGGCAGATCACATAAGTGTTTTAAACGAAGATGCAGTCACTGATTATGCAAACAAATTAGCTGACAAGAAAGGTATTATTGTGGTCGGACCTCAGGATAATGACGAATTAGCTGAACCGCTATTTGCTCTTGCTGAGGAATTAGGTTATCCAGTTTTAGCAGATCCACTTTCAAAATGTCGGCATATTGATTCTCCTAATCTTGTAGAAGGGTATGACGCCTTTCTTAGGGGTGAGGTGGATTCAGAGCTATACCCTGAAGTAGTGATTAGATTTGGGGCGATGCCAGTTTCTAAAGCTTATATGCTCTTTATGAAGAGAGTAGCAAGTCCTATTCATATAGTTGTGGATGAGAGAGGATGGAGAGACCCTACTCTTTATAGTTCTGACATGCTTACAGTTTCCTCTGTATCGTTTGTGAATAGTCTTCTTCCTGCTGTGCGAAGCATCAACTCTATTGAGAAGCGGTGGTTACATAAATGGAAGGCCATTAACCAAAGAACTCTCACCTTACTTCATGAAGATTTAGGAACTGACGAGCTATTCGAGGGCCATGTGTTTAGAGAATTAGGGAAACTGATGAGTGCGAATGATCTCCTGTTTGTAGGGAATAGCATGCCTATTCGCGATATGGAGAACTTTTTCTTGCCAGAGAATCCTCGACCTACTGTAATGGGGAATCGAGGAGCGAATGGTATTGATGGTATTATTTCAACAGCTCTTGGAGCAAGTACAGCCTATTCTTCTAGCGTGCTGGTGATTGGTGACCTTTCTTTCTACCATGATATGAATGGTCTGCTTCTAGCTAAGCTATATGAGATCAATATGACGGTTATTGTGGTTAACAATGATGGCGGAGGGATTTTCTCATTTCTACCTCAGCGTGAGCAGGAGAAGCACTTTGAGAAACTCTTTGGTACACCACATGGACTAAATTATGAACACACTGCCGCATTATATGAGGCAAGTTTTGAACGAGTATGGAATTGGGAAGAGTTTAGTTATGCGTATGAGAAAAGTCAGAATCACCATGGGCTAAGCATTATTGAAGTGCCAACTGATCGTGATGCCAATCTTAGGCTTCATCGAGAGATGTTCGCGAAGGTTTCGAAGGAAACAGCAATAGTCCTGCAGGAGAGTCTTAAATCATGATTTATACCGTTGGTGGACAACCTTTTTATGTCGAAATCGTGGGAGAAGGAGAACCTCTTCTATTATTGCATGGATTCACAGGATCGAGTGAGAACTGGTCTTCTTTTATGAAAAGGTGGTCCAGGCTATATAAAGTGATTGCAATCGATTTTATCGGTCACGGCGAAAGCGCGAAACCGAACGATGCTTCTCAATATACTATGGAATCTATGGGCAGTTACTTGAAACAACTATTAAATTTACTCGGGATCGATCAACTCCATTTGCTTGGCTATTCCATGGGTGGACGTTTTGCTTTGTCATTTGCTGTCCAGTACCCTTCGCTCATTAAAACGCTTATTCTGGAAAGCAGTTCACCTGGGCTCTTTACGGAAGATCAAAGAAGAGAGCGAGTGCAGAAAGACCATGCACTTGCCAGGCGAATTCAGAAGGAAGGTATTGAAGATTTCGTAACTTTCTGGGAATCTCTTCCGTTATTTTCTTCGCAGAAGAAACTTTCGCCAAGTATTCAAAGCGAAATAAGAAAGCAGCGTTTGAGCAATACTGAAATAGGACTTGCAAATAGTCTAATTGGAATGGGAACGGGGGCACAAGCTTCTTATTGGAGTGTGTTAGAAGAGATAACCGTTCCAGTCCTTCTAATAGTTGGGGAGTACGATCAGAAGTTCATTTCAATTGGGAAACAGATGGAAAAAAAGCTTCCTCAGGCTGATTTTGTGCAAATTATTGGCGCAGGGCATACAATTCATGTAGAAGAACCTGAAATCTTTGATAAAATGGTAGTAGCTTTTCTAAAAAAGCATGCAGATTCTAATCTGTAAATTTTGTTACATAAGGAAGGAGAATTTCTAAATGATTCAATGGAAGACTGAACGAGAATTTGAAGATATTCTTTACGAAACGTATGATGGTATTGCTAAGATTACAATCAACCGTCCAGAGGTGCGCAATGCATTTACGCCAAGAACGGTTAACGAATTAATTACCGCTTTTTCATTTGCGAGAGACAATTCAGATATTGGAGTTATTGTTCTAGCAGGAGCTGGAGACAAAGCTTTCTGTTCTGGCGGTGACCAAAGTGTTCGTGGTCATGGTGGTTATGTAGGTGAGGATGAGGTTCCACGTCTAAATGTCTTGGATCTTCAACGCCTCATTCGTGTTATCCCTAAGCCGGTTGTTGCAATGGTATCGGGTTATGCGATTGGAGGGGGACACGTCCTTCACGTGGTATGTGACCTGACAATTGCTGCAGATAATGCTATTTTTGGTCAGACTGGCCCTAAAGTTGGTAGCTTTGATGCTGGATACGGTGCAGGATACCTTGCTCGTATCGTAGGTCATAAGAAAGCTCGTGAAATCTGGTACCTGTGTCGTCAATACAATGCACAAGAAGCACTTGATATGGGACTTGTTAATACGGTTGTTCCTCTTGATCAGCTTGAAGCTGAAACAGTACAGTGGGCACAGGAAATGCTTGATAAGTCACCAACAGCCCTACGCTTCCTTAAAGCTTCTCTTAACGCCGATACAGACGGTCTTGCAGGACTCCAGCAAATGGGTGGAGACGCAACGCTTCTTTATTACACAACTGACGAAGCAAAAGAAGGACGCGATTCATTTAAAGAAAAACGCAAACCTGACTTTAAACAGTTCCCGCGTTTTCCTTAAATCGATTGTTAGAAACAGCTTGATGGATTCCCATCAAGCTGTTTTTTTCAAATAGTCTATGGTAATGAAAGAAAGGATGTTAAAGAGATGGATACGATGCCAAATTGGCTACATAAACGTGCTTCTATGACGCCTGAGCGAGTGGCGCTTATCGATAATGGCAAACAGTTAACTTATAAACAGTTACAAGAAAAGGCAGTTAAGATGGCAAATGCTCTAAAAGCAAAAGGAATCGAAAAAGGAAAGCATGTTGGTTTTTATATGGAGAATGGATTAGAGGCTGCCGTTTGTTTACATACTCTGATGTACATTGGGGCTGTCATTGTTCCATTGAATCATCGATTAACAGGACCAGAGCTATCTTTCCAAATGAACGATGCTGAGATTTCCTATGTGATCACTGACAATTTACTTGAGAAGAAAGCTAGTGATGCAATACAAAGTCCGGTAAATATAATCATCTGGGAAGATGTTCACCCAGGTGCTTATCAGTTAGAAGAGTTACAAACAACTATTGAGTTACATCAGCTTCATACGATTATGTACACTTCTGGCACAACTGGAAAACCTAAGGGTGTTATGCTTTCATATGGTAATCATTGGTGGAGTGCGATCGGTTCTAGTCTTAATCTTGGTTTAGATATGAATGATCGCTGGCTGTGTGCGGTTCCAATGTTTCATATGAGTGGACTTTCTATTCTATTGCGAAGTGTTATTTACGGAATCACAATGGTTATTCAACAACGGTTTGAACCGCGTGTCGTTAATCAATCGATTCAAAAAGAACGAATTACAATTGTATCGGTAGTAAGCGCTATGCTGAAAAAAATGCTCGATGACCTTGGAACCGATCATTATCCCGAAACATTTCGCTGCATGCTTCTTGGAGGTGGTCCAGCTCCATACCCGCTTCTCTCTACTTGCGAGGAGAAGCATATTCCTGTCTTCCAGACATTTGGTATGACGGAAACTGCCTCTCAAATTGTGACGCTTTCACCTGAATATATGCTAGATAAACAGGGGTCAGCTGGAAAGGCGCTTTTCCCATCAGAGATTATGATTAGTCTTGATCATAAATCCCTTTCTGCTTTAGAGCATGGAGAGATTCTCGTGAAAGGACCTACGATTACAAAGGGGTATTGGCGAAGGGATGATGCAACAAGAGCTGCATTTGAAGACGGGTGGCTTCATACAGGCGATATTGGTTATCTGGATGAAGATGGCTTTCTCTTTGTATTGGATCGAAGGAAAGACCTCATTATATCTGGTGGTGAAAATGTGTATCCCGCAGAAATTGAAGCGGCGATCCTTGAGCATGTAGATGTGGAGGATGCAGGCGTAACTGGGGTTAAAGATGAGCAATGGGGAGAAGTACCTGCA
The DNA here is from genome assembly GCF_041366475.1 of Pseudalkalibacillus sp. JSM 102089. Lineage (NCBI taxonomy): Bacteria > Bacillati > Bacillota > Bacilli > Caryophanales > Fictibacillaceae > Pseudalkalibacillus > Pseudalkalibacillus sp. JSM 102089. The sequence goes on from NZ_JBEWYW010000005.1 coordinate 110,586, forward strand.
GCATTTGTTGTTAGTAAGAATCGCTCTTTGACGGAACAGCAGCTGCTCGATTATCTTTCAGAACGTCTTGCGCGTTACAAGCTACCTAGAACGATTACTTATGTGGATAGCCTTCCTAGGAATGGGGCAAATAAGCTACAGCGAAATTTATTAGTAGATATGAGTGATACGATATGATGCAACTGGAGAGTGTTACTCTACGTCATATTCGAATGAACCTAAAATCCCCTTTTAGTAACAGTTTGGAAACAGTCACTGCTCGAGATTTAATTATCGTCGAAGTAAGAGATTCTGAAGGGGAAGTAGGTTTTGGAGAAGGAGTTGCCTTTACGTCGCCCTGGTATACAGAAGAGACGCTTCAAACTTCCTGGCATATGCTAAGAGACTTCATCATTCCTAAACTCAAAAACCAACAGATTGCTCATCCGTCCGATGTGGAAGGAATACTAGCGGGCATTCGAAGAAATCCAATGGCTAAATCTGCGATTGAGGGTGCGATCTGGGACTTATATGCTAAAAGAGAAGGAATTAGCCTCTCAAGAGCATTAGGTGGTTCTTTACAGAAGATTAAGGCAGGAGTTGCCGTAGGCGCTTCGGATCCCTCAGTTATGCTAGAAGAAATTCATAGAAGAATTGAAGAGGGATATGAACGAATTAAAGTGAAGATCAAACCTTCGCAGGATATATCGATTCTAGAAGCGATACGTCATTCTTATCCAAACTTATCGCTAATGGCAGATGCGAACTCAGCTTATTCTCTGCAAGACATCGATCGTTTAAAAGCACTTGATCCATTTCATTTGCTGATGATTGAACAACCTCTAGCAGCTGACGATATCGTAGATCATGCGATTTTACAAAAAGAGATTGAAACACCGGTCTGTTTGGATGAAAGTATACATTCTTATGATGATGCCCGTCGAGCACTCGATTTAAATAGCTGTAAGATTATTAATATTAAACCCGGACGTGTTGGAGGGTTATCCGTTAGTAAGAGGATCCATGATTTATGTAGCGAAAGGGGGATACCTGTTTGGTGTGGTGGCATGCTAGAGTCCGGAATAGGAAGGGCGCATAATATCGCGCTTTCTAGTTTGGCTAATTTCACAATACCGGGAGATGTCTCTGCATCAGCACGGTACTGGGAAAAAGACATTATTGAACCTGAAGTGGAAGTGGAGAACGGTTTGATTACTGTTTCTAAAGAGAATGGGATCGGATACGAAATAAACTGGAAAGAACTTGAGAGAGTGACGGTTTCTAAAGAAGTTTATTAACAAAGCTAGGGAAAAGATAGCAAAAGGCAGAACCTTCTTAAGGTCCTGCCTTGTCTTTATACTTCAGAATTTTTTGCGATTCGCGCATCGAATATAAACGGTCCGAATGGGATAACGGAGGAGACAATTGCGAGCGCGGCTTTAATGAAAGACCAGCGCTTAACGATTGTGACATATAGAATTACGGCAAGATAGAGAACAAACAGTCCGCCATGTAACGCTCCAACAATCGTTACGGCCATAGGAATATCCATCATGTATTTAAGAGGCATCGCAATTCCTAGTAATAATAAAAATGATATTCCTTCTGCAAAGCCGACGCCTCGGAATAGTTTCAATGGTTGCTTAAACAATGTATTTCACTCCTTTATCATTAGTTGATGTGATCTGTTTCACATAAACAGTTACAGGTAGTTTACAAATAGTATATCAATACTAGTCCTACAATAGAAGTTGAAGTTTTATCGATTTCTTGACAGTTTGAATGCAAATACTCATAATCAATTTTTTATTCACAGAAAATTTAGTACTAAGGCATTGTTTTCAAATGTTTTGTAAGTGATGATTGCTTATACGTGCCTTTATCGAGTAGAATGAATGAGGGTAACAATAAATCAACTCTGAAGGAGATTTGTATGAATAATAACAAAAAGGCAATCTTTATATACATTCCAAAGTCCAAAGTTGATGAAGCCAAAAAAAACATGAAGAAGAATGATTAATAGACGATAAAAAAACAGTCGAACCGTAGTGGCTCGACTGTTTTATTTATGATAAATTAATAAATTTCAATTGCTCAATTTTACAATATTAAATAAATGAAATGATAGCTGCAATCACAGCAACTGCGCCAATGATCATAAGAATTGTACGTACCATTGCTATTCCTCCTTGATAAAGTCAATTTAGTTCATACATAACTATATTTTTGCTGCCTTCTAGAATAATGCGCTGACAACAAATGCTACTACAACAACAATACCGATAATAACGAGAACTTGTTTTAACATAATGACTTCCTCCTCTAATATAGCAATGTCCTTTGCTACTATTGATATACCCTATTCATTTTTTATATCAAACCTTTTTTTGAAATAAATAGTTATAAATGACTACTTGCAGAAGAAAATACTTCAAGTTACAAAGCGATTTATGAATAGCGTTCCAGTTATCTGGGTTTTTATGCTTGGAAAATAAAAAGAAGCCTTCCTTTATTTGGAGGCTTCTTCGTTTATTTAAACATTTTTTGTGAATGGGTAACTATTGTTTAGGATGTACCTTCATCCGCTCTTGCTGGAAAAATTCTTTTAGCTCCGGGTTAAGTAAGTCCGGCTCCTCATCATTTAAGTTCAGTCTGATCAGCTTGCCTTCAAGGTAATCCATAATACCGATAATCGTACCGTTTCCAAGCTGCTTCTGAAAGATGGTTTCGTAACGAATGCTGCTCATCGGAGCCCTCCTGTTGCGCATTTTTTTCTACTATAGCACGTTTGGAGAAAGAATTATTGAAGTTAAACTTCTCTTAAATGATTTGTAATCAAAGCGCAACAAAGCTTAACACAGTGACATAGTTCAGTCTTTTTGAACAGGCTTTTGCGAAATGATCATTGGCTTATCACATAAGGGGCATTGCTTTTGATCAGGTTGTTTCTTATCCTCTATTTTCATCCATCCTTTGCAAAATTCACTACTGCAAACCCATGCTTTCACCGTTTTACCTTCTTGTTGAATCTTCTTCTTGAAGGCATCCGTTAAGAAACGAGAAACGGGTGTTTGTTTACCAAGGTGTTTTTCAGGGGAGCAAATATAGAGCTCTTCCTTTGCACGTGTAATGGCAACGTAACAAAGGCGACGTTCTTCCTCAAGGTCAGCAGTCGGATTTTTCATATAGAGCTGCTTATGAGAGGCTTCTTTGTCTTTCATCGTATTGAGCGCAGAAACGTGGGGTAGAATCGTTTCTGAAGCACCAATGACGTAAACAACAGGGAATTCAAGCCCTTTTGCCTGATGAATGGACAGTAGTGAAAGTGCGTTAGAGGCGCTTGCTTTTTGTTTATGCTCATTGAATCGTTGAATGATTCGATCGACGTAGGCAAGGAACTCTGGGATGGTTTCAAATCGTGAGCTTGAGAACTCGAGCTCGTCCATCATTTCTTTAAGAGTAGTCTTATGAACAGTTAATGCCTCGTCATTTGCGCTGTCCAGATGTTTCATATAGTCATCTCGTAACAATTGAATGGCTTTCTGGGGTCGATGACGTTTAGCTTCTTGAACAAGACGGACACGTCGATCTATTGATTTTTTTTGAAAATCACGTAGTGTTTTCCAAGATTTTAAATGTAACAAAGGAAATTCAACTGGATCAACAAAATTTTCCATTTCAATGTGACGCATACCTGATTCTTGATTAATAAAAAGGGATGGGAGTATGGCGGCTGTCGCATCAAGATTTTGGTGCTCGTATGCAAGTCGAAGGTGTTCCATCATTCCTTTAATAATCGACTGCTCGTAAAAGACCTGTTTCATTCCCTGTGCGTTGAAAGGAATGTCCTGTTCAATCAACTGCTCGAAAATGGCTCTAGCATTCGTATAAGTTCTTGTAAGAATGGCAATGTCTTTCCACTCTCGCTTTTTTTCTCGAATATGACGGAGGACATAACCTGCTTCGTCTTCTGTTGTAGCAGGACGAAGATAGTATGGTTGCTTTCCGTCTTTGTCTGTAGCGTTCATCGTTTTCATTCTTCGGTAAGTATTGTGCTTAATTACATGGTTTCCGAGTCCAACAATGGGAGGAGCTGATCTATAGTTTGTATCCAGCGTAACGACGGCTGCATCCGGATAAGCACGATCGAACTCTAAAATGATTGAGCTATTTGCGCCATTAAAAGAATAGATAACTTGATCATCGTCACCCACTACAAATAAGTTGTTTTGAGGAGCTGCAATTTGTTTAATTAATTCGTATTGAATTGGATTCGTATCCTGGAATTCATCTACTAAAATATATTGAAATCGATTTTGCATTTTTTTAAGTAGAGCGGGATTTTGATTGAATTCTCGATACATATAGACAAGAATGTCATCAAAGTCAATATAGCCATTAGCCGTTTTCCACTCTTCATATTCAGAGTAGGCTTTCTTTAATTCTTCTGTTTCTTTACTGTCAGGGATATCTGCAGGCTCCATCATTTTAACTTTGCAAGCAGATATTGATGAAAGCATAATCTCTGGTAAAGATGCTTCAGGACTCTTCATTTTTTTTAGAATATTCTTCATTATAATTTGTTTGTGACGATCACTATTCAATATTTTTTGGTTATAACCGAGACTCCTTAATAATCTCAAGAAGATAGAATGAAATGTTCCTGCTGTTAATCTTCCGGAGTCTTGAGAAGAGACACCTGGTAAGTGACTGATACGCTGTCGCATTTCTTCAGATGCCTTTCGAGTGAAAGTAATGAGTAGAATACTAGAAGGATCTTTTTCCTTTACTGTCATTAGAAAAGCTGTTCGTGCTGTTAAAACAGATGTTTTTCCACTTCCGGCTCCGGCAATTGTCAAAAGAGGGCCTTCAGTATGCTTTACTGCTTTTGTTTGAGGTTCATTCAGACGTATACCTTTTTCCTCTAAAGCATGAAAAAAAGCCTGCTCTGCTTTATCTTCCAATGGTCTGAGAGACGAGTGGGGTGTTAAAGGAGCAGATAGGTCCAATTCAGTCACTGCTTGATGCGGTGTTTTAGTAAAATTCATGATCATCACCTGAACTATTCTTATGGATTCATCCCTTCATTTTAACATAAATTTATGTATTTTCGTTTTTAAGGAAAAGATTAATATTTATCCGAAAAGGGTAAAGTGACAAGCAGGATAGGATAAAGAGGAGGAAAAATCAATGGAAAAATTTATTCAAGTTGTAGTTGATCATGATAAGAAACAATTTCATGTGGAGTCAGAAGCAACCGAAGAAACCAACTATGATGCCCGAGTTGAAGAAGCGAAGAAACAGGGACGTGATGTTGGATCATTTCGCTCTAGGCTTGATACTGTTGAGAAAACCATTGATGCTGCTCAACATGAATACAAAGGGTATCGTCATTTAGAAGAAAGTCCTGTTTAAATTTTCATGGAGGTGAGAAGCAATGGTACGTGAGACGTATTTTGTAACACCTAAAGGTGAGCTTCATGAGACAAATGTTGGCACTCAAATGAATGCCTTCGAAATTAGAGCAAGTCAAGAAGAGAAAATGGAAATGGAACGTGTAATTGAGAAGTTGCGCTCTCAGAAATATGTGCAACAAAATGATTTCTTTTCACTGAATCATTATGATGAAAGTGAAGTAGACCGTCATCGAGATTGGACGGATGAAGCGATTTATGAGTTATATAAGATGATCTATCGACTAGGCACATCTCATACAAAGCAACAAATTGATCAGATGGGCGTATTATCAGCTCTAAACCACAATACAAGAAATTGAGGATGAACAACTAGTTTTTCTTCATGAACTCCGCTCATGCCCTTCCTAAATGGAATCAACTACATAAAGTAATAGTGTAGTGAATGAATTCTAACGAGGGGGATAAAGATGAGTGGAGGATATGGTAAAGGTTTTGCGTTAATTGTTGTTCTGTTTATTTTACTAATTATTGTTGGAGCTGGCGCAATGGGCGGCGGTTGTGGTCCTGGACCAGGTTATGTAGGCGGAGCAAACTACAATCCTTATTGTTGCTAAATCATAAAGAGAAGCTGGCTAATATTAGCCAGCTTCTCTTTATGATTTTCTCTGTTTTTTGTTTTCTAAAAAAAATGAAATCAAAAGCCCTTCTACTAGGGTACAAAAACTATGCTGTAAAGAAGGAAGCTGAACAATACTAAATAATATGGATTGTATAACTAATAACGATAAAATCATGTTTCTCAGTGAATAATCGTTACGGAGAATAACAAGAAACGAGTCTCTCATTTGTTCTTTTTTGATTGCTAAGAGCTGTTTATGAGTGATCCATAAAAGAAGGGGAACAATCAAGTACGATGTGTACTCTTCTCTTAGGTAGTAGAGAATATATGCCCCAATTCCAACTAATCGGATAAAGACCCAAATGTAGCTTCCTTTACGGAAGAAAATTCTAATGAATAGAAAGGTCTGTGGGTGAGACACCGGTATCAATTGAATAATCCAACTTAAATACTTTCTTGCCTTCACTTTATTCTGTAAAGAAGGCACATCGACGAATTGGTTTGCGAATTGCTCAAACCGAGCAGTTTGTGATGACTCAAGTTCAATTAATCTCTCCCACTGAAGCATCGAGTTTTGACGAAATAGTAAGTAAAGGTATGTAATGGGAAACATAAGGAATAAGACACCAATAAAAACATATCCTTTCATGGTGAAGTAAAGAATAGTGAAATTGTTAATGAAAAGGAAGAGGCGTAGCCATTTTATCTTCGAGAAGTAAGACCGTATGATCGTAAGAAAAGACAATAAAAAGAGCAAGAGTATCATGACATAAATCCATGTTAGTAATTCCAAAGGAATTTCTAAATGAATGAGGACAGGAGCGCTTACTAAACTAACGATCAAAATGGTCGGCAGGGAACGAATCAAAGAATAGAAGAAAGTATACTTAATGTATTGTCTCATACGATCTTCACATGCGATTAAAAAGACGCGATCCGCTTGAAAGAGAAAAAACTTTCCTTCAAGAACACTTAGTACTACGCTCATGATGAGTGCAATCGCAAATAGGAGTGGAAATGGCTCGGATATAACATCGAGTAAACGTTGATAATAAATAATTCCTATTGCTCCGATTAGCAATAAAGCGATCAAAAATCCGCCTTGCATGATGTAAGACAAATACTTAAGTCGATGCCGCAGATAATTATAAAATCGAATCTTCCATAATTCCTCCAATAAATCACCTCTCTCACGAACTGAATTAAGAAAAATCGAAACATTCTGCTATATCTATTCGTATAAGTAGTGTATACAAAAGAAAATAGCTAAAATTCTTTTCATTACTATGGTAAAAAAGACTTAATATATCACTAGTTTGTTTGACACCTAATAGGATGAGGTATGAAATCAATATAAAGAAATTCTACTATATTTAAAGGATGAGTGACATGAAAAAATACATAAGTTTATTAATGTTTGTAGGTGCGTTAACTTTCACTTCGGGTTGTGGTGGAGAAATATCAAAAATTGCTGCTGATCATTCAGAAATCGTGATTTCTTCTCTTGAGAATAAAGCAGAAGCAAAGACGGATTCAATCGAAAAACCAGACGTTGAGAATTTATCTAATGAACTTATCAATCATATTATTCAGGATACAGATGAAGAGGGTAAAGTTAAACAGTTTCAGACAATAGCAGGGGTTGAGAAGGACTTACAACAGATAACCTCTAAAGAACTCGCTTCTGAAATTGCGGATGTTTATTTTGCAGAGCGAGAAGGTGATCTTTACTTAGTGCCAACAGAGTTATTTCCATGGGTGAATACTGATGAGTCATATGAACTGGAGAAACTTAATGAATATGAATATGAACTGACTCAATCGAATGAGTCTGACCTTTATGGCTCTTATACAATTAAAATTCATTTTCTTTATGAAAATAACCATTGGATCATTAAAAATTTTGAGATTAAATAATTCAAACGCACGGAACTTTTGGTCCGTGCGTTTTATTTTTTGTACAGGTAGATTGGACAAGGACAGGCTACTCTTTTACAATAAAGTAAGAAACTAAAGGACGAGGTTATCAAATGAGCGAATTTATGTTTACAGATTACTATCATAATCAGGTAACATTTTCTTTCGAGGATCATCCTTACTCTCCCGCACCAAAACATGTTTGGGTTATTTGTCGCCTTGAAAATCAGTGGCTGTTAACCGAGCACTCTCGAAGAGGCATAGAATTTCCAGGTGGGAAAGTGGAAGAAGGAGAGAATGCCGAAGAAGCCGCGGTGCGTGAGGTATATGAAGAAACAGGTGGAGTTGTTAAGCACCTTCAATATGTAGGTCAGTATCGTGTTGAAGGAAAAGGCGGAACTATTATTAAGAATGTCTATTATGCTGACATTGATCGTCTCGTAGACAAAGAAGACTATATGGAAACAAAGGGACCGGTTAAGCTAACAACACTTCCGAAAGATATTCATTTAAATGAGCGCTATAGCTTTATGATGAAGGATCAAGTACTTACTTATAGTCTAAAACACCTTAATTATTTGTAATGAGAAAAAAGTCCAGTTCATTGTCCTGGACTTTTTTGCTCGAATTTATACACAATCTAATAGGTGACAGCCTTCAAACAAATAACGGATGGAGAAGCCATTATTCATTGACAGAGCCTCTTTCAGTAATTTCCCTGCCAGGTTCAACATGAATGGTGGCATTTCGAACGTCATGATCCTTCTCTAACTGGGCTTCTATTTTGTCCGTAATCGTATGCCCTTCTTTAATATTTAAATGCGGTGCTACCTCTACAACGGCATCGACAATAATATCATTTCCGGCCATTCGTGCTTTAATATCCACTATTGTTTCTACCCCTTCAATGTTTTGGATCGTCGCCTCTATATCATTCAATTTCTCTTTATCAAATCCATCCGTTAACATGAGTGATGAATCTTTAAAGATATCATAAGCCGTTTTGCATATGATAAGACCTACAATAAAGCCTGTAAGAGGATCTAGCCAATGCATGTTAAAGTGAGCACCAATAATTCCAATAAAAGCACCAAGACTAACGAGAGCATCTGATAAATTGTCTTTGGCTGCAGCCATTAACCCGAGGCTATTCGTTTTTTTAGCGAGGCGGTAGTTGAAAAGATAAACGCCTCCCATAACGATCATTCCAAAAAAGGCTACCCAGGCAGAGCTAAGTGGAGGAGAAGAGACTTTGCCACTGAGTAAAACAGTAGCTGTATGGAAGAGGACTTGAATCCCAATCGCAAACATAACAAATGAGGCGAATAGAGAAGAAACGGTTTCTGCTCGAGAATGGCCATATGGATGGTTCAAGTCTGGTGGTTTAAGAGAAATTTTCATGCCAATTAAAACAGCAATGGATGCCACGATATCTGATGCGTTATTCCATCCGTCTGCTAAGAGGGCTTCTGAACCAAAGAGATACCCTGCGCCTAATTTGATCATTGAAAGTAGTAAGTAAGCTGTTATGCTAAGCCATACACCTCTTAGTGCGCTCATTGTTTTCACCTGTCTTATATAAGAATATGTTCTTCTATATGCTAGCAGATGGTATTTGGGTGGGTCTATAGCAATCATTTTGCAAGTGGTAAGACGTGTAGGGACCCATCATATTTGTGAGTGGTGGCTAACTAGTTTGCCCAATCACAACAAAATAAGCCCCTCTTAAGAGGAGCTAGTGTTTAATTAATTTACGTTCTAACCATTCGACCCCTAAATACATGATTGATGAGAGAATCGCAATCATAAATAAGCTTAGTAAAACCAATGTGAAATTAAATACTTGGAAGCCATAAATAATCATATAACCAAGACCTTGTTTTGAAACAAGAAATTCCCCAACAATTACGCCGACCCACGATAAACCCACATTTACTTTCAAGGTCGAGATAATCGCTGGAAAGGAAGATGGCAGAATAACTTCAAAGAAGATCTGGCGCTTATTACCACCAAATGAGCGAATCACTTTGATGAAGTTAGGTTCAACAGTATGAAATGCGTGGTAGATCACAAGAGTAGTAATAATAACGGAAATAGAAGCGCCCATCGTAATAATGGAGATGTAACCTGGACCTAGCGCAACTATGATGATCGGACCAAGAGCTACTTTAGGCATGGAATTCAATACAACAAGATACGGATCTGAAATTCTAGAAGCTTTGCGTGACCACCATAGAATTGCCGCGAACACGGTTCCAAGTACTGTTCCAAGAAGAAATCCAGCAATTGTTTCAAGTAACGTTACACCAGTGTGTAACAGTAATGAACCATCTGTTACTTTTGTTATAAAGAGTGAAGCAATTTTAGAGGGGTAGCTAAATAATAACGGATCGATCCATGTGAACCGTCCTGCTAATTCCCATAAAGTGAGAAATGCAAAGAGAATACACACCTGAAAACCCAATATTTCATTTCTTTCCCTTTTCAACTCTCTTAGATAATGTTGATGCTTATGTTTAAGTTGGAGATGGTTCAAGAGAATCAAGCTCCTTCCATATCAGCTGGAAATTCTCAGGGAAAGCAGAATCATTCCTAGCTTCAAAAGGAAGTAATTCTTTAAGGGAAGCTGGGACTTGAAAAGTTCTCGCGATTTTCCCGGGACGAGGCGATAAGAGGATGATGCGGTCTGACATCGCAATCGCTTCTCCAATATCATGAGTCACCAGCAGGGCGGTTTTTCGATGCTTCTTTAATGTTTTAAACACGAGGTCTTCGAGTTTTAATTTTGTTTGATAATCAAGTGCAGAGAAAGGCTCATCTAATAACAGTAGATCAGGATCTGTTGCAAGTGTGCGAACGAGAGCTACGCGTTGACGCATTCCACCCGAAAGCTGATCAGGATAGGCCGAGCGGACATCGCTTAACCCCATGCTATCCAATAATTCCAATGTTTGTTCTTTTTTATCCGCTGTCAACTTGTTTAGAAGCTTTAACCCTATAAAACAATTTTCTTCAATTGTTTTCCAGGGAAACAAGTAATCTTGTTGAAGCATATAGCCCATTCGTTCGCCGGGTGAGTTTATAATTTTATTTTGTAGAGAAACGCTCCCTTCAGTAGGTTTTACTAATCCTGAAATGATCGACAACAGAGTAGATTTCCCGCATCCACTAGGCCCAAGAAGGGAAACGAATTCTCCTTCATCAATAGCGAAAGAGAGGTTGGAAATCGCTTCTTTGGCAGCGCTTTTCATTAAATACACATGTGAAATAGCGTTGAGTTGAAGGAAAGACATTATTTTCCCTCCTATTTTTGCGCTTTTTCGGCATAGCTATTATCTACTAATTTGCTATGATCAACGCGTTTTGGGAGTTCTCCTGCTTCATCCATAATATTTTGTAAGTTATCCCATTCTTCTTGATCCAGGGATGGGTTTGTAGCGAATGAATGCTGACTTTTGTAACGATCGACTACAGTTGTAATGAGTTCAAGATCGGTATCCTGAAAGAACGGTTCAATTGACTTTGCAATTTCTGCAGAAGAATGAGTATCTACCCACAGTTGAGCCTCATAAAGTGCTTTTGTAAAACGCTCAGCTACATCAGCATTTTTACTCAAATAACTTTCTTTCGCCATAAATCCTGTATATGGAATTTTTCCTGATTCTTTTCCAAATGAAGCTACAATGTGTCCAACCCCTTGTTCTTCAAAGACACTTGCTGTTGGCTCGAATAACTGAACGTAATCGCCAGTTCCAGAAGCAAATGCGCTTGAAATGTTTGCGAAATCAATATTTTGAATGAGGTCCAAATCGTTTTGAGGATCAATTCCTTTCTGTTTCAGTACGTATTCGCCAGCCATTTGTGGCATACCACCTTTACGTTGGCCAAGGAATGTACTTCCCTTCAAATCTTCCCATTCAAAATGCTCGATTTTTTCTCTTGATACAAGGAACGTACCGTCTGTTTGTGTAAGTTGAGCAAAGTTTATAACAGGGTCATCAGTGCCCTGTGCATAAACATAAATGGACGTCTCTGATCCTACAAGGGCGACATCAGCTCCGTTAGATAGTAGAGTGGTCATTGTTTTATCTCCGCCCCAAGTGGTCGTTAATTCGACATCAATGCCATGCTTCTCAAAAATACCCTCTGAGAGTGCCACGTATTGTGGCGCATAGAAAATCGAGCGTGTAACCTCAGCTACTCTTACCTGATCGTTTCCACTATTAGTACCACACGCCGAAAGAATAAGAAGAAATACACTTGTGTATATACAAAACGTTATAAACCAGCTTCTTTTCATTATCTATCCTCCACATTCGTCACATGAGGTAGGCTCATGTTTTAGATACTATAGCCTATGTATTTTAAAACGATTGGTGTTTTGAATAAGTAAATTAATGGAGGTAGATAGAAAGAGGGGGATGTGCGAAGTGAAGGGGAATGAGTCTTCAAATAAAAAAAAGCACCCGTTAAGGTGCTTTTTGCAATGAGACTAAACATTTGGGCCTGCTTGTTTGATTTCGTCGGCTACATTTGAGAATTTTTCGAAGTTCTTTACAAACTTAGTAGCGAGATCTTTTGCTTTCTCATCATATTTCTCTTGATCTTCCCATGTTTGTTTTGGCTGCAATACTTCTGCTGGAACACCTGGACAATGAGAAGGAATATGCAATCCGAAAATAGGGTCTGTTACTGTTTCGATACGATCAAGTTCTCCATTTAAAGCCGCCTGGATCATCGCTCTAGTATATGAAAGCTTCATGCGCTCTCCGACACCATAACCGCCCCCAGACCATCCGGTATTTACGAGGAAGACTTGAACATCATGCTCCATAATTTTCTCGCCGAGCATTTCTGCATAGCGATGGGCAGGTAATGGCAAGAACGGTGCACCAAAGCATGTAGAGAAAGTGGCTTCCGGTGAAGTGACTCCTCTTTCTGTTCCGGCTAACTTGCTTGTGTAACCTGATAGGAAATGAAACATGGCTTGTTCTTTGGTCAGTTTGCTAATTGGAGGAAGGACGCCAAATGCATCTGCCGTTAAGAAAATAATCGTGTTGGGATGTCCGGCAACGCTAGGAATTGCAATATTAGGTATGGCGTCAATCGGATAGGCAGCGCGAGTATTTTCAGTTAGACTAGTGTTATCGTAGTCAGGTTCACGCGAGCCGTTATCCATCATAACGTTCTCAAGAACCGTTCCAAAGCGAATTGCATCCCAGATTTCAGGTTCTTTTTCTTTTGATAAGTTGATGCATTTAGCGTAGCATCCACCTTCAATATTAAAGACACCATTCATAGACCATCCGTGTTCATCATCACCGATAAGAGATCGATGAGCATCTGCTGAGAGCGTTGTCTTTCCAGTTCCAGATAAACCGAAAAATAGAGCAACATCCCCCTCTTTACCTACGTTAGCAGAGCAGTGCATTGAAAGAATATTTCGCTCTGGTAATAAGTAGTTCATAACGGTGAAAATAGACTTTTTAATTTCTCCAGCATATTCTGTTCCACCAATTAAGACGGTTCGTTTCTCAAAGGAGATAATAATAAATGTTTCTGAATTTGTGCCATCCACTTCTGGATCAGCTTGAAAACCAGGTGCAGAAATGACAGTGAATTCAGCGTCATGTTCTTTTAACTCTGATTCATTCGGACGGATGAACAGCTGGTGGGCGAAAAGGTTATGCCAGGCATATTCATTAATAACCTGAATGGGTAGTCTTGATACCTGGTCAGCACCAGCAAATCCTTTAAACACATAAAGTCCCTTTTTCTCACCGAGGTAGTTCAACACCTTTGTGTAAAGGTTTTCAAAACTTTTTTCGGAAATAGGCTGGTTTGTTTCCCAGTTCACTTTGTTCTTTACGGAATCTTCCTTTACAATGAACTTGTCCCCAGGAGAACGTCCTGTATATTTTCCGGTTTCTACGCGAAGAGCTCCTGTAGCTGATAGTTGCCCTTCGTTTTTAAATAGTGAATGTTCAACCAGTTCAGACACTGATAAATTCACATGTGGATTATTCTTATTTAATATCGCATCCAATAACGGTGAGGAGAAGGAAGCTGTTTTCATACGTTAAACCCATCCTTTTTTAAAGATTTCGTTGATTGACTTGTTTAACTCAAAAATAGTATAACACATTCATTCAATTATTCTATACTAATCTATGTATTTTTTGCATAAAAAGTGAAAAATGGGTGAATGACTATTTCTTTAGGTTGAAATCCTGTCGCCATTATATAGGAAGTGATTATTTTATGGGTAAAGGATTAAGGTGGTGGATCGATCGCTTCGCCCTTGAATTCGAACATAAAGCCCGTGTTCTTTTTGTAGGGCTCCAGCGCTTGTCGAGGCTAAACGGGCGCTTCCGCTTTTCTTCATTGACACATCCTTTCATGTGCGTTATTATATGTCGAGAATGGATACTCTTATCCCGAGCAGGCGGAGGGACAGGCCCGATGAAGCTCAGCAACCAACTCCTATACAACAGGATTAAGGTGCTAACCTGCAAGACGATAGTCTTGGAAGATAAGAGGCGAAAGGCATGAGATATCAGCTCCTTTTCCCTCTGATTGTAGGGAAGGGCTTTTTTAATGTCGTTGAGATTGATGACGCTATAAAAAAAGGTAAGACGATAAGAAATTGAATTCGTTCTCTCGTTTCGGCACAGGGTAATAGGGAAATGAGTACCGTATCCATTACAACATAATTAGATAGGATCCAATCCTTAAGGAGGTACTTGAGTGAGTAATCGTCGTTTGTTTACTTCTGAGTCAGTAACAGAGGGGCATCCTGATAAAATTTCAGATCAGATTTCCGATGCCATTCTGGATGATATTCTTGCGCATGATCCAAATGCGCGCGTTGCCTGTGAAACTACAGTAACAACTGGTCTTGTACTAGTTTCCGGTGAAATTACAACATCACACTATGTGGATATTCCGAAAGTGGTTCGTGAGACGATTCAAACGATCGGCTATACACGTGCGAAATACGGATTTGATGCTGAAACATGTGCTGTTCTTTCATCTATTGATGAACAGTCTGCAGACATTGCTGCAGGTGTAAATGTTGCTCTTGAAGCACGTGAAGGTACGATGTCAGATGACGAAATCGATGCAATTGGTGCAGGTGACCAGGGGCTTATGTTTGGTTACGCTTGTAATGAAACAGCGGAATTAATGCCGCTTCCGATTTCTCTTGCGCATAAACTAGCGCGACGTTTGAGCGAAGTAAGAAAAGAAGAAATTCTTCCTTATCTTCGTCCTGATGGTAAAACACAAGTAACAGTGGAATACGATGAAGCTGGTAAGCCGGTACGCGTTGATACCATTGTTGTTTCTACACAGCATCATCCTGAAATTTCACTTGAACAAATCCAACGTAATATCAAAGAACACGTTGTGAAGCCGGTTGTTCCTGCTGAATTAATTGATGAAGAAACAAAATACTTCATCAACCCAACAGGACGCTTTGTTATCGGTGGACCGCAGGGTGACGCAGGTTTAACAGGAAGAAAAATCATTGTTGATACTTACGGCGGTTATGCGCGTCACGGTGGCGGTGCTTTCTCAGGTAAGGATGCTACGAAAGTAGACCGTTCTGCGGCATATGCTGCTCGTTATGTTGCTAAGAACCTTGTGGCAGCGGGTCTAACAGATCGTTGTGAAGTTCAACTTGCTTACGCTATTGGGGTTGCTCAGCCAGTATCAATTGCTATTGATACATTTGGCACAGGAAAAGTGTCTGAGGAAAGTCTTGTAGAGCTAGTAAGAGAGAACTTCGATCTTCGTCCAGCAGGCATTATAAAGATGCTTGATCTTAGACGTCCCATTTATAAGCAAACAGCTGCGTATGGACATTTTGGACGTACTGATATTGACCTTCCATGGGAACAAACAGATCGTGCAGAATCCCTTAAACAGGGTGCCGGAATTTAATTAATTTCTAAGAAGCCAAAAATATTTTGGCTTCTTTTTTTGCTCTATCATCCTTTTTGACATCCGTTATATTGTATTGAATTATCATAAAACAGATGGGTGTTGTGATAAAATGGAAGGAAAAATGGAGGAGTGTAATGTGTGAAAACTAGTATATTCGGAGAAACCGTGACCGATGTGAATGAACTAAAAGACATGGCAGGAATACCGAGTAAATTGGCTGCAAATAAAGTCATCTCTTTTCTTGATAAACACTGTAAAGAGTTCATATGCCGTACACCATTTATTACGATTGCCACCCAATCAAGTACGGGTGGTGATGTTTCGCCAAGAGGGGATGCACCGGGGTTTATTCAAGTTCTGGATGATCATCATTTATTGATACCGGAAAGACCGGGAAATAAACGAATGGACTCATTGATCAATCTATTAGAAAACCCAAATATCGGTTTGCTGCTGATGATTCCCGGCCGAGAAGAAGCGTTGCGTATTAATGGAAAGGCCTCGATTGTAAAAGATAAAACGCTGCTAGAGCAGTGTGAATATAAGGGGAAAACGCCTTTGTTAGGTATTGGAGTAGAAGTAAAGGAATGCTACATTCATTGTGCCAAAGCCTTTAAACGATCATCTCTTTTTGAACCTGAACGATGGCCGAATACTGAGGGGCTCGCGTCAGCTGCCAGAATGCTATCTGATCATGCAAAAATAGGCGAAGAAAAAGTGATTGAATCGTTGAAAGAAAGTTACACTAAACGTCTTTATTGAACAGAAATCAAGCCCAAACCTTTGTGTATGTTTGGTTGAACAATGGAGCAGTAAATGAGATCATACGTATTTGCTATTTTCTTCCTTTCGTCTAGCGCGTACAAGTTGTGGCTATGTGTTGCGAAGATAGAAGGTGCAGTTAAGCAGATTTCATTAATCCCCAATACAGTAAGATTCATTTTTTTCTCCTTTCTAAGCATATCGAGCTAATTTTTTAATTCCAATTGTTTTCTCATAATCCTCTACTAATCGTCCGAAGATCGCATCCCATGATTGAGTAAGTGCATAACGACGTCCTTCATAACCCATCATTCTCCGTTCGGTATTATCTGATAAGAGTCGACTGATAGCGTGGATATATTCCTCTTCTTTATACGGAGAGCAGAAAAGACCATTTCTTTCTCCAGTGACAACATCGGTTAATCCTCCGGCATTTGCAGCGATAACAGGGGTCCCTGAGGCAAGTGACTCCATTGCGACATTTCCAAATGTTTCAGTAGCTGATGGAAAGATGAAAAGATCTGAAGTAGCGTATAGCTCTGCTAATTCTTTCCCTTCTTTATAACCAGTGAAAGTGACGTTGTTAGGAACGTTTTCTTGAATATGAGGGAGGGCTGGTCCATCACCAACAATCAGCCATCTTGTTTGTTGTTTCAGCTGTTCTGGTAACTTCCACATGATTTTTTGTAACGTTTCAAGGTTTTTTTCTGGAGCGAGTCGACTAACAAATAAAAGAATATACTTCTCCTGAATGTTATATCGTTCACGTAGCGAGTGATTTGTTCTAATCGGAGAATATTGTTCGCAATCGACGCCTCTTCTCCAAAGCTTGAGGTTCTTAAAACCTCTTTCTTTTAATCGATTGCGCGTTTCATTGGAAGGAATAAAGGTAGTGGAAAATGGTTGATGAAACCAGGTTAAGTATTTCCACATAAAAGGAGAGAACCATTCAAGGTGGTAATGCTTTAAATAGTCATCAAAATTAGTGTGGTATGAAGCAACCATAGGTATGTTATTTTTCTTTCCGTAATGTAGCCCGCACATGCCGATATTAAAAGGTG
Source organism: Pseudalkalibacillus sp. JSM 102089 (assembly GCF_041366475.1). Lineage (NCBI taxonomy): Bacteria > Bacillati > Bacillota > Bacilli > Caryophanales > Fictibacillaceae > Pseudalkalibacillus > Pseudalkalibacillus sp. JSM 102089. The sequence goes on from NZ_JBEWYW010000005.1 coordinate 128,288, forward strand.
TAGCGACATGAAGAAGGTCTGGTTGAAAATTTTGAAGTTGGTGGCGGATAAGACTCACGTTAGGAAGGGCAATGCGACATTCGGGATAAAGGAAAAACTTCATACTGGTAAAGCGGTGGATATTACTTGAGAAAAGGTCATCATCTTTCTGACAGTTAGGAGCAAAAAGCATATAATCTACATGCTGACGGTCCATATACCTGGTTAATTTACCCAAAGTGCGAGATACTCCGTTAACTTGTGGATAGTAAGTGTCAGTAAAAAGTGCAATTTTCATGAAAGCCCTCCCTTTTTTAGCCTAGGATTAAAGTTGAAAGAATACCAGATCCACCACCAAGTATAAAACCAACAAGAACGTCAGAAGGATAATGATGACCTAAGTAAATTCGCGAAAGGGCAACTAGACTCCCGAGAGTAATTAAGGGAATAGCTAGCGAAGGAATATGAAAGATAAACGGTGTAAGTACAGAAAAAATAGCCGTTGTATGCCCTGATGGAAAAGAATGATCTTTTAGAGGATATACGAATATCTTTGTTTCAGGGAGAGCGAGATATGGCCTGTGTTTTGGATAATGCTTTTTAATAAAATGAACAGGTATATGACTTACAGCAAGCGCAAACGCAGATTGAAACGCCCATATCTTTAAAGGAGCAGGTAACAGGAACATCAACAAAAGTGTGCTTAAAATCGTTGCCCGAGCACCACCCGCATGCGTAACTAATCCAAAAATAGAAGTAAGGTACCTTGAATGACACGTTAAATTCACAAACCGAAACATCGTACACTCACGCTCATAAAGCCACCCAACCACTTTACTCAAAAAGAATCCCCCTTCATCCTATGTGTTACTTCTATCCTATACGAGAAATTTAATGCTACTATTAAAGAAATCTTAAAGAATTGTTAAGAGTATAATGAAAAGCGTAGCCGAGCGTTTAGAAACGGAGATATTGGAGCTCATGAACTAGAACACGTCCTTTGTGTTCTGGTGAAAGAGTGAAATATCGCAGTTTCTGCGAGTCGCAGCTAGCCAAGAAAAGCGTAGCCGAGCGTTTAGAAACGGAGATATTGGAGCTCATGAGAGTGAGACGCTTTATGTCTCATTCGGATGGGCGAAACAGCGGGAGGATTTGGCCCGCGCAACTAGCCAAGAAAAGCGGAAGCCTCCGTTTAGACCAGTCAGGCACTGGAGGCTACAGTTGAATCTCAAGAGAATAAATAAGCTTGTCTACAGCCTAACGCTCCAACCGTTTCCAAAAACCACACAAAATGTCATGAAAAAAGACCAGGAATACCATCCTGATCTTTTTCTTAAAATTAATGTGAAGTAAATAACATAACCGATTGCAAGTGCTGTCGCGACGATGTAAACAAGAAAAATCGGATTGCTAAAGAAAGAAGATTTCACCCTGGCGTTTCCTTGATTATCATATTCGCCTTTTTGATTTTGTCCGAGTCTGTACGTCATATATGCCCCTATAAGCAAGGTGATGACGACGAGGACGATCAAGACCATGGTCATTTTGTACACGGAGGCCACCTCGATCCATTAGGATTGTATTGGTAACCTTCCTCAAACTAGCGATAAATATGCGTGCTTTCTAGAGCGGCTTTTGCTCTTTGTAATAGGCTGCTTTTTCAACATATTCTCTTCGAATGCGGTTCATATCCTTTCGATCATCCTCTGTTAATGTTCTAACAACCTTTGCAGGTCTTCCGAAAGCAAGGGAATGAGGGGGGATTTTCTTACCTGGTGGAACAAGGCTTCCTGCGCCAATAAAGGAACCTTCCCCGATCTCAGCTCCATCAAGAATAATAGAACCCATTCCAATAAGTGCCTCTTTGCGAATAATACTACTATGAAGGATTACCTGGTGGCCGATCGTCACACCATCTTCCAGAATGAGTTTTTTGTTTGGACTCTGATGAAGGACACAATTGTCTTGAATATTGACTCTATTGCCAATTTCAGTTGGGGCAACATCTCCACGTATGGTCGTGTTAAACCAGACGCTACTATGTTCCCCGATTGTCACATCACCTGTAATGGTAGTATAATCCGCAATATAGACCGTTTCATGAATCACTGGTTTTTTGTCATGATAAGCATAAAGCATTCCAATCCCAACTTTCATTTATTATAGATGAAATCCTTTTCAAAAGTAGTGTATCAAAAAGAACGAACCTACATAAGGGGGCTAATGTCCATGCGTATAAAAGAAACTGAATATCCAAAAGCGGTTATTGTGTTAGTTCATGGAGCAAACGAACATCATCGAAGGTATGATTGGCTCGTTTCTAAGTGGATTGAAGCAGGCTATCATGTAGTGCTTGGCGATTTACCTGGACAAGGTGAAAGTACTAGAAGACGGGGCCATATTGATTCATTTAACCAATATATTGAAACGATTGATAAGTGGATCAAGAGAGCTCATGAGTATAAGCTACCTGTGTTCTTACTTGGGCATAGTATGGGAGGACTTGCATCCATCCGTACGATTATGGAAAAACGTCCTTCTCTAACTGGAGTCATTTTATCTTCTCCGTGTATTGGACTAGTTAATCCCCCTAACAAAGGCGTAGACTTGCTCTCAAAAGTACTAAATCCAATTGTCCCTTCTCTAAGGTTAAATTCAAAGCTAGAACCGAACATTGGGACAAGGAATCCAGAGTTCCACAAACGAGATCAAGAAGATCCATTAATGGTTCAAAAAGTATCTGTTAGATGGTACCGTGAACTTCTAAAAGCGATGAAAATAGCCAATGAAGGCGCGAGATCATTTCATAATTTGCCATTGCTTGTATTACAGGGTGGCGACGATCGAATTGTAGATAAGCATGCCGTTATTTCGTGGTTTAATCGCATTCCATTAACAGAGAAAGCATTTAAAGAGTGGGATGGATTTTATCATGAGGTGTTTAATGAACCAGATCGTGAAGATGTATTTCAAACGGCAAAATCATTTGTTGAGTTAAAACTTGAATTATTAGAGCATAAGAAAAATAAGATAAATAATTAATACAGGAGTGGGATCACTTGAAAGTACCAAGTCAACCTTGGACGCTAATGTATAGTATTTATAGACGCGTCTTACCGAGGGTTCATCATGAATTAGAATATTGGAGGAAGCGGGCTGAAGAAATCCCTAATCCTGAATTGAGAAAGCAGGCGTTAGATAGCATTGATTCAAAAACGTTTCACTGTGAAGGTGGAGGGATTTATGGATTGCTTGCCGGGAAAGAAATTGATCGTTCTATTTCATTTATCGCAGCTTACCAGACGATAAGTGACTATCTGGATAACTTGTGTGATCGAAGTACTTCGCTTGATCCAGAAGACTTTAGTGCATTACATGAGGCAATGGCGGAGGCTCTTTCCCCTGAAGTTGAAGCTTCAAATAACTATTATCGGTATCGGGAAGAAAAAGATGATGGAGGCTATCTGTTAGAACTGGTTCAAACGTGTCAAAAAGTCATTCGTGAATTGCCGAATCAAAAGGAAGTGCAGCCTGCCTTACTTGAACTCTGCCATTACTATTGTGATCTCCAGGTACATAAGCATGTTACAGAGGAAGACCGTGTTCCAAGGTTGAAAAACTGGTTTGACCAGCATAAGCAACAGCTTCCAGAAATGACATGGAATGAATTCTCAGCTTGTGCTGGATCAACCTTAGGGATTTTCTGTCTTGTATCTTACTCATTAGGAGACATGATCCCCAAGGGCGGTACAGCTATGATTAAGGAAGGTTATTTCCCCTGGGTTCAGGGTCTTCACATAATGCTGGATTACTTTATAGATCAGGAAGAAGATCGAGCAGGTGGCGATTTGAATTTTTGTTTTTATTATAAAGACAATGATGAGCTCGCTCAGCGTGTTGCTCACTTCATTAAAGAAGCGGATAAAAGTGTTGAAGGGCTTCCGCATTCTTCCTTCCATCGATTAATTAATCGTGGTTTACTTGGTATTTACCTTGCGGATCGTAAAGTAATGGAACAGAAAGACGTCCGTTCTCTTGCTCGTAAAATTATTCGAATTGGGGGAAGATCGAGCCTTTTCTTCTACTTTAATGGTTGGGTTTATAGAAGACTTCACAAAGCGTCTCAGTAAAAGCGTATAAAAAACGCTCTTTCGTGAGAAAAGAAGCCTATAGGATTTTGAAAGGGGCTCTTAAAATGAAAAAGCGTTACTATGTGGCTGTAAGTTCGGGCGAGATACTGGAAGATCAAGGGGCATCGAGCTATAATTTTGAAATCGACGCAGATGAGGAAGATATCTTCAAGCTCAGTGAGCTATTTGATCTGACAGATAAGGATAGTCGCTTATCGTTATATCGTTCACATGTTCCAGCTATGAGTTATCATGAAGATAAGAACAATGATGATTATGATAATCATATGAAAGAGATTTATGGTCTTTTACACAAATTAGGGAATAAGAAAACAAGAGAACATATCGAAACGATGGGAATTCTATAGAGAATAGAGGCTGTGCAGATGCACAGCCTCTTATTTTTTGCTGATGGCAAGAATATAGGGTGGTTCATTGATTTGGTTAATAAATTGGTATTTTAGAACTTGATACTGTGACTGATCGAGATCTGAAGCGAAATCTGTCACCTTCTCACTTTCAATTTTACCTTCTGGGTGTCCTGGGTAGACGACTAGAATAAGGAGCCCTTCTGAACGAAGCAAATGTAGGATGTCTGTTACTGCTTGGATCGTTTCTTCAGGTTTCGTCACAATAGTTTTATCTCCACCTGGGAGGTAGCCAAGGTTAAAGATTGCGGCAGAAACGTTTCCTACATCTTTCGTCTCAATTTTGCTATTGATTGAAGCGTGACTCTCGTGGAATAATGCCACCTGGGCAGATTGCTTAGCTGCTGCCAGCCTTTTTTCTGTAGCTTCAATCGCCTCAGGTTGGATATCAAAACCATACACTTTTCCTGAATTCCCTACTGATTCAGCTAGGAAGAGAGTGTCATGTCCGTTTCCGCAAGTGCCATCAATAGCAATGCCTCCTTCTGTTAATACTGAATTCAGTAGCGTTCTTGTAAAAGGTAATATACGTTGAAGAGTCATGATCTGTAATCCTTTCTATCAATTAAAATTTTCTTAAATGAGTCTTCTTACCGCATCCTATCAATTTATTAGGACGTCGAGGTTTAGAATGGCTTTTTTGTTTGTTTCTAACTAAGTATGACTTTACCATGATCGACCGTTCACTCCAACTAACATCTTTATGTGTTTGGGAATATCTGGATCGTGGTACAGAGTACTATACAAAAAAATGAGGTGATCATATGGCAGAGCATGAAAAATCACATAAACAAGGCGAAACTAATAATCCCGAGCAATTACCAGATAAGGAAAAGAATCAGCTCGACGAGGATACTTCAGAAATGAATGTCGATGCGATTCCATTAGAAGATTTAAAAGAAGAACAAAAAGAAGAAAAAGATAAGCCGCATTCCAAAGATGATTCGGCTAGTCAAAAAAAGTATCGTAAATGATAACGTACCCAATCAGGGTGCGTTTCTTTTTATTGAGACAGCACCTTACTGTATTAATTGAGATTGTTCTTTTGGCACACATACTAATTCATCGAATATACGGACAGCTGATGTATAGATTACGAAAAAAACGTCTATTCTGATAATGTTCTTGACATTTCTCACAAGTATTCATACAATACAAATTATATACGTAACTAGTGAATCCAAAGATAATGATAAGGAATAGTAACAAAAATTCTATTGCTAGAGAGTTAACGGCTGGTGGAAGTTAACATAGGAGATTTGTGAACTCACCTTTGAATCGGAAGCCTGAATAGAGTAAGGTTGCCCGTATGCCTGCGTTAAAGGCCTTAAGTGAGTGCTGTTTCTAGCACTAAGCCGGGTGGTACCGCGGGTGATTGTGAATATTAGATTCTCAACCTCTCGTCCCTGTTGATGAACAACGGGGACGGGAGGTTTTTTTATTTTTTTGCAAGGACTGGAAGGAGAGAGTGACAATGGCATTTGATCACAAAACAATTGAGAAGAAGTGGCAACACTTCTGGGAAACAAACAAGACTTTTAAGACAGAAAACGATGCTAATGGTGAAAAAATTTATATTCTTGATATGTTCCCATACCCATCAGGGGCTGGGCTACATGTTGGGCACCCTGAAGGGTATACAGCTACGGATATCCTTTCACGTATGAAACGAATGCAGGGATATAATGTTCTTCACCCAATCGGCTGGGACGCATTTGGACTTCCGGCAGAGCAGTATGCTCTTGATACAGGAAATAATCCACGAGATTTTACTCAAAAGAATATTGACACATTCCGTCGTCAAATTAAAGAGTTAGGTTTTTCTTATGATTGGGATAGAGAAGTTAATACAACAGATCCACAATACTATAAATGGACACAGTGGATTTTCACAAAGCTTTACGAAAAAGGACTTGCTTACGTAGATGAAGTGGCTGTTAACTGGTGTCCAGCACTTGGAACGGTTCTTGCGAATGAAGAAGTGATCGACGGTAAAAGTGAACGTGGCGGCCACCCGGTTGTTCGTAAACCAATGAAGCAATGGGTTCTTAAAATTACAGAGTATGCGGATCGTTTACTTGAAGACCTTGAAGAGCTTGACTGGTCTGACAGCATTAAAGAAATGCAGCGTAACTGGATTGGGAAATCTGAAGGTGCCGAAGTAACATTCATGATTGACGGTCATGATGAATCGATCGATGTGTTTACGACGCGTCCTGATACACTTTTTGGAGCAACGTATATGGTCCTTGCACCTGAGCATCCTTTCGTTGACAAAATTTCTACTAGTGAACAAATCTCAAAAGTTGAAAGCTACCGATCAAAAGTACAAACTAAGAGTGACCTTGAGCGTACAGAGTTATCAAAAGAGAAGACTGGCGAGTTTACTGGCGCATATGCCATTAATCCAATCAATAATGAGAAGCTTCCAATTTGGGTAGCAGATTACGTTCTTATGAGCTATGGAACAGGAGCTATTATGGCAGTTCCAGCTCACGATGAGCGCGATTATGAGTTCGCTACTACATTTAATCTTCCTATTAAAGAAGTCGTTGCTGGAGGAGATGTATCCAAGGAAGCTTATACAGAAGACGGAAAGCATGTGAACTCTGACTTCTTAAACGACCTTGAGAAAGTAGAAGCAATTACGAAAAGCATAGAATGGCTAGAGGAAAAAGGAAAAGGAACGAAAAAAACGACGTATCGTCTTCGCGACTGGCTATTCAGTCGACAGCGTTATTGGGGCGAGCCAATTCCAATTATTCATTGGGAGGATGGCACAATGTCTGCTGTCCCGAAAGAAGAGCTTCCTGTTGTTCTTCCTGAAACAACGGAAATTAAACCGTCAGGAACTGGCGAATCTCCTTTAGCTAATATTGAGGATTGGTTGAACGTAGTTGATCCTAAAACGGGAATGAAGGGCCGACGTGAAACAAACACAATGCCGCAATGGGCTGGAAGCTGTTGGTATTACCTTCGCTACATTGATCCGGATAACGATGAAATGCTAGCTGACCCGAAAAAACTCGATGAGTGGTTGCCTGTTGATATGTATATCGGCGGTGCGGAACATGCGGTTCTTCACTTGTTATATGCTCGTTTCTGGCATAAAGTTCTTTATGATATCGGTGTTGTGCCAACAAAAGAACCATTCCAACGTCTCCGAAATCAAGGAATGATCCTTGGTGAGAACAACGAGAAAATGAGTAAATCAAAAGGGAATGTTGTTAACCCAGATGAAATTGTCGAAAGCCACGGTGCTGACACGCTACGTCTATATGAAATGTTTATGGGACCGTTCGAGGGTTCTATTGCATGGTCTAACAATGGTCTAGATGGCGCGCGCCGTTTCCTTGATCGTGTGTGGCGCTTATTTGGTGAAGGGGATCTAACAAAGTCTTCTATTTCTGAAGAAAATTCAGGAGAAGAAATGGAACGCGTCTACCATGAAACGGTTAAGAAAGTAACAGAGGATATGGAAGGCTTACGCTTTAATACTGCTATTTCACAAATGATGGTATTTGTGAATGAAGCATATAAGCAGGAGTCAGTTTCCGTTACATTAATGGAGGGCTTTGTGAAGTTGCTATCTCCAATCGCACCACACCTTGCTGAAGAGCTGTGGAGTGCGCTTGGACATGAGGATACACTCGCATATGCAAACTGGCCAATGTTTGACGAAAGCAAGCTTACTGTAGATGAAGTAGAAATTGTAGTGCAAATCAATGGAAAACTTCGGGCCAAAATTTCTATTCCGACTGAAGCATCTCGTGATGAAATGCAAGAAATTGCTTTAGAGCATGAGAAGATTAAAGGTCAACTTGATGGCAAAACACTTCGAAAAGTGATTGCAGTACCAGGAAAGCTGGTTAATATTGTAGCTAATTAAGGTTGAACCCTCTCCTAATGACTAAGGAGAGGGTTTTTGAACGTAACCTACCTATAGGAATGGATTTTTAAACAACTTGAATAACCTTTTCCTAAAGCTGAGAATACTACTAAGATGAGTGGAAGATAGATTTCTTGTATTGAAGATGCAAATCATGTACGATTGAATTTGTTGAAGTGATTATAATTGAAAAATCCATATTAAAACTGTACGAGAGGGGTATGTTTTTATGAGTAACGAAATTAAGACGGTAACACCTCAAGAGGTTCAAGAATTACTTGATGAGGGCAAAAATGTTTCATTAATCGATGTTCGTGAGGATGAAGAAGTAGAAGAAGGCATGATCCCTGAAGCAAAGCATATTCGTCTTGGCACACTTCCGGAACGACTTGATGAGATCAATAAAGAAGAAGAGCATATTATGATTTGTCGTTCAGGACGTCGTAGTGAGCGCGCATGTGAGTACTTGCAAGAAGCTGGTTACGAAGTGAAGAACATGGTTGGCGGTATGATGAAATGGGAGGGTAAAGTGAAATAGCCCTGCTAAAAAGGAGAGAGTTTGAATGGCGATATGGGGAACGGCTTTAGCTGCTGTTGCATTTACTTTAGGATTGTGGAGAGTCATTTATCCTTATTCTTATATGAAGCCAATTAATATGGAGCGGTTTGATGATGATAAATATTGTCTAATCGATGTGAGAGATTACATTCTTTCTCACCGTACGCCTTATGAAAAAGCAAAGAATATTCCGCTTTCTTATCTAGGCAGACAAACGAAAGAAAACGAAGTGTGTGATAAAGAGATTATTGTTCTTGCGGAAGATCGAAAAGCAGCACGTCTTGCTGTTAAAATTTTGATGAAACAACGCAAGCAACCTATTTATTACATGACAGTTTCTTAAGTACGACGTCTTTTGGAGCTGGTCTCTAAAAGGCGTTTTACTAAACCTTTAATCCTAGTAAGTTGATAAGATTAATAAATCATAGCACTTTTTTCTCCATTGTCCAAGTAAATTGCCTTAAAGCTCTCTATTCATTTTGTTGAGTCCTCGGTATATCGCTCGGTTCGTAAGTGGATCAAAATATGAGAAAAACAATCGTTCTGGCTCATGATCTGGTATAATGATAGAAAAGACTACACCGAGGTGTTGAAATGAAAGCAGATCTTATACGTGCAATGATGGATTTACAGGCTTTGCGACAGCTACAGCTACAGCCTAACGCATTAGACAAGCAACAGCCGTCTACTTTTTCCTTTACAGACATGCTTGAGCAAGCTCTCTCAACTCAAAGTACAGGACAGCAAATGAAAGCAGAAGTCCCTGTACACTCAACCTCGGTGAATTCCTATGGCACATACAATTCTCAAATAGTACCGTCGACTAATTCTTCATACACATCTTCATCGCTTGAAATTGATGGATATATTGAAGAATTATCGGCTAAATATAGTGTTGATCCAAAACTTGTTCATTCGATTATTAAACAGGAATCTAGCTATAAATCCGATAGTGTTAGCGGAGCAGGAGCTATGGGATTAATGCAATTAATGCCCGCAACTGCCACTTCACTTGGTGTGAAGGACCCTTTTGATCCTGGACAAAACATTGAAGGCGGCGTGAAATACATTAAGCAAATGATGGATAAATATAATGGCAATACTAAGCTTGCATTAGCAGCTTATAACGCTGGACCCGGCAATGTTGATCGTTACGGTGGGATTCCTCCATTCGAAGAAACGCAAAATTATGTTTCAAAAGTAATGAGTCATTACCAGGCATAATAAGTAAAGGCTGTCTCGTCGACCGCTCTTCAGCAGTCGAAAAGGAGGCAGTTTTTTATATGGAACGGGACTTAGAACCGTTCCAACCTTGACCAAGATGGGTCATGGTTTCTTATGGCCTTAAAGATAATAAAGATAATTGTTATACTAAACACGAGGTGAATAATTTGAACGAATTTAAAGAAATGGGACTTGATGAACGTCTCGTTAAACAACTAGAAGTTCAGGGTATTAGTACCCCGACCGATATTCAAAAAGAAACGATCCCTATTATGTTGCAAGGAAAAGACGTGATTGCTCAGGCCCAGACAGGAACAGGTAAAACTTTTGCGTTCTTACTACCGATACTTGAAAAAATTGACACAGAAGCACCTGAAGTGCAGGCTCTTATTGTAACCCCGACACGAGAGCTAGCCATCCAAATCTCATCAGAACTAATGAAGCTAGTAGAACATCGTGATGACATCAATGTACTAGCTGTCTATGGTGGTCAGGATGTTGAGAGACAGATTAAGCGTCTTGATAAACAAGTACACATTGTAGTAGCAACGCCTGGACGTCTGCTCGATCACGTTCGGAGAGAGACCATTGATTTATCTCATACTTCTTATCTTGTATTAGATGAAGCTGATCAAATGCTTCATATCGGGTTCCTAAGAGAAGTGGAAGATATTATTAGTGAAACGCCTGAAAGTCGTCTTACAGCACTTTTTTCTGCCACGTTATCAAGTGATATTAAACAGCTTGCGAAACGATTTATGCGTTCCCCTGAGAAAATCAGAGGGAAGGAAAAAGGGAAAACTGTCGAAGAAATCGAGCAGTTTGTGATCGAAACGACCGATCGGAGGAAGTTCGCATCCCTTACCGAAACCATCGATGAGGTCAGACCATTCCTCGGAATTGTTTTCTGCCGTACAAAGCGTAGAGTAAGTAAACTAAATGGAGATTTAAAAGCAAGAGGCTATTTAACTGACGAGCTTCATGGTGATTTATCACAGTCGAAACGAGAAAGTGTCATCAAGAGATTCCGTGATGCTAAAATCCAGATTCTTGTAGCAACAGATGTTGCAGCACGTGGTCTTGATATCGAAGGTGTTACCCATGTCTTTAATTATGATATTCCTCAAGATACAGAGAGCTATATCCACCGAATTGGTCGAACGGGACGAGCTGGTGGCGATGGAGCTTCGTATACGTTTATTGCTGCAAAAGATCAGTCCTTTATTCAAATGATTGAAAAGGGGATCGGTAAAAAACTTGCGAGAAAGAACGTTGAGGGTGCATTACCTTCGCATGAAGAGCGTAACGATAGTAGAGAGAATGATCAAAGAGGAAGAAATCATCGATCTTCACGGAAACCAGGGTCATCGAACAATCGAAATAACGGAAGAAATCGAAACAAACGATAAGTTAAACGAAAGAACGAGGGACCTGTCTATGGACTGGTCCCTCGTTCTTTGCATGTATTCAATTTAAAAAGATCTAGTGGTTGAACTAAACGGCGGATTCCGCTTTCCTTTCGGCTGCGCTTTTTCCTGCTGTATAGCCTGTGACGAAGGCTGATGTAATATTGTATCCGCCGGTATACCCATGAATATCGAGTACTTCACCACAAAAGTAAAGACCAGTTGTGAATTTTGACGCCATTTCTTTTGGGTTAATTTCTTTTAGAGAAACTCCACCACCTGTTACGAATGCTTTATCGATTGGAAGCGTACCGTCTATGGCCACCTGGAACTGCTTTAATAGCCGCGCGTATTCGCGCACTTTTTCTTTCGATAAGTGAGCGTAAGTTGTATCTGGAGAAATTTCTGCTTTGTTAAATAGAAAGAGCATATATCGCTCTGGAACGTTACTTTTCCAAATGTTCTTAATCGCTTTTTTTGGCTCTTCTTTTGCGAGTTTCATATGCTCGCGAAATAATTCTTCTTCGTTTTGATCTGGTACGGCATCAATTTGTAAGGGAATATACTGAGCATTAAATTTTTTCATTGCTTTAACGACATATTGACTGCAGCGAAGAACAGCGGGCCCAGATAGTCCGATATGGGTGAAGATCATATCCCATCGATGTGTCTTTATTATCTTTCCTTTTGGATTGAGAACGGATAGGGCGACATCTCTTAACGATAAGCCCTGTAGTTCTTTATTTTTGATAAAAGGTTCACTAGATGTAAGAGGCACTTCAGTAGGGTAAAGATCTGTGATGGTATGTCCACCTTCTTTTGCCCATGCATATCCATCACCTGTTGAACCAGTATGTGGAACAGATTTTCCACCTACTGCAATAACTACATTTGAAGAGTGGATCTCTTCTTTTGTTTGTAGCTTCACTCCAGCTACTTCTCCATCCCTATATAGAACTTTCTCAACTGGGGTGTTTACTTGGATAGTCACATTCAACTGGCGTACTTTGTTTAGGAGCGCATTTACAACAGATTTTGCATCATCAGTCACGGGAAACATTCTACCGTGATCTTCTTCTTTTAATTTAATGCCTAGATCTTCAAAGAATGTGATGATATCCTCATTATCAAATATGTTAAATGCACTGAATAAAAACTTCCCATTACCTGGAATGAATTTAATTAGTTCATCTAGTGGAAGGCGGTTGGTGACATTACACCGTCCTCCTCCAGATATGGCTAGTTTTCGCCCAAGCTTATTCCCTTTATCAACGAGAAGTACTTTTGCTCCATGTTCAGCCGCTGATACAGACGCCATGAGTCCGGACGGCCCACCGCCAATCACAATGACATCATAGTTCATACTTACACCTCTCTCATTTTGCTACACACAAACATACCACAATTTGTACTGATTATAAAAGTTTCACAAAAATTTATATTTGTTGTTACTAGGTAAATAGCTTAAAATGGAGAAGTGTATTTCATAACTGTTGAAAATTGTTGATAGATGACGAATAGATATAGTTGAATGGTTAGAAGTAGGAGATGGAGAAATGTCTGATTCAAATGTGATTAGAGGGACGATGCTGTTATCTGCAGCCACCCTTTTTTCTAGGATTATTGGTATGATTTATATGTTTCCTTTTACAGCACTAGTTGGTACACAGGGGGTAGCGCTTTATACGTATGCTTATACTCCTTATACCATTATGCTTAGCCTGTCTACGGTTGGGATTCCATTGGCTGTTTCTAAATTTGTATCTAAATATCATACTCTCGGAGATTATCGAACTGGTCGGAGGCTGTTTAAATCAGGACTTCTTTTAATGTCTCTTACTGGATTCGTTGCGTTTTTAGCTCTCTTTTTATTGGCAGAACCAATTGCTCATATCGTCATTGATGAAGGTAATGAAGGAAACACGATTGCTGATGTAACATTGGTTATCCGTGTTGTGAGTATGGCGTTATTGATCGTACCGATTATGAGTTTAACTCGAGGGTTTTTCCAGGGGCTTCAATCAATGGGACCAACGGCCGTTTCGCAAGTCGTTGAACAAATCTTTCGTATTGTTTTTATACTAGTATCAAGTGTTATTATTATGAAATTTATGGACGGAGATGAGGCAACTGCTGCTACGTACGCTACGTTTGGCGCTTTCGTTGGTGCAGTAGGTGGACTGATGGTGGTCTTCTGGTATTACAGAAAACGTAAACCTGCTTTAGATCAACATCTGGCTGAAAGCACGGTTGATCATAATGTGTCGTTAAAGGATATGTATAAAGAAATTATTACGTACGCTCTTCCGTTTGTCGTTGTTGGTCTAGCAATACCATTGTATTTGCAAATTGATACTTTATTAATTAATCCGGCGCTAAAGAGTATTGGTTATGATAAACCCGCTTATGAAGAAGTTTTTGCGATTATTACAGGCCTTGCTCATAAATTGATTATGATCCCAGTTTCTCTTGCAACAGCTCTTTCAATGACGATTATACCGGCCATTACGAAATCATTTACAGCCAATCGGGAAGGTGCTTTGCAAACTCAGTTAACACAAACCTTCCAGATTTTATTGTTTTTGACTACTCCAGCCGCAATTGGACTAGCGGTTCTATCTGAACCGATATTTAGAGTGCTATATCCTACAGTGAATCAAGAACTCGGAAGTTCGTTGTTAATGTGGTATGCGCCAACTGCTATATTGTTTGCTCTTTTCTCTGTAACGGCTGCTATCCTACAGGGAATAAATAAACAAAAATTTGCGGTTTATAGCTTACTTGCAGGATTAGCCCTTAAAGCAGGCTTAACTTACCCATTCGTCACAATTTTTGAAGGGAAAGGTTCTATCCTAGCTACAAATCTTGGATTGTTTACATCGGTGTTAATCACGATCATTATTATTAAGAAATATACTGAATACGAATTTGGTTTTCTTTCAAGAAGATTGCTGCTTATCGGTATCTTTGTGGTCGTGATGGCCGTGGCTTCTAAACTTTCAATACTACCATTGGAATTTCTCATGCCTGATTTGTATCTTTCAACAAGTGAAGGTGGTAGTATGCTGTATTCAATCATTAACCTGGTGATTGGAGTAACAGTTGGAGGAATGGTATTTCTATGGCTAGCCTACCGGTCAAACCTTGCAGGCTTAATTTTAGGAGAGCGATTCTCATTCTTAAAAAGACGTTAAAAAATGAAGGCCAAAATGGCCTTCATTTTTTTGAGAGATGATATTAATACCCGTAGTCCTCATCTCTTATTCCAATTTGTCTTTCAATCCTTGTAATTCGACGATCTTGTCGTCTTAATTGACGCTCAATTTCTCTTAATTGCTGTTCGATGTTTCCTGGGTATCCAGGTTGGCCAGGGTAACCGGGCTGACCAGGATATCCTGGGAATCCGGGATACATTTGATACCCTTGCCCTTGCTGACGATCATACATAAAGATCCCTCCTTAAATAGGTACCTGATAGTGTATGTGAATGGTGGGCAGTGTTGCTGGGCATATGTCCCGTGTTATACTGAGTTTTTCTGATACCAGCTTAATTGTTCTCCAATTCCAAGACCTTTGAGAGGAACCTCATATTTGTAATTGAAATGATTTAGCTGCGGTTCAAGGTGTTTGCGATAGACAGATCCTCCATGCAAACACACAACAATATCTGTAGACGTTTCATACTGAGAGAATTGCTCAATTACTTTTTGAGCCCATTCCTCACGTTGATGATGTGTAAATGTTTTGATGGATACATCATATGGATCCATGATGTCGTCTGGTAATAAGAGGCCGTCTTTGGCATTATAAAAATACATGCGATCATAGTGGTGTGATGCATACTCAAGCGTTTTTTGAAATAAAGGACTCTGGTAAAATTCTGTAACAGGTGCTGATTTATTACTTTTCTTACGAGCCGTTGCTAAAAGTCCAACTTTCACAGTCATTCGATTCACTCCAAACGTGCATATTGGCATTTAACGTTTACATACCCTTCAGAACTAGAAAGTATGCTAAAAAAGTAAATAAATCGTGGAAAAAATATGGAAAAGGATTGATTTTATGCGTTTAGATAAACTATTGGCAAATATGGGCTATGGAACTAGAAAGGAAGTAAAAAAACTTCTTAAGACAGGCGTTGTCCGCGTTGATGAAGAGATCATTAAAGATCCAAAGCAACACGTTAACACTGAACAGAACCAAGTAACGGTTCATGAAGAAATAGTTGAATATCGGGAATTTATTTATTTGATGATGAATAAGCCAGCAGGTGTGATTTCAGCAACGGAAGATGAAGACGATGAGACCGTCATTGACATTCTCATTCCTGATGATCAAGTTTTTGAACCATTTCCTGTCGGTCGTCTGGATAAAGATACAGAAGGATTGCTTATCATTACAAATGATGGAAAGCTCGCGCATCATTTAACGTCACCAAAACATCATGTTCCTAAAACATACTTCGCTAATATTAATGGTGTTGTTACAGAAGAAGATGTTCATGCTTTTGAAAAAGGTGTCACTCTTGATGATGGTTACGAAACAAAACCAGGTGAATTGACCATTCTATCATCGGATGAGGTCTCGGAGGTTGAATTAACGATACATGAAGGGAAGTTTCATCAAGTAAAGCGGATGTTTGAAGCAGTCGGAAAGCAGGTCGTTTATTTGCAGCGGATTCAAATGGGGGATATTCACCTTGATCGCGATTTAGAACCGGGGGAGTACCGCGAATTAACAGCTGAAGAAGTAGACATTCTGCATAAGTAAGTCCTCCTCTGATGGAGGAAGGTTTACTTTACCGTTTTCTTTTCGTGTAGCTGGGGAATATCCTTACTAGTCAGTCGCGAAGGAGAGGATGTTCATGATTAAGGTTGGAAAAGAAGTGCTGAATCAAAAGCTTAAGAATGATTCAACAGCTGAATTTGTTGTAAAGCAGGTTTATTTCGATCGATCACTTTCTAAAGCAACGTTTGTTGAGGTTCAGAAAAAAGAAGCTACGAATAAGCAGAATGCAATACCAGATCATCATTCAGATGAAATGCTTCATTCTATTCAAGCCTCTGGGGGGCAGTTTACTCCTGATAACTATCCTGTTACAGACGATGACCGAAAAGAAAAGGAAGCCAATGAAACGATGATTATTTCATATAATCAGATCAATTGGGAAGGTGATGATTACCTTCTTTATAATCAACAAGAAGAAGTGCAATCCTCCGTTCTAATTGATCAATGTTCATATAATTCGTTGGATAAATGTCAGGTGCTAACAGAGGATGGTGAAGAGTTAGGGAAGGTGAAAGATATCGTGATCCATAAGGATGGACAGATTGAAGGATTTTATCTTTCAGAGGGTTTCTTATCTGATTTTCTTTCAAGTGATCACCCTTTTCTAAGTGCGGATCAATCTGTAAGTTATCATCATGATAAAATCATGGTTCCAGCGAATTATCATCACTCATTATTGAAAAAATAAATGATGCAAGCCCTGCTCTAGTAGCAGGGCTTTTATCGTGGTCTCCTTAATTAGAGGGTTGTGTCAATAAGCGTTGTTGAATTTTAGCTCATTTAGGCATTTAAAGCGAATACTCACTTCAATGATTCAAAAATCAAAAAATCAACAATAGAAGCTAACATATCCAAAATCAAAAGTGAAAGAGACCAAAAATAAAGGCCTTCGTCAGAATGACATTGACGAAAAGCCAGGTTTTACGAGTGAATTTATTTTGTTATCCAACTTTTACTCTCTTGCTTGTGGTTGTCCAGAATCCTCGGTTTGGGCTTTTGACTAGTTCATTGTAGGCCAGCACGTTTAAATCTCTTTGAACAGTGCGCTGGGTAATCCCAAACTCTTCAACTAACTCATTAGTGCTGACAGTACCATGCTTGCTAATAAATAAATAGATAGACTTGATACGGGTCATCATACGATCAGTTGAAGTAATACTCAAAGAACCACTCCCTAACATGTAATCAATGCCTTATCCTTAGCATAAATAGTGACTATTAAAACCATATGAAGGAAACGTAAAGATATACTTAATTTTCTAATTGTTCCTTCGATTTTTTCATGAAAGTTTGGTTGAGTGCTCCGATTATGACTGGAAGTGATTTCTGGATGTGTTGGGTTCCCCAACTTGGTGTATTGACGAATAGGTATGACCACTTTCATAAGATAAGCGATTGATTGGTATTATTATTTAATTCCACTCCTACTCCCATTTCCCTCTTTTGGGCGAACTTACACCCCCTCTTTAAAGTTTATTTTACAATAATTCTGTTATTTCGGCAAAAAATTTCATTTCTTTTGAGTCAAACTTCCTTATCGAACTTACCTTTGCTATTCTTAAAGGACTAATATTGAGAGGAGGCGTGTGCTGGTGTTATTTCGAATATTTATTAAAAATGCGATTAAATTAAACAACCGGTTTATGATCACTGTCGCTATAGCATTAGTGATCATAAGTGCTTTTGTTATGCGTTTACTCGAACCTGAGACATTTCCTTCACTCTTTGATTCATTTTGGTGGGTTATGACGACCGTTACGACAGTAGGATATGGAGACTACTTCCCTGTCACAGTTGGAGGAAGAATCTATGCAATGTTTCTCTATATCGCAGGAATTGGATTAATTGGTGTGGTTATCGGTAAGTTTGTGGACGGATTTGCAGAAATTAAAAAGCGAAAGGAGGAAGGGAAAATGCCGTATCAGGGAGATAATCATATTGTTATAATAGGGTGGTCACAAAAGGCGGCATATGCCGTATCAGAGATTAGGGATTCTGATAAATGTGAGATTGTTATCATTGATAAACTACCAAAAACCCCGCTAACAGAAGATAACATTCATTATATACAGGGGGATGCGGCTGAAGAAGCCACTCTCAAAAAAGCGGATATAATGAAAGCGAAGGCGGTTCTGGTGTTTTCGGATGATACTATCCACGATTCTCTTCTTGCTGATGGGAAATCGTTGATTATTGCTAGTTCGATCGAACGCATGTCAACTGATATTCACACAACGGTTGAAGTGATGAAAGAAGAGCATATAAAGAATTTCACTCATGTCCAGGTAGATGAATTTGTACTTTCGCATGAAGCTGTATCTCGCATGGCTGTTAGATCAGCATTTACGAAAGGAATTTCAGGCGTCTATTCTCAGCTATTAAGTCGAGGACATGGTGATAATTTATATGAAATAGCTGTTCATCCAGATTGGAATACATATAGGGAAGCCTTTCAGGACTTATTACAGCAGGGTGCCACATTGGTTGCAGATGGTAACCGCATGGATATAAATCGCCGTCTTGATGAACCGATTTCACGTGACGCTAAATTATTTGTTATTTGTGATAAAAGCGTATATGAAAAAATAAGTAGGCAGGTGTAAATAATATGGAGAGTATAAATTGGAAAAAAGAAGTGATCAATCGAAAAGAAGATATGTTAGCTGATTTAAAAGGACTATTGAAAATCGAAAGTGTGCTAGAAGAAGAGCTGGGAAATGAAGAAGCACCGTTTGGTCCCGGCGTAAAAGAAGCTCTTGATTACATGCTTGCTTTAGGCGAGCGAGATGGCTACCAAACAAAGGATGTTAAACATGTGGCAGGGCATTTAGAATTTGGTGAAGGAGAAGACATGGTGGGTGTGCTGTGTCATGTGGACGTTGTTCCAGCGGGAAATGGTTGGACGACTCCAGCATTTGATCCTGATCTACGCGATGGGAAGTTGTTTGCTAGAGGAGCTATTGATGATAAAGGACCAACTATTGCTGCTTATTGGGCGATGAATATAGTGAAAGAACTTTTGCCTTCAGTCTCAAAGCGAGTGCGAATGATTATCGGGACAGATGAAGAAAGTTCATGGCGCTGTGTAGACACATATTTTAAAAACGAAGAAATGCCAGGGGTGGGTTTTGCACCTGATGCGGTTTTCCCTATTATAAATGCGGAGAAGGGGATTGCTGATTTCGAATGGGTTTTTCCTGTAAAAGAAACTCAGAAAGAAGGAATGATTCTTCAATCATTTCATTCTGGTCAGCGTTTGAACATGGTTCCCGATTTTGCTAATGCTAAATGTGAGGGGGATGAAGCTGAGTTACTTGACGCAAAGAAAGCATTCGAGCTATTTTTGGAAAAGAAAGGTTTAGAAGGACGTGTAACACTAGATCAGGAACTATCACTTGAAGTGCACGGTGTATCTGTCCACGGATCTGCTCCCCATGAAGGAGTAAATGCAGCCTTCAAATTAGCTGAATTTCTAGATGAACAAGCTCTCGATCAAAACGGCGCTAACTATATTGGATTTATTACAATGTGGCTCCTGGATGATTTTACTGGGGAGCGGTTTGGTGTAGCTTACGAAGATAAAGTAACAGGTTCTCTAACGATGAACGCAGGGACATTTTCATATAAAGCTAATCATGATGGACGAATAGGAATTAATCTGCGCTACCCTGTTACATGCTCATTCGATGACGTTAAGAGAACGTTCAATAAAGTAACTGAACCACTGGAAGTGCAGATGAATGTAGTTGATCATATGACACCTCATCACGTACCTGAGGATCATGAACTGATTCAAAAGCTTCAAAAGGTGTATGAAAAGCAGACTGGTGAGCAAGCGAGACTTTTATCGATTGGTGGAGGGACTTATGCGCGTTCACTAAAAGCGGGGGTTGCGTTCGGTGCTTTATTTGAAGGGAAGCCACAACTCGCTCATCAAAAAGATGAGTATGTTGATGTAGAAGATTTATTAAAAGCAACAGCCATTTATGCTGAAGCTATTTATGAACTTGCAAAATAATAGAATGAGCGCCATGCCAACATTGGCATGGCGCTGACTAATTAATGATAAAACAAAGATCACTTCTTTTATTTAGAGCTGAATAAATCACTTGAAAGGTATCGTTCACCGGAATCGCAGGTCATTGTGACAACAACTTGGTCAGGTGATAAACGTTCAGCAACTTGCATAGCAGCATATACGGCCGCACCTGATGACGGTCCCACAAGAAGTCCTTCTTCTCGAGCGAGTTTCCTGGTTACTTCGTATGCCTGTTCATCTGAGATTTTAATAACTTCATCATAGACAGACGTATTAAGAATATCTGGAATAAAGCCTGGACTTGTTCCAACAAGTTTGTGTTTTCCAGGCTTTCCACCAGACAACACTGGTGAGCCTTCAGGTTCTACAACATGAACGGTTAAGTCAGGGTAGTGTTCTTTCAGTACTTCTCCTGTTCCTGTTACGGTTCCGCCAGTACCAGCTGTTGAGATAAAGGCTGCCGGTGTAACTCCGAGCTGCTTCATTCCTTCAATAATCTCAAGAGCCGTCGATGTCCTATGAGCATCCGGATTAGCTGCATTCTCGAATTGCATTGGGATAAAGCTATTTTCAATAGTTTTAGCAATTTCTTTAGCCTTTTTAATTGCTCCAGGCATTTTCTCAGATGATGGAGTTAATACGACTTTTGATCCGTAAGCTTTAAGAAGCTTGATTCGCTCTTGCGTAGCATTATCGGGCATAACAATAATAGCGGGATATCCTTTAGCCGCTGCATTCATGGCAAGGCCAATACCTGTATTTCCAGAAGTAGGCTCGATGATTGTTGAACCTTCTTTGAGTAACCCATCTTGCTCAGCTTTTTCAATCATATTGAACGCTGCGCGGTCTTTTACGCTTCGACTGGGGTTGAAATATTCTAGTTTGGCGTAAATTTTTGCTCCGTCGGGGTTTGGAACACGGTTTAATTTAAGTAATGGTGTATCACCAATAAGATCAGCCATATTTTCATAGATCATATAAGCACATCCTTTTCAGACAAGTTAAGGTTATTTTCCTTATTTAATTGGTAAGAGTATAGAGAGTAATAATATCGGTGGAGCCCAACAGATAATGATTCCTATTACTGTTCCCCATTATAGCAAAAGATAAATCTTAAGTAATAAGAACTAGCTTAAAAGTAAAAAGATAAAAGATTATTCAGTTTTTTTGGTAGAATAGAATTAGGATAGAAAGAGTGAGTAAGTTGAATACACATTATTTTATAGCACTCCCCATCCAACCACAACTTAGAAGAACGCTTCAAGAAATTCAAGAAAGCTCTCCTTTAGAATTGTTTAAACATGTGGTGTATCCTGAAGATTTTCATATTACACTAGCTTTTTTAGGTGGAGCAGAAGAAGAACAGTTATCTGTACTTCATCAAGGGTTGGAGAGGGTGGTTAAGAATAGTAAACCCTTTAAGGTTATGCTTGAAGGGTTAGATCATTTCGGTCATGATAGACGCCCAAGAGTACTTTACGCTTCCGTCCATCGAACAGAACCATTGAAAATAATTCATCAAGAAATACTGCGGGTGAGTGAATTGGCAGGTTTTCCTGTTAGTAAAGGGGAATATTCTCCTCACGTTACACTTGCAAAAAAATGGCGCGACTCTAGTAAAGAAATACAACCTGATTGGCCATCACTATCATGTGAAAGTCAGGACGTCTCAAGCATTCATCTTTATCGAGTTGAACCTAATGATAAACCGAAATACAAATGTGTGGCCTCTTATGAATTCACTAATTAATAAGTTCCTTATGATCACCTTGCAGATTGGCCTTCTGTTCGGGTTTTACATTGTAGGAGGTTATCTCCAAAAGGTCTTATCACTTCCAATTCCAGGAAGCGTTGTTGGAATGCTCCTTCTCTTGTTGGGACTTTATTTAAAGTGGATTCCCGTGAGTTGGATTTCTCAAGGAGCAGCTACATTATTGAATCATTTACCGTTGCTTTTTATACCAGTTACTGTCGGTATTGTACAACATCTCGACTTCTTTAGTGGAAAAAGTCTCTGGTTAGTTCCAATCGTTCTGATAAGCACATGGATTGTAATGGGAACGACAGGATTGCTTGGCCAGTTTCTTGCTAATCGAAAGGAGTAGAGAAAAATGATGATCGTGCAAATGATTCTATGGTTTATGATTACTTTATTGTTATATGTTGTTTTCCGGCGTCTTTATCAGATATTTCCTTATCCATTTATGATACCAGTGCTAACGTGCACTGTTATTCTCGTTCTCATCTTAACGTCCTTGGATGTGTCATATGACACTTATTTCAGCGGGGGGAAATGGATTGATGCTTTATTAGGGCCTGCTATTGTGGCACTTGCCTTTCCGCTATATCAACAAAGGGAATTATTAAGTAAATACAAATTAGAAATACTTGTAACGGTACTAATAGCAAGTATAGTAGGCATTTTGTCAGGATATTGGCTTGCGGTCATAAGTGGGTATAATGAAATGATTGTCTCCACAATTATTTCAAAAAACGTGACAACCCCTGTTGCGATGGAAGTAGCCAGTATGACTGGTGGAGAGCCAGCCTTTGCGGTTATTTTCGTCATGATCGCTGGGATTGGCGGTGCTGTCACAGGGCCATGGTTATTTCAGCTACTTGGTATATCCAATTTTCTTGGAGTGGGAATGGCTTTTGGTGGGGCATCACACGCCATTGGCACTTCAAAAGCACTTGAATATGGAGAGAGAGAAGCTGCTATTAGTTCTATTGGGTTAAGTTTATGTGCCCTAAGTGTCTCGATACTTGGACCGATATTATTAAGTTGGTTTTCATGAAAATCTAGATCGAACAAATGTCAAAAAATGATTTTCAAAATAAGATAGGTAGTGACAAACGGTTGTAAGCATCTCAGCAAAGGATGGGATTCATATGATACGAGATTATTCCGCATATAAAAAAGTAAGCCAGGCTTTTACAGCCTATTGGGATGACTTTCAGACGATTACGGTAATGGCTGATATCTCGTTAGATGTTCAAGATGCCTACACCCTTACTGATGGACATATAGATCTATCAATTGAAGTAAAAGAAACCTCTAAAATGGGGAAAAAGAGGCTTGTTTCGTTACATGTTGATCATGAATTTAGTCCAGGCAACAATTATTTTCTAGTTCATTCGAGTGGTGAAACAAGTCTTGTTTTTACTGGGAAAGTTGTCAGAACTGATTTATTTGATGAACGCTATTATTATGATGGTGAACTAGGGGCAATTCTAACTGAGAATGGAACGATCTTTCGAGTATGGGCACCGACTGCTATAGAAGTAGTCGTCAATATTTATAATGAGGAATTCCAAAAGGTAAAAGAATTACCGATGCTAAAACAAGAACAAGGTGTATTCGAGGGGTTCTCTCCCGAAGATGGAGAAGGAACGCTGTACACTTACACAGTCTATGTGAATGGAGAAATGCGAGAAACGATCGATCCTTATGCGAAAGCCGCTACGTCTAACTGCAAGTTTGGGATGGTAATGAACGCTTCAAATACTAACCCTGATGGCTGGAGCCCTATGGCAAAACCTACTTTTGCAAAACCAACTGATGCGGTTATTTATGAAATTCACGTCAGAGATTTTAGCTCACAAGCAAAAAGTGGTCTTAAAAATAGAGGGAAATATAAGGCATTTACAGAAGAGCCACCGCCTAAAGATGGTCTTCCTTCTGGGATTAATTATATAAAGTGGCTCGGTGTTACGCATGTAGAACTTCTTCCAATTCAGGATTTTGGTAGCGTTGATGAAATGAAAGCTCCTCCGGGATATAATTGGGGCTACGATCCTATCCATTATTTTGTGCCAGAAGGAAGCTATTCATTAAATTCTCATGAACCCTACACGCGAATTAGAGAAGTAAAAGAAATGATTGGGAAGCTTCACGAGAAGGGATTGAGAGTGATTATGGACGTTGTCTATAATCATGTCTATCAACTTCATGCATCCCCTTTGGAAAAAATTGTGCCAGGTTACTACTTCCGGTTTGATCATGGTGGAAAACCTTCAAATGGAACTGGCGTTGGGAATGATACGGCGTCAGAAAGAAGAATGATGAGAAAGTTAATTGTAGATTCTGTCGTTTACTGGGCAAAAGAATATGGTGTTGATGGGTTTCGCTTCGATTTGATGGGTATCCACGATAAGGAAACGATGAATGAAGTGCGTTATGCGTTAGATTGCATTGATCCATCGATATTGATTTTTGGTGAAGGTTGGCATATGAACACCATCCTACCTGATCATCGGAAAGCGATGAGCTCAAATGCGCGAGAAACGCCTAGAATCGGCTATTTCAATGACCACTTTAGAGATTCAGTTAAAGGGAAATTGTTTGATACAGGGTCTACAGGCTTCGCTAATGGAAATTTTTCAGTTAAAGAAGATGTAAAGAAGTGTATAATGGGGAGTGTTGGAGATAAATTTATTACAGCATCTCAATCCATTAATTATGTGGAATGTCACGATAACCATACGCTATGGGACCGCTTAAATCGCAGTCATCCTAGTGTGAGCGAAGAAGTGAAACAAGGCATGCATAGATTAGCTACTGCCATTACAATACTTTGTCAGGGAATTCCATTTATTCATGCAGGTCAGGAATTTTTCCGAACCAAGAATGGGGTAGAAGATAGCTATAAATCTCCAGATAAAATTAACCGATTTGATTGGCAGAGAATGAGAGCTGTCCAAGAAAATGTCAAGTATATTAGAGGACTAATCTCGATTAGAAAACATTTTGAAGCATTTAAAATGACTGAAGGTCATGACATGAATCGAATTAACTTTATCGATTCTCCAGGGCCTATTCTCGCATATCGAATCAACCAGCCCCATACTAGCGAATCGATTATTGTGATTCATAACGGAGGATATCATTCTGATGTGATCGATATTGGGGATGGAGACAAATGGATCCTTGTTGAAGGTGAACATGCAAGTGTTGAACCGTCAAGAAAAACATCTGAAAAAGTCATATCTATTGCACCGTTTAGCACAATTGTTCTAATAACAAGTGATTAACACATGAAGATTTCTTCAACGTGTGTTATAATTTTTTATTCGTAGACGGTTTTTAGCTAAGTCCGGAGAAGATCTCGCTAAAAACGCAAAACTTCCAGAATCTACAAACTAACGGAAATCGAAGGTGAATTTGTTGGATAACATTTTAGGCGAAGGCTGGCAGGTGACCCCTGCTGGCGGAGCGACAGGCGAAGCATACTTAGCTCAATATGGAGACGAGAAATTATTCCTAAAACGGAACTCCTCGCCTTTTCTGGCTGTTTTGTCGGCGGAAGGAATTGTACCGAAACTTCTCTGGACCAAGCGACTTGAGAATGGAGACGTTATTACAGCCCAAAAGTGGTTGCCGGGGAGGGAACTGAAGTCCTATGAAATGAAGCAGCCGCGAGTGGCGCAAATGCTTTATAAAATACATCGGTCTTCAGAACTTCGAAGGATGCTCAACCGGCTAGGGAAAAAGCCTCTCTCACCTGATGTGATTTATCTTGATCTATTGCAGAAGTTTGAGAATCATCATCGGAGAGACGTGGAAGTGATAAGAGCCCTTTCGTATTTAGCTGCAAATAAGAATGACCTTGAACACGTCGAAAAAGTTGTGTGTCATTGCGATGTCAATCATAACAACTGGATGTTTAGCGAAGAAGGGAATCTCTATTTGATCGATTGGGATGGAGCGGTAGTGGCAGATCCAGCTTTGGATATTGGGATGCTTCTATACTGGTATGTGCCAAAAGAAGAATGGGGAGAATGGCTCGGTCATTATGGGCTTGAAAATACAGAAAGCCTTCGCCACCGCATGTATTGGTATGTGGTAGCGCAGACCTTACTGTCCATTTATTGGTATGATCTTAAAGGCTTAGACGGGGAAGTTGAATTCTGGAAAAGGGATTTAGAAAATTTGAATCATTATCGACTTATTGATACCGATCAATAGTATCGACCCACTGGCTAATATGAGGCTGGTGGGTTTCTATGTGGTTTAATAAATTTGTTTCTGTCGCACCTGTTACACTATATTGCTCAATTTGATTGAGGATTTGTTTGATTTCTGGTGCAATGCCATTATTTTGTTGCAGGGAATTGGCAAGGCGCTGAATTTGCTCACACTCTGAAGTTGTTCCAGAGCAATCGGTTTGATGATTTTTGAGAATATCAGCGAGTATAAAAAGCTGGTCGCGATGTGATAGTGGCATAATTGTTCCTCCTTATTTGTACTATTAGATAGCGTGTACATGTGTGTAGGAATTATGCCGGTTGAATAATGAAAAAACACGGATTACTCCGTGTTTTGAAATGAAAAGTTTCTTTTATCTGCTTTTGGAGATGTTATTTAGTGTCCCCTTTTGCTCCCCAGCCAAAAAGTGCAACCACGGAAACGACGATGACAATCCAGGGTGCCCACATCATAAGAAAGTGCTCCATTTATTCATCCTCCTCCCTGACTCTAGCATAACCGATATTATTAAATGTTTCTGGTTTGCTTTTCAACAATCTTGTTACTTTTACATACCCCCTCCTTCGCCTTTCTATTCTTAAGAATTCATGGTAAAATGTCGTTTGTGTAAAACGGTGATTAGGTGATTAGATGATAAGGAAGTGAAAGTATGCGTCAACGCAATAAGCCATGGGCAGAAGATATGTTTGCAAAGAATCCTCAATTCGTTCCGACGAACCCTACTGATCGTAAAGGAAATTGGAAAGATGTTTTCGAAAATAGTAATCCGATACATTTAGAGGTTGGAACGGGTAAAGGTCAATTTATAATTGGTATGGCCAGACAGAATCCCGATGTGAATTATGTTGGTTTAGAGCTTTCATCAAGCGTAATGGTGTCAGCATTAGAGAAATTAATTGAAGAAGATGTTCCAAATGTTCGTTTGTTGAATGAGAACGCACAAGATTTAAGCACCATTTTTGAAGAAAATGAAGTCAGTCGAGTATATTTGAATTTTTCTGATCCGTGGCCCAAAAATCGTCATGAGAAAAGAAGACTTACCAATAAGACATTCCTTGATCTTTATCGGAATGTTATGAAACCAAATGGAGAGGTTCATTTTAAGACAGATAATCAAGGGCTTTTTGAATATTCTCTTCATAGCTTCTCCTTATATGGGATGATACTTAATCAAGTTAGCCTTAACTTGCATCAGAGTAATATGGAAGATAACGTGATGACGGAATATGAAGAGAAGTTCTCATCAAAAGGTAGTCGGATCTATCGATGTGAAGCACAGTTTAGAAGTTGAGTCGTTTAAATGCGGCTCTTTTTTTGAATATTATTGAAAGCGGTTTCTTTTAGTGAGAAAATGAAACTAATCTTATAAAGGTGGGATTTCGATGGAGCAGTTACAAGTTGGGAATTTATCCATTACATGGCTTAGAGGTGGTGTGACTCATATGGATGGGGGCGCGATGTTTGGAGTTGTACCAAAACCATTGTGGAGTAAGCGGTACCCGGTAAATGAAAAAAACCAGATTGAGCTTAGAACAGATCCTCTCCTTTTACAATGGCAGGGCAAGAACATCTTAATTGAATCAGGGATTGGAAAAGACAAATTAAGTGAAAAACAAAAAAGAAATTATGGAGTTGAAGAAGAGTCAGATATTCATGGGTCCCTTGAAAAACTTGGACTATCTGTTGAGGAAATTGATATTGTCTTAATGACGCATCTTCATTTTGATCACGCGAGTGGATTAACAGAGCCAGATGGAGATGGATATAAACCAACGTTTCCGAATGCTGTTATTTATGCTTCAGAGGTAGAGTGGAACGAAATGAAGGAGCCAAATATTCGTTCGAAGAATACATATTGGAAAGAAAACTGGGAAGCGATTCAAAACAAAGTTCATACATTTAAGGAATCTTATGAAGTCATTCCAGGCTTGAATATGTACCATACAGGAGGACATAGTGATGGACATGCGATTATTATTATGAATGAGGGCGAAGAGCGACTGATTCATATGGCAGATCTTATGCCAACTCATGCCCATCAGAATCCTTTATGGGTTCTTGCATACGATGATTATCCGATGACATCGATTTATGAGAAAGAGAAATGGATAAAAGATGCTGTTGATCAAAATTCGTGGTTTATTTTTTACCATGATGCGATTTATCGTGCTTTAAAGTGGGATAAGGAGTACAACGTGACGGATGAAGTAAAACGAAATGTGTGATAGTAAGGGGACTGCTAAATGGCAGTCTTTTTTTTGTTCAAATAAAGCTTTGTTCAAAGTGTAATGATAAGCAATTGTGGTTGATAGAAAGTTTCGCGTGATCATTTGTGATTGTTTTTGGTTGTTTTTGAATAAAATTGAACGAAAATGATTGACTGTTGAAAGTGCTTTCATTATAATGAGGTTAGAAAGTAGGTGATGAATTGTTAAATGCTGAACGTCATTTCATCATTTTACAAGTTCTTAAAGAAAAAGAAACGGTTACGGTACATGATTTGAGCGATGCAACTGGAGCTTCAGTTTCAACTATTCGTCGTGACCTTGTCCAACTGGAAGAAGAGAATAAGCTAAAGCGAGTACACGGCGGAGCATCTCTTTTTCACTCGAAGTGGACAGAACCGTCGCTTGGTGAGAAATCAACACAGAATTTGACCGAAAAGGAAAAAATCGCTTCTTACGCCGCTGGATTAGTTAAAGATGGTGACTGTATTTTTCTTGATGCAGGGACAACGACTCAGAAAATTGCTGAGTTTTTATCTGACAAACAGGTGATGGTTGTGACTAACGGATATCCTGTAATTGAGAGTCTTCAAGGAGATAGAATAACCACCTATGTGATTGGTGGGAAGTTCAAATCAACAACAGGAGCTATGACAGGAGCAAAGGCGCTTGAAAGTATTGAAACATATCGGTTTGATAAATGTTTTATAGGTATAAACGGTATTCATGAAACGTTAGGGTATACAACAGCTGACCCTGATGAAGCCATTATCAAAAGAGCAGCGATTAAATTATCGCGCGAACCATACATTATTGCAGATTACTCGAAATTCGGAGAAGCGGCATTCAGTAAGGTGGCTGATCTTGAAGCATGTGCCATCATTACGAACGAAAATTCTGAAATGCTCTTAGATAATATTAGTAAACAAACAACAGTAGAAGTGGTGAAAATATGATTTATACAATTACATTAAATCCATCAGTTGACTATATTGTTCGACTGGATGACCTTAAAACGGGGCTTGTTAATACAGTAGATGAAGAAACAAAGATTGCCGGTGGTAAAGGCGTTAATGTTACCAAAGTATTAAAACGACTTGGACACGATTCTACAGCGTTAGGATTTGTAGGCGGTTTTACAGGTCAATTTATTGAACAATCACTAAAAGATGAAAGCCTACATCCTCATTTCATCCATGTTGAAGGTGATACGCGAATTAACATTAAGTTAAAAAATGGTGAGGAAACTGAAATTAATGGACTATCCCCAATGATTTCTGAAGGAAATGTTGAGAAATTACTTCAACAACTTTCACAAACTGTCGCGGGTGATATCGTCGTAATGGCAGGTAGCGTGCCGACTAGTATTGATCAGAATATCTACTCTAATATCTTGAAGTCCTTACCAGACGGAGTGCAGGCTATTGTAGACACCAAGGGAAAAGCATTGGAAGAAGCCGTGAAAGCAAAGCCATTCCTAGTGAAGCCGAATCATCACGAACTTGGCGATTTGTTTGGAGTTGAAATAACTTCAGTGAAAGATGCAGTTGAATATGGTAAGAAAGTGCAACAAATGGGAGCAATGAACGTGATTGTCTCAATGGCCGGTGATGGTGCTGTGCTTATTACATCTAATGAGATTCTTTTCGGAAATGTCCCGGTCGGTAAAGTACAGAATTCAGTTGGAGCAGGGGATTCAGTCGTGGCTGGTTTTCTAAGTAAATATATTGAAACTGAGAATTTGAAGGAAGCATTCCAATCTGGAATTGCAGCAGGCAGTGCAAGCGCATTTTCAACAGGCTTTTGTACAGCAGAAGAAGTACAAGAATTAAGAAAGCAAATTAGGGTTCAGACTTATGAAGAAATGGGAGGTCGAGGTATATGAGAATCACAGAATTATTAACAAAAGAGACAATGATTCTGAATCTTGAAGCGGATTCAAAAGATCGTGTTATTAATGAGCTATCTGAAAAACTAGAGAGAGCAGGCAAATTACAGGACCTTAACGCGTTCAAAAAAGCGATACATGCGCGTGAGAAAGAGAGTACGACTGGTATTGGAGAAGGTATAGCCATTCCTCATGCCAAAACAGCAGCAGTAAAGGCACCAGCGATTGTGTTTGGACGTTCTAATGCGGGTATCGATTATCAGTCTCTTGACGGTCAGCCGGCGCACCTGTTCTTTATGATTGCTGCGACTGAAGGTGCAAACCAAACGCATCTAGAAGCGCTATCAAGACTATCTTCATTCTTAATGGATAACGAATTCCGTAAAGGGCTTCTTGAAGCAAGAACGGAAGAAGAAGTTTTGCAAGCATTTGATCAGAAAGAAGAAGAAAATGCTGATGAAGAAGAAGTAGAAGAAACAACTGAAGTTACTGGGAAAATATTAGCTGTTACAGCATGCCCTACAGGAATTGCTCACACGTATATGGCTGCGGATGCGCTGAAAGCGAAAGCATCTGAAATGGGTTATAGTGTCAAAGTTGAAACAAATGGATCTGGAGGCGTGAAAAATCGTCTAACTGATGAAGAAATTGAAAAGGCACCTGGTATTATTGTTGCTGCTGATACGAAGGTAGAAATGGAACGTTTCAAAGGAAAAAAAGTAATTGAAGTTCCAGTGGCAGAAGCAATCCGGAAGCCAGCTGACTTGTTGAAGCAAGCAGCAAATGGCGATGCGCCAATCTATCAATCTTCAGGATCATACGAAGATCAAATCAGTGAGAAGAAAAACGAAAGAAAAGGAAAGCAATCAGCTTTCTACAAGCACTTAATGAACGGTGTTTCGAATATGCTTCCGCTCGTAGTTGGGGGTGGTATTTTGATAGCCCTTTCATTTATCTTTGGTATTAATGCTGCAGATCCGGATGACCCAAGTTACAATGCATTTGCAGCAGCACTTAGCACAATTGGCGGTGGAAATGCCTTTGCCCTTATGATTCCAGTTCTTGCAGGGTTTATTGCAATGAGTATTGCCGATCGTCCTGGTCTTGCTCCTGGCCTTGTTGGTGGCTTGATGGCTTCTACGAACGGTGCAGGCTTCCTAGGTGGACTCATTGCTGGTTTCCTTGCTGGTTACGCTGTGCTTCTTTTGAAAAAGCTTTTCTCTGGACTACCACAGTCTCTTGAAGGGTTAAAGCCAGTCTTGCTTTATCCACTGTTTGGTATTTTTATTACAGGGATTATTATGATGTACGTTGTAATCGAGCCAGTTGGGGCTCTGAATACAGGGCTTGAGAACTGGTTGAGTGGTATGGGCACTACGAATAAACTCCTTCTTGGCTTAATACTAGGAGGAATGATGGCGGTAGATATGGGTGGTCCAATTAATAAAGCGGCCTTTACGTTTGGTATTGCGATGATTGATGCAGGTAATCTGACGTATCATGCAGCGATTATGGCAGGCGGTATGACACCACCACTTGGACTCGCACTTGCAACAACACTATTTAAAAATCGATTTAACAAAACTGAGCGTGAAGCAGGAAAAGTAGCGTATGTGATGGGGGCTTCATTCATCACAGAAGGCGCAATTCCATTTGCAGCAGCAGATCCAGGCCGAGTGATTCCTTCCATTATTGTTGGTTCATCTGTTGCAGGCGCATTAACAATGTTGTTTAATATAGCATTACCAGCACCGCATGGCGGAGCGTTTGTTATCTGGTCTGTAAATAACATCTCATTAACTCATATTCTTCTCTATATCCTTGCCATTGTTATTGGTACAATTATTACGGCATTGATGGTAGGGATATTGAAGAAATCTAAACCACAAGTGCAAGCATAATAATTAGAGGCCCCAAAAGGGGACCTCTTTTTTGCTATATTAATGGAAAAGCAAATCGAAATTCATATAAGTAAGGAAGAAAATTCATCATTTAAAAAACTGAAGCGAACCTTTTTTACCACAATATTGTAATAATACAGTCTTGATGAGAGGTTGTGAGAGGGCGTGAGAAGCGATATACATCGATCTCATTCACGTAGTTTGCGTTGAGATTCGAATGATAGCGTTTTCACTATGTATCTTGCACGTATGCTTATTTCTTGCTTCATAAAGGTTGAAGCGTGGTGGATGCAGTGTTAGTATAAATGACCGTAGATGATTTTTCGGAAATCCAAAGGAGGCAATCATGCTAGAAAATAAAACCGTAACGTTTATCGGAGCGGGTTCAATGGCAGAAGCAATGGCTGCAGGAATGATTGAGTCAGGTACTATTGAACCTGAACGTATTATTATGACAAACAGAAGTAATGAACAACGTCGTCAGGAACTTATGGAGAACCACGGCGTATTGGCGACTCAAAGTATAGAATTCGCAGTTCGTGAGGCTAATGTTGTTATCCTAGCAATGAAGCCAAAAGATGTTGAACGTGCACTTGAAGGAATTGAAGATTTCATTTCAGATGATCAACTTCTCTTATCAGTTCTTGCTGGCGTGCCATCATCTTATATTGAGGATCAGCTCGATGGAGAGCAACCAGTGATCCGTGTTATGCCGAACACTTCAAGTATGATTGGTAAATCTATTTCTGCCCTAGCAGCAGGAAAACATGTAAATGATGAGCAGGTGTCAATTGCCCGCGCACTTATTCGTTCTATTGGCGAAACAGTCGTGATCGAAGAAAAACAAATGGACGTATTTACAGGTGTTGCTGGAAGCGGACCGGCTTACATTTATTATGTTATTGAAAGTTTAGAAAAAGCAGCAATTGAAGGCGGTATTGAAACGGAAACAGCAAGGAAAATGGCTGTTCAAACTGTACTTGGTGCTGGAATGATGGCAGAGCAATCAGAAGACTCTCCAGCTGATCTTAGAAAGAAAGTTACTTCACCAAATGGAACAACTCAAGCGGGTCTTGAGGCATTGTATGAAAATGGTGGAGGAGAAGCTTTTGAAGCCGCAGTTGAGAATGCGGCAACACGCTCAAAAGAAATCAGCAACGAGTTTAATAAAAAACCTGTTATTCAATAAGAATCGGTGCATACCGGTTCTTTTTTTTGTTGTGCTCGTTAGTATCCCATTTTTATGCTAAATCATATGAGATAAAAGGAAACTTATATAGCCGTTTTGAAATCGGGAAAAAGGGTATGGGGCTATAAAGTTAGAACCAGAATCTATCCTCTGCTTCCTCGTATTGGATGTTTTTTTCTATAAAATGTTAGTAGAATAATAGATGGAATATGATATGATAAGAATTGGATAATTTGTTTGATAGAGGAGGAAAAATGATGAAAAAAGGGATTTTTGCACTTATTGCTGCGTTTTTGATCGCATTACCTTTCGCGAATACTGCAGCACAAGCTGAAGCTGATGTTAGTGGTGATGTAAAGAAGGGTGTTGCGGGTTACCTTGGGGAAGAGCATTATGACTATGATAAAGGTTCTCTTAAAGTTGTAGATGCTGAAAATCTTGAAGTTGATAGCTCGGCAGATAAGGACTTTAGTAAGGTTTCTATGATGCTTGTAGAATTCACGACAGTTCGTGACAATATCTTCTTTGAAGATCATACTCAGGTCCTTTTCTATGACACTGAAGCTAATGCTATTATTCCAGACTCAAAAGTATTAGACATTGAAAAAGCAAAAGAATACAAAGACAGTCATGCAGACGTAACGGGTGAGCATCTTCATATGAGTGTTATTCTAATTCTAAGTGCGATAATGCTTGTTGGTCCAGCACTTCTTGCTTATCTATGGTCAAAAAATAAGTATTCAACTCTTCGTTTTAAATTACAAAATAATGTATACGATACGAATACTACTTTCTAATTAATGAATGTATGTTACCCCCTTGCGGTTCTTCCGCAAGGGGGTTTTAATGATTCAAGACTTCAAAAGGAAGTCCCAAGAAGCCTAAAGAGTTAGTCTTCTTATTGAGCTTGTAATTCTACTAGTGTTCCTGTTTCAGCATCAACCATAAATTCAAGCTGTTGGAGCTGTCCTTCTTTTTCACAAGTTAGTCCACCAGCATAGACTGTGAAGGGGAGGTCGAACTTTTTTACTGAATCCGTTTTCATGTGAATCCATGAACCTTTGACAGTATAAGTAGATTTGACAGCTCCCTTCACAGCTTTTAGTGCCTTTTCAGGTGATATATACGTTTTTTTAGAAGCAATCGTTGAAGTAGTAATAGCTGCTGCTCCAGCTCCAATAAGCGCTCCAATTAATAGATCTCTTGTTTTCATTACTATGATTCTCCCTTCCTTTAATGGACGATTTATTTTCCATCTTCAGTATATCTGAAGTTAGCTCTCTGACCAAATATTTCTATAGAAAATCCGTGACACTAGCAACAATTATCTAGATTCGATACAATAGGAAAGGAATAGAGGAACGATGGAAGGGGATACATATGGAAAAAGAAACTCTCTCGTTATTTAAAACATTAACTGAATTACAAGGTGCTCCTGGTTTTGAACATGATGTTAGAAAATTCGTGAAAAGTGAGATTGGCAAGTACACGGATGAAATTATTCAAGATAATCTTGGAAGCGTTTTTGGAGTTAAACGAAACAATGGCCCACGCATTATGGTAGCTGGCCACATGGATGAAGTTGGGTTTATGGTTACATCAATTACTGAAAATGGGATGCTTCGTTTTCAAACACTTGGTGGATGGTGGAGCCAGGTGCTTCTTGCTCAGCGTGTTCAGGTTATGACCAAAAATGGTCCTATTCCTGGAGTTATTGGTTCGATCCCTCCACATTTGCTTGATGATGCTACACGAAACAAGCCAATGGCTATTAAAAATATGCTCATTGATATTGGTGCGGATAACAAAGAAGACGCAGAAAAAATTGGTGTCATGCCTGGACAACAGATCGTACCGGTATGTCCATTTACGCCTATGGCAAACGAAAAGAAAATCATGGCAAAAGCTTGGGATAACCGCTATGGTGTAGGTCTTGCCATTGAGCTGTTGAAGGAGCTTCAGAATGAAGAGCTTCCAAATGAGCTTTATTCTGGTGCTACAGTTCAGGAGGAAGTAGGTTTACGTGGGGCACAAACAGCGGCAAACATGATTAATCCTGATCTTTTCTATGCTCTTGATGCTAGTCCTGCCAACGATATGACTGGAGATAAAAATGAATTTGGCCAGCTTGGTAAAGGGGCTCTCCTGCGTATTTATGATCGATCAATGGTTACTCATCAGGGGCTAAGGGATTTTGTGCTTGATACAGCGGAGAGCAACGAAATTCCTTATCAGTATTTCATCTCTCAAGGTGGAACTGATGCTGGACGAGTGCATTTATCTAATAACGGAGTACCATCTGCAGTAGTGGGAATTTGTTCAAGATACATTCATACGTCTTCATCAATGATCCACGTAGATGATTACGCAGCAGCAAAAGAACTATTGATTAAATTAGTGAAGTCAACAGATCAAACTACAGTAGATAGCATTAAAAGCAACGTGTAAGTGAGAAGGGGCCAAAACGGCTCCTTTTCTTATGAGATCTTTTAAAAAATGGTGGAGGGAAGATGTATGGATAAAGTTGCAATCGGGTCGACAAATCCTGTGAAAGTTAATGCAGTCAAAGCTCACTTTAAAGGTGAAGTAGTGGGGGTGAGCGTTGAGTCAGGTGTCGCTGACCAGCCTTGGGGTGATGAAGAAACACTTCTTGGTGCTAAACAAAGAGCAATAGCTGCAATGGAAAAAGGGCATTCGACAATTGGTATAGGTCTTGAAGGCGGAGTACAGATGGTAGGGGAGCACTTATACGTTTGTAATTGGGGAGCACTTGTAGATGAGATAGGGAATGAAGTAGTAGCCGGTGGTGCAAGATTTCCACTTCCTGAAGAAATAAAGAAGAAGTTAGAACTAGGGGAGGAATTAGGTCCTGTTATTTCAGATTATGCGAGACGAGTCGATGTTAGCAAAAAAGAAGGCGCCATTGGTGTTTTTACCAATGGCGCCGTTACAAGAACTGACATGTATGAACAACTAGTTTCTTTACTGGTCGGTCAATATCAGCTGGTGATTCGTTAATTTGTTTCTAAAATATAGGACAGGGCTTTTAGTGCCTGATCAGTATTTTCCACTGTAACTTGAGCTTTGTTCGATAGCTCCTTTAAAGGATGGTGCAATGATTCAGGGCGAACTAGAATAAGTGGTTTGCCAAGGGTGATAGCTGTAGCAGCATCCATTGCACTGTTCCATTGTTTGTAACTTTCACCAAATAGTGCGAGGACAACATCTGATTTTTCAAGAAGAACTTGAGTTCTGAGATTATTGATCTCTGAAGCTGCTTCATCCTTCATAATAGCATTAGGCTGATTGCCTTTAATTTCTTCGCCAATGGCGTCAGAACGCTCATGATTTTCCATGGGTCCTACGAAGTGAATAGGTAATTCCAGTTTGATTGCTTTTTCTTTTAATTCATTTCTCCAGTTATCGTGAATTTGTCCAGCAAGATAAACAGTTAAGTCCATTTGTAGTCCTCCTTTAATTTGATACCGGTATTATTGTAGCATGGCTTTTTCACATATTCCCAGTAAAGTGAATGAGTAAAATCTTTCTCGATAGTAGGAGGTTAAATTACAATTTCTGTTTGAATAAGGAAAAATGAAGATACCCGTTAGTTCTGAAACCTTAATCAAACGTGGTAAATGAGAAATTTGTGTATACTAAGTAAGGATCAACAGTCTGGAAGGAGAAAGTAATGAACGGATTTTTGCAAAGGAAAGGCGTAACTCTATCACCACGAGTCTATTTTATTACAGCTCTAAGCTACATGGCTCTTGGTCTATTTTCATCGTTAATTATTGGATTGATACTGAAAACGATTGGAGGGCAAATCTCATCGTTATCATTTCTTGTTCCAATTGGTGAGCTTGCGATGAGTTTAATGGGACCAGCGATTGGTGTCGCTGTAGCGTATGGTCTACAAGCCCCTCCGCTTGTTTTATTTGCATCGCTTCTAGCGGGTGCAGCGGGTGCTGAGCTTGGTGGTCCAGCAGGTAGTTACGCTGCAGCGATTATCGCAGCGGAAGCGGGCAAACTTGTTTCGAAGTCAACTAAGTTAGATATTATCGTAACGCCACTAATCACTATTTTTGCAGGCTATGGAACGGCAGCTCTTATCGGACCTGGCATTCAAACATTACTGACTAATTTTGGTTCACTCATTATGTGGGCGACAGAGCAACGCCCGATAATTATGGGAATCATAGTAGCTGTTCTTATGGGACTAGCTCTTACGGCTCCGATTTCTAGTGCGGCCATTGCAATCATGCTAGGATTAGAAGGCATTGCTGCAGGGGCAGCTACAATTGGTTGTGCAGCTCAAATGGTTGGTTTTGCTGTAAGTAGCTACCGAGAGAATGGGGTAGGAGGTATCGTTGCTCAAGGAATTGGTACTTCTATGTTACAAGTTGCGAATATTGTTCGAAACCCATGGGTTCTTCTTCCACCTACGCTCGCTGGCGCCATTCTTGCCCCGATTGGCAGCGGTTGGCTGTCGATGTTAAATAACCCTTCAGGTGCAGGTATGGGGACGAGCGGCTTTGTTGGACAAATCATGACATTAAACGTTATGGGTACCGGAGGAAATATTTGGACAGCTATTCTTCTATTGCATTTTATTGGACCAGCTATTATAAGTCTGCTAATATCCGAGGTAATGAGAAAAAAAGGACTCATTCGTCTAGGAGATATGAAAATTAATACCGATTAGTATTAGGAGGTTTATCATGAAGAAATTTGTCAATCATGAAGAATATTTACAAGCAATTAAAGAAGGGAAATCGGTTTTGTTATTTTCCGCAGATTGGTGCCCCGATTGCCGCGTAATCGAACCGTTTCTTCCAGATTTAGAAGAGAAATACTCTGAGCTAGATTTCTATTACGTTGATCGTGATGATCATATTGAACTTTGCCAAGAAATGGATGTTTTTGGCATCCCGAGTTTTGTAGCCTTTAATGAAGGTGAAGAGACAGGAAGATTTGTAAGTAAGATGAGAAAAAGCAAGGAAGAAATTGAGGAATTTCTTACAGAAGTTAAGTAATTTCGTACAAAGCTATGCTTGGCATAGCTTTGTTTTTGTATTGGTTTATTTCATGGTATGATAAAAGAACATCTCAATTATAGGTGGTGAAAATATGGAACCAAAAGAATTAAAGAAATTGCTCGAAAAAAGTCTTCAACAAGAAGATCGTGAGCTTACATACAATCAAAAGGAAGAAAAACTTAGGGTAGAAGATAGTGCAACAGGTAAAGGAATCAGTCTTGGATTAAAGGGGCTGTCCGCTAAGTATGAAGAGCGAGGCGAAAAGATACTAGATGAAGTCGTTCATCATGTAGAAGAAACGTTAAAAGTAATGAGAGAGAAGCAAGAACTTAATGGCAAAGAAAACCGCATTTTTCCAGTCATTCGCTCGGGGTCATTTGCTTCTGAAACGGAAGCTGGCGTTCCGTTTGTTTTTGAAGAACATACGGCGGAGACAAGAATCTACTATGCACTTGATCTTGGTCATTCTTATCGCTTGATTGATGAGGAATGGTTAAAGAAGGAAAATTGGACGAAAGAAGCTTTGCATGAAGTGTCATTGTTCAATTTAAGAGGGTTATCTACTGAAGTAAAAGC
This sequence comes from Pseudalkalibacillus sp. JSM 102089, assembly GCF_041366475.1. Taxonomy (NCBI): domain Bacteria; kingdom Bacillati; phylum Bacillota; class Bacilli; order Caryophanales; family Fictibacillaceae; genus Pseudalkalibacillus; species Pseudalkalibacillus sp. JSM 102089. The sequence continues at coordinate 167,537 of NZ_JBEWYW010000005.1, forward strand.
AGATACGGTTGCAGGAAATACATTTTATTTCTTGAATACTAACGACGGCTATGACGCAAGTAGAATTCTTAACGATTCATTATTGGAACGCATGGAGAAGAGTGCGAAGGGTGAATTAGCGGTAGCTGTTCCTCATCAAGATGTCCTTATTTTTGCTGATATTGAGAATGAACAAGGTTATGATGCGCTTGCACAGTTGACCATGCATTTCTTTTCTAGTGGACTCGTACCAGTAACTGGACTTCCCTTTATGTATGAAGATGGAAAATTAGAGCCGGTATTTATTATGGCGAAAAACAAACCGAAAAAATAACTGTTTGATAAAAGGAGTACATGGACAATGAACATGTTTTACAATAAAGAAGGCGTTGGAGATACACTAATCGTTACTTTAGGAAGTACTGAACGAGAAGATAAAGCAGTTCAGCGCAAAGAGAATGTTGCACGTATTTATAGTAAAGAAACAAATAAAACTATTGGCTATAATCTATTTCATTTTTCACAAATCCAAGAGTTAACAAGCTCAGGTGTTGTTGAGGAAAGCGAAGAGCTTGTTAATGCTGTTAATCGAGCCATCCAAGCTAATGGATTTGACGATGAGCTTGTATACGATGCTTCCCCTAAGTTTGTTGTGGGTTATGTCGAGGAAATGGAAAAGCATCCGAATGCTGATAAATTAAATGTTTGTCAGGTGAACGTAGGACAAGAAAAACTCCAAATCGTTTGTGGTGCTCCAAACGTCGACAAAGGGCAAAAGGTGGTTGTTGCGAAGGTCGGAGCCGTCATGCCTTCTGGTATGATCATAAAGGATGCGAGCTTGCGAGGAATTGAATCAACGGGAATGATTTGCTCAGCAAAAGAACTTGCACTACCAGATGCTCCTCAGGAGAAAGGAATTCTGGTCCTTCCAGAGGATCATGAAATTGGTACGGAATTTAAGGCCTACTAGAAATTTTTCTAGTAGGTTTTTTCTTTCTATAAAATTGGGAATAAGAAATATTGAACCTATTTTTACGGTTTTAGACGAAGAACCTGTTTTTTTTACGAAAGATTTTAGAAACAGCCTTACAATGATAGGGGAGTTTCCGATAAAATAGAAGAATAAATCGACCTAAAAGGGCTTAATTAGAAAAGGTGATAGTAGTTGGATAATAATTGGATAAAAAAAGCGTGGAATAAATTATTTGACCTTGATGAGGAAGAAGAACCTCAAAGAAAGGAAGCAGATGTTAAAGAAACAAAATCGTTAAAAGACCGACCTGATCGAAAACATTCCATTGGGCGGATGGAAAGTGCAAATCGGAAGAATGAAGCAAGGATTGTTCACCAATACCCAAGAGAAGGGAACTTTCGGTTCCCTCTTATTCCGGATCATTCAAATAACCAAAAGAATAAAGAAGGGAGAAAAGAAGTCCAACGCCATCAAAGTGAACAGTTACCTACGAATAAACCTAAGGCTGAGAATCGTAATCAGAGCATCACTTCTCCGAAGAAAGATGGCCCCTCCAGCAAAACGACAAGGGATGGGCTTTCAGAAAACAACGGTTCAGTAACAAATAAAAAGTTCTCAGGTGTGAATTTCAAACCATCTCAAATCCCATCACCTATTTATGGTTTTAGCAAACGTCCTGTTACTGAAAAAATGGAAGAAGAAGTAAAAAAATCGCATCCAAACAATCGATACACATCACTCGATAAAAGTGACGTAATTGAAAAACTTATCCAGGAACCTGAACCTTATTCACTAAGCGAAGGGAACGGCATACTGACGGATTCAGATCAAGTTACTCAAGGTGTTGATCAGCAAGAGACTGAAGCCGTTAGTGTGAAAGAAGAAACGACAAACAATGCAATTGTTAATGAAGAAGATAGAGAAGACAATAGAGAGGTCTTCATTTCTGATAAGAACAACTTTGAAGTTAAAAGCGGTGCTTCCTTACCTCTTGAGACAGAAAAAGAGAGCGAGCAATATAGGGAAGCTGAATCGGAAATCAGTCAGACTGAGGAACAGTGGGAGCAAATAGAAACTCTCACTGAAGATGTAACATTAGAAGAAACAAACGACCTTCAAAAGAGCGAGATGCTAGAAGATGAAAACGAAGAGAAATCAGAGTGGACTGCTGATTATGAAGTGACAGATGATATGGAAGAGGATTTTATCATTTCAGATGAAGATTTTATTGTTGAGAATCAAAATGAGGAACAAACAGCTATTGAAGAATCACCAGAACCAGAACCAGAACCAGAACCAGAACCAGAACCAGAACCAGAACCAGAACCATCTAATCAACTCGAAGTAGAACAGCAGTTTCAGCGAGAACAAATAGAAGAATCAATTGAGGAGTCGTCTCAAAATCTTGAACATAAGGAGAAAAATGTTCAAGAACAATCCGGACGGGATTCCGCTCGACCAAAGCCGCAGGTTCCTTACAATGTAATGATGCTTGCGAATGACCGACGTCATTTAACAAAAAAACCAGGCAGTGGAGCAGAATATAAACTTCCTCCTATTTCACTTCTTGATATCCCTCCTCGTAATGAAGGTAATGACGAGCAGTGGCTTGAAGAGCAAAGGGAACTATTGGAGCTAACCCTTTCAAACTTTAATGTACAGGCTAAGGTAGTAGGGGCAACAATGGGGCCGACGGTTACCCGTTTCGAAGTGCAGCCAAGTCCAGGAGTTAAGGTGAATAAGATTACGAATTTAAGTGATGACATTAAATTAAGTCTAGCAGCTAGAGACATAAGAATGGAAGCACCGATACCTGGAAAGAATGCAATAGGAATTGAAGTGCCAAACCCTACGAGTAAGCCTGTATTTATTCGGGAGATTGTTCGAAGTGGAGCATTCCAATCTGAAGGTTCACTATTGAATGCGGCGCTCGGTTTTGACATTGCTGGGGAAGCAAAAATAACTGATATTCAAAAAATGCCTCATGGTCTTATTGCGGGTGCTACAGGGTCTGGTAAGAGTGTATGTATCAATTCGATCTTAGTGAGCTTATTGCTTAAAGCAAATCCTAATGATGTAAAGATGATGTTAATTGATCCTAAAATGGTAGAACTTGCACCATATAACGGCCTGCCACATCTAGTCACACCAGTTATTAATGATGTGAAAGAAGCTACTACTGCTTTAAAGTGGGCAGTGGATGAAATGGAAGAGCGTTATGAGAAATTTGCGGCAGCTGGTGTTCGAGATATCAAGCGATATAACGAGCGAGCGATAAACCACGGAGAACCTCAGCACAAACTACCATACATTGTCATTGTGATTGATGAACTCGCTGATCTAATGATGGTTTCACCACAGGACGTTGAGGATGCGATTTGTCGAATTGCACAGAAAGCAAGAGCTTGTGGGATTCATCTACTAGTGGCAACGCAAAGACCGTCAGTTGATGTAATTACAGGGCTTATTAAAGCGAACATCCCTACACGTATTGCTTTCTCTGTATCTTCGCAAATTGATTCTAGAACAATCCTTGATACAAGTGGCGCTGAGAAGCTTCTAGGAAAAGGCGATATGCTTTGTTTGGAGAATGGATCCTCGAAACCAGTTCGATTGCAAGGTAATTTTGTTTCGGACGAAGAAATTGAGCGAGTGACATCCTACGTACGTAAGCAGCGGAAGCCGAATTATTTGATCAAAAAAGAAGATTTGATGAAGAAGCAGCAGTACGATGATCAGGAAGATGAATTGTTTGAGGAAGCGTGCATGTGGGCACTTGAACAAGGTCAGGCTTCTTCTTCTGCACTGCAACGTCGTTTCCGAATAGGATTCAATCGAGCGGCAAGACTAATTGAAATGATGGAAGAACGTGGATTAGTATCTGAAGCTATGGGAAGCAAGCCTAGAAGTATTTTAATGACGAAAGCTGATTTTGAAGAAACATTCCTAAAAGATATGCACGTATAGTGCATATCTTTTCTACTTGTTTTATAGAGCCAGGTTCTATATGATAAGTAGTGTTAAGCTAATGTTAAATTATAGTCAGATAAGTGAATGGTTGAACATAGAGAGCTCACATTCGAATGACCAAACTACTTGAAGGAGCCCCATTATGAAGGAAATTGAACTTAAAATGCAAGGCAAAATAAAAAGGCTTACGAACCGAACCTTTAAATTTGATGAGCGTGTAGGTGAAGGCTGGTTTTCAGCTGTTTACTTCCTAAAGACATGCGAAATTGTGGAAGAGTTCAAGCCGGACAATATTGTGACAATGCAGTTCTTTCAAAAACATGATGCCGTTCTTTGTGGTTCAGATGAAGCAATTGCACTCATAAAAACCTTTGCGAAGGACCCTGAATCGCTTGAAATAGAGTCGCTAAAGGATGGGGATAAAATCTCTCCATTTGAAACGGTTTTGAAAATTAAAGGGCCATATCAAAACTTCGGTTTTCTCGAAGGAATTATTGATGGTATTCTGGGCAGAAGAACATCCGTCGCGACGAATGTTTATCATGTAGTGAAAGCAGCACGATCATCAGGTATCCAAAAACCGGTTATTTTCATGGGCGATCGTGATGATCATTATACTCAACAAGCGGGTGACGGGTATGCTTCTCATATTGGGGGGTCTACTGCACAGGCAACCCATGCGATGAATGAATGGTGGGGCAAAAGAGGAATGGGAACTATGCCTCATGCCTTAATTCAACTTTTTAAAGGTGATGTTGTTGAAGCATCAAAAGCTTATTATGCGAAATACCCTGAAGATGAATTGATTTCTCTTGTTGATTACAATAATGATGTAATTACGGATTCATTACGTGTAGCAAGGGAATTTGGCAAGACGTTGAAGGGGGTTCGAGTTGATACCTCTCGTACGATGGTTGATCAGTATTTTTGGCGTAATCCTGATGTTCTAGGGACGTTTGATCCAAGAGGGGTTAATGCAGAACTGATTTTTGCACTTAGAGATGCCCTTGATAAAGAAGGCTTCGAGCATGTGAAAATTGTAGTAAGCGGCGGTTTTACGGAAGAAAGAATTCGAACGTTTGAATCTCAAAACGTTCCTGTTGATATTTATGGTGTTGGAAGTAGTTTGCTTAAAGTAGACATTGGCTTTACAGGAGATAATGTCATTCTTGATGATGAAGCAGAAGCTAAAGCAGGCAGAAAATATCGACACAACCCGCGTTTAGAGCGTGTTGAATAAGCAAAAAAGACAGGAACAAAATCCTGTCTTTTTTGCGCCCGTAGTGCCAAATTACTTTGATGAATTATATTGGAGACCTGTCTCTTTTTCTGCTATAATGTAGTATTGAAAAGAAAAGCAGCGCATACTTGTAATGACATCATATACTAAAAAAGGTTACGCGGAGAAGAAATGAAAGTGTGGAGGTTCTGAAATGACTATATATCACTTTGTTGGCATTAAGGGATCCGGGATGAGCGCTCTAGCACAAATCCTTAGCGATATAGGATACAGTGTGCAGGGTTCAGACGTAGAGAAACGTTTCTTTACACAGGAGGCTCTTGAACAAAAAGGTATTACTATTCTTCCATTTGGAGAAGAAAATATTAAAGAAGATATGATTATTATCGCCGGCAATGCATTTGATGATCAGCATGAAGAGTTAGTGCGAGCAAGAGAAATGAACCTTCCTGTTTATCGCTACCATAAATTCCTTGGAGATTTTATTCAAAAATTCACTAGTATTGCTGTAACAGGCTCTCATGGTAAAACATCAACAACTGGTTTGTTGTCTCATGTTGTTGGGGCAGCAGAACCGACATCGTATCTTATCGGAGATGGTACTGGTAAAGGCGTAAAGGACAGTCAGTATTTTGTGTTTGAAGCATGTGAATACCGTCGTCACTTTTTATCTTACCAGCCTGACTATGCGATTATGACAAACATCGATTTTGATCACCCAGATTATTTTTCAGATGTTGATGATGTCTTTTCGGCATTTCAGGAAATGGCAATGCTTGTGAAGAAGGGTATTATTGCTTATGGTGATGATTCTTACCTTCAGCAAATCCAAACAAAAGTACCAGTCGTATTCTACGGATTTGATGATCAAAACGATTTTCAGGCAACAAATATTAAAATTGATGAACATGGGACAACATTTGATGTTCATGTTCGTGATGATTACTATCGTACATTCCAGATTCCGATGTATGGGAAACACAATGTGCTGAATGCTTTATCTGTCGTTGCTCTTTGTCACTATGAAAATCTTTCAGGAGATGCAGTAGCTGCTCAACTTGCAAACTTCAAAGGGGTTAAGCGTAGATTTACAGAAAAAGTCGTTGACAATCAGGTACTAATTGACGATTATGCGCATCATCCAACTGAAATTAAAGCAACTATAGAATCGGCACATCAGAAGTATCCAAATCGTGAAGTTGTGGCCATTTTCCAACCTCACACATTTACAAGAACAAAGACGTTCCTAAATGAATTTGCAGATGTGTTAAAAGAAGCAGATGTTGTTTACTTATGCGACATCTTTGGATCGGCACGGGAAGATGCAGGTCAGTTATCGATTGATCAACTGATTGAAAAAATCCCTAATGCTCACTTGATCTCTGAAGATTCCATTCAGCAGCTTAATGACCATGATAAAGGAGTACTTCTTTTCATGGGAGCCGGTGATATTCAGAAATATCAAGAAGCATATGAGACCGAAAAAGCGTCTATTTAAGCGAGAAGGCTCCTTGAGCCTTCTTTTTTTTTACTATTCTCCTGATAGAGAAGAATGAGAATGTGTTATAAAAAAATTTAAAAAAGGAATAATGAAACTTGTAACGAATTAATTATGGTGTAGGGTAGTAAAGTAGACTCATTTTTCGTTCGTATGTGAAATGACAAACTTGTGTTTACGAAAGAGGAATGAAGGGAAGAGATTCAGAAAAGGGAGGTGCCAGCACATGGAGATTATTTTGTATTTAAGTGTAGCTATTATTGCGATTGCATTTGCAGTTCTTGTTTATTTCGTAGCCCAAACTCTCAAATCCTTGAAGGATACGCTGAGTAATACGGCGAAAACACTTGATAGCCTTGAAAAACAAATGAATGGTCTAACAACTGAAACTACTGCACTGTTACATAAGACTAATTTGCTTGCAGAAGACATTCAGGGGAAATCTGAAGCTCTGGATACTGTTTTTGTACAAGTAAAAGAAGTTGGAACATCACTTGGAAAGATGAATCATTCATTAAGAAATATTTCTGGAAAAGTAACAGATGAGGCAGAGCGTCAATCTGAACAAGTTACAAAAGTCGTTCAGTGGGGAAATGCTGCCATGCAAATATGGCAAAAATGGCAAGTTAAGAAGAAAGCAACAGATCAGTACGTTGATTCAAAATAATAGGAGGTATTTATATGTCGGATAACAACATTAACACAAAAGATTTTATCATTGGTTCACTTATTGGTGGAATCGTTGGTGCAGCAGCTGCACTACTTTCAGCACCTAAATCAGGTAAAGAACTTAGAAGTGATCTAAATCAACAAGCTGGAGCAGTGAAGGAAAAGACTTCTCAATTCCGTGATTCTGCAGTAGAACGTAGCACAGATTTTGCTAACCGTGCTAAAGAAAAATCTTCAACAATTTACAAGCAAGTATCGGATCAATCGAATAACATTGTTTCAAAGATTAAAGATCGTAATCTTGAAACAGAAGAAAATAGTGATCTGCATACTCAGGCAGATGCTGACGTTGAGAGCTTCCAACAGGATCTTAGCGATCATTTCTCTGAAGAAGAACCGGCTTCAATGGAGAATCCTACTAAGTCCTAATTTGTTATATAGAAATGAAAAAGAAGAAGCATAATGCTTCTTCTTTTTCATTTCCTGTAAACTTCTTTATAATGAATTTATAGCAATTTGAAGGGGGATAAACTTATGGCCATTACAAAAATAACTACATCAGAAGATTTCAAACGCATCAAGGAAGCTAATAATCAATTTCTATTATTTAAAAATAGTACAACTTGCCCAATAAGTGCTCAAGCTTTTGAAGAATTTCAGAAGTTTTCCGAGGGTGTGTCAGAAGACGTGTATTATTTGAACGTGCAGGAATCACGTCCTTTATCAACTGAAATTGCTGACTCATATGGGGTAAAACATCAGTCGCCACAAGCGCTAGTGTTTAATGAAAATGAGGTCGTATGGAATGATTCACATTGGAGAATCACTAATACCTCGTTAGCGGATGCTGCGAAAAAATATTTAAAATAAACGGCTTTATAAAGCCGTTTTTCTTTTACTGACATGGTTTAATGCTTAAAAGCGTTTAAGAATTAAAAGAAAAGTAGTGACATTTTATTTTTCATCGTATATAATAACCCTAATCACTTAAACAGATAGGAGTGGAGATATTATGGCTAATATCCAAATTGATGAGTTGAGAGAGAAATTAGACGAGATTAACCTGCAGCTGCTTGATTTAATTAATGAGCGTGCTGAAGTGGCGAAAGAGATAGGTAGAGTAAAGAAAGCACAGGGGATTAATCGTTTTGACCCTGTTCGAGAACGTAAGATGCTTGATTTGCTTACAGAGAAAAATGGTGGGCCTTTTGATAATTCCACTCTTCAACATATATTCAAGGAAATTTTTAAGGCAAGCCTTGAGTTACAGGAAGACGATCATCGTAAGGCTCTTTTAGTTTCACGAAAACGCCAACCCGATAATACGGTTATTGATATTAAAGGTGAAAAAGTTGGAGATGGCGGGCAAGTTCTTATTTCAGGACCTTGTGCTGTTGAAAGCTATGAGCAAGTTGCTGAAGTAGCGAGGGCTGTTAAGAAGCAAGGATTTAAAATGCTTCGCGGTGGAGCTTTCAAACCACGTACATCGCCATACGACTTCCAGGGTCTTGGAGAAGAAGGATTAAAGATTCTTAAACAAGTCGCTGATGAGTACGATCTAGCTGTAGTCAGTGAAATTGTAAACCCTGCAGATATTGAAACAGCAGTTAAGTACGTTGATGTAATTCAAATCGGAGCACGTAACATGCAGAACTTTGAGTTACTTAAAGCGGCAGGATCCGTTGATAAGCCGGTTCTTCTAAAAAGAGGTTTATCTGCGACAATTCAAGAATTCATTAATGCTGCAGAATACATCGTATCGAACGGTAATACACAAGTAATGCTTTGTGAGCGAGGAATTAGAACTTACGAAAAAGCAACGAGAAACACGTTGGATATTACAGCAGTTCCAATTCTTAAACAGGAAACTCATTTGCCAGTTCTAGTTGACGTAACGCATTCAACTGGACGCAAAGATCTTCTATTCCCTGCAGCAAAAGCAGGTCTAGCTATTGGAGCAGACGGTATCATGGTGGAAGTTCATCCAGACCCAGCTGTAGCTCTTTCCGATGCGGCTCAGCAGTTAGATATTCCACAATACGAACAATTTGTTAAAGATCTAAAAGCAAGTGGTTTATTCAATCCAGCGAAAGCTGCGCCTTCTACTTTATAAGTAGAAGGTTTTTTTCTGTGTATGATGTATGAATCCTCAACCTGATGTTCCTAAGTGGCTTGGGTTCTATTGGAATAAAAGAACGTAAGAGTGTTATCATATATAAAGATGGAAGCAAATACGACAGATTTATGATTTAGTCTTTGAAAATTTACGCTTATATAAAGCAAAAAGCGACTAAATATGCTATCTTTAATACAGTATCTAATTGTGAAATAACCTACATAGTCATAATAGCAGGTGTTTCACAGCTAATAGTGGTTTATTAGTGTTAGTCGATATAGGTTTTGGTTTGCAGTCAAACGGATAGTATCGTATCATTAAATAAATTAAAGTCCGTAAGAGCATGAAGGAGGATCATCGTGAATACAACGATTTATGACGTAGCGAAAGAAGCAGGAGTATCAATGGCAACTGTATCAAGGGTTGTGAATGGCAACCCTAATGTTAAGCCTGCAACAAGAAAAAAGGTATTAGAGGCGATTGAAAGACTAGGATACCGTCCTAATGCTGTAGCAAGAGGTCTTGCTAGTAAAAAAACGACCACTGTCGGAGTTATCATCCCTGATATTTCGAGTATTTTCTTTGCTGAGCTTGCTCGCGGTATTGAGGATATTGCTACAATGTACAAATATAATATTATCTTGAGTAACTCAGATCAAAATAAAGAAAAAGAAATTCATCTTTTAAATACGATGCTTGGAAAACAGGTAGATGGAATTGTGTTTATGGGCGGTAAAATTACAGAAGAACATGTTGAAGAATTTAAGCGCTCCCCTGTTCCGATCGTTCTAGCAGCAACGCTAGAAAAGGGCCAGGAGATTCCGTCAGTTAACATTGATTATCAAAAAGCTGCATATGAGCTTGTGACAAGCTTTATTGAAAAAGATCATAAAAAAATTGGACTTGTTAGTGGTCCATTAGAAGATCCAATTAACGGAGAAGAAAAGTTTCTTGGTTACCGAACAGCCTTAGAAGATGCAGGTATGAAAGTCGATGAAGATTGCGTTGCAATTGGTGACTATACTTATGACTCCGGCATTGAAGCAATGGAAGGGTTTCTTGAACTAGATGAGAAGCCAACAGCTATCTTTGCAGGTACGGATGAAATGGCACTAGGCGTTATTCACGCTGCACAGGACAACGGTTATAACGTTCCAGAAGATTTCGAGGTCGTTGGATTTGATAACACAAGACTAGCAACTATGGTTCGACCAACGCTTTCCACCGTTGTTCAACCTATGTACGATATTGGTGCTGTTGCCATGCGTCTTCTTACAAAATTAATGAATAAAGAAACAGTAGAAGAACAAACGGTTGTTTTACCCCATCGTTTGCAACATCGTAATTCAACTACTCATAATCAAGATTAAAAAAACGAGCCTAGGCTCGTTTTTTTATTAATTCACAATTTGATAAAGCGCTCGTTCGCAAGTTAGTTTGTTTTTTTCTGTGATTTCCTGTTTCCTTGGAATGGGCTCATACAAATCAGCTTTATCATGCCAATTCTCTGGAAGAGAAAGTGGTGAGAGTGGGGCCCACCTTTCGATCCATTGTTTTGGCAGGGCGCCGGTTGCTGATAGCCCTTTCATTTCTAACCAAATTCTTGACCAAGCGCGTGGTACAACACGCCAGATATCGTAACCACCCCCGCCAACGGCAATCCATTTTCCGTCACAATACTTATGAGCTAATTGGTGTGCTAGTTTTGGAATGAATTCATAGCTTTGCATGGAAACAGAGAGATGTGTTAACGGATCATAATAATGAGCATCTGCACCATTTTGAGTTAGGATTACATCAGGCTTAAAAAAATCGATTACTTTTCGAAACGAATCCTCGTACACTTCCTGAAATGACTCGTCCTCTGTAAAAGCGTCAATCGGAATATTAAATGAAAACCCATATCCTTTTCCTTGACCTTTCTCATTAATATTTCCTGTTCCAGGAAATAAATAGCGTCCCGTTTCATGGATAGATAGTGTGCAAACATCAGGATCATCGTAAAAAGCCCACTGCACACCGTCTCCGTGATGGGCGTCAGTATCAACATAAAGGACCTTTGCGCCATATTTTTGTTTCATGTATTCAATGGCGATTGAACTGTCATTATAGATGCAAAAGCCTGATGCTTTACCTCGAAAACCGTGATGGAGTCCTCCGCCTATGTTAAGGGCATGAGCAGCTTTTCCTGTCATAACCGCATCAACTGCAGTGAGCGTTCCCCCAACAATAAGAGCACTTGCTTCATGCATGTTCGGAAAGATTGGCGTATCTTCTGTTCCAAGACCGTAGTTAGCTGCAACAGAGGATGCAAGGCCTCCTTTACTAGCTTTTTTTACTGCTTCTATGTAAGCTGGATCATGAATAAGAGCAATTTCACTATCGGTTGCAATCCGAGGAGGGACCACTTCTTGATCATTTAAAGCATTTATTTCGGTAAGCAAGTCCTGTGTGAGCTTAACACGTATATGATTGAAAGGATGATCGTCACTAAATTTATAATTTAAATAGTCTGAGGAATATACAAAAAGGGAGTCGCACTTCATTTTTGAACACCCGGCATATTTGGCCAGAGAACCTCATAACCTTCATTTTTAATATCGTTTACAACGGAAGTGGGATTCATCGTTTGTATTCGAAAAACGATGTTTTTGAATTTTTCATTGTGACTACACGGATAGACTAGAACGCTAATAATGTTAAAATTGCGCTTTTTAATGATTTGGGTAATATCGGCCAATTGTCCTGACACATTTTCCACCTGTACTTCAATATGTGAACTCGGCTGGTGTGCGCCTGTCAAAAGGATTAACGTATGTAACATATCCGTCTCAGTAACCATTCCGATTACTTTTCGGTTTTCAACAATCGGAATCGAACTAATGCGCTGCTCATAAAAGATCGTAGAAATTTCTTCTACAAAATCCAATGGGTGAGCTGTAATGACGTCTTTCTTCATAATAGAGGAAAGAGGAGACTGTAATACGTCCTTGTTTGGATTTGAGTCAAGAATTGATGGACTAGCATCTTTAATATCTCGATCTGATATAATGCCAGTGAGTTCCCCTTCGCTATTTACGATAGGGAGATGGCGAATGTTTTTTTCTCTCATCATTTTAATGGCATCAGCAATGGTTTGGTTCTCTTCAAGTGAAAAAACATTTTGATTCATAATTTCTTCAATGACCATCTTGGCTCACTCCTTTGCATTCTTAATACATGAAGCGATTATGGAATCGCAGGCGATCAAACGCTTGAACAGAGTCCTGGTTAATTCTTGTCCCAATTCTAGCCATTAAGCAATTTGCAGGATGAGAGCTTATTTCAGGATCATCCGTTGCATACCACTCAAGACCTCCTGCATTCATCATTTTCTCCATCACTTTACGATAATCCCAAACTGATAAACCTGTTCCTTTAAGGGCCCAATGCCAATAATACTCGGTAGTTATCACGATGTAATCATTCATTGCATCGTCCATAAATGACGTTTTGAGAAGGCTTTTGCCGACTTTAGCATTACGGTACTTTGGAATAACTTCAATTGCTCCTAATTCAATTAAATCTTCCATATTACCTTCTGACCAACGTTCAAGTGGGTCTGGATATAGAAATGTGACATAGCCTACAATGGTTTCTCTTTCTCTAGCCACAATGATACGGCCTTCAGGCAGACCTGCTATTTCAACCAGTGCTTTATGCTGTTGTTCCGGTGGGCGAAATGCGACAAGGTCCTTATGTAAATGATAGGATGCCAGGCGATCTGGAGTAATTGGTCCTTCAATAATAAGTTTTCCATGCGGGGTATTCTTCTCGATTGCATTATACGTTTTACGATGTTCCATCTAGTCACCACCTTTTAATAATGGTCTCAGTTCTTATTATACATGAAACGTGATAAATGTAAGGGGTTTCAATGTTATTTTTTGAAGTTTTGTCATTTGTTAAAAAATTAGGAATTTATGTTATACTATCAGTGAAAGACATGAAGGAGAAGGAGGAGATTACTTATGGAATTGAAACCGCTTTCTGCTACATTGGGTAATCATAATTTACAGGATTATGAAGCTACATACGAGAATTTTGATTGGAAAGACGTGGAGAAAACATTTACCTGGAGTGAGACAGGTAATGTCAATATGGCCTACGAAGCAATCGATAGGCACGCTGAGTCCGATCGTAAAAACAAAGTAGCTCTTTATTTTTCTGACCCAACACGAGATGAGAAGTATACGTACAGTGAGATGAAAGCAATGAGTAACAAAGCAGGTAACGTTCTAAAAAAAGTGAATGTCGAAAAAGGAGATAGGGTCTTTATTTTCATGCCAAGATCTCCAGAGCTATACTTCATTCTACTCGGAACGCTTAAGTTAGGTGCGATTGCTGGCCCACTTTTTGAAGCCTTTATGGAAGGTGCAGTAAGGGATCGTCTTGAGGATAGTGAAGCAAAGGTACTTGTTACAACACCTGAGCTACTTGAACGCGTTCCGGTTGATGAGCTTCCTAATCTCGAAAGTGTTGTGCTAGTAGGAGATAACGTTAAAGAAGAAGGTCCTTATATAGACTTTTATAAGCATTTTGAATCAGCAGAAAAGAAGCTTAAAATAGAATGGGTTGACCGTGAAGATGGGATGATTCTGCATTACACATCAGGCTCAACTGGTAAACCGAAAGGCGTACTTCATGTTCATAATGCGATGGTACAACACTATCAAACGGCGAAATGGGTACTTGACTTAAAAGAAGATGATGTCTACTGGTGTACAGCTGATCCAGGTTGGGTAACGGGGACGTCATATGGCATATTTGCTCCATGGCTTGCTGGAACGTCGAACGTCATTCGTGGTGGTCGTTTTAGTCCCGAAGATTGGTACGGTACGATCGAAAAATATGAAGTAACTGTATGGTATAGTGCTCCTACTGCATTTCGTATGCTTATGGGGGCGGGAGATGAGATCGTTAAGAAATTCGAACTTTCATCTTTACGTCATGTACTAAGCGTAGGAGAGCCATTAAATCCTGAGGTTATTAAATGGGGTAACAAAGTTCTTGAACGGAGAATTCATGATAACTGGTGGATGACAGAAACGGGAGCACAGCTAATCAGTAATTATCCATCAATGGAAATAAAGCCAGGATCAATGGGCAAACCAATTCCAGGCGTGCACGCAGCAATCGTAGATGATCAAGGAAATGAACTTCCTGCTAATCGAATGGGGAACCTTGCGATTAAAAAAGGCTGGCCATCAATGATGCGAGCGATTTGGAATCGTCCTGAAAAATATGAAAGCTATTTCTTAAAAGGAGACTGGTACGTATCTGGCGATTCAGCTTATAAAGATGAGGACGGATACTTCTGGTTCCAGGGGCGAGTCGATGATGTTATTATGACTTCGGGTGAAAGAGTTGGTCCATTTGAAGTTGAAAGTAAACTAGTCGAACATAGTGCTGTTGCTGAAGCTGGGGTGATTGGGAAACCGGATCCTGTGCGGGGTGAAATTATTAAAGCCTTTATTTCACTTAGAGATGGTCATGAACCGTCTGATGAACTGATGGAAGAGATAAGAAATTTCGTTAAAAAAGGACTTGCAGCTCATGCAGCACCTCGAGAAATCGAATTTAGAGATAAGCTTCCGAAAACGAGAAGTGGTAAGATCATGCGTCGCGTATTAAAGGCGTGGGAGCTGGATTTACCAACTGGCGATTTGTCTACAATGGAAGATTAGTTAATAGAAAACAGCCTGCAGCATATTGCTGCAGGCTGTTTTTTTACTGGTCGTTATTGCTTGTGTTGCCACCGGTGCTGTTTGAATTATTTCCGCTTTCAGCACCATTTGTAGGACTACTGTTTCCATTGTTATTTCCATTACCGGAGTTGTTGGAGTTGTTATCATTTGCATTTTCACCGGTGTTGGTACTCCCTTCATTTGAAGATGAATCTTCTGAGTTGCTGGATTCATCACTCTCATTATCGGAGGGAGCATTATTTTCGTTCTCTTCATTATCAGAAGCCTCATCATTTTCTTCATCTGTTGAAGGTTCTGCTTCTTGCTTTTTCTCAGGTTTTGGCTCTGGTTTATCAGACCAATCTCCATTTGTTACTTTAGCCGATGGTCCCGATTCATTCCCAGCTACATCAACTGCTGTTACGTAATAGGCATAAGCACCAGAAGGGATGTTAAATGAGCTACCATCAGATGCTTTTACGCTTCCAAGCTTCGTAAATGAACTACTACCGTTCGAAGCGCGATAAATACGATAACCAACAATATCACTTTCACCTGAAGCCCCCCAATTTAGTGAAGAGCCACTTATTGAAACGCCACCAACTGCGCCTGGTTTTTTCCCATTTTCTGAAGCGGTTTTTCCTTCTGAAACGATATTTAAATCACTAAATCCAGAAGGGAGAAGCTGTGAAATATCAACTCCTGAGAAGTAATCCTCTTTAATCATGACTCCGCTGGATACAAACTCTTCTGGAGTGGAACTAAGTGCTTGATAGGTCTTACCATTCATGATGACATAACGTCCTTGAGTGAGACTGTCATCCACTTCAGTTGGTACATACTTTGCATTGAATAGATCAGTTTTGACAAGTCCAGCTTTCTGACAGAGATCAGAGGCGAGCTTTCCAGATATACCACAGAACGAACGACGCACAATACCCGTTGGCATTTTGAATGATTCTTCAGGATCCATTATTTCTGGTTTTTTATCATAAGCGGCATTAGCAAATAGTGCCCATAAGTTTTTGTTTCTGTTGGCATATTGACTATCCATGCTAATTTGCTTGTCATATCCAGTCCATACACCTAGTGAAACATTAGGATTGACTGCTACAAACCATGAATCATAATAATTTTGTCCAGTTCCAGTTTTTCCTGCCCAATCAGAAGCGAATTTTAATTTCCCGGGAATGTCTTGGGCAGTACCCTGGTTAACTACATCACGCATCATATCGATTGATAGATAGGCAGTTTGAGGACTGAAAACATCCACTGGTTCTGGTTTTTGTTCGAAAATGGTGTTTCCATCGCGGTCAACTATTTTATCAATTAAATAAGCATCAACAAACTTTCCTCCATTAGCAAACGTGCCAAATGCGTTGGTATTCTCTTCGACACTTACTCCCCGTTGTAGCGCACCAATTGCCATTGAAGGATTGGTGCGATCATCAAGAGTCATTGTACTAAAGCCCATCTTCACCAAATAGTCGGTTGCGTCCACTGGGTTCATTTTATTATAAACTCGAACAGCTGGAACGTTATAAGACCTTTCCAACGCTTTACGTGCAGTTACAAGACCATGGTAGTTTGATGAATAGTTACCAGGATTATATCCATCTTGAATTGGTAAGTCTGGCACAATATAGCCAGGCTGAACTTTTCCCATTTCCATTGCCGGGGCATAGTCAAGCAATGGTTTCATTGTAGAACCGTTTGATCGATAGGCGTCTGTAGCATGGTTAAGTTCTTCTTGCGCGAAATCCCTTCCACCAACAAATGAAAGAATTTTTCCAGATTCATTTTCGATGAGGATACTACCTACTTGCATAGGAAATTCTTTATTTTCAAGCTCTCCAGTTTCAGGATTTTGCACGGAGAGGGTTTTAGCACTTTGGAAATAGCTTCCGTTTTCTAGTACTTTATCTCTTGCAGCATTCATAGATTCATAAATATCTTTGTCAATTGTAGTATATATTTTATATCCATTTTTGCGAAGCTCTTTCTCTGCATTACTCATAAATTCAAGGAATACATCTGAATTTTCTTGAACTTCTTCCCATTTCAAATCCATTTTCTTGGCTATTTCCGTTGCAGATCTACCAGTAACGTTAGCATCATAAGTAATTTGATTGTAATAGTCTACACTCTTCGAAAGTTCCTTCCCGTCATATCCTTCTTCATTGGCGATCTGCTCGGCAAGAACTCGCTTCGCACGATCTTCAATCTCAAATGTAAGGTAAGGGTATTTTTCTACTGGCGAAGGCGAAGACTCAGCTAGATTTTTTTCAATATCGTATTCTAGCGCTTTGTTATACTCTTCTTCAGTGATTGTTTCTTCTTCATACATACGATATAGAACAAATTCCATCCGATCGATTCCAGCTGAAAGATCCTTCTTTACCTCACCCGAATTTGTAAAAGGGGTGTATGTATAAGGGTTTTTGGGAATACCTGCAATGAATGCAGCTTGAGGCAAATTTAAATCACTAGCATTTACACCAAATATGCCCTGTGAGGCTGCTTGTACGCCCGCAATATTATTACCGGAAGCATTTCGTCCATAAGGAACGATATTAAGGTATGCTTCTAGAATTTCTTCTTTATTAAAGAAATTTTCGAGTCGAAGAGCGAGTAGCATTTCTTTTGCTTTTCGTTCGAAAGAAACTTCTCTTGTTAGAATCTGGTTCTTAACTAACTGTTGTGTTAATGTACTACCACCGCTTCGATCATCTGAATTGGTGACTTCTTGAAGAACGGCACGTCCAATTGCTTTTGGAACAATACCATCGTGATCGAAGAAATATTCATCTTCTGTGGAAATAACTGCTTTTTGTAGAAGAGGAGAAACGTTTTTTAACTCAACCTCTTTTCGCTCAATATCAGAACGAAAGTTACCAAGAAGAACATCACCTGCAAAATATACCTCACTGGTTTCTTCATAGTTATAAACGTCTCTCTTCATCTCATCGTAAGAGCGAATCGGTTCATCTTTAACAAGTGATGCGAAATATCCTGCACCAACACCACCGGCGAAAATAGTGCCCATTAGACCTAGCACGATAAAAATAAGAAATAAATTCCAAGTCACTTTGTAGGCGATCCTGGACCCGGTTAAGATGTTATATTCTTGTAATCTATCAATGAACGCGTTCCACTTCTGCCTGATAGAAGAAAAAAGCTCTCGCATTCCTATACCCCCTCAAATTAATCCTGTTTATTATAGCATATGTCGTCGAGATTTGTATAAACTGGTAGGGATTTCTATAGGCTTAGAATTGACATGATTTTACCTTTGTGATATTAATTTAATTAGTGTTTTTTAATGAACGACATGCCTTGATTGGACGAAGTAGCATTTTTCTCCCTTTTTCAGAGAGCTGATGTGCGGTGAGAATCAGCATAAAGGAAAATGTGAATTACCTCCATGAGCATCTAATGGGAAAGACAGTGTCTGTGTAGCATTAGACGGTTCAGACCGTTATTCTGACTGAGTGGGAGAAAGGTTACTTTCTTCAACAAGGGTGGTACCGCGATTAAACTCGTCCCTTTTCTGGGGCGGGTTTTTTTTGTTTTTTTTTGCCTATTAAGATTATTTTAGTGGTTTGCCAAAAGATATTATTAACGAAAGGGAGTCGATTACATGCACATATTAGAAGAATTAGAAGCAAGAGGACTTTTAAATCAAGTTACAGATAGAGAGGGCCTTGAAAAGGAACTTTCAGAAAACCGCATTGCTCTTTATTCTGGCTTTGATCCTACAGCTGATAGCCTTCATATTGGGCATCTTTTGCCTGTTCTAGCCCTACGTAGATTTCAGTTAGCTGGCCACACGCCGATTGCGCTTGTTGGTGGAGCTACTGGGCTGATTGGTGACCCTAGTGGCCGTTCAAATGAACGTACGTTGAATTCAGAAGACATCGTAAAAGATTGGACGAATAAGTTACAGGGGCAGCTTGCTCGCTTCTTGGATTTTGGAACAGATGCGAACTCTGCAAAAGCTGTAAACAACTACGACTGGATTGGGGAGCTAAATGTTATTCCATTCCTGCGTGATGTTGGAAAGAACTTTGGTTTGAACTATATGCTTGCGAAAGATTCTGTTACTTCACGTCTTGAAGCGGGAATTTCTTTTACAGAATTTACGTATATGATTCTTCAATCATATGATTTTCTTCAGCTTTACCGGAAAGAAAACTGTCGTCTTCAAATTGGAGGAAGTGACCAATGGGGGAACATCACAGCAGGTCTTGAACTGATTCGTAAAGAAGAAGGCAGCGAAGAGTCTTCAAAAGCCTATGGAGCAACATTCCCACTTGTTACGAAGAGTGATGGTTCTAAGTTCGGTAAATCTGAAGGTGGAGCGATTTGGCTTGATGCCGATAAAACCTCTCCTTACGAATTCTATCAGTTCTGGATTAACACAGATGATCGTGATGTTGTGAAATTCCTTCATTACTTTACCTTCTTAAGTATTGAAGAAATTAAAGAGATTGAATCTAAGCACATCGAGGCGCCTGAAAAAAGAGAAGCTCATCGTACTCTTGCTGAAGAAGTGACAAAGCTTGTTCACGGAGAAGAAAAACTTCAGCAGGCAATCAACATCTCGGAAGCGCTGTTCAGTGGTGACATTAAACAGCTAACAGCTGATGAAATCCGTTTAGGTTTTAAGGATGTTCCTTCTTACCATGTAGAAGATAATGAAAAGGGACTTATCGATCTTCTTGTAGAAGCTGGTATATCTTCATCTAAGCGCCAGGCAAGAGAAGATGTGAAAAATGGAGCGGTGTATATCAACGGTGAACGGTGTCAGGAAATGGATAAAGTTATTTCAGAAAGCGACCAAATCGAAAATCAATACGTGATTATTCGTAGAGGGAAGAAGAAATATTACCTTCTTACTTACTAATCATTTAGCTATTTTAACTAATACTGGTAATTCCCAATAACGAATAGTTATCACAGAGAGTAAATGAGCTAAAAATCACCAGCGGTTATTAACAGCCAATCATAAAGAGGAAGACCCTCCCATTGAAAAAAAGGAGGGTCTTTCTCTTTTTTTTTATGTTTTTTGTGCTAAGTAAATTGGGACATAAAAAAACCCCGGAATAAGTTCCGGGGTTTTTGAAACAGCTTAACGAGAGTAGTACTCAACGATAAGAGCTTCAGTGATTTCAGCAGGAAGTTCAGAACGCTCAGGAAGACGAGAGAACGTACCTTCAAGCTTATCTGCATCGAAAGTAAGGTATTCTGGAACGAAATTGTTTACTTCGATAGCTTCTTTGATGATGTCAAGGTTGTTAGACTTCTCACGAACGCTGATCACTTGACCAGTCGCTACACGGTAAGAAGGAATGTCAACGCGTTTGCCATCAACTGTGATGTGGCCGTGGTTAACTAGCTGACGAGCCTGACGGCGAGTGCGAGCTAGACCTAGACGATAAACAAGGTTATCAAGACGAGCTTCAAGAAGAATCATGAAGTTTTCACCATGAACACCTTTCATTTTGCCAGCATCATCGAAAAGACGACGGAATTGACGCTCAGTCATGCCGTACATGTGACGAAGCTTTTGCTTCTCTTGAAGTTGAAGACCATATTCAGAAAGCTTTCTACGCTGGTTAGGTCCGTGTTGACCTGGAGCGTAAGGACGCTTTTCCAATTCTTTACCTGTTCCACTTAGAGAAATACCAAGACGACGAGAAATTTTCCAACTTGGTCCTGTATAACGAGCCATAATTAGCTCCTCCTTTATACCATTATTATTGGTATAAAATAAAAACAGTGTCGTGATTCCGGTTTGTGCACATTGTGTTTTCACACGCCTTCACCTCGACAGCCGGAGGTTACGCGGCGTACCTATTAAAAGGAACACAATGAAATCACAGCCCGTCACGCTGCTGCCCATTCTTATTTTACACAAATGCTATTGTAACTCTTTCAGCATTAGATGTCAACTTTAGTAGAAATGAGATGAATAGATAGCACGTCGACATCATTTTTTAGGATATGAGAAAGATAAATACCTCTTCACCTTATAATTGAAAACGCTTACAATGGAGGTGTATCTAGTTATTTTATAACAGGGGGTTATTATTTTGACAAGGAAGCATCGCTTTGAGACAAAAACAATTCATGATGGATATGAATCTAAATCGCATCACAACAGCCTGGCATCTCCTATTTATCAAACATCAACTTTTACCTTTGAAACAGCTGAGGCTGGTGAACGAAGGTTTGCAGGTGAGGAGCCTGGCTATATTTATTCAAGACTTGGAAACCCTACTGTTCGAATGTTGGAAGAGCGGATTGCCTCTCTTGAAAATGCTGAGGCAGGCTTAGCGTTTGGTTCAGGAATGGCCGCTGTGTCTGCTGTTCTTTTGAACCTAGTGAAGACAGGCGATCACATTCTTTGTTCAGAAGGGGTCTACGGATGTACTTTCGGATTACTTAAAATGTTAGAAGAGAAATTTTCAGTCGAACATGACTTGCTTCCGCTAGACTCAGTTGAGCAACTACAAAAAGCAATTCGTCCAAATACTAAAGTTATATATATTGAAACTCCGATTAATCCAACATTGAAATTAATTGATCTTGAAATGGTTTCTGCAGTCGCAAAAGAAAAAGGAATTAAGGTTGTGGTGGATAATACATTTTCGACTCCTTATTTACAACGCCCGTTAGAATTTGGCTGTGACATTGTTTTGCATAGTGCAACGAAATATATTAGTGGCCATGGAGACGTGGTAGCTGGTTTAGTTGTGGGTGACCAAGAGACCATCTCTTCAATTGCTAAAAGTACGCAAAAGGATATAGGTGGAATTCTTTCACCATTCGATGCGTGGCTATTGTTAAGAGGCTTAAAGACCCTCCCTATTCGAATGGATCGTCACTCTTCAAATGCTAAACAAATTATGAGGAAATTAGCTGAGCATCCTGCTATAACGAACGTGATGTATCCGGGTTTGGAAGAATCTTCATCGTATGCTATTGCTCAAAAACAAATGAAAAGCTCAGGCGGTTTAATTAGTTTTGAAATTGCGGGGGGGAAGAAAGACTCCCAAGCCTTCATGAATAGACTTAATATGATTAAAATAGCTGTTAGTCTCGGAGATGCCGAAACCCTGATTCAACATCCCGCTACAATGACACATGCGATTGTCCCGGAAGAGGAGAGATTAAGGATGGGAATTAGTGAAACTCTTATTCGCCTTTCTGTTGGTCTTGAAGCATGGGAGGATATTTGGGAAGATATTCTTCAAGCGTTAGAGAACTAAAAAAAGCCATTAGAGAATTTCTCTAATGGTTTTTTAAGTAGTATAGGTTCAAAGCACTTTACTTCAACTCTAAAGAAAATCTTGCAATGCTTTAGTAAATTTCTCTAAATACTCCTGATCCAATTCATCGAAACGGCCAACTTTAGGGCTATCGATATCAAGCACTCCGAGTAGTTTATCTGAAGTGTACATTGGCACTACAATTTCAGATTGTGAAGCAGCGTCACATGCAATATGTCCGGGGAAATCATGAACATTGCCAATTCGCATCGTCTTGCCTTCTTTAAATGCTGTGCCGCAGACTCCTTTACCGTTCTGAATACGAACGCATGCTGGAAGTCCCTGGAAAGGTCCGAGCACAAGTTGATCGGTCTCTTTTTCGTATAAATAGAATCCAACCCAATTGACATCTGTTAGAAACTGATTTAATAAAGCAGAGGCATTTGCAAGATTAGCGAGCTGATTTGTTTCACCATCTAGCAGTGCTCTTAGTTGTTTAATTACCATTTGATAATCTTTTTCTCTTTTGCCTGAATAGGATTCGACTTCAAACATGTCAAAACACCTCTTCCTTACATCGAAATTATGACCATCATATCAAATCTTGCAGATTAATACACATATTTTGTCGTACGATTAATAAAGGATTGCCTATGTTATTACCGAATCAATAATTTAGATCGTATTATTTGGAGGTGGTTCCTAGTGAAACAAGAGCGAGATACAGCATCGAAGCGAAGTGTCATACAGGCCGCCATTCAACTTTTCAATACAAAGGGTTTTAACGGTACTTCAGTGCGAGATATAGCGGGTAAAGCTGATGTGAATGTTGCCCTGATTTCGTATTATTTTAACGGCAAAAAGGGGTTAGCTGAGTTTCTAATGACGTCATTTCTAGAAGGGTATGTAAAGGAACTCGAAAAAGTATATCAGCAGCTTGATGCGCAATCTGCCAGAAGCTGTCTCGCTGAAGCAATTGAAAGGATTATGGAGTATCAGTATCAGAATAGGCAACTCGCAAGGTTTGTACTTCGAGAGGTCACCTTTGATTCAGTGCTTGTTCGGGAAATCATGACCACTTATCTAGCAAAAGAAAAGTACTACTTTAGCAAAATATTTGAGGTGGGGTTTGCAAGGGAGGAATTTCGTCCACAATCCATTGATTATATCATCATGCAAATGAGAGGCATGCTTTCTATGCCGTTTTTGCAACCTCAATATATACTAGAAGTGCATCATATTCAGCCAAATGAACATTACTTTATTGAACGATATACGAAACAATTAAATGAATGGATAGAACGATATATTTGTAAGACTGGAATTTGGGAAGCAAGGCCGTTCGTTATGAACGGCTAAGCATAGTTGGTGATTGTAGAGAGTGTGTAATAAGTCGTTCTGCTCCTTGACCTATCCCTTTTGCGCTATGGGCATCTGAGCCATAGACGAGAGGGATTTCTCGTTTTATTGCTTCACGTATAACCCAGTCAGTTGGATATGGCTCTCCACATAAAGGTTTCACTGTTCCGGCTCCATTATAATCTAATGAAAAGCCCCTTCCTTTAATCGCATCAAGTAATGTAGAGATTTCCGAGAAAAAGGAACTTTTAGACGGGTGTTTTTTCTGGAATTTATTTGCTAAAGTTATATGTCCAATTCGAGTAGGCTTATACTTTCCTAGATCAGCATGTACTGACTTCAATAGCGTTTCGTAATACTTTTGGTGAACCTTATCAACGGAACCCAATGAAGCAATTAGTCGTTCAAAAGCTTCTGGACTGTAGTCAAGGCAAGTATAGTTAGTTCCTTCTTTCAAAAAATGAACAGAAAGAATCGCATCATCTAATTGTGGTCCTACTGTATTAAGAAACTGTTTTGTCTCTTCTTCATAGCCTTCAATAAAATCAACCTCTAGTCCACAGTTAATTTCAATTTTTCCCTTAAACTTATGTTTTAGCTGCTGAATATTTTCAAAGTAGTTTTCTAGTACTTCCCATTTCATTCCGCTATCTTGATTTGGAACAGGGTCCTGGAAATTTTGTGGGAGAGGAGCGTGTTCAGTAAATGTCATGCCTTTGTAACCGAACTGAATAGCAGCTTCTACGTAATCCTCAAATAAATCTGTTGATCCATGTGGACAAAATGGAGAGTGTATGTGTCCATCATATGAAATAATCATCCAAAAGCACCTTCTTTCAATAAATGAAAAAGTTTATAATAAAATCAAGGATTTTAGTTGTCGAATATTGAATTTATTTAGTCAAAGAGGTAATTACATGGTATCATAAAAACATTGATGAAATTCGTACATATTCGTTTATAAAAGATCTATATCTGATGATTTAGACTGCTGTTTTAGCATGTATACATAAATTGATGATGTGGAAGAAGGGGTGCTTCCGTTGGAGTATATTGTCATTGCGATTATTTTACTTGTTGCCGTCATTTTATACGGCACTTTTGCTAGAAGAAAAATATACAATGAAATCGATCGTCTAGAAGAATGGAAGATTGATATATTAAACAGACCTGTGACAGATGAGATTTCGAAGGTGAAAGGTCTAACAATGTCAGGTCAAACGGAAGAAAAATTTGAAAAATGGCGTGAAGAGTGGGATGAGATCGTAGCAGTTAAGCTTCCCAACTTGGAAGAGCAGCTTATGGATACCGAGGAAGCTGCTGAGAGGTATCGCTTTAGAAAAGCGAAAGCAACATTAGTTGAAACACGTGAACGATTAGAACAGATTGAAAAGCGGATTGAACTAATGTTAGAAGATATTAATGAGCTCGTTTCGAGTGAAGAGCAGAATAGAACAGAAATTGTTTCCGTTCAAGAGGTATTCAGGGAAGCCAAACAGCGACTTCTTTCGCAAAATCGTTCACTTGGTAAGGCTTATCCTACACTAGAAGCTGAACTCGAAGAACTTAAACAAAATCTTAAGCGTTATGAACAACTAACCGAAGAAGGTAACTATCTTGAAGCTAGAAGTGTGTTGAAAGAAACCCAAGAGCGGTTAACAGCTGTTCAAGAAAAAATTTCTGTTACACCAGAATTAATAGCGCTTGTGCATACGCAGATACCTTCTCAACTAAAAGAGCTTGAAGATGGAACTTCCGTGATGGAGTCTGAAGGCTATGTACTTGATCATTTGGAAATTCAAGATCATATTGAACACGTCGAATCAGATTTAGTCAGATGGGATTCGGCTATTGAGAAGACGGAAGTCGAAGAGATCAAGATAGAAATTGATACAGTGCGAAGAAATATTGAAGGATTATATGATCAATTGGAATCTGAAGTAGATGCAAGGCATCTTGTTACGGAGAAAGTAGAGGAGCTTGAACATGAGCTGCTTAAAACTAATAATCACTTTCAAGACTTGCAAGAAGAAACGAATGTTGTACAGCTCAGCTACCGTTTAGAGGAACAGGAATTGAAAATGATTAAAGAAATTGAGAAAAAGATTTCTGATATGCATATTCGGTTTAATGCTGTTATTGGAGCAGTTGAAGGCAATAAGCAGGCATTTACCACACTTGCTGAAACGGTACTTTCCTTAAAAGAAGATCTTGCTTCAATTGATCATGAAATGCAAATTCAAAAAGAGAATTTGCATATGTTAAGAAAAGATGAGCTTAAAGCGCTTGAGACGATTAAAGATTTGAAAAGAAGATTAATTGAATCAAGAAGAATGATGAAGTTAAGTAATCTACCAGGCATTCCAGAATCATATTTAGATGGTTATGAACTGGCAGAGGATATCATTGTAGAATTAAGTGATCGTCTTTCAGACGTACCGCTTGATATTTATCAAATTAATGAAGTGCTTTCTGATGCTGAACGTGCGGTTGAACATAGCACTGAAATAACAAAAAAGCTTGTCGAAGACGCCATTCTGACCGAACGCTTGATTCAGTTTGGGAATCGATATCGAGGGAAGCACAGAAGTGTAGATGAACTGCTTCAAAAAGCAGAAGATCACTTCAGACAATATGAGTACGATGAAGCATTATCAACAGCTGAAGTTGCCATTGAAAAGGTTGATCCACAGGTGCTTCAATCGTTGAAAGAAGATGTAAGAGAACCTGTTAAATCATAACTCTCCTCCTTGAGGAGAGTTTTTTTGTTGTAATCAGTATTTTTCTTTTTAAAAAAACGCAGACAATTTGTCTGCGTTAGCAAAATTATGATGTTCTATCTTTCTTAGATATTATCCATCCTACTATTCCACCTATGATAGCGGGTACAATCCATCCTACGCCATCACTATAGAGTGGGAGCTTATGTAGAATGGTAATCCCAGGCATTATAATCCCGGCGCCCTCAAGGGCGTTAGGAACACTTATAAGGATTGTCAAAATGATAGCCCCCCTATAAACGTAGTGATGGATAGAAAATAGGTAGCTCATGAATGTTAAGAAGATCAATACAATTGCTACAGGATAAATCGCAATTAAAACAGGTAATGTAAATGTAATCAATTGAGTCAGTCCAAGGTTTGCCACAAAAGCACTGAAAATTGTAACGATCAGAATGACAAACTTATAAGAAAGCTTTGGATATGTTTTTGAGAAATACTCGCCACATGCCGTTACTAGTCCTACAGATGTTGTTAAACAAGCAAATGTAATCGCGGCTCCAAGAAGAAGTGTGCCAAATGAGCCGAACAGGTAACTCGCAACGCTAGAGAGGATTTCTCCTCCGTTATTAACTGAACCAAGAAGATTAACACTTGTAGCTCCTATATAGGCAAGTGATAAATAAATACCCGTTAACCCTATTGCTGCTAGGATTCCAGCTTTCAATACAGCGATGGAAATGGTTTTTCGATCTGTGATGCCTTTATCCTTGACGGCTTGAATCACCACAATTCCAAATACAAGAGCTGCAATTGCATCCATCGTAAGATAACCTTCAATAAAACCTTTAAAGAAAACGCCGTCCTCATACTTCGCTGAAGGAGCTGAAAGTGGACCTGGAGGATGGATAAAAGCCCCTACGATTAAACTTCCAAGAACTAGAAGTAACAAAGGTGTTAAGACCTTTCCCACTCGATCCACTAATCTTGAGGGATTCAGTGATAACCAAAACGTAATACCGAAGAAAATAATGGTATAGATAAATAATGGCATCCCGGTAACGTTCGTTGATTCATTCAAAAATGGCACGACACCAATTTCAAATGCTACCGTGCCGGTACGTGGGATTCCAAAGAATGGCCCAATCGCAAGATAGAGGATCGCAGTGAATACAAATCCGAAAGTGGGATGAACTTTAGAAGCAATATCTTTTAAGTTTCCCCCCGTTAACCCAATCGCGGTCACGCCTAAAAGAGGAAGTCCAACTCCTGTGATGAGAAAACCAGCTGTTGCTACCCAAATATTACTCCCAGCAGAATGACCGAGCGCGGGTGGGAAAATCATGTTTCCTGCTCCGAGAAAAAGGGCAAAAAGCATTAGTCCTATTGTCAAAATGTCTTTATTTGATATTTTCAACTTCATAAGGGCCTCCTGATTAAACTGTTTAACATGTCCTAATTTTCGGACTTCATATTAACACAATTGATCGACAAATCATAACGAAACCAAAATGATTAATAATTCAAATAATTTATCCGCCAGTCTAGCAGCGTTCGTTCGACTTTGGTAATCATAACCATTCTTAGCGTAAGGAACAAAATGATGAATCTATCTCATTGTCTAGAATATTTGATTTGGTGATTTGTTTGACCTATGGTAGGATTATTAGTTGGAAATATAAGATGACTGAAGGTGTCATAATATGATTTATTTGGATAATAGTGCTACAACGCAGCCCTATAAAGAAGTACTTGATGCATATCGAAAAGCAGCTGAAAATTTTTTTGCTAACCCTTCTTCTCTTCATCGAAAAGGTGGAGAAGCAGAGCGATTGTTTCGACAAGCGAGAATGAGTATTTCAGATTTGTTACAAGTGAAAATGAATGAAATTATTTTTACTTCTGGTGGAACTGAGAGTAATAATTTGGCTATTAAAGGTTCAGCACTTCAATATATGAATCGAGGTAAGCACCTCATTACTACGAGTATAGAACATGCTTCCGTTTTGGAGTCCTTCCGGCAACTTGAATCCATGGGATTTGAAGTGACGTATTTACCTGTTAACAGAGAAGGAAAAATCTCTCTAGATGATCTTGAAGAGGCGCTCACTCCTGAAACCATTCTTGTTTCTATTATGCATGTGAATAATGAGATTGGTGCTATTCAACCAATAAAAGAAGCGGGAAAGTTGATTAAACAAAAATCACGTGCTTTCTTTCATATTGATGATGTTCAGGGAATTGGTAAGGTGCCACTCAATTTCAATGAAGTACAAGCTGATTTAGTCTCTTATTCGGGGCATAAATTTCATGGGCTAAAAGGTAATGGGGTATTAATAAAACGAGATAAACTGTCTTTATTTCCACTGCTTTCAGGAGGGGGACAGGAAAACGACATTCGCTCAGGTACAGAAAATGGTCCTGGAATTGTCGCGATGGCAAAGGCTCTTCGATTATATTTAGGGAAAGCGGATGCTCAAAAGGAGAAGTTAAAAACTTTACAAACGCTGTTGCTAAAAGAACTCTCCGATATTGAATGCGTGAAGTTAAATAGTACTCGATTAGGTGCTCCGCATATTGTTAATTTCTCAGTCCCTGGTATTAAGCCGGAAGTATTGATTCATACGCTTGAGGAAAAAGAAATTTATGTGTCAACTCGTTCGGCGTGTTCTTCCAAAACAGCAGCAGCAAGTCACGTATTAACATCTGTTGGTTTATCAGATCAAGAGGCAAAGTCGGCTATTAGAATAAGCCTTTCTTTTGATACAACAATAGAGGAAGTAGAATTCTTTCTTGAAGAGCTTCAAAAAGTAATACCTAAACTAAAACATGTAATGAGGTAATAGCTATGTATGATCATATCATTCTTCGCTACGGGGAAATTTCACTTAAAGGTAAAAACAGAAAAGGATTTATCACTGCTTTGAAAAAAAGAGTGAAGCAGGTATTGTCTGACTATCCATCCATTGAGGTTCATCAATCTTTTGACCGAATGATTGTGAAATTGAATGGAGAGGATCCAGATCCGATAATTATGAAGCTAAAAACGATTTTTGGCATTCACTCCCTTAGTGTCGCCATCAAGACAGAACACGATCTCGATCTTATTAAAGAAAAGGCATTACAGCTTGTTAAGGATCAAATGGGTAATGAAAGTATGACTTTCAAAGTAACAGTTAGGAGACCTTTCAAGCAATTTCCACACCGCTCACAAGATATGAATCGCGATATAGGCGGTTATGTTCTTACTAACACAGAAAAATTAACGGTGGATGTGCACAATCCCGACATGGAATTGAAGGTAGAAGTGAAGCAAGATGGCGCTTACCTTAGTTGCGATAATTCTGAAGGTGCTGGTGGTCTTCCAACTGCTCAAGATAATAAAGTAATGTTGATGTTATCAGGTGGTATTGATAGTCCAGTCGCGGGTTATTTAACGATGAAAAGGGGAGTGAAAGTAGAAGCTGTTCATTTTCATAGCCCCCCTTTTACAAGTGAGCGTTCACGCCAGAAAGTAGAGGATCTTGTAAAAGTTCTCTCTCGATACGGTGGAGACATTCGCCTTCATATTGTGCCGTTTACAAATACACAGAAATCAATTCAAAAAGAAATGCCTGATAATTACAGCATGACAATTATGAGAAGAATGATGATGCGAATCACAGAAAAGTTAGCAGAAAAAAGTGGAGCACTGGCCATTGCAACAGGGGAAAGTCTTGGACAAGTAGCAAGTCAAACGATTCAAAGTATGAATACAATTAATGAAGTGACAAATTATCCTGTTCTAAGGCCACTTATTTCTATGGACAAAATTGAGATCATGAGGATTTCAAGGGCTATTGACCTGTATGATATCTCGATTCGGCCATATGAGGACTGTTGCACGGTGTTCTTGCCAGATGCACCTAAGACAAAACCAAAACGGGAACATGCAAATAAATTTGAACAATACTTACCAATTGATGAATTAGTAGAAGAGGCTGTAAGTGGTGTTGAAACGATTGTTATTAAGGAAAAAGATGATTCATTTGATGACTTACTTTAATCTTCCAACATTTAACCATACTACCAATAGTTAATGAGAATAACCCTCCCTTCTCTATCAAATGATAGTGTCAAGGAGGTGAATAACTCATGGCTAATAACAGCTCAAACAACCTTGTTGTACCAGGTGTACAACAAGCTTTAGATCAAATGAAATACGAAATTGCTTCTGAATTTGGTGTGAATCTTGGTCCAGACTCAACTTCACGTTCAAACGGTTCAGTTGGCGGCGAGATCACAAAGCGTCTTGTTCAGCAATCTGAACAGCAATTCGGAGGATACTCCAAATAATTTAATATAATGGCTTGGAGAAGGTGAATTAGACACCTTCTCCTTTTTTATCGGGAATAATGTTCAAAACTTTCATACTTTTATGTATAATATAATTATTGCAGAATAAAGGGGGATAAGAATGCAAGACTTAATTGCACCTGAACATTATAATCTAACAAGCGAGATGGAGCGCTTTACTTCTAAAGAACATAAAGTGGCCCTGAAATGGCGAAGTGATAAAGGCGAAGTTCAAGAAATTACATATAAACATTTATTTGAAAAGGCGAATCGCATCGCTGGTGCGCTAACTGCCCAGGGATTAACAAGTCAAGATCGTGTTTTGATCATGATGCCCAGGTTAATTGATACATATGCCGTATACATTGCCTGTTTGAAAGCGGGTCTAGTCGTTATTCCTTCTTCAGAAATGTTGAGGAAAAAAGATTTGATCTATCGAATTAATCATGCCGAAGCAAAAGCGGTTATTTGTGAAGCAGAACTTATTGAATCATTTGAAGGAGTAGAAGACGAAGCGCCTTCTTTGGAACATAGATTCATTGTAGGCAATCGTGCTAATGGATGGATATCTTTACTGGATGAAGCTAAAAATGAAAGCGCTTCTTTCGCTGGAGTGGCCACATCAAGAGAAGACATGGCATTCCTTTCCTATACGTCTGGAACAACGGGAAATCCTAAAGGCGTTGTTCATAGTCATGGTTGGGCATATGCTCATTTAAGAACTTCTTCAGCCTCATGGCTCGATATTCATGAGGGAGATAACGTTTGGGCAACTGCAGGACCAGGGTGGCAAAAATGGATTTGGAGCCCTTTTGTTGCCACATTATGTAGTGGTGCAACTGGTTTTGTTTATAGCGGTAAATTTGATCCAGAAGCGTACCTTGGTTTTCTTTCAGAATATGATATTAATGTTTTATGTTGTACACCAACAGAGTATCGCTTAATGGCAAAAGTAGATGATTTAACTAGGTACAAATTGCCTGCTCTCAGAAGCGCCGTTTCAGCTGGTGAGCCGCTTAATCGTGAAGTAATTGATACGTTTAGAAAATATTTTCAGATTGATGTCAGAGACGGCTATGGTCAAACTGAGAATACATTGCTTGTTGGCATTCTAAAAGGGATGGAAGTAAAGCCAGGTTCAATGGGGAAACCAACACCTGGTAATCAAGTGGATATTATTAATGAAGATGGTCAACCTGTTCAGGTTGGAGAAGTGGGAGACATTGCCGTCCATAAGGATGTACCTGCTCTTTTTAAACGGTACTATAAGGATCAGGAGCGTACGCAAATGGCCTACAGAGGTGACTATTACTTAACGGGGGATAAAGCTTCCAAAGATGAGGATGGTTACTTTTGGTTTGAAGGTAGAGGTGATGATATTATCATTAGTTCCGGATATACAATTGGACCATTTGAAGTAGAGGATGCTCTTGTGAAACACCCGGCTGTACGGGAATGTGCGGTCGTCGCAAGTCCTGATGAAGTTCGTGGTAATATAGTAAAAGCGTATATTGTACTGAAAGATCCCAATCAAGCGGGAGATGCTTTAGTTCGTACACTACAAGATCATGTGAAAGAGCTAACTGCGCCTTATAAATATCCAAGAAAAGTTGAATTTATTGAAGAACTTCCGAAAACAACTTCGGGTAAAATTAGAAGAATCGAGCTTCGTCAAAAAGAAACTCTTGGGGCGTCTTAGAATAGAGGATACAGTAAAGAATAAGAAGAAGACCTCAGTGGTCTTCTTCTTATTTTTTTGCTTTATTTTTGATTAAAGCTTCAATCTTATTTGCCTGATCTCCTGCATTATCCTGCTCCATTGCTTTAATATATGTCGAGCGGTTCTCAAATGTTTCACGCACGGATTTTAAGAAAGAAGCTTCTGATAAATCTTCCTCCAATAGAACATTCGCATAGCCTGATTTCTGGAACGATTGGGCGTTCAAAATTTGGTCCCCTCTACTTGCAGCTCTTGATAATGGGATGAGTAACATTGGTTTTTTCAATGCAAGGAACTCAAAAATAGAATTTGAACCAGCTCTTGAGACAATTAAATCAGACATGGCTAATAAGTGAGGAAGTTCATCTGTTACATATTCGAATTGCTTATACCCCTGCATTTGTAAATTTTCATCCATTTGCCCTTTACCGGTCAGGTGGAGAATATCAAATGTTTGTAAAAGCTCATCTAATTGATTGCGAACAGCTTCATTGATTCGTTTTGCACCAAGACTTCCGCCCATAATTAACATAACAGGCTTTGTGCCAGTGAATCTGGCAAAAGAAAGGCCAGTGGAGCGTTTTCCACTTTTTAGTTCATCACGAACAACTGCGCCGATATATTCCGCTTTACTTTCAGGCAAATGGTTTACCGTTTCAGGGAAAGTTGTACATACCTTTGAGGCGAAAGGGATGGCTACTTTGTTAGCGAGTCCCGGTGTTAAATCAGATTCATGAATAATGACAGGAACTCCATTCATTTTTCCGGCAATTACGACAGGTACAGATACAAATCCCCCTTTAGAGAAAATGACAGAAGGCTTTTCACGTTTAATAATGGAAAAAGCCTCTCCTACACCTTTAATTACTTTAAAAGGATCTTTGAAGTTATTCCAGTCAAAATATCTTCTTAGCTTTCCAGTAGCAACATGATGATAAGTAACCCCTTTGACAGGTTCAATTAACTGACGTTCAATGCCGTTCTCAGAACCGATATAATGGATATCCCAGTCGTCTTTTAAAAAACGAGGAATTAGTGCTAAATTAACTGTAACATGCCCTGCGGAGCCGCCACCTGTAAATAAGATTTTCTTTTTCAACGAGATTTCCTCACCTTCAACAATTGTCTTGCATATACTCTTTGTTATTCTTATTGTATCATGATTGAAAAATCAACCAAGAGTTTGATGAAAAACCAGAAGATTCACAGTTTATATGTGGAATGATACAATTAGCTCACAATTCACATTTACATAAAGGAGAGAACATCAGTGGGAACGCTTTGGTTTGGTGGTAAGATCTATACGCTTGAACATGAAAATGAAACGGTAGAAGCCGTCTATACAGAAAATGGCCGTATCAAAAAGGTCGGGTCTAAATCAGAACTAACCTCTATGTTCGAGAAGGAAATGACAGAAAAGCATGATTTAAAAGGAAATGTCATGATTCCTGGCTTTGTGGATAGTCATCTCCACATGATTGGACATGGAGAAAAACTTCTGCGTCTCGATTTATCTGAGGCTACTTCAGGGGAAGAGATGAAAAGACACCTTATTAACAAAGTGAATGATACAGCCTCATTTGACTGGGTGATTGGGGAAGGTTGGAATGAAAACAACTTTCAGGACCGCAAAATCTTCCACCGTGATGAATTAGATGATATTGCTCCAAATAATCCAATGATGTTAACAAGAGTGTGTAGACATGCCATACTTGCAAATTCGATAGCCCTTGATCTTGCAGGTATAACGGATGATACACCAGATCCTGAAGGTGGTGTAATCATGAGGGATAATGAAGGCAGAGCAACTGGTTATTTATTGGATCGTGCCCAGGAACTAGTGAAGGATGCTATGCCTGAAGTAAGTACTGAATATCTTGAAAAAGCTCTGTCTTGCTCAGTCGATGACCTTGTAGCGAAAGGCGTTACGGGTGGTCATAGTGAAGATCTAAATTACTATGGTGGTTTTAAACGTACTTATGAGACTTTTGTAAATGTTATTAACGGACAACGTAAATTTAGAGCTAATTTATTAGTCCATCATGAAGTAATCGAGCAGATGCGCAAGCAAGGATTAGGTTTCGGTGATGGAACAAATTATGTGGAGCTAGGTGCGATGAAGATTTTTGCTGATGGCGCACTTGGTGGACGTACTGCTTTATTGAGCGATCCATATAATGATTCTCCTGATACTTCAGGAGTTGCGATTCATAGCATTGAAGGACTTGCCGAACTTGTGAAGAAAGCAAGGGTTCATGATATGCCTGTTGCTATTCATGTAATTGGTGATCTGGCACTCGAGTATGCAATTGAAGCGATTGAACAGTACCCTGCTCCATACGGGCTTAGAGATCGCCTTATCCATACGCAGGTCATGCGTGATGATTTGTTGAAACGATTAAAAGAACTTTCAGTTATACTTGATATTCAGCCAAGATTTGTCGCTTCGGATTTTCCATGGGTAATGGAGCGTCTCGGCGAAGCAAGAATGAGGTGGTCATTTGCATGGAAAACGCTGCTTAATAGCGGCGTCCCAATTGCAGGTGGATCAGATGCACCGATTGAACCTGTGAATCCATTATTAGGTATTCATGCAGCAGTTACGCGAAAGCGTCCTGAGGAAACACATAGTGGATATTATCCTGAACAGAAATTATCTGTGTATGAGAGCGTCTCACTTTTTACTAAAGGAAGTGCGTTTGCAATTGGAAGAGAACATGAAAGAGGTTTGATTAAAGAGAACTTTGAAGCGGATTTCACTGTATTAAATCGCGATATATTTAATTGTGATCCAGACCTCATTCTTGAAACAGATGCTGTTATGACAGTGATTGATGAAACAATTGTTTATCAAAAAGAGCGTGGTTCTCTCTTATAGAAAAAATATTTACTAATATAAATCTATGTGAACTTATATAGTTGATAACTCGGTTTTTTAGCTTAAAGCGATTGGTTATCACCGATCGTAAATAAGCCGAAGTTCAACGATGTTCGTTAACATAGTCAATAAAAAAGAAGCGCCGCACATTTTTGCGACGCTTCTTTCGTTTAGAGGAAACTTCTTTGAACTTTATGCCAGAAAGAATTGTTTTTAAGCTTTACCGTTTTAATGCGTTTTTCTGGGATATGAATTTGAATTTCTTGAGCATGTTGAATGCTCATTGCTTCATTGTCAATACCAATAACAGGATAATCATTACCATCCTGTATAACTTGAAGAGAAAGCGTTCTCTCATCACTTAGTATAAAAGGAGAGCCAAGCGTTCGGTAATGATTATTGTTTAGTGAAGCGAGTTCACTTACTTGCATACAAGCAAGCTTTGGATCTACCACAGCACCGTTTACGGACTTGTTATACGCCGTGCTTCCTGTTGGTGTAGAAACAATGAGACCATCTCCACGAAATGTTTCAAAGTGAAAATCTTCCACATAAACTTCCATGGCAAGTGTCTTAATAATTGAAGAACGAATGGTGCACTCGTTCAAGCAATAGAAGGATGATTCATTGTTCACTTTTACTTCAATCGTCGGGTAACGGCGAACTTCAATGCCTTCTGATAAAATGTCTCCTACCATATTTTGGATGTTGTCGATGTGGAAATCACAATAAAATCCGAGCTCACCAGTAGAAATTCCTACATAAAGGCAATCTTCTCTGAAACCTGTTTTTCTAACGGCTTGAAGGAAAGCACCATCTCCAATACTTGCAATAATGCTAGCTTCTTCAGGGGTTTCTACGATATGAAAATCGTTTTTTTCTGCTAGTGCCTTTAAGGGTTCTACTTTCTCCTGAATTTCTTTTGACTGCTTATAGAAAAAAAACAAATTCCGTCGATTTGGCATGTGAATTCCTCCCTGTCTATCTGTTTATCTTCTTTACTTTATCATTATCGCATTTTAGAAAAAAGAAAAAATTATGATTTCGTTCAATTATTCAAGGCTATGAATGATTGCGGAAAGAAGAGTAAAGTGTACTTTCTATAGTTCCCTATCTCGTCACACTAAATTTGTTAAAACACTTCTATGGAGTGCGGTTCCTTATTTTGTATGGTATTCTCAAAAATATGAAACCAATAAGTTGGCTTCATCGTACATAAGATAGCATCAGGATATAGAGGAGGCTTACTATGAATGGAAAACGATGGATCGCCCTCGGCATTACCGCTGTTTTGATTATCGTATCAATCGGGTTTAATTTTGTTTCTAGTCTGGCATTTGGAGGATGGCAGGAAGAAATGAATACAACGGACCAATTTGCAGAGACGGTTATTGAAGAAGGTAGTAGTTCGAATAAGATTGCGGTTTTGAATGTGGAAGGAGTTATTCAAGACACTGGCACAAACACTAGTTTTCTTCCACAGACTGGATACAATCATGCTGTGTTTATGAAACGTTTGGAGCATGCTGGGGAAGACAATAGTGTTAAAGGCATCATTTTAAGACTTAATACGCCAGGCGGCGGGGTAGTAGAAAGTGAAGAGATTCATGATAAGCTCTTAGAGATTAAAGAGAAAACGGATAAACCCATTTATGTATCAATGGGAAGCATGACGGCTTCTGCGGGTTATTATATTTCAGCTCCAGCTGATAAAATCGTTGCGAGTCCTTCCACGATTACAGGTTCCATCGGTGTTATTATGCAGTCGATGAACTATGCAGAACTAGCTGAGAAGGTAGGAGTGAAGTGGGAGACAATTAAGAGCGGTCCACATAAAGATATTATGTCTCCTAGTCGTGAAATGACTGATGAAGAACGGGACATTCTCCAATCAATGATTGATAATTCATATGATGAATTCGTTCGGGTAGTTAGTGAAGGTAGAGGAATGGATGAAAGTAAAGTGAGGGAGCTTGCTGACGGAAGAATTTATGATGGAAGGCAAGCGAAGGAAGTTAACCTTGTTGATGACCTGGGAAATCTTGAAGATACAATTGTCGGTATGAAAGAAGAGGTGGGGGATCGCAAGTTACAAGTGGTTCAATATAAGCAAAACTTAGGATTAAACTCTCTATTTGAAATGACGGCAGCTAAGCTCATGGGACCTGATAAAGATCTCTTAGGCATCCAGCAGTTATTATCCACTCCACAATCCCCTAAGTTAATGTATTTATATTCTGAATAAGGAGGCAGGCAGAATGGATGAAACAATGAGTACGACTGCCTCTCCCGCATCGTTAGAGAAAGAAGTGAAGCACGAACGTTTTGCTGGCTTCTGGATGCGCTTTTGGGCATATTTAGTTGATATTATTGTTGTAGCAAGTTTGAATGGAATTCTGATTACTCCTATGATCAGAGGGTTTGATCTTCCTGCAAATGAACCTGCCTATCTGCCGCTACAGGCGATATTAACAGGTATCGTGTATTACGCTTATTTTATACTGATGACTAAGTTCTTATCTCAAACGCTAGGGAAAATGCTTTTTGGTTTAAGGGTAGCCTCTGTTAAAAGTACGACTTTATCATGGGGAACGGTTATTTTTAGAGAAGGCATTGGACGATTTATTAGTAAGACAATCTTATTTGTTGGTTTCCTTGTCGTTGCTTTTACGAAAAAGAAACAAGGAATCCATGATTTGTTCGCTGATACAATTGTTGTGCACGAGGAATAGGAACATACTGAATGAATAAACCTGTCCATATTGGGCAGGTTTATTTTATACTCTATTTTCATGAATACTGTCTCAAAATAGAAAGGTATATGGGAGGAGGCTATTCATTGATTATTATTATTGTTGCTATATTTGGCTTATTAGTGATTGCCTCATTACCCCTTATTGTTTTTTCGACTGTAAGAGTAACGTTCACAATAGAGCACTCTACTTCAGTTGAAGAAATTCAAATAGCGGTGAAAGCCCTCTTCGGATTAGTAATTTATGAGACAACCATACCACTTGGAACGTTATTAGAAGGTGGGGAAGAGGCTGTCAAAGCAAGCAAAGAAGAAGAGGGGCTGAAAGGTGATCTCAAAGAGGTCATCCAGTTACTGAAAAAAACGCTTGGGGCTAAAGCATCTGTTTTGTTTTTTCTTAGGAAGACACGATTTCGAACTATTCAATGGGAAACAAATTTTGGAATGGGAAACGCGGCGAGTACTGCAGTAGTAGCTGAACTTATTATGAATACAAAAGTCGCTATCTTCACACTTTTATCACATTACTCTAATCTTCATTCAGTCCCTCAACTCATCGTAACACCAATTTATGAAGTGAAAACGATTCAAACTTATATACGATGCATGATTACATTTAAACTGGGGCATGCTATGATCGCGGCAATTAAATTAATGAAGTCTCAAAAGAATGTACAGGAGGCTTAGCGGTTTAGTAAGTGAAGGAGGAAAACACAAAATGCCTGAACATCCAATTGAAGGACTTATGCAGACTGCAATGGAAAATCTGAAAGACATGATTGATGTAAACACGATTATAGGTGACCCTGTCGAAACCCCTGATGGAAGCGTCATTCTAACGGTGTCAAAGGTTGGGTTTGGATTTGCTGCTGGTGGTAGTGAATTTATGCTAAAGCAACAGTCTAATCAGCGTGATCAGCAAGGGCAAAGCAAAGGCGATCCTTTTGGTGGAGGTAGTGGTGGTGGTGTTTCCATAACACCAATTGCGTTTTTAATTGTAAGTGCTGGCGACATAAAGATGATACACCTTGATAACACCACACATCTTTATGAGAGATTGCTCGATCTTGCCCCACAGGCAATTGAAAAAGTACAAAGCATTCTTCAGAATATGAATCATGAGACGAAGGGAAGAAGAGGAAACGATCACCAAAGCGATTCACAATCTTCGCGACATACATCCCAAGGAAAACACCTCTTCCGTGGTCATAAGAGACAGCAGGATGACGATAAGCAGGATTTGGATTTTTAAGCTACTTTTAATTAAAGTAGCTTTTTTATATGGTCTTTAGCTTAGATCCTTCTGCCATTGTGGGTTATTCTAGAAAACTAAGTTGCATTAATCGAACACAAATACCTCTGGTTCATAAAAACTGAGTTAGAAAGCCTTAGCTGATTTCTTGAAATCAGAAGCGATGGCATATATGATGAAAACAGTCGTACATACGACCAATTATGAAGGAGGTATGAACATGGCTAATATTACATTTAAAGAAACGCCGATGACACTTTTAGGGGAAGAAGTAAGAGCGGGAGACAAAGCGCCTGATTTTACTGTTCTTGCTAATGATCTATCTGAAAAAACGCTTGATGATTATGCAGGTATTCGTCTCATTAGTGTCGTACCATCACTAGATACAGGCGTTTGTGATGCTCAAACACGTAAATTTAACGAAGAAGCTGCTAAGCTTGATAACGTGAAAGTGTTAACAATTAGCGCTGACCTCCCATTTGCTCAGAAGCGCTGGTGCGGTGCTGCTGGAATTGAAGATGCTATTACTTTATCTGATCATCGCGATCTTTCATTTGGTAAAGCTTTTGGCGTAGCAATGGAAGAGCTTCGTTTATTAGCAAGAGCTGTTTTTGTAGTAAACAGTAAGGACGAAGTTGTATTCACAGAATATGTTAGTGAAGCAACAAATCACCCAGATTATGACGCTGCACTTGACGCCGCTAAGCAAGCTGAATAAGGTAAACAAACATGGCAAGGACTTCGATGACGTGATCGGAGTCCTTTTTTAACGGAATTGTATTGTGATCTATAATTCATAGACGTTAGTGTAGAAAACTCTCGATTAGCCATAAACTTTTGCAAAGAATAAACAGTCACTCTCGTAACAGATGATCTTCCGATGTTGCGAAAGAACTCAAGACTGTTTACAATAGAGACGGCGAACTGATAGGAGGCCAATCAATGACCGAACTAACTGTAGAAAATTTATATAACGTGCTTGATGAATCGACGCTAGTTATTCAAAATAAATTGGAAATGTCGTATCTTGAAGCTCTCGTTGAGACAGGTTTAAACATATTCGAAAATAAAGTATTACAAGAGGAACTAGATACGGATACAGTTGTCCGTCTTAAAGCTCTTTATGATTCATGTGATCTTGAGGGTGCTAAGAAAGAAACAGTGCGTAAAGGAATCCAGCTTGCACTTCTGAAAGGGATGAAGAAAGGAATTCAGCCTCATCATGCCATGACGCCAGATAGCGTTGCGCATTTAATCGGTTATCTTGTGAAAAAATATAAAGATGTATTAAATATAGAGGAAATGAAAATTCTTGATCCTGCAGTAGGAACAGGAAATTTACTCACTTCTGTTTTAAACCAATTAGAAGGTGAGAAAGTTGAAGCATTCGGAGCGGAACCAGATGATCTTTTATTACATTTAGGTTTTGTTAATGCGAATTTGCAAAAACACCAGGTAGAATTTCTTCACCAGGATAGCGTAAAGCCACTTTATATTCCCCAAGTTAATACGATCGTAACTGATTTACCTGTTGGGTACTATCCTCATGAGGAAGCAGCTGCAAAATACGAATTAAAAGCAGAAGAAGGGATGTCTTACGTTCACCATCTTCTTATTGAACAAAGCTTAAATATGACAGAAGAGTCTGGTATGCTCTTCTTTATGATTCCAAACTTTCTCTTTGGAGATGATGGAGCAAAACAAGTAAGGAATTTACTAAACGATCGCTCTGTTATCCACGGCATTATTCAATTGCCTACAAGTTTATTTGCGAATGAATCGCAAGCTAAAAGTATTCTTGTTACTCAGAAAAAAGGAGAACATACGTTAAAGCCTAAACAAGTCATGATGGCGAAACTTCCGTCTTTTTCCAATCGCGAAGCGATGTTGAACATGATGCAGCAGATTAACGGTTGGTTTTCACAGCTTTCTTAAAGTTTATGAAACGTTTACAAATCTGAATTGACGGAATACTTGAATGTAAGCGGTTTTCATCTTGAATAAAGTAATGGTCGGTGTTTAAATAATAAGAGTGCTAAAGATAGAAGGGTCTGACCCTTCTATTTTCGTGTCGTATTCTAATTTTATTGAATTAAAGGAGCTGTCACATATGGCGAAAATAATCGCAATCAACGCCGGTAGTTCTTCGTTGAAGTTTCAACTATTAAATATGCCGGAAGAAACTGTTATCACTAAAGGACTCGTGGAGAGAATCGGCCTTGATGACGCCATTTTTACAATAGAAGTGAACGGTGAAAAGAGAGAAGAAATCACAGATATCCCTGATCACGCAGTAGCAGTTAAAATGCTTCTAGACAAGCTGATTAGCTTTTCAATCATTTCTTCTTACGATGAAATTGAAGGTGTTGGACACCGTGTTGTTCATGGTGGGGAGAAATTTAATGATTCTGCATTGATTACTGAAGATGTGCTTGCTGGAATAGAAAAAGTATCAGAGCTTGCACCATTGCATAATCCAGCAAACCTTGTAGGTATTCGCTCTTTCCGCGAGATTTTGCCAGAGGTTCCATCTGTAGCCGTATTTGATACAGCTTTTCATCAGTCAATGCCTGAACAATCATTCTTATATAGCTTGCCATACGAATATTATGAAGACTATGGTGTTCGTAAGTACGGTTTCCATGGTACTTCCCACCAGTATGTTTCAGAGAGAGCGGCAGAGATGCTTGGTCGCCCGCTTGATCAATTGCGTCTCCTTTCTTGCCACCTTGGTAACGGTGCGAGTATCGCAGCTATTCAAGGCGGAAAGTCAATTGATACATCAATGGGCTTCACTCCACTAGCTGGTGTGACAATGGGAACTCGTTCAGGTAACATTGACCCTGCTTTGATTCCATTTATTATGGAGAAAACTGGTCAAACAGCGGAAGAAGTTATGAATACATTGAATAAGAAAAGTGGTCTTCTTGGAGTGTCTGGTTTCTCAAGTGATCTTCGCGATATCACTAGTAAAGCAGAAGCTGGAAACGAACGTGCTGAATTAGCACTAGAAGTATTTACTTCTCGTATTCATAAATACATTGGGTCTTATGCAGCGCGCATGTCAGGACTAGACGCTATTATTTTCACAGCAGGTATCGGTGAAAATAGTGACGCGGTTCGTGCACGTGTACTTCGTGGACTTGAATTTATGGGCGTATATTGGGATCCAGCTCTAAATAAGGTGAAGGGGAGAGAAGCATTCATTAACTACCCTCACTCACCTGTCAAAGTAATGATTATTCCTACTAATGAGGAAGTCGTCATTGCACGTGATACAGTTAGGCTTTCAAAATAAACTTTAGAGGAACAGCGTATCTTAACAGATGCGCTGTTCTTTTTTTACTCCTTATTCCACCTTTGTTGGAAGTTTTTGATTGGAAAAGCTACAATATAAGAAAGAGTTGTAAGGGAGTGAATTCGAATGGTGTGGACAGATAGAGAACAAAAAAGAATGAACGCCATAAATCAATGGGAGGAAGAGCACTTTACGCATCATGCAACGGACGTAGAGCGCACTTTCCAGAAATGGTATGACTATCAGCTTAATCAGCTAGAGTCACCAACGAAAAACCGTTTGTATGCCGTAATTGATTCAGCTCTTTTTCATATGCATTCGCTTATACAAAACTCACAATCGCAAGTGGATGCCAGTCATCGATTGTTAACGGATGCAAGGTTATTTGATCCTAGAATTGAAAATATTCAGGACATGAAAAACCTTTCAATTGATCATCTTGTTTACATAGCAGATCAACAAATTGCCCGTCAGCGAATGGTATCATTTGCCC
This sequence comes from Pseudalkalibacillus sp. JSM 102089, assembly GCF_041366475.1. Lineage (NCBI taxonomy): Bacteria > Bacillati > Bacillota > Bacilli > Caryophanales > Fictibacillaceae > Pseudalkalibacillus > Pseudalkalibacillus sp. JSM 102089. Next base: position 210,789 of record NZ_JBEWYW010000005.1, read on the forward strand.
AAGGGGGACTTGCGGGAACGGGGAGTTTTCTACTGCTCGGTCTTGATATACCTGCTGTACTTGCTATTAACTTGCGTACCGTTCAGCTAATAGCGATGACATATGGCTATCCAGTAAACTATCCTTCCGAAATGATGATTGCTCTTAAAGTATTTCACATGGCAACGTTACCGAAAGTGCTACAAGAACAAGCCTGGAAAGCGTTAGAGGAAGAGATAAAGCATGAGCAAACGCATCCTTATTTTTATGAAGGGCCTGAAGAAATTGCAGACGGAAATTGGCTACAAGGACCAATGAAGCAAATTATAAAGGGAACTGTTCTTATGATGTTAAGGAAAAAAGTAATTCAAGGAATACCCCTTCTTGGAATAGCCATTGGAGCGGGAGTGAACTATAGATTTGCGCGGACAGTAAGTGAAACCGCACATAAATTTTATCAGAAACGTTTCTTGAATGAACTTGGAAAGGGGGACGTAGGATGAGTTCAGAAGATCACAAAAAAGATGCGCCATCGATTCGAGCTCTCATTGTAACAGTGAGTGATACAAGGACAATTGAAACGGATAAAAGCGGAGATATCATTTATTCCTTACTTGAAGATAACAATCATATGGTTGGGCAAAGAGCAATTGTAAAAGATGAACAAGAAGAGATCCGCCATGCGATTCAAAAAGGTATAGATGATAAAGGCGTTGATGTTGTGCTTTTAAATGGTGGAACTGGAATATCCCAAAGAGATGTTACGTATGAAGTTGTGGAAGCCATACTCGAAAAGGAGCTTGCGGGATTTGGAGAACTATTCCGCATGATTAGCTATACAGATGATATTGGTACTCCAGCGATGCTTAGTAGAGCCATTGGTGGGGTGACAGGTGAAACGGCAATATTTGCTATGCCTGGGTCTTCAGGAGCAGTCAAATTAGCGATGTCGCGATTACTGCTACCGGAGTTGCCACATATTGTCCGTGAGCTCCATAAATAAAGAATCTCTTGTAACGAAATTTATGTGACCATCCATTCCGATATCAGATTCAATCATCCTATTTTTAGAAGCATTTTTCATCCTTGCTTTGGAAACAATATAAGCGCAAGTCCGAAATGATAGGAGGATGTCTTATGGCTGATAAGAAAAAGGAACTGATTTACGATGAGAATGGCGAAATGGCCGTGCATCAGCAATTGAGTGAATCATACCAGAGTGGTGTCATTGATCAAGAAGAAACTAAAAAAACAAAAGAATTACCACGGAAAGCTGACAGGAAAAGTTATTATTAAAAAGCAAAAAGTTCATGCTAAACGCATGAACTTTTTTATTTATGATCGTTTTGGATTGCTGTTTCTAATGGAACTTCACCATGATTAACCAACTGGGAAGTAACGAAAAGCGAGATAACATCCACCAGTTAGGAAAAATGAGAGAAAACCTGGTGAATAGGATGCAGGAAGAATAATGTAAAAGATAAGACCAATTAAAATCGCGACAAACCCAGGTCGATTCAAGAGATTGGCCTTCTCAGATAATTCCTGGAGCATCGCTGAAGTAAATCTTCCTTTTTTCACAATAATAAAATCAGTCACGATTACAGCTGATAACGGGATAACGAAGGCTCCAAGAAGTGAAATAAATGACTCGGCCTGGTTAACAAAAGTAGGGAATCCACTTAATATAACAGCGGCACAACCTAGTAATACCGCACTTTTTACTCGACCAAGAGAAGGGAAAGTATTAAGCAGACTATATCCTCCTGTATAAGCATTGCTAATGTTAATCATAATCATCGAGCAAAGGGCTGAAGCAAAAATGAGGATCAATAGGAGTGGTGACTGTGTTTGTTGACTCGTGATTAAAAATGGGTTCCACGTGTTAGCTACTGAAGCGGTGTAGGCTCCGAGTAGTGCTGTTAATGTGAAACCAATCGTATTTCCTGAGAAGATTCCCCAGAATGCATGCTGAGTGGATTTTGCGTACCTTGCCATGTCTGAAGAACTACTAACACCTGATACATACTGCACAAAAGCGAGGCTGGCAAAGAAAAAGAAAGAGCCTAGTTCAGGGCCGTGTTTAACTGATAGAACGTTTGAGTAACTGTTCCCGTTAATAGGAGTCTGAGAATACACAAAAAACATGGCAACTCCTCCGGCAAATAGAAGAGGGAGAAAGTACCTTGTGGCTTTTTTGACGGCATTGAATCCTATTAATGCAAGTAAAGCCATTACTGAAGCGAGAAATAGAGATGTTGGTAGAAAAAGAAGGTCGATTGAAAAAGCACGTTTCATCAGCTCTACAACCATATAAGTACCTCCAATGGTTTGGACAGCAAACCAATAGAGCGACGTGATGGTTCTTACGGGAGAGGCGAAGTATTGAGCTCCTTTCAGACCAACAAAAGCTCTTACTGCATATTGTGAAGGGATACCTCGACGCGCCCCTGGAAAAGAAAGGTAAGACACGAAAAGGAATGCAAGACTTGCTCCAAATACAGTGGCGAGAACTGCCCATACAAAACTAAGGCCGCCTTCGAGGACGGCGAGAGCTGGGACGAGAAAGTTACCGGCATTGACAGAAACGGTCATTTGAATCATGGCATACTCATACCATCTTGTTGTGCGTAATTTTTCTGGGACTGATTCAAGCCCATAACGCTCAATTTGAATAGTGGAAGAGGTTTTGCTTAGACTGCTCATATGATCTCCTTTAAAGTTACGGACTTATCTTTATTTTAGTTCGCAAAAAAGAATGAAGCAATCCTGATTGCTCGGTTAGGAATAATATATGCTGTTTACACTCAGCATAAGGGTGAGGTGATTAATAATGAAAAAGTTTGTTGTCATAACCTTTGCTATTTACTTGTGTCTTTTTACAATTCGAGCAGAGGCTTCTACATTAGAAAACAGCTTCTCGTTTAAATGTATGGTAGTAACAAATGGAGTTGAACATGAATGGGAATTTTCCAGTCCGAACGAATTTGAGGTAGAGAATGGAACAGTCGTTGAGAAAGGTGGTCGTGCAAAAGACGAAGTAGAGGCGTTATTTCAGCATTTGGAAGTAACTGAAATCGCGCGAGTAGAAGAATTAGTAAAGAAAATGGACACCTTTGGTTATAAAAATGCAGAGCGATTTGAGTTGAAATGGATGGATGCAAGTGGAAGATTATATACTTGGGTCTGGAACCAAAACGATCGGTAGACTTTGAATAGCGGTTTCGTTAAGATGAGGAAAGACGTGAAAGGAGCCGCATTCAAGTGAAGAATAGTTTTGCAGTCGTTTTAGGTGGTGCGATTGGTGCTACACTACGAGCGGTGGTGGAAACCATATTGAATGGCAGTCCCTTATCGACTTTTATAGTAAATATAGTAGGTTCCATTATCCTTGGGTTTTTCTATCAATACAATCATTCAAACAATCGCTTTTCAGAGCCAGCAAAAAAAATGATTGTAACTGGCATGATAGGATCATTTACGACTTTTTCAACCTACTCCCTTGATCTTTTGGTCTACATAAAAGATGGTCAGTTTATTAAGATGGGCCTATATGGGGGCGGCACTATTGTAAGTGGAATTCTAAGTGTCTTCCTTGGAGTCTTATTAGCTAAAAGAACGAGGAAGGTGACGTAATGGAGTGGTTAATGATTGCGATCGGTGGAGGTATAGGGGCATGGCTTCGATATATAACGGCATTAATGGTTAATCGATGGAACACTTCTCGATTCCCGCTAGCCACTCTACTTGTTAACCTCATAGGGAGTTTCATACTAGGGATGGCTTTCGGAGCAGGCGATTGGGGTGCTGGGATATCGACTGGATTTCTTGGAGCACTAACGACTTTTTCTACCTTTATGTACGAGGCTTTTGAACTAGGCTCAATAAAGCTTTGGCTTTCTGTCACATATATATCAATTAGCTTAATTGGCGGGTTGTTAATGGTGGCAGCGGGGTATATGATGGTGATGTAAAAATACTCCGACAACTAATGCGATCTATTTATGAAATAGATTCACCCCTTAAGTCATTCCCACATTTAATGGTATTAAATGTTATACAATAGAGATAACAGTATATGGCTGGTTAGAGATAAAGGAGGAGTATCAATGCATATTGGAGTGCCTGTTGAGGTTAAAAACAATGAGAACCGTGTAGCAATGACCCCTGCTGGAGTACTGACCTTAACGCGATTAGGTCATGAGGTTTATATCGAAAAAGGAGCGGGCGTTGGATCTGGTTTTGGGGATGATCAGTACCTTGAAGCTGGAGCCCATCTAGTAGAGACGGCCGCTGAAGCGTGGTCGAAGGAAATGGTCATGAAAGTAAAGGAACCACTTCGAGAGGAGTATGTCTACTTTCGTGAGGGTTTGATTTTATTTACATATCTTCATCTTGCTGCAGAATCTGAATTAACCAGGGCTCTTGTAGACAAAAAAGTGATCGGAATTGCCTATGAAACCGTTCAGTTACCAAATGGCTCGCTACCTCTTTTGACACCCATGAGTGAAGTTGCTGGTCGGATGGCGGCTCAAATAGGGGCTCAATTCCTTGAGAAACCTAAAGGAGGACTCGGTATTCTACTGGGCGGTGTCCCTGGGGTTAAAAGAGGTAAAGTAACGGTTATTGGTGGAGGAGTCGTCGGAACGAACGCTGCGAAAATTGCGATGGGGCTTGGTGCCGATGTGACAATTATGGATTTAAGTCCAGAACGAATGCGTCAGCTTGATGACATTTTTGGTACTGAGATTAATACGATGATGTCTAATCCACTTAACATAACAGAAGCCGTGAAAGAATCAGATTTAGTGATTGGTGCAGTGCTTATTCCAGGGGCAAAAGCACCGAAGCTTGTAACAGAAGAGATGATCAAAGAAATGAAGGCGGGCTCTGTTATTGTTGATGTAGCAATTGATCAGGGAGGTATTTTCGAAACGACCGATCGTATCACAACTCATGACAACCCGACATACACAAAATATGATGTTGTTCACTATGCGGTAGCGAATATGCCTGGAGCTGTGCCGCGTACATCAACCATTGCCTTAACGAATGTGACTGTACCTTATGCCGCTCAACTTGCGAATAAAGGTTATAAAAGAGCCTGTCTAGAAAATGAACCATTGCTAAGAGGAATTAATACGATGGACGGATTTGTAACGTACGAAGCAGTAGCTGAAGCCCATCAGCTCACATATAAAAATGCTCGCTCACTCCTTGAAAAATAGAAGTAGAAATAAAGCAGCTAACCGTTAGCTGCTTTATTTTTTTATCGTATTAAAAAGCTTAGAAATTTTCATCAGTGTTGAAGGGTTTTTATATAGTTATACGAATCATAAGAGAGGGAGGTGAATCATCAAATGGCTTTTTGGAGTAAAAAAAGCATTAAAAACAATCCGCAACATTCAATCGGGATAATAGATGCAAACCTTCATGAGATACGACAGGCTGTCGGAGCATTTGCTGAAAAGAAAAGAGATGGGATCTCGTTGAAAGTATTGGTAAAAGAAAATAATGAACTTGATTCTTCTCTCCTCGCTCCCCATCTTGGAGGCATTCCTTCTAAATCATTTTATATGTCAAAAGAGACATTTGAACTCTTTGAAGAGGAAAACCGTCACATTCCTTTTTGGATTGATGCAGTGCAAAGAGCGGTAGATGCATACATTCGTTCTGAAAAAGCACCTCCAATTATTGAAGGAGACCCGTATAAAAAAATTAGTTTTTTTAAGCTAGAGAAAAAAGCTCTTTTAACAGAACGACCGCCACTTGATTTCTATTTTACAGAACAGGAAAGTATGGTTACACATAGAAAACGGGAAAAATAACGGGAACATTTTTCTCGATCATTCGTATGAAAGAGAGGATGGGAGGTCGCGGTATGAGTTTTTTATCAAAGTTTTTTGGAAAGAAAGAAGAGAAGAAGGTAGAAGAAAGAACGGTTTTTACGATTCAGATAGGAGATATCATCACATATGATCTTGAGGACTATGAGGTTGTGGGGACGCTAACATATCATAATAAAGGTTACGAATGGCAAGCATACCAGTTAATCTCAGGATCATCTTCGATCTGGCTTAGTGTTGAAATGGATGATGAACTAGAGCTAGGCATTTATCGAAATGTAAAAGAAAAAATCTCGAAACCAATTCCTGAAGAAATAAGCATTGATTCCGTTACTTATTATAAAGAGGAACATGGTTACGCAAAGGTGACGGGCAATGGACGAGGAAGCAAGTTAGATGGACAGGAAGTCGAGTATTATGATTTTTCCAATGAAGATGAATCAAGTTATCTATCCATTGAAGTCTGGGGTTCCGAAGTAGAAGTGAGTAAAGGTTACGCGATTGAAGATTATGAAATCAAAATTCTTGCTGGAAGCAAATGAGAGGATGAAAGCGAATGTTTAAAATGTTTAAAAGAGTAAAAACGATTATGTCTTCTGAATTAAACGCTGCACTTGATAAAGCGGAGGATCCCGTAAAAATGCTAGAGCAATTTATGAGGGATATGGAAGCGGATATAAGAGAAGCAGAAACCGCTGTTGCAAAACAAATCTCTAATGAAAAGATGTTAAAGAAAAAATGGGACGATGCTAATTCTATGGTGACTAAGCGTCAGGCGCAAGCTGAGAAAGCTCTCCACTCTGATAACGATGATCTTGCAAGAAGAGCGCTTCAGGATAAGAAAGATCATGAAGCCAAAGCGGAAACATTAAAGGTATCGTACGAAAGAGCAAAAGCTGACGCCGACTCTCTTCGCTCAAAACTAGATGAAATGAAAGAAGAGTATCGTCAAATGCAACTGAAGAAAGATAGTTTGAAAGCTCGAGCTGAGTCAGCTAAAACAAAAACAAAAATAAATCGCGCCATGTCTGATATTGGTGGTGATGATTCTAAACGAGGATTTGAGCGTATGGAAGAAAAGGTTCTTCAATATGAGGCAGAAGCTGAAACAAGTGAAGATATGCGTTCCAAAAACCGTTCGCTTGATGATGAGCTTGCGGCCCTCGATAAAAATAATGGAATCGATGATGAATTAGCTGAGCTAAAGAAAAAAATGGGGAAAGAATAACCTTTCCCCTTAAAATGGGGTGGAAGAATGAAATGGCTAATAGGATTGCTGACAGCATTCATTCTGCTCTTATCGGCATGTGGGATTACGAAGGATATTCTCGAAATTGTTGAAGACCGCTATCAGCTTGAAGATGTTGTAGCGAGTAGCGTGGATTCAAACGATACCTCAAAGGTCTATCTTGCTGAGGAAGATATTCCTTCTGTTGCCACCTATCTTAAGGAACAAATAAAGCCGAATGAAGTCAGTGAATTAAAAGAAGGTAAGCAAATTCTTGTTTATGATGACTATATCGTTACATTAGAAGAAAGTGATGAGCCATCAAACACACTAGTTGAAGTTGCGACAGTTGGCTTTGTGAGAGATAATTACCAGCCGGATTTCTTTGATGGGTTGCTGGCTTACTACATTCTTGATGAAATACTTGATGTAGACGACTGGGGCAAAAAGCAGAAGAACCGCTGTCAGAGCGCTAGCGGAAATTGCTATGGCGGTTATGGATCTACTGGAGGTTCATATAAAGGACCGACTACGATTCCGTCATTCCGAGGATCTAATCGTGGGGGCGGACCTGGAACAGGAAAATAAACAAAGGAGGATCATGACATGGGGCCATTTCTATTAACATTTTTTTATTTTATAGCGGCGATTGTCGTTGTTGTAGTTGGATTGATTGTGTTTGAATTGATCACGACAAAATATAAGGACTGGGAACAGATTGAGAACGGGAACATGGCCGTTGCACTTTCGATAGGTGGTAAGATAATCGGGATTTGTTTAATACTAGCATTCTCTATTTACCATAGTTCGGATGTTCTTGAAACAATTATCTGGGGAGCGTATGGTGTAGTGCTTCAACTAGTTGCCTATTATATTTTCGATTTTCTTACTAGACGATTTTCAGTGGAAGAGAAGCTTAGTGAAGGTGTCGTAGCTGTAGGCATTCTATCGATGTGTGTTTCAATAGGACTAGGCTTAGTAGTAGGAGCATCAATTACGTAAAAAGAAATGATCAGCTGAAGGTGGAAGTCATGAGCAAGACGTTAAGTAAAAGCAGTCAATTGTACTGGGCTTCAGGAATTGTATCCATTTGCGGTATTATTTTTGAAGTGCTGTTCGGTGCACTGGGTTCTTACATACTCGGAGACGGTGTTAAGCAATACACGTTAACTATTTCTCTCTTTCTAACAGGTATGGGTATTGGCGCATCATTGAGTGAAAAGGTAGTTAAAAACCTGATTACGAGATTCATTGCAATTGAGCTTCTTATTGGCTTAATTGGAGGATTTTCAAGTTTTGCTGTGTTTGGAATTACAGCTTTTGCGGGAGAAGAAGCAACAGCCATTGTACTCTATTCCATTATTCTCATTGTTGGTGGACTAACTGGCCTTGAATTACCCATTCTTATTCGGAAAGCGAATGAGATTGGCGTTGAAATGAACAAAAGCACGGCTAGGGTGCTCTTCTCTGACTATGCTGGGGGACTTGTAGGAGGAATGTTATTTGCTTTTTACCTTCGTCCGGAATTCGGTCTAGTAAAATCAGCCTTTCTTGTAGCTATTGTAAACATTCTCGTTGCATTTTGGATGATTTATTCATTTAGAAAAGAGATCGTCTATCAAGGAATGTATGTTGGAATAGCCTTTCTTCTGTTTGTACTAATGATTGGTGGGACTTTATTTGGAGAGGAGATGGCGTTCTCGTTTGAGCAACGCCTATACAAAGACCCCATCATTTACTCCGAGGAAACATCCTATCAAAAAATCACCTTGACGAAGGAGCAGGGAGATCTAAGACTTTATTTAGATGGACAGCTTCAGTTTAGCTCAAGTGATGAACATAGGTACCATGAAACACTTGTGCATATTCCTATGGCTGCTGTTAAAGAAGTGGAGGATGTTCTTATACTTGGCGGTGGAGATGGTCTTGCGGTTAGAGAGCTACTTAAATATGACGATCTGAAATCCATTACAGTAGTGGATCTAGATCCGGAAATGGTAAAACTAGCGAAGAATCATCATTTATTAACGGAATTAAATGAGCATTCACTTGAAGATAAACGTGTCGATATTCATAATGAAGATGCATTTCAATACATTGAAAAACAGAAAAAAATGTTTGATGTCATCATATCTGATCTCCCAGATCCAAATAATGAGTCTTTGAATAAGCTTTACACGTGGGAGTTTTACTCTTTATTGCGCAATCATTTAGATGTAGGTGGGGCGCTAATGGTGCAGGCGACTAGTCCCTTATTTGCGAGGGAAGCTTATTGGACGATTGATCGAACGATTTCAGAAACTGGACTACGAACGTCAAATTATCACGTTGAAATTCCAAGTTTCGGGAACTGGGGTTTTGTTATGGCAACAAGGAATCCTGTAGCTCAAGAGGACTTGGATATTTCAGTTCAAACCGATTATCTTTCAGACGAAATGATTCCATCTCTTACTGTATTTGGTAAAGATGAGGACAGTCACATGGTGAAAGATGGCGAAAAAATCAGCCTTGAACCTAATACTCTAATCCGCCCTCATTTAATTGAAAAATATGAAAACGCCTGGTTGTATTATTAGTTTAGATCGTTTATCAAAGGGAACGTAATAAGTAAAGAACTAACCTCCTAGCGTTTTAGGGAAGGTAGTGAAACCCAATTGTTAAAGGAGCGATAACAAATGAAAGTTACATTTCATGGTCATTCAGTTGTAGAAGTTGTTACGAACAAAGCAAAAATTTTAATTGATCCTTTTATTTCCGGTAATGGTCAGTGTGATTTAGATGCGGATCAAGTTACTTGCGATGTGATATTGCTAACACATGGGCACAATGATCACGTTGGTGACACAGTTGAAATTGCAAAGCGAAACGATGCATTAGTCGTAGCTCCATTCGAACTTGCTACATATCTTGGTTTCAAAGGTGTTAACACGCATCCTATGGCAATCGGTGGGGCACATGAGTTTGAGTTTGGTAATGTGAAGTTAACTCAGGCATTCCATGGTTCGAGCTACACTGAAGAAGAAAACCAGCAAATCATTTACACAGGGATGCCAGCGGGGATTCTCTTTAGCGCAGAAGGTAAGACGGTCTACCACGCGGGTGATACTGGGCTTTATTCTGATATGAAGCTATTATCTAATAAGCAAATTGATCTTGCGTTTCTACCAATTGGTGATAATTTTACTATGGGTCCTGAAGATGCAGCTATCGCTGCAAAATGGATAGGAGCTGAAATAACCGTACCAATTCACTACAATACTTTCCCGCTTATTGAACAAAATGGCGAGGCGTTTACTGAAAGCCTTGAAGGTACAAAAGGTAAGGTTCTTCAAACAGGAGAAACAATCGAATTGTAATCAAACACAAAACCGATGCTTTGCATCGGTTTTGTGTTTGATAATCGTATTAATTAAGCGGACTTGAACATACCCTTTTAGTAAAGACCGTGAGGGGGGAATCATTGTGAAACAACGATTGTTTTTATCCGTCTTATGTATTCTGTTTTTGATGTATGATGCTATGCCGCGCTTTCAAATTGACTTAACGCTAGAAGGTGCTTTTTTTAGTCTCTGGCTTTTATTTGCTATTATGGCACTTGGTGGAAATCTTTCCGGACTATTTTTTGGAAAGCAAGAGAGAAAACCTATGATAGTTAATGATTCAGTAGAAGAATTAAGAAAAAAACAATACGGTCGTTGAAGTTATAGGTCTGTGTTATGTATAATGAAGTCAATTCAAACACCACTATAACAGAAGTAGTTTAGCTACTGATACAGATGTGCATGTAGAAAGTATGGTGAAAGAAATTGACAACGAAACATGAACAGATCCTCTCTTACATTGAAACGCTAGAAGTAGGAAGTAAAATATCCGTACGTCAAATTGCTAGAGAATTAAAGGTTAGTGAGGGTACAGCATACAGAGCGATTAAGGATGCTGAAAACAAAGGAACGGTCAGCACGATTGAACGGGTTGGGACGATCCGAATCACAAAAAAAGAGAAAGAAAATATCGAAAAACTCACGTATGCTGAAGTAGTGAACGTCGTCGATGGGCAGGTGCTTGGAGGAAGAAATGGTTTACATAAAACCCTTCATAAGTTTGTTATCGGTGCGATGAAGCTAGAGGCCATGATGCGTTACGTCGATCCTGGTAGTTTGCTCATAGTCGGTAATCGCGACAACGTGCATAAAATTGCACTAGAAGCCGGGGCTGCTGTCCTTATTACAGGTGGATTTGATGCGCAGGATGATGTGAAAAAAATGGCTGATGCATATGATTTGCCGATTATATCTACCTCCTATGACTCCTTTACAGTTGCAACAATGATTAATCGTGCAATATATGATCGATTAATTAAGAAAGAAATAGCCCTAGTAAGTGACATACTAACGCCGCTTACGAAAACGAGTTTTCTTGTGACAACAGAAAGTGTAGGTCGCTGGCATGAGCTAAATGAATCAACATTGCATAGTCGCTATCCGGTTGTGGATCCAAATATGAAGGTTCAAGGCATTGTGACATCTAAAGATATTTTAGGTGAGCAGCATGAAACGTCAATAGCTAAGGTGATGACAAAACACCCGCTCACTGTTAATGAGCAAACGTCAGTCGCTTCTGCAGCTCATACAATGATCTGGGAAGGGATAGAGATGCTTCCTGTTCTCGATCATTATCAGCGACTTATCGGTATTATTAGTAGACAGGATGTACTTAAGGCTCTTCAAATGATTCAGCAGCAGCCACAGATAGGGGAAACCTTTGACGACCTTATTACGAGTCAAATCAAAGATATTTCCACTGGATCGGAAAGTCGCTATAGCTGTGAAGTAACACCTCAAATGACGAGCCTACTTGGAACGTTATCTTATGGTGTTGTAACAACCCTTGTCACTGAAGCTGGAAGTCGAGTTTTGAAGAAATACAAAAAGGGTGATTTAGTAGTAGAAAACATTACACTTTATTTCATCAAACCGGTTCAAATTGATCATACAATTGAAATTGTACCTAAAGTTCTCGAGGTATCAAGGAAATTTGGTAAAGTAGATGTTGAAATTTATCATGAAAATACGGTCGTAGGAAAGGCCCTTATGATGGCGCAATTGATTGATCGATAATAAAAAACCGCCAGAAATAAATCCGTGGCGGTTTTACAAGTAAACATAGCGCTGCTAGTTTAGTTTCATATCCTTTGCTTCTTCGATTGCAAATGGAAGATAGTGTCGATACTTTTTATAGCCAACTGTGACGTTTACAAGACCAAGTAAAATAAAGACAGCGGCAACAATCACAGTGACCGTTGATAAAGAAACGGTAAGCGTATTAATGGCAAAAAAGATAAGGAAAAGTCCTAGTGCGATGCTTGCTTTTGAATTAAGCCATTGAGTTGTTGCGACACCGTTATGTCGAACAGATTTTACTCGATAAAACAAATAGAAAACGATTGAAAAGACAATTAATATGACAAAGATAGGCATGACTGTTTTCCTCCATAATTCAAGGTTCTTTTCTATTGTATAGAATTTAGTACTGAAAATCTATGACATATACGTAACAATTGGGAAGCGGTCGAAAGGAGAAAGATGATGAAGGAACAAATATTAGATGCTATCGAACAATATGAGACCATTATCATTCACCGTCATGTGCGCCCAGATCCTGATGCACTTGGCTCACAGGGAGGACTTGCCGAGCTTATACAAGCTTCTTTTCCAAAGAAGCGTGTGTTTACGGTTGGTGAAGAAGAACCATCACTTACATTCCTGAACCGAATGGATGAGGTTCAGGATGAAACATATCATAACGCACTTGTCATTGTTTGTGATACGGCGAATCAGCCTAGGGTTAGTGATAACCGATACCGTAATGGCAAGCTCTTAATTAAAATTGATCATCATCCAAATGAAGACCCTTATGGTGATCTTCTCTGGGTGGACACTTCTTCAAGCTCTGTTAGTGAAATGATTGTAGATTTGTACCTTACCGCTAAGGAACGAGGGTACAAGCTTTCTGAAAAAGGAGCTTTTCTTCTTTATGCAGGTATAGTAGGTGATACCGGACGTTTTATGTTTTCTAATACGACTCAGCGTACCTTTATGTATGCAGGTGAGCTTTTGAAGTTTGGTGTAGACACAGGCTCTCTATATAAGGAACTCTACAAAACGGAACAGCATATCGCTCGCTTAAACGGATATGTCTTACAGCATTTTGAAACATCAGAAACTGGTGCTGGATGGATGAAAATCACAAAAGAAACAGTTGCTTCATATGGCGTAACGGCTAGTGAGGCATCACAGCTAGTGAATACTTTCTCTAATGTAGCGGGTTTGAAGGCGTGGGTTTTCTTCATTGAGGAACCAGATCAAATTCGTGTTCGTCTTCGTTCTAAAGGGCCTGTTGTGAATACAATCGCTGCTCAATTTAATGGTGGCGGACATCCAATGGCTGCGGGGGCAACTGTTTATTCGTGGGCAGAGGCTGATGACGTTCTTGCGGAGTTAGACAAAGTGTGCGAAGAAGTATAATAACAAACTAAAAGACCGGTGTCTCCTTTATTGAGAGAGCGCCGGTCTTTGTTGTTACCACATTTACATTTGATCATGTGATTTAGGTATAAACCATGAACCAAAGCTTGTCACGTCTTCGTGCACGTCGATGTTAAGTGATTGCAATTCCTTTTTAATTAGAGCAGTCATTTCGTGTGACTCTGCGTAAGCGGATCGCCCATTCATTAAATCAGCAATTTTCGCTCTCGCGATTTGTTTGCGATCAATAACCATCGCGCCACCTCCAAATTTTCTATACTCTTATCATATACTACACCTATGAAAATTGCGACTTGTCTGACAAAAGGTCACAAAATAGTTTTATTTTCGCTATTGAACGAGTTCAATTGTAAGCACCACCTCGACTGTTGTCCAAAGAATAAATTGCTTCACTTTAAAACCATATTTAATATTGTCAATCATAAGCGTTTTGTTTTCGAGGGATTGAATGATAAAACTTCTAGTTCTAGAAATCGCTCCGAGATCCTTGTTGAGAAGATCATTTAATTCGGTTTGAATTTCTTTCTTTAATTCGTGGCGCGTTAATGAGTTTAATGGTAGGTCATTATTTTTCTCGAAAGTGACTTCGATTTTTTTGACCAGAAGAGTTTTTTCGATTTCTTTATTATTATAATTTTCTTGATCATCGAGCAATGTTTGATTTTGGGTTTTTAGGTCCGAGATTTCAATTTTTTGTTCTTTAATTGTTGTAATCTGCTTTTCGTACATAATGCCGAAAAGCATCAGAAAGAATAACCACCCAAAGATAACTCCTACAGAAAGACCTGCAAGAAATCGTTGCCATCCTTTTCTAGAATAAATTTGCGGAACTCTCATAAGGAAGAGCGTTCCTGAGTAAGCCAGTTAATGATCTCCATACCTGCCTGCGCCCCGCCAAGCGCACAGAAAATCCATAAAAATTGACGCATGATTTCATCTGGTGAACCACTGAGAAAACTTCTTTCCATGTTATTTATCGTATCAAATGTTCCGCCAATTGCTGCGGCAATCGCCCAGATTTTTAATCTTTGTGCAACGATATAGATCCAGTGTAGTGGTGGCTCACCAGAAAGGAATGCCCCGATTCCTCCGATAATTGACCCTCCAACAATCACACCAAATGCAACGAAAAAAGCGATAATTAATGTTACGAGCGTTACTCTCTCCATTTTGATTCCTTCTTTCGTATCAAATTTCATGAAGTAACTTATTCTTTACAATACATAAAAAGCTGAAGAAAAAGTGTGTGATTATAAATCAGCCTATTTTTCGCTTTTAGTACAGCCTATGCAATTAGGAGAGAGGGATATGCTTGATAATGTTTGTTTGAGAAGGTGGAAGTATTTATAATAGAAAGTAATAGCAAATTGAGAGTGGGATTATATATGGAATTTGTGCATCTTCGTGTTTACAGTGAATATAGTCTGCTAGATAGCCCAAGTCGAATTGAATCACTTGTTGAATCTGCAATACAAAAAGGATTTCAGTCTATGGCTCTGACAGATAAAGGAACAATGTATGGGACAATTCCATTCTATAAAGCATGTCAAGCAAAGGGAATCAAGCCAATAATTGGACTAGAGGTAAGCGTGGGGAATGAGTCTTCTCTCCATCAGCGGGACCAACAGTTGGATAACCTTGTTCTACTTGCTGTTAATACGGTAGGTTATGAGAACTTATTGAATATCAGTACGCAAATGCAAAGTACAGGGGGGCCAAATCCATACATAGATAAAACAAATTTATTTGAAAGATCAGATGGTCTCATCGCCTTATCTGGGACCCTTCATAGTGAAATTGGAAAAGCCCTTCTTTATGAAGAAGAGACGGTCGCCTTACAAATGGCAATGGAGTATCAACGCGTTTTCAAAGAGGGATTCTATCTCGAAATGCAGGATCATTCTCTTAGAGAAGAAAGACACCTTAACTTGTTAATTTCCAAGCTTGCCAATAAAGCGAACATTCCATTAACCGTTTCAAATGCGGTTCACTATATTAATCAAGAAGATGGGGAAGCACATGATTGCTTAAGGTGTATTGATACAGGGCAACGTTATGAAGAGAAAGACAAGGTGGCCTTACCTAATCATGAATATTATTTAACCTCTGAGGAAGAAATGAGAGAGCGGTTTAGGGGTTATGAGGAAGCTCTTGCAAACACAACTAAGATCGCCGCAAGATGTTCTGTCGAACTGAATTTTGAGCAAACGCACTTACCCGTTTATCCAGTTCCTGACGGAAAATCGGCTTTTGAGTTTTTGAAGGAGATATGTATAAACCATTTAGCTGAACGGTATCACGATCCAGGTATACATGTGACGGACCGGTTAGATTACGAACTTACAATTATCAATGAGATGGGATTTAATGATTATTTCCTAATTGTTTGGGATTTCATGAAATATGCTCATGATCATCATATGATTACAGGTCCGGGGAGAGGATCGGCGGCTGGCTCTCTCGTTGCTTACTTATTGCATATAACTGATGTGGATCCTATCGAACACAACCTTCTATTTGAGCGCTTCTTGAATCCAGAACGAGTTACGATGCCAGATATTGACATCGACTTCCCTGATGTAAGAAGAGATGAGGTCATTGAATACGTTTACGAGAAATACGGACATGACCGCGTAGCCCAAATCGTAACGTTCGGTACGCTTGCTGCAAAAGCTGCAATTCGTGACGTTGGAAAAGTGTTAGAAGTAGACACGAAGCTTCTGGATGCGATGTCTAAAGCAGTCCCTTCAAGACCTGGAAGGACGTTGAAACAGGCAAAAGAAGAGTCAAAAGCACTCAGGGAGCTCATATCATCTACCTCTGAAGGAAAACAGGTTTTTGACATAGCAAGTACGATTGAAGGGCTACCACGTCATACATCAACACATGCCGCAGGAATTGTTATTTCAGCTGAGCCGCTTACGAAACATGTGCCTTTACTTGGTGGTCATCATATTAGTTTGACGCAGTTTCCCATGAACGATTTAGAAGAAGTAGGTCTATTGAAAATGGACTTTCTTGGACTTCGAAATTTAACTTTAATTGAAGGGATATTAAATGATATTGAAAGTGAAACAGGCGTGCGCCCTTCGCTTTCTACTATTCCAATGGATGATCAACCTACCTTCTCACTGCTGCAAAAAGCTGACACAACAGGTGTTTTTCAACTTGAATCTGATGGCATGCGTCAAGTGTTGAGGAGGTTGAAGCCGACTGAATTTGAAGATATTGTTGCTGTTAATGCTTTATATAGGCCGGGTCCAATGGAAAACATTCCGCTCTTCATTTCAGGTAAACATAAAGAACGTTCAATTGATTATCTCCATCCAGATCTTGAACCAATTCTAAAATCAACTTATGGAGTTATCGTGTATCAAGAGCAAATCATGCAAATTGCATCAAAATTAGCAGGTTTTTCTCTTGGAGAAGCGGATTTATTAAGAAGGGCCGTATCTAAGAAGAAGCGTGAAGTTCTTGAATCTGAAAGAGAGCATTTCGTTAGTGGTTGTCTTGCAAAGGGATATCCTAAAGAAACTGCTATTAAAGTATATGAGTACATTGTCCGTTTTGCAGATTACGGATTTAATCGGAGTCACGCAGTAGCTTATAGCGTGATTGCTTATCAACTAGCTTATTTAAAAGCTAACTATTCACGTTACTTCTTTTCGAGTCTATTAACTTCTGCAATCGGAAATCAAGATAGACTTGCTATGTATTTATCAGAAGCAAGACAGAAAGGCATAACGGTTCTTCCGCCGTCAATCAACAAAAGCAAAGAAACCTTCACTGTTGAAAATGAGGCCTTGAGATTCGGTTTACTTCCTGTAAAAAATGTAGGTAAAAATGCTATAGAAGAAATCTTGGATAAGAGGAATCACTTTTATAAAAGCCTTTTTGATTTATGCGCAAGAATTTCACTGAGAATAGTAAATAAGCGTGCACTTGAATCGTTGATCTTTGCTGGTACGATGGATGAGTTCGGGGTAAGTCGTTCCTCTATGCTCGCTTCACTCGAAGGGGCCATGAACTATGGGTCTGAACAAAATGGACAAACAGGTTTTTTTGAAGATGGTGAGGCTGAACCAGTTTACGAGAGCGTTCCCCCTTTTGATGAAAAAGAAATGCTTGCTTTCGAGAAAGAAGCAATTGGGTTTTATTTAACAGCCCATCCTCTTGATCCCTATTTAGAGAATTTGAAGGGATACGTAAGAGATGTTACGAGGGAAGCAATCACTGCTTCAGATCGAGCCCCATTAAGGTTAGCTGTAGAGGTATTGAAGGTCAGAAGTATTCGCACGAAGAAAGGACAAATGATGGCTTTTCTAACGTTTGGTGATGAAACGGGAGAAATAGAAGGAGTCGCTTTTCCTGATGTTTGGGAACAAATGGAGAGTCTTTTATCGAAAGGGCAATTTCTTTACGTTGATGGTGTAGGGCAGAAACGAAATGATCAAACGAATATTATTATTTCTCGAGTGATGAAGCTAAGTGATGTTCAGCCAAAGAAAGAGAAGAAAACCTTATTTCTGAAAGTTGAGCCTCACCATATAAGTATGCTAAGTGAAGTGAAGGAAGTGCTTCGTAACTATGAGGGTGATGCAGAGGTCGTAGTTTATTATAGTGAAACAGATAAAACCGTAAAGCTTGGTAAAGAATGGCTGGTAAACCCTGATACTGACTGTCTTCAAGCCTTGAAAAAATTACTTGGTGAAAACAATGTTGTGAAAAAGCCTCAATGAAAATCTTTACAGCTAATGGTGATTTGTTATAATGGTGAAAATAGAGTGGTCTGACCACTGCCCAATTGTACTAGGGAAATTGTTAACATCATCTAATGCTTCTGAAAAAAGGAGAGTGGGTTTATTGTCCATTACGAGAGAAGAAGCTCTACATATTCACAGAGTGAGACAAGGAAAACTAGAATCTAAATCAAAGGTGCCGGTTCGAAACGCTACGGATTTAAGTCTAGCTTATTCACCAGGTGTTGCAGAGCCTTGTAAAGAAATTTATGATGACAAGAATAAAGTATATGAATATACGATGAAAGGAAACATGGTTGCCGTCGTATCCGATGGCACAGCCGTTCTTGGACTTGGAAATATTGGGCCGGAGGCAGCACTTCCTGTAATGGAAGGGAAAGCAGTGCTTTTCAAAAGTTTTGCTGGTGTTGATGCATTTCCTATTTGCTTAAATACGACAGATGTTGATCAAATTGTGCAGACAGTAAAGTTAATGGAACCTACTTTTGGTGGTATTAACCTTGAAGATATTGCTGCCCCTAATTGCTTTGTTATCGAAGAAAGATTAAAAAAAGAAACAAATATCCCTATTTTCCATGATGATCAACACGGCACTGCCATTGTTACGGTAGCAGGGCTTGTCAATGCTTTGAAACTATCAGGTAAGAAAATGAGTGAAATTAAAGTAGTTATCAATGGTGCTGGAGCTGCAGGTATCGCCATTATTAAGCTTTTGAATCGTTTTGGTGTCAAGGATATCATTATGTGTGATTCGAAAGGTGCTATATACGAAGGCCGTTCTTATGGAATGAACGACGTGAAGGCAGAAGTTGCGAAGTATACAAATCGTGACAAAGCAGAAGGATCACTGAAAGAAGTTATTTCAGGAACAGATGTTTTCATTGGGGTTTCAGTTGAGGGAGCACTGACAAGAGAAATGGTCGAATCTATGAATGATGATCCAACTATTTTTGCAATGGCTAACCCTAATCCTGAAATCATGCCAAATGATGCAAGAGAAGCGGGAGCTAAGGTCATTGGTACTGGGCGATCAGATTTCCCAAATCAAATAAATAATGTTCTAGCGTTTCCTGGAATTTTCCGAGGCGCACTTGATGTTAGAGCAACTCATATTAACGAAGATATGAAGGTCGCTGCTGTCCATGCTATTGCAGAACTTGTTGCTGAAGAAGATTTGAGCGCTGATTACGTTATTCCCGCACCGTTTGATCCACGAGTAGCACCTGCTGTTGCTGCTAGTGTAGCGAAAGCTGCGATGGAGACGGGTGTGGCTCGTATAAACGTAGATCCTGAAGCAGTTAAAGAAAAGACACGTGCTCTCGCTATTATTGAAGAAGATAACGAGTAAGTGGGGAAGAGCTTGACTTTCTCACTTTTTTCTTGCATTTTATTTATGGAGAACATGAAAAACAGCTTATCTTCTGAACATTTATTTTGGTTAAGAGGCATTCACGGTTCCAAACCGCAATTGTCTACTGTTACTATTTGTTTTCAGTCAGGAAAGGGTGTTGATTTCCCATGACGAGTCAGGGGAAAGTTTATCAGAATATCCTTCAGAAAATAAAAGCGATTATTTATAACGATTGTTTACAAACCGGTGATAAGCTCCCTTCGGAAAGGGAGCTTTCTGAGCGCTTAAATGCAGGAAGATCTTCCGTAAGAGAAGCGTTAAGATCAATGGAAATGCTTGGTCTAATTGAAACTCGTCGAGGAGAAGGGACATTTATTGCAAATGCTAGAGATCATCG
Source organism: Pseudalkalibacillus sp. JSM 102089 (assembly GCF_041366475.1). Lineage (NCBI taxonomy): Bacteria > Bacillati > Bacillota > Bacilli > Caryophanales > Fictibacillaceae > Pseudalkalibacillus > Pseudalkalibacillus sp. JSM 102089. The sequence goes on from NZ_JBEWYW010000005.1 coordinate 230,895, forward strand.
ACTTGTAGAAGTCATTGCCTCCTTCATTCTAAAAGATACAAAGTCTAAAGAAGATCTGTTAGAAACTAGAAGGTTAATTGAAAAAGATATTCTAAGGGTGGCTTGTGATCGAATCTCAGATGAATATCTTGATCGATTAAGAACTATGATGGAATATAAGGACAACTCTTCCGGTCGAAATATTTTTTCAACTGAATTTGATACAGCTTTCTTCCGAGTTATTGTTTCATCAACTCATAATCATCTACTCATGAGGTTATGGGGAGAGCTTGCAGATTACCATCAGACAATTTGGCACCAGTTAACTTTCCGTCCTAAAGAGTATTATGAATCCATGATTGATGCATTGACTTCTAGGAATAAGGAAAGTGCCATTTGTTTATTTGACACGTATGAAATAAAAAAAACGGAAGAATAGCAAATATGTTTGATATTGTGAAAGGGATGGTCAACTTTGTTAAAAGATCTATTCAACAAGAAGAAGAAGTATGCGACGGTTCCCTCAGATAAAATAAAACAAGATGTACCTGAAGGCATTATGACAAAGTGTCCAGGGTGTAAAAGTATTATTTATACGAAAGAGCTGGAAAAATCGCATAAGGTTTGTGTGAAATGTGGGTATCACCATCAAATGTCAGCCCCTGAAAGGTTAAAGGATACGCTTGATGCAGGTTCTTTTACAGAACTGGATGCTGATATGATTTCAGAAAACCCGCTCTCTTTTCCCGATTATGTTGAGCGTTTGGAAAAGGATCAAAAGAAATCCTCATTGAATGAAGCGGTTGTAACGGGTGAAGGAACAATATATGGCTACCGAACAGCTATTGCAGTAATGGATGCACGTTTTCGAATGGGAAGCATGGGTTCAGTGGTAGGAGAAAAAATCACTAGAGCGATTGAGCATGCGCATAAAGAAAAAATTCCGTTTATTGTCTTTACTGCCTCAGGCGGTGCTCGAATGCAAGAGGGTGTTTTGAGTTTGATGCAAATGGCGAAATCCAGCGTTGCGCTTAAAAGGTTTAGCGATGACGGAGGACTATTCATTTCTATAATGACACATCCTACAACTGGTGGTGTATCAGCGAGTTTTGCTTCTGTAGGCGATTTTAATTTCGCTGAACCTAAGGCTTTGATTGGCTTCGCTGGTAGACGAATTATTGAGCAAACGATTCGTGAAGATCTTCCAGAAGATTTTCAAACGGCTGAATTTCTCCTTCATCATGGTCAGTTGGATCGGGTGATACATCGAGCTGATATGAAGAAGATACTCGGTCAGGTACTAATGATTCATGGAAATGGAGGTGAAGAATAATGGCACAGAGACTTGATTTTGAACGACCTCTCCAGGAGTTAGAAGATAAAATTACTGAATTACATTCTTTCATGGAAGAAAAGAATGTGGATCTTAATGATGAAGTTTCTCGTCTTCAAAAAAGACTTTCAAAAATGGAAGAAGAAATTTATGAGAATTTAACAGCGTGGAACCGTGTCCAATTGGCTAGACATCCTGAACGTCCCACAACTTCTGATTATATCGAGCGTATATTTGAGAACTTTCTTGAATTGCATGGTGATCGACTGTTTGGTGATGACGAAGCGATTGTAGGTGGTATCGCAACCTTTGAAGGAAAACCTGTTACGGTTATCGGCCATCAGCGTGGTAAAGATACAAAAGAGAATCTTAAACGGAATTTTGGTATGCCACATCCTGAAGGCTATCGTAAAGCGCTTCGTCTCATGAAACAAGCTGAAAAATTTCAACGTCCCGTTATTTTTCTTCTAGATACTAAAGGAGCGTTTCCTGGTAAGGCAGCGGAAGAAAGAGGACAAAGTGAAGCGATTGCACGAAACCTGATTGAAATGGCGGGACTAACCGTTCCTATCATTTGCATTGTTATAGGAGAAGGTGCGAGTGGAGGAGCGTTAGCGATTGGTGTAGGTAATCACGTGCACATGCTTGAAAATTCATGGTATTCCGTTATTTCTCCTGAAGGAGCTGCGGCCTTGTTGTGGAAAGATTCTAGTTTAGCTCAGCAGGCTGCTGATACTATGAAAATCACGGCGCCAGATTTGAAAGAACTAAATGTCATAGATGAGATTATCCCTGAAGTAAAGGGAGGGGCTCATCGCAATATGGAAGAACAGGCGAAAGCGATTCAATCGGCCCTTGTCAAATCACTTGAAGAACTGACACAACTTTCCAAACAGGAGCTTGTGAATCAACGCTATGAAAAATACAGAAATATTGGACAATATACGTTTGTAACCGATACCATTGGCTTAAAATAAGGAAAGTGCTTTCTCGTTATAGAGAAAGCACTTTTTTGCGATGAAGCTTAGCTATTGTATTCAACGACCGTATTTGATATTTTAATAACACAAAGAATTAATGAGGTGAACAGTTATGAAACGTATTGGTGTACTAACCAGCGGAGGAGACTCACCAGGAATGAACGCTGCTATTCGAGCTGTCGTTCGAAAAGCAATCTACCATGATATTGAAGTTTATGGGATCTACCACGGATATACCGGGTTGATTAATGGAAATATAGAGAAAATGGAAATCGGTTCTGTAGCTGATATTATCCATCGTGGCGGTACAATGCTATATTCTGCTCGCTGCCCTGAATTTAAGACACTTGAAGGTCAACTGAAGGGTGTAGAGAACTTAAAGAAATTTGGTATTGAGGGTCTAGTTGTAATCGGAGGAGATGGATCCTACCGTGGAGCTCAGAAATTAACTGGTCATGGCTTCCCGACGATTGGAATTCCAGGAACGATTGATAATGACATCCCAGGAACAGACTTTACGATTGGTTTCGATACAGCACTAAATACAGTTATTCAAGCTATTGATAAAATTCGTGATACGGCGACATCTCATGAGCGTACATATGTGATCGAGGTAATGGGACGTGACGCAGGAGATATCGCTCTTTGGTCAGGACTTGCTGACGGTGCTGAATCAATCCTCATTCCTGAGGAGAAGTTCGAGTTGTCAGATATTTTGAGTCGTCTGAAGCGCGGCCATGATCGCGGAAAACGTCACAGTATTATTGTTGTTGCTGAAGGTGTTGGAAGTGGTGTTGAAATTGGGAAACAAATCCAAGAAGAAATGAACATGGAAACACGTGTAACCGTTCTTGGTCACGTTCAACGTGGTGGTTCACCAACTGCTTCGGACCGAGTTCTAGCAAGCCGTCTTGGAGCACGTGCTGTTGAACTTCTACTTGAAGGAGCAGAAGGGCGAACAGTTGGTATTCAGAACAACCAAATTGTTGATATGGATATTAACGAAGCACTCGCTCTGCCACATGAAGTCAATCAAAAAATGTGTCAGCTTGCAAAGGAATTATCTATTTAAAAGACGTTAAGTGGTTCACCCCTTTAAACTTAAGGGGTGTATCGTAATGTCCGAAAATATTACATAACATAGTTGTTATGAAGAAAACTAATTGAAGCATAGCTTTTAGGAGGAGACAGACCCATGCGCAAAACTAAGATTGTCTGTACGATTGGACCAGCAAGTGAAAATGAACAAACTTTAGAAAAATTGATTAATGCAGGGATGAACGTTGCTCGTTTAAATTTCTCACATGGTGATTTTGAAGAACACGGTAATCGTATTAAATCAATCCGTGCAGTTGCTGAAAAGCTAGGAAAAAACGTTGCGATCCTTTTAGATACAAAAGGCCCAGAAATCCGTACGAACAATATGGAGAACGGTGGAATCGATCTTGAAGCTGGTCAACAGCTTATCGTTTCTATGGAAGAAGTACTTGGTACAACTGAGAAAATCTCTGTCACATATCCTGAACTTGTTAATGATGTTCACGTTGGATCTAAGATACTACTTGATGATGGATTGATTGAACTTGAAGTAAAGCAAATTGAGAAGAATGAACTTTATACTGAGGTTCTAAATAATGGAACATTGAAAAACAAAAAAGGTGTTAACGTACCTAACGTGAGCGTTAACCTTCCTGGTATTACAGATAAGGATGCTGCAGATATTGAATTCGGTATTGAACAGGGTGTAGATTTTATTGCTGCGTCATTCGTTCGTCGAGTATCCGATGTTCTTGATATCCGTAAACTTCTTGAGAAGCATAAAGCAACTGACATTCAAATTATCCCTAAGATTGAAAACCGTGAAGGTGTTGATAACATCGATTCCATCCTTGAAATTTCAGATGGTTTAATGGTTGCTCGCGGTGATCTAGGTGTTGAAATTCCTGCTGAAGAAGTACCTCTTGTACAAAAGCAGCTTATTAAAAAGTGTAATGCACTTGGAAAGCCTGTTATTACTGCAACACAAATGCTTGATTCTATGCAGCGTAATCCTCGTCCAACTCGTGCGGAAGCGAGTGACGTTGCCAATGCTATTCTTGATGGCACAGATGCAATCATGCTTTCAGGTGAAACAGCGGCAGGATCTTATCCGGTAGAAGCTGTTCAAACTATGCATAACATTGCTTCTTATACTGAAAAATCATTGAACTTCCGTGAGCTTCTTTCTGTAAGAAGTAAAGAAACAGAAACAAATACAACAAATGCGATTAGTGAATCAGTAGCTCACACAGCTTACAACTTAAATGTGCCAGCAATTATTACAGCTACTGAGAGCGGACATACAGCGCGTATGATTGCTAAATACCGTCCGAAGGCACCGATTGTAGCTGTAACAAATACGGCTAGCGTTTGCCGCAAGCTTGCTCTTGTATGGGGCGTTCATGCACAAGAAGGACACAAAGTATCAACAACAGACGAAATGCTAGAAGTTGCAGTTGACGCTTCAATCCAGTCTGGAATTGTAAATCACGGAGATACAGTTGTTATTACTGCTGGTGTTCCAGTTGGAGAATCTGGTACAACGAACTTGATGAAAGTTCACGTTATCGGTGATATTCTTGCAAAAGCTCAAGGAATTGGGAAAACATCTATTTCAGGAAGAATCGCTATCGCAAAAAATGCTCAAGAGGCGATTGATAAAGCAGATGGAAACACAATTCTAGTTACAATTGGCTCTGATAAAGATATGGTTCCTGCTCTAGAGAAGGCAGCAGGGCTTATTACAGAAGAAGGCGGACTTACTTGCCATGCTGCAGTTGTAGGTCTTAGTCTTGGACTCCCTGTCGTAGTTGGTCTTGAAAATGCGACACAACTATTCGAAGAAGGTCAACAAGTAACACTTGATGCAACGACTGGAATTATTTACAACGGGAAAGCAAGCATTCTATAAGCAAGATTGAAACTTTTAAAAGGCTGTCGAGAAAATCGACAGCCTTTATTATTTAACTTATTTTGGGTATTCTTTACTGGGGATTAGGTTAATGGTGCAATTGAGTTCGAAAATTATTTTAAATCACGTATAATAGTGTTAACGGGACAATTTCCCGATTATGATTGAGGGAGCTATGTCATGTTTCGTATTTTGTTGCTTTTTATTATTATCGTTCCAGCTCTAGAGATCGCTTTGTTACTTCTGTCAGGAAGAACACTGGGACTTATTCCGACAGTATTATTGATTATTGGTACAGGGATTCTAGGAGCGTGGCTTGCGCGTAAAGAAGGGGCAGAAACGATCCAAAAGGTTAACAGACAAATGCAATCAGGCCAGATGCCTGGAGATGCTATTCTAGATGGTCTATGCATACTCGTAGGTGGTGTCGTTCTACTCACACCAGGCTTCATCACAGATGCAACAGGATTTTTACTTCTCATCCCGGCAACGAGAAAACCTTTTAAGAGATGGATTAAGAAATTCCTTGAACGTCGAATGAATAATGGTCAGTTTATGTTTATTAGAAGGTAAAAATTCTGCCTTAGAAACGTATAATGAAATGTCATTAAGGAGCTTGAATACATATTCAAGCTCCTTTTCTAGTGGAAGAAATAAAGTGTGATTTGACATTGTATAAACAAGTAAATTACATTAATTGATAGGTCAATGATTGACCTATCAATTAATTAAGGTTATATTGTTGACATCAAGGAACTCATCTAGTATATTAGTTGATGAGTCAACGATTGACCCATCAACTGATTGAAGGAGGAGGATGCGTTGAAGAATTCTTGTTCAAATGAAGGCGAAATTTTATATCAGTTAAATGATATTTACAAGCAAATGAGCCCTAAATTCGAACGATGCACCGGCATCAGTCAGTCTCGCTTAGAGCTCCTGCATAAATTGTTTGAGGTTGATGAAATTAGCCAAACAGCATTGCAGAAAGAAGTGAATATTGATAGCGCTGCTGTAACGAGACATTTAAAGCAGTTGGAAGTGAAAAAAATGGTTGCTCGTCGTAAAAATCCAGATGATAACCGGTTTACCTTCGTGAGGTTAACAGAAGAAGGCAGAGATCGAATTGCATCTTTTCGGAAAGAGAAAGAGCAATTCATTCAAAAGGTACTAAAAGATTTTACTGAGCAGGAACAATCAGAATTATCGAATATGCTTAACCGTATTCAAAATAACATTAAAGAAATTCAATACTAACTAGAAAAGTACTAAGGAGAATTAACGATGAATGCAACGAAAATTAATGACTTTAACGAAATTATAACAGGGCGCCGCTCAATCCGCCATTATGATCCATCCGTGAAAATAAGTAAAGAAGAGATGACTGAAATACTAACTGAAGCAACACTCGCACCCTCTTCAGTGAACCTTCAACCATGGCGTTTTGTCGTTATTGATAGCGAAGAAGGAAAGGCGACATTAGCACCACTTGCTAAATTCAACCAGTCTCAAGTTGAGACTTCTTCAGCAATCATTGCCGTTTTTGTTGATATGAACAGCTTGGACTATGCTGATGAAATTTATGACACTGCTGTACAAAAAGGATATATGCCTGCAGAAGTTAGAGATCAGCAGCTTCCAGCGATTAAAGGGTTGTTAGAAGGCATGTCAACAGAACAGTTTAGAGAAATGAACATCATTGATGGTGGTTTGGTATCCATGCAGTTAATGCTTGCTGCACGTGCACACGGTTATGACACCAATCCAATTGGAGGATATGAGAAAGCTCAAATCGCTGAAGCTTACGGTATGGATAAAGAGCGTTACTACCCAGTTATGTTGCTTTCAATTGGTAAAGCAGCAAATGAAGGCTACAAATCTGTACGCTTACCTGTTGAATCGATTGCAGAGTGGAAATAAAAAATAAAAATTGAAAAGAGGAAATGAACAATGATTATTATTCATGCAGGATTACAAATTAACCCGGCTAAAGAAGAAGAATTTCTTAAAGAAGTGACAACTTTGATTGAAGCGGCTAGAAATGAAGAAGGTAACATTTCTTATACACTTTCAAAAGAAGTTGAAAAAGAGAACACTTATAAAATGATTGAAGCTTATAAAGATATGGCTGCAGTCGAAGCGCATAACCAAAGTGCTCATTTTCAAACTTTTGTAGGTAAAGCACCAGAATATCTAGTTGCACCTTTAGAAGTTAAACTTTATGACGCTACTGAGATACAAAAATAATAATTAGTAGATAGCGACAAGCTTTCGACTGTAGCGTGGGAGCAACGTCCAAATGAGACGTTGCTCCCATGCTTTTTTGGCTTCTATTATTAAAGGGGATTTGATATAGCCGCTCAGACCGATTTTTCTCTTTGTGATTCATCCAATTGGTTTCGAGAGAACCCTGTACGAACCACTAAAGTGATCAGTGTAATTAGACTCATGCTCCTTTGATAAAACCCCAAATGTCCTTAAAAACATTTGCATGATAAAGAGTTTTTAGTACAACGAGAAGAACTGGGCCGATGATTAGACCAATGAACCCAAATAGTTGGAAGCCTACAAATAGAGCAATCAATGTTGCGAGAGGATCAAGTCCAATATTCGATGATAGCACTTTAGGCTCCATGACTTGCCGCTGAATCACGACAACTCCATAGAGAATAGAAAGTCCTATGGTCAACCCGTAGTTTCCGATTAAAAAGGAATAAATCATCCATGGCACGAAAATTGCGCCTGTACCAAGGTATGGTAGTAAATCGACAAGGCCAATGATAATCGCTATGGTAATAGCATAATCTACCCTTAAAATAAAAAGACCAACTAAAACAATGATCGCTGTCATTGAAATAAGGGTAAGCTGTGCTTTCAAAAAGCCAAATAGAGCGCGTCTTAAGTCAATATAAACGGTGCTAATACTTTCTTGGATATCAGTTCTTACTTTTAATTTCATCCAATTTATGAACTTATACCAGTCTTTACTAATAAAGAAAGTGGCAAGCATAGAAAAGACCAAAACTGTTAGGATCGTAGGTAAGCTGACGATAAACGAGCGTATTCCTTCAACAAGAGATTGAAGTATATTCGTAAGAGTAGTTGTAATGGTTGTTCCAATGGATTGGATATTATCGAGTACAGTGGTTTGTTGATCTTTGTTCAAATCCTTAAATAATTCTTCAAGCTGATAATAAAGTGGCATGACGTGAGACACGAAAAGATCTTCTATGAATAAGACAATTTCCTGGAAATTTCCTGGTAATACATTTGCGATATATACAACGCCTTGTACAACTTCATTTACTAGCAGAGCAATAAAGGCTGCAAGGACTCCGACAAGGAATAGAATTGATAGGGCTACAGCGAGCGGTCTCGGTATTTTCGCTCTGTTTTCTAATAAATCTACGAGAGGGTTAATTAGAAAAGCGAGCAGCAGAGCGATGACAAATGGATAAGCAAGATGCCAGATATAATAAAAGGAGATTAGAGAAACAATAATAAGAAGAATGACAAGTAGAAAGCGTAAGATTCTATGTATGTACTTCCAATTCATTTGAATCCCCCTTATGTCTTTCCTATATTTTACACCGGTTACTTCGTGACAATCAATTGGGGATTGAGGTGATCCGTGCTTAAATTCATAAAATTTGTTATACTATAAGAGTTCTGTTAGTGTGAAAGAGGGAGTTATATGACAATTATTTCACAGCCTACCATCTTTTTGCTTATCTTACTTGGGATCGCACTTGTAGCGAAGAATAGCTCACTGATCATTGCGGTAGTTGTTTTATTACTAATCAAAGCAGTGGGATTAGGGGATAAAGTGTTTCCGATATTTCAATCCAAAGGCATTTCATGGGGCGTAACGATTATAACCATTGCCGTACTCGTGCCAATTGCTAGTGGTGAAATAGGGTTTAAGCAACTAGGAGAAGCTGTCAAATCTTCCTATGCCTGGATTGCGATGGGGGCAGGAGTGTTTGTAGCCATCATAGCTTCAAAAGGCATCGTCTTACTTCAGAATGATCCGCATATTACGACAGCACTTGTGTTTGGTACTATTCTTGCAGTGGCCGTTTTTCAAGGGATTGCTGTAGGGCCATTAATAGGAGCTGGAATTGCCTACATGGCTATGAAAATTGTCGAACTTTTTAACTGAACAACTGTTCAGGAAGGGATGTTTGTGCATTATTTATTTGATTATCAATTCAGATTTTCGGCATATGAGAAAAAAAGGAATTGATGAAATTATGCATATTCATTCACAAATATCAGAGAATTGTTTATAATGAGAACTGACGCACCAACTTGTACATAGGTTCTTATTTTTTTTGGAGCGTTTTAAAAGCGTTATCAAAGCAGAATTTTTAGAAAATATCAAAGCCAATAATATGGAAAAGGAGAGGGAGACGTATGACGACTACACGCGGATTAGAAGGCGTAGTTGCAACAACATCATCGATTAGTTCTATCGTTAATGATGTCTTAACATACAGAGGATATAACATCGATGACCTCGCTGAGAATGCTAGTTTTGAAGAAGTAATTTATCTTTTGTGGAATGATAAACTTCCAAATAAGACAGAACTTGAGGAATTTACAGCTGATTTTGCCAAAAATGCAGCTATTCCTGAAGAAATCGTTGCTCAAATGAAGTCTTATCCAAGTGATCAAGTACATCCGATGGCAGCTCTTCGTACTGCTGTTTCTACACTTGCTTTATATGACGAAGAAGCAGATGATATGAGTGAAGAAGCGAATTATCGTAAGGCGATTCGTCTTCAAGCTAAAATACCTACTGTTGTAACCGCTTTTTCCCGGGTTCGTGAAGGAAAAGATCCAATAGAACCTAAGAAAGATCTAAGCTTTGCTGCTAACTTTTTATACACATTAACTGGTGAGCTTCCGGAAGATGTGGCTGTGACAGCTATCAATAAAGCCCTAGTCCTTCATGCAGACCATGAACTGAACGCTTCCACTTTTACCGCTCGCGTATGTGTAGCTACTTTATCTGATATGTATTCAGGTGTCACAGCAGCGATTGGTGCTCTTAAGGGACCTCTTCACGGTGGGGCAAATGAACGCGTGATGGCTATGTTAAGTGAAATTGGAAGCGTTGATAATGTCGAACCTTATTTGCAAAATGCATTTGATAACAAAGAAAAGATCATGGGCTTTGGACATCGCGTTTACAAGACAGGTGACCCGCGTGCGAAGCATTTACGAGAGATGTCACGTCAGTTAACTGATCTTACAGGTGAAACAAAATGGTATGAGATGTCAACGAAGATGGAAGAAATCGTTACAAGTGAGAAAGGTCTTCCACCAAATGTAGATTTCTATTCAGCTTCTGTTTACCATAGTCTTGGCATTGATCATGACCTGTTCACGCCACTTTTTGCAGTGAGTAGAGTTTCTGGTTGGATTGCTCATATCCTAGAGCAATATAGTAATAATCGCCTCATTCGTCCGCGCGCAGAATATATTGGTTCAACGAATCAGACATATGTAAAAGTAGAAGACAGATAGAAGAAAACTCAGGGAGGATCATTTCTTCCCTGTTTAGCTAACATAAAAGTTATTTCAATAGGAGGAATACAGAATGGCAAATGGAGAGAAGATTACTGTAAATAATGGTGTACTAAATGTTCCAGATCACGCAATTATTCCGTATATTGAAGGAGATGGGACTGGTCCTGATATTTGGGCAGCTGCTTCTAAAGTTATCGAAGGTGCCGTTGACAAAGCTTACGGAGGAAAGAAGAAAATTGTATGGAAAGAAGTATATGCAGGTCAAAAAGCCTACGATAAAACAGGTGAATGGCTACCAGCAGCTACTCTTGATGCAATTCGTGAATACATAATTGCAATTAAAGGGCCACTTACAACACCTGTAGGAGGAGGCATTCGTTCTCTTAACGTTGCACTTCGTCAAGAACTTGATTTATTTACTTGTCTTCGTCCAGTTCGTTATTTTAAAGGAGTTCCTTCTCCAGTAAAACGCCCTGAAGATACAGATATGGTTATTTTCCGAGAAAATACAGAAGATATCTATGCTGGAATCGAGTTCCAAAAAGGATCAGATGAAGTGAAAAAAGTGATTTCATTCCTTCAAGATGAAATGGGTGCAAAAAACATTCGTTTCCCTGAAACTTCAGGTATTGGTATTAAGCCAGTTTCTGAAGAAGGAACGAAGCGTCTTGTTCGCGCAGCGATTCAATACGCTCTTGATGAAGGTCGTAGAAATGTAACGCTTGTTCATAAAGGGAACATCATGAAGTTCACAGAAGGCGCATTTAAAAACTGGGGCTATGAAGTGGCTGAACAAGAATTTGGAGGTAAAGTCTTTACTTGGGCTGAATACGATCGTATCGTTGAAGAAAAAGGTAAGGATGCTGCGAACGAAGCTCAATCTAAAGCAGAAGGTGAAGGCAAACTCATCGTGAAAGATGCGATTGCGGACATTTTCTTGCAACAAATTCTTACTCGTCCAGCTGAGTTCGACGTTGTCGCTACAATGAACCTTAACGGTGATTATGTATCGGATGCTCTTGCAGCGCAAGTTGGTGGAATTGGGATTGCTCCAGGAGCCAATATCAACTATGAAACTGGTCATGCTATTTTTGAAGCAACGCATGGTACAGCTCCAAAATATGCTGGTCTTGATAAAGTGAATCCGTCATCTGTTATTCTCTCAGGCGTTCTTATGCTTGAGCACATTGGATGGAATGAAGCAGCTAAGCTAGTTCTGGATTCCATGGAAAAATCAATTGCGAATAAAGTTGTAACATATGACTTTGCGCGACTAATGGACGGCGCAACAGAAGTGAAAACATCTGAATTTGGTGATGAACTAATCAACAATATGGACTAATTCCACAGACCACCAATTTTGAACTGGATTAAAGGAGTGGCTATTAAATGACAATGAAACGTAAGAAAGTTTCCGTAATTGGTGCAGGATTTACAGGTGCAACGACGGCTTTTCTACTAGCTCAAAAAGAACTTGCTGATGTAGTACTTGTAGATATCCCGAATCAAGAAGGTCCGACAAAAGGAAAAGCTCTTGATATGTTTGAAGCAAGCCCAGTTCAAGGATTTGACTCTAAAATCACAGGGACTTCAAGCTATGAAGATACAGCTGATTCAGATATTGTCGTTATCACTGCTGGAATTGCAAGAAAACCAGGGATGAGTCGCGATGATCTTGTGAATACTAATGCCAAAATCATGAAGAGCGTTACTCAAGAAATCGTAAAGTATTCTCCTGAAACGACAATAGTTGTTCTAACAAATCCTGTAGATGCCATGACGTATACGGTGTTTAAGGAGTCAGGTCTCCCTAAAAACCGTGTCATTGGGCAATCAGGCATTCTTGATTCTGCACGATTCCGCTCATTTATTGCTGAAGAATTAAATCTTTCTGTGAAAGATATTACCGGTTTCGTACTTGGTGGTCATGGTGATGATATGGTACCACTTGTTCGCTATTCATTTGCTGGGGGCATACCACTTCAGAGCCTTATTTCTGAAGACCGACTTAATGAAATTGTAGAACGTACACGCAAAGGTGGCGGGGAAATTGTGAGCCTGCTTGGAAATGGTAGTGCTTATTATGCTCCTGCTGCATCTCTTGTTGAGATGGTTGAAGCCATTTTAAAAGATCAACGTCGTGTGCTACCTACAATCGCTTATCTTGAGGGTGAATATGGCTATGATGGTCTATACCTTGGTGTGCCAACAATACTTGGCGGTGGTGGGATTGAAGACATCATCGAATTAGATTTAACAGACGAAGAAAAGAAAGAGCTGGATAAATCAGCTGAATCTGTTCGTAAAGTTATGACGGTATTAGGTTAATAAAGCCAATAAAGTAGATCCGGTTTTAACCGGATCTCTTTTACAACATTACGAGAAAGCGCTTTCTTATATAAGGTGGGGTAGCTATGCTTTTAGGAAAAAAACGAAAAATCGGGCGGATGATTGAAGAAATTTCTGTTGGAGAAAAGCTTGAGGTATCAGAAAAGATAGAGGATCGAGATCTTCTTCTCTACCTTGGAATTTCTAATGATAACAATCCTCTATTCATTCAGCATGATTATGCCTCCATGACGCCTTTTAAAAAGCCGATTGTTCCGCAAATTATGCTTCTTGCTATCGTAACAGGTGCTATTTCTAAATATTTGCCAGGACCTGGAAGTAGTCTTAAAAAACATGACGTAATATATGAAAACCCGGTGCATCATTATGAGACGATTCACTTCAAGTTTGAAGTCACAAACGTGTCTAAAGAAGCACATGAAGTCGTCATAAATGTTAAGGGTGTAAACGAATCAGAGAATTCCATTTTAGACGGAACTTTCACTGTCAGCCCTCCATATCCTGCTAAACCATTAACAAAGTCAACTTCATTTGATAATTTTTAGAGCCCATTTTGGGCTCTTTTTTTGTTACGAACTTTCATACGTATGGAAAACGGTTAATACCGTGGATAGCTTAAGTTTTTCTTTTGCCTTTGTGAAAAAAATAGTATGATGAAGGTATTCAGGCTAAAATAAAGAAAACCGCCTGGTATAAGAATCGGTATTGATGAATGGGGAAATTCGTTAGGGGGATTTGACAATGGCTCAAAAAATACTAGTTGTTGATGATGAAATATCAATTTTAACATTGCTTCAATTTAATCTTGAACAGGCAGGATACGAAGTCGTCACTGCTGAAAACGGTGCTGAAGCATTAGAAGTCGTGGTTGAGGAAAAGCCGAATTGCATTATCCTTGATCTCATGCTACCTGAAATGGATGGATTAGAAGTATGTAAAGAATTGAGACAACGTCATATTCACACACCTGTGCTGATGTTAACTGCAAAGGATGATGAATTTGATAAAGTGCTTGGTCTTGAACTAGGTGCTGATGATTATATGACGAAGCCATTTAGTCCAAGGGAAGTAGTGGCCAGAATCAAAGCTATTCTCAGACGAGTGAAACAACTTGAGGAATCAAAGGCTGCTAGCCAAATGGAAGAATCCGAAAAAATCCAAGTTGGAGAATTGGAAGTATATCCCAATAATTATGAAGCATTCTTCCAAGAAGAGATTATGGAGGTAACCCCGAAAGAATTTGAGTTACTCGTTTATCTTTTACGTCATAAAGGACGTGTGCTTACCAGAGAGCAGCTGTTAAGCGCTGTATGGAATTATGATTTTGTAGGAGATACGAGAATTGTTGATGTGCATGTTAGTCACTTACGTGAAAAGATCGAACAGAATACGCGCAAACCTGAATATATTAAAACAATCAGGGGGCTTGGATATAAGTTAGAGGAGCCCTCAATTTAATGAAAAGATTTCGTTCACGCTTTCTTAATGCTCAATTTGTTATCCTCTTTATTGTATTTTCTATGATGATCGTTTTCCTTGGCAATTTATTTGAAGGAATTCTATTCGAGAGTGCTAGTCAGGAAACTCTAACGAATATGTGGCTGATATTGATTTTTTCTTTTGCAGCTGCTTTTTTTATCATTATATATTTTAGTCTTCGTATCTCCAATCAGTTAACGAAGCCCCTGGAGGGAGCATTAAAGGTTGCGAATGAACTAGCTTCGGGAAATTTCAAGGCAAGAACATATGAGTATAAACTAGACGAGACAGGACAACTAAGTCATGCTTTAAATATACTTGCTAGAAATTTGCAAACCATGACGACATCTTATGAAATTCAGCAAAATCGCTTAATGACACTTATTGAAAACATGGATAGCGGCTTAATTCTTATTGACTCAAAAGGTCATATTAATTTAGTGAACCGCTTTTATAAAGATACCTTTCAAATCCAAGTAAATGATTATATGGACTTGCTTTATTATGAGGCTATTCCTTATCGAGATATTATTCGTATTGTTGAGGAGACACTTCTTGTAGAACACACAGTGCGTAAGCAGGTTGAGTTAGAAGTGGGAATTGAAATAAGGCATTTTGATGTGTCTGGTGCACCAATTCTTGATCAGGACAATAAGCTGAAGGGTGTTGTCCTTGTTTTTCACGATATTACAGAACTGAAGAAGCTCGAACAAATGCGCAAAGACTTCGTAGCGAACGTTTCTCATGAATTGAAAACGCCGGTGACTTCGCTCAAAGGGTTTGCTGAAACATTATTAGATGGCGCTATGGAAAATAAAGCTTTTAGAACTCGTTTTCTTACCATTATTCTAAATGAAAGTGATCGACTTCAAAGTTTAATTCAGGATCTTCTCGATTTATCTAAAATGGAACAAAAGCATTTCTCATTAAACTGGCAAGTTGTGGACTTAGAAGAGGTTATTGATGACTGTTTGTTAATGACTCAAAGCAAAGCAGAAAAAAAGGGCATCGAAGTGAATGTCCAATATGAGGGGAATCTTCATATTAAAGGAGATACAAATCGTTTAAAACAAGTGTTTCTGAATTTAATTGCCAATAGCATTACGTATACACCGGAAGAAGGCAAAGTTACGATTTCTGTTAAAGAGTCAAATGACATTGTTGAGTTCATTATTTCGGATAACGGAATTGGGATTCGTAAAGAAGAACTTCCTAGAATATTTGAACGTTTCTATCGTGTGGACCGGGCTAGAAGTAGAAATTCAGGCGGAACGGGTCTTGGGCTTGCTATAGTGAAACACCTTGTTGAAGCCCATCATGGCCGTATTGATGTGAAGAGCGAACTTGGAGAGGGGACAACATTCGTGATTACACTTAACAAAGAGAGATATTTCTAAACTTTACGATTTCTTTACACTCTATTTATATGTCCTTTAAACTATTTCTGTAAAGTAACAATTGACCCCTTCATCATGACGAGAGCATATTTTTGAGACGAGTATAACTCGTCTCTTTTTTTTTGCTCATATTTTGGAATGCTTTCTATACAAAATCAAAACTTTATTGAAAATGTTAAGTCGTAATTTTCTTATGCTTTTTTTGTTTATTGGCGCTTGTTTTTCTTTCTTTTTGCCATCGTGGTAAAATGAAAGGAGCAGGCGTCGCTTTTTATAATTTTAGCGATAATAGAACGTCTATATGAATGAAACGGGAGGATTTCGATTGAAAAACAAATTAGTATTAATTGATGGAAATAGTATTGCTTATCGTGCATTTTTCGCATTGCCATTGCTAAACAATGATAAGGGTGTATATACGAATGCGGTGTTAGGTTTTACAACGATGTTGCTGAAGATTATTGAAAATGAATCACCAACTCATATGCTCGTAGCGTTTGATGCAGGAAAAACTACGTTCCGTCATAAGACATATACAGAATACAAAGGTGGTAGACAAAAGACTCCTTCTGAATTGAGTGAACAGTTTCCTGTCATTCGTGAGGTGCTAGATGCCTTTAATATTAAGAGATATGAAATTAAGAACTATGAAGCAGATGATATTATTGGAACGGTATCAACCATTGCGAGTAAGGAAGATTGGGAAGTTAAAATATACTCTGGTGATAAGGATCTTCTTCAGCTAGTTTCAGATAACGTTCATGTGGCTTTAACTCGTAAAGGGATTACAGATATTGATACATATGACCCTGCATTTCTTAATGAGAAATATGGACTTTCTCCAGAGCAAATTATCGATATGAAGGCGCTAATGGGTGATAACTCGGATAATATCCCTGGGGTCCCAGGGGTTGGAGAAAAAACGGCTCTTAAATTATTAAAGCAGTTTGGCACAGTTGATGCGGTTTATGAGTCGCTTGATAAAGTGTCGGGCAAAAAACTTAAGGAAAAACTTGAAGATAACCGTGATCAGGCCATGATGAGTAAGGAGCTCGTAACAATATTTAAGGAGACGCCTCTTGAGCTTGGAATAAATGATCTGTCATATAGCGGATATGAACATGATGCTGTCGTTTCATTATTTAATGAGCTCGGATTTAAGAACCTTCTTAATCGAATTGGTGGAGAGCAAAATGAAGAACAAGAAATAGATGAATTGTCTTTTGATTTGGTTAAAGAAATTGAAGAGCATCATTTAATCAGTCCATCTGCCATGATCGTGGAGGTAATGGAAGAAAATTATCACAATGCGGAAATACAAGGTATTTCTATTGTGAATGAAAATGGGAATTATTTCATACCAACCGAAGTCGCAATGTCTTCTAAGCTATTAAAAAACTTCCTTGAAGATCGATCTCAGAAGAAGTGGGTGTTTGATGCGAAGCGAGCAGTTGTTGCTTTAGGGTGGAAAGGGATTGCGCTAGAAGGTATTACGTTTGATTTAGTAATTGCTTCTTATTTACTGAATCCCTCTGAATCAACGCATGATATATCTGCTATTTCTCGTCGAGAAGGCTTTTCAATCGTTTCCTCTGATGAATCGGTTTATGGTAAAGGGGCAAAACGCAAACTTCCAGAACAAGACGAGCTTGCAGACCACCTTGTTCGAAAAGCTTTCGCTGTTTTCCAATTAAAAGAGACACTTGAAGAACAGTTAAAAAAGAATGAACAGTATGAGCTATTTCACGATCTTGAAATGCCGTTAACCCTTGTTCTTGGTGAAATGGAAACTAAAGGTGTATCCGTCGATACGAAATTCCTTGAGAAAATGGGTGCAGAGTTAAATGAGAAATTAAGCAAAATCGAAGCAAGGATTTTTGAACTTGCAGGTACAGAGTTTAACATCAATTCGCCTAAGCAACTCGGTGAGGTTCTATTTGATAAGCTGGAGCTTCCGGTGATTAAGAAAACAAAAACTGGATATTCAACTTCAGCTGATGTACTCGAAAAGCTTGAAAGTAAACACGATGTTATTCCAGAAATTCTTCTTTACCGTCAATTAGGGAAGTTGAATTCAACATATGTAGAAGGTTTACTAAAAGTCATCTATTCTGATACTGGGAAAATTCATACAAGGTTTAACCAGGCTCTCACGCAAACAGGTCGACTTAGCTCTACAGATCCTAACTTACAGAACATTCCGATTCGTTTAGAAGAAGGCCGTAAGATTAGAAAAGCTTTCATTCCATCTAATGAAAACTGGGTTATGTTTGCGGCAGACTACTCGCAAATTGAACTAAGAGTCCTTGCACACATCGCTCAGGATCAAAACTTAATCGAAGCTTTCCAACAGGATGAGGATATTCATACGAAAACAGCGATGAATGTGTTCAACGTTAACAAGGATGACGTTACGTCGAACATGAGAAGACACGCGAAAGCTGTTAATTTCGGAATTGTTTATGGTATTAGTGATTATGGTCTTTCTCAAAGTATTGACGTTTCGAGAAAGGAAGCTGGCGAATTCATCGATCGGTACTTAGAGAGTTTCCCAGGGGTGAAAAATTACATGGAAGATGTAGTTGTTAAGGCGAAAGAAGAGGGGTACGTATCAACAATGCTCCAGCGAAGAAGATATCTGCCTGAAATTAATTCAAGGAACTTTAATCAAAGAGGATTTGCTGAAAGAACGGCAATGAATACACCGATACAAGGAACGGCTGCTGATATTATTAAGCTTGCGATGGTTCAAATGGATACGCGATTAAAAGAAGAAAATCTAAAAACGCGTATGCTACTTCAAGTACACGATGAATTAATTTTTGAAGCACCAGAAGAAGAAATTGAAACGTTAAAACGGATCGTACCTGAAGTGATGGAATCTGCAATCAAACTGGATGTACCGCTGAAAGTTGATTATGAATATGGCTCCACCTGGTATGATGCGAAGTAGGCATCAAAGGAGAGGGAATAATGCCTGAATTACCAGAAGTAGAAACAGTTAAACGCACGCTCGAAGAATTAATTGTAGGGAAACGGATTACAAATGTATTAGTAAAATGGCCAAAAATCATCAAGAAACCTGATGATGTCGAAGAATTTAAAATGAAGGTGATTGGACAGACATTTAAGGGTGTAAGAAGAAGAGGGAAGTTTCTAAAGCTTATACTCGAGGATGATGTGATCGTTTCGCATCTTCGAATGGAAGGGAAATATAAGTTAACATCTATAGAAGAAGAGTTTGATCATCATACTCACGTATTCTTCACTTTTGATGATGGGACAGAACTTCGATACCATGATGTACGTAAATTTGGCACGATGCACTTGTTTCCGATTGGAATAGAAGAAAATGAGTTGCCGCTTGCTCAGCTAGGTTATGAACCATTTTCTGATCAGTTTACCCCAGAAGTTTTACAACAGGGGTTTAAAAAGACTTCTAGGAAAGTAAAAACGGTGTTATTAGATCAAACAATCGTTGTGGGATTAGGAAATATTTATGTGGATGAGGCATTGTTTAAAGCTGGTATTCATCCTGAGCGAGTGGCTTCAACGTTAAAAGAAAACGAAATTGAAGAGCTTCATGCTGAGATTGTGAATACGTTAAAAGAGGCTGTAAACAAAGGTGGAAGTACAATACGTTCCTATGTAAATAGTCAGGGGAAAGTTGGAACTTATCAGGACAGTCTATTTGTCTATGGTAGAGCAGGTCAAGAGTGTAAGAGGTGCAATGGAGAACTTTCCAAAATCGTAGTCGGTGGGCGCGGTACGACATTTTGTCCTGCCTGTCAGAGAAATGAGTGATTCGTAGCGTTGGATGGGCTGCTTTCATATACTATTTAAGATTTTAGTATGGAAGGAGCTCGCCTATGTACTGGGTTTCTCTTTGTTTCTTAGCACTTGCAGTAAGTGTAGATGGATTTGGGGTCGGCTTAACTTATGGCTTGCGAAGAATGAGGATTCCTTTTAAGTCAATTCTCATTATTTCAATCTTTTCGGCGGTCTCCATGTTGTTCGCTATGGGGTTTGGGTCACTTTTACAATTATGGATATCAGATATATTAGCCCAGCGTATTGGAGGCGGCATCCTTATTGCGCTTGGTGGCTGGGTGCTGTATCAAATGTTTCGTAACAATAAAGAAGCAGAAAAAACTGTTTCAGAGCGAATCCTTCTTCATTATGAAATTCGGTCGCTTGGAGTGGTCATCAGTATATTAAGAAAGCCGACAACAGCCGATTTTGATGACTCCGGTACGATTACAGGTATTGAAGCTATCATGCTCGGTGCAGCATTGTCGCTTGATGCCTTTGGAGCAGGGATTGGTGCGTCAATGGTTGGGTTTCCACCAATTGAAACTGCTCTTTTAATTGCATGTATGAGTTCGTTATTCCTGCTTTTAGGTCTTAAGTTTGGTAACTTCACTTCAAATATTAAATGGATGGATAAACTTTCTTTTTTACCAGGGTGTTTACTCATCATTCTGGGCTTTATGAGAATGTAGGAAAGGAGAAGATACGATGGATATAGGACTTACGGGTGGAATTGCTAGTGGAAAAAGTACTGTGGCAGAAATGATTCGTCAATATAACATACCAATAATTGATGCAGATGTGATGGCAAGAAAAGTAGTTGAACCTGGTGAGCCAGCTCTAGAAGAGATTTTTCGTTTGTTTGGAGAGGAAATGAAGGATGGTAATGGTGGGCTTGATCGGAAGAAGCTTGGCTCGGTTATCTTTAAGGACGATGACAAGCGTAAGCAATTAAATCGTGTTCTTCATCCTGCTATTCGAAAAGGAATGCTTGACGAAGCTGCAGCTTATAAAGAACAAGGAAACGCTCACGTGGTATTCGATATTCCGCTGTTATTTGAAAGTAAACTGACTCATATGGTAGATCAAACACTCCTTGTCTATGTTAATGCTGACGTTCAATTGAAACGATTAGTGGAGCGGGACGGTAGTACAGAAGAAGAGGCAACTGATCGCATACACTCTCAATTGCCTATCGAACAGAAGAAAAAGCTTGCTGACGAAGTGATTGATAATATGGGAACACGTGAAGAAACAGATAAGCAGCTTAGGAACATTCTAACTAAATGGAAAATCATTTAAAAAACACGCCTTTTCTGGCGTGTTTTTTGCATTTATTTAGACAATTGCTCAGATATATGACAATTTACAAAAATAGTGTAAATTAATCTTTTCAATTGCATATTATATGTTATACTAATTTTGTGATAAGGGAAATAAGTATAACACATATATGGCGGGAGGAACGCTAGATGAAATCAAGAGTAGCGATTAATGGCTTTGGAAGAATTGGGCGTATGGTATTTAGAAAGGCAATTATGGAAGATAGTTTAGAAGTTGTGGCAATTAACGCTAGCTATCCGCCGGAAACGCTCAGCCATTTAATTAAATATGATAGCATTCACGGTACATTTGATGGAGAAGTAGTCCCTGTTGAAAACGGGATAAAAATTAATGGTAAAAAAGTTGTTGTTATAAACAATCGTGATCCGAAAAGTCTTCCTTGGAAGGATATGGGGATCGATATTGTGATTGAAGCCACTGGTAAATTCCGTACAAGAGAAGAAGCAGCTTATCATATTGATGCGGGTGCTACGAAGGTAATCATAACAGCTCCTGGTAAAAATGAAGATCTTACAATTGTTATGGGGATAAATGAAAGCGAATACAAAAATGAGAAACATCACGTTCTTTCAAACGCTTCTTGTACAACCAACTGTCTTGCTCCTGTAGTACAGGTGCTTGATAAATCCTTTGGTGTTGTCTCGGGAATGATGACAACTGTGCATGCGTATACGAATGACCAAAAAAATATCGACAACCCACATAAAGATTTGAGAAGAGCTCGCGCTTGTGGTCAGTCAATCATACCGACTTCGACAGGAGCGGCAAAAGCAATTTCTAAAGTTCTACCACACCTGGAGGGGAAACTTAACGGTATGTCACTTCGTGTACCGACACCAAATGTCTCACTTGTAGATCTTGTAGTAGATCTAGAGAAGGATGTGACAATTGATCAGGTTAATGATGCTTTAAAGGCTGCTTCCGAGGGACCGCTTCGAGGAATTCTTGGCTACTCTGATGAACCTCTCGTTTCCATTGATTACAACGGAAATGATCATTCATCGATTGTCGATGGACTTTCTACAATGGTCGTTGAGAATAAGAAAGTAAAGGTTCTTGCCTGGTACGATAACGAATGGGGTTACTCATGCCGAGTTGTTGACATGGCGAAATATGTGGGAGAAAGAATACCCGAGAGATTGAAAGCAATCGTATAGAAAGAAGGAGAAGAAGCGGTATCTCACCGCTTCTTTTTTAAATGCTTGTGTTATTGATATCTCGATTTTGTTCGAATCAATGGGGGAACACAGCGCGTAAATACTACAAAAATCAACAAGGCTTGTTAATCTAGTCGGTGTGTAAAAAAGCGAAATGCACATCTTAGTTAACGGAGCAGTTAACGATAAACCAAATATATTTGAATGATTGATTCATACTACAGCTAATAGGATAAAATTAGTCATATGAGAGTTTGAGGAGCTTTAATGCTCTATAAAGACGAATTAACAAAAAGGTTCTCTAATTTATTCTTGCAAATCTATTTTAAAAGCCTTATACTATTTTTCGTGAACTTCTTTTATAGCAATTTGGCATTGAAAACTACTTAAAGGGTTAGGACCTCATCGGACTAACTTTCCCCCGTGGTGGATTTTCGATACCGCATGCTAATCAATGCATGAGTAAATTTAAAGGGGGAATTTTGCTATGGATACAATGGGTCGTCACGTCATTGCTGAACTATGGGGCTGTGACATTGAAAAATTAAACAACATGAAATTTATTGAAGAAACGTTTGTTGAAGCTGCTCTGAAGTCTGGTGCTGAGGTTCGTGAAGTTGCATTTCATAAATTCGCTCCACAAGGTGTTAGTGGTGTTGTTATTATTTCTGAATCACACTTAACGATTCACAGTTTTCCTGAACATGGTTATGCAAGTATTGATGTATATACTTGTGGTGATCTTGATCCCAACGTTGCGGCTAACTATATTGCTGATGCTCTAGGTGCAGATTCACGAGAAAACATTGAACTTCCTCGAGGCATGGGTCCTGTGAAACCTAAAGTTAGAGAAGAACAGTCAGCGTTTACTTCATAATAATACAATGATTGAAAAGGGTGCTCAGTGCACTCTTTTTTTATATTCACTAATACGGCATCTCGCTTTTCCTCACGGTCCTATTACTTTCAATGTGATTGATTTATCAGTCATTTATTGCTATTCTTAAAAAAAATAGAGGAGGACCTGGGGTGGGAATAAAAGAATTTTTTAGCAACCGTTCTGAAACTGGGGAGAGACATCCGAATGATGCACTTAAAACCCATTATTTTAAAGCGACAAAGGAACAGGCTTTTACAGAAGCAAAAGCCGTCCTTCAACAGCACTATAAAGGTGAAATCGTTACGAATTCTCCGGAGCGTGGAGAATTTGTTTTTCAAGTGAAAGGTCCTAAAAAGGCTCTTATTGTTGTAACAGTTGTCACGGTTCGTGCTTATAGAACTGCAGTCGATTTCTCTGTTTCAACAGAGACGCCTCTTCCGGTTGATTTTGGTTACAGTAAGAAAGTGATTGAAACCATTTATAATGATTTGAGAAAGAAACTTACGTTAATCGGAACAGGGATTTCTGAACAGTTTTAAGGGTAGGTGTGTCTTGACACATTTTATGCTAAAATAGTAGTAGAAATCTTGTTCGTTTAGTGGAGATGATCTTATGCGTTGTCCCAACTGCAATCACAATGGTACAAGGGTGCTTGATTCTCGGCCGGTTCACGAGGGCCGTTCGATTCGTAGGCGCCGTGAGTGTGAATCGTGTACGTATCGATTTACGACATTTGAAACAGTTGAAGAAATACCGCTTATAGTAGTGAAAAAAGAAGGAACTAGGGAAGAGTTTAGCAGGGATAAAATTCTTAGAGGTTTAATTAAAGCCTGTGAAAAAAGGCCTGTTCCACTTGAAACTCTAGAAACAATTGTTAATGAAATCGAACGTGATCTTCGTAATCAGGGAGCTTCCGAGATCAGTAGTGATGCTGTGGGAGAGCTTGTTATGGATCAGCTGGCAAAAGTTGATGAAGTTGCTTATGTTCGATTTGCTTCTGTCTATCGTCAGTTTAAAGATATTAATGTCTTTATCCGCGAATTAAAAGAATTAATTAACAGAGCAGAATAACAAAGGGGGAGCTTCGCGTAAGCTCTTTTTTTGTACGGTTTCAAAAATTATGAGGAATACAAAGGTGAAGCATATGCATTGGAAAGAACTTCTTCCTGTTGATACGCTTCAGATTGAAGCATCCGGAATTTTGCACGAGTATGATCGAAGAGTACTAACATTGTTATATCAACCTTTAATCGGGGCTCCGGCCTACAGTCTTTATATGACTCTCTGGAGTGCTCATGAGCAGCAGAATCATTTTGTTACAACAATGACTCATCATAATTTGCTACTTATGATGAGATGGGATTTGAAGAGAGTACTTGAAGAGAGACGTAAATTAGAAGGAATTGGCCTGTTGAAAACATATGTAAAAGACAGTGGAGATCCTAGACATTTTACTTATGAATTGCAAGCTCCTCTCACACCGGAACGCTTCTTCAATGATGGCGTACTGAATATTTATTTATTCAATCGATTAGGACGTAATCGATACAATGATCTAAAAAAGCATTTCACAGTGGAAAAGGCAGATCTAGCTGAGTATAGTGACGTGACTGCATCATTTAATGAAGTATACGATTCTCTTCACCCGTCTGAAATGACTGGTATGAGCGAAGTAGAAGAAGAAGTAACGATAGAGAAGCGTGATGAAAATAAAGGCCTTGTTTTTACTTCTTCACAATTCGACTTCGATATGATGAAGCAGCACATTTCTGATATGATTGTCACTGAGAAAATGTTTACAGAGTCTGTTAAGAAAACGATTGAGCGACTTGCTTTTGTGTATAAAATTGAACCATATGAAATGGGCCGGATTGTAGAACAAGCCGCAATTCACCATGACGAACTTTCTGATGATCTATTGCGAAAGGAAGTAAGCAGTTGGTTCGCGCTTGAAAATCGTGGCAAAGTGCCTGCTCTCCAATATAGAAGTCAGCCTGTTTCTTTACAAGAGTTTCATAAGAAAGAACCCGAGACAGAAGAAGAGAAAGCGGCGCAGAGATATGAACAGATGACGCCATATGATATTCTTCAGCGGGCAGCTGAAGGGGGAAAACCTTCTGAAGCAGATATGAAGCTTGTGGAGCGAATAATGGATGAACAAAAGCTGACTCCTGGTGTTATGAATGTTTTACTTGATTTCATTCTAGAAACTCAGGATAAGAAGCTATCGAAGAATTATGTAGAAAAGTTTGCGAGTCACTGGGCAAGGGCGAGGGTAAAGACAGTAAGAGAAGCGATGAACCTTGCCATTAAAGAGCTTCAACAACCGGCCAAGAAAAAGACAGGCTCTTCCAATCGTGGGAAACCTGCCGCTAGAAAGGACAAAGTCCCGGAATGGATTTCAGATCAAAAAGAACCGGATATGTCTCATGAGGAGCGATCTGAGAAACAGGATCAGCTTAAAAAGATGCTAAGTAAATATAAGAAATAAGCGGGGTGAACAAGAATGGAATCAATCCAGGAATCATTTAACAAGATGCCAGGCAATAAGAAATTCCAGCAACAGTACCAAGAGATGAAGAAGGCTATTATGGCCGATGAAGATATTCGTGCATTTATTGAAGAGCATGACGAGGTCGATGACAAAATAATTGATAGAAGTCTTGCAAGACTATATGAATATACAACACAAGCAAAGCGATGTGAAGGATGCCCTGGTCTCTCGAACTGCATTAATATGATGGAGGGGTACGAGCCTGAGCTATTTATTAATCGTTCGGTGATTGATATTCGCTACAATCGTTGTCCAACAAGAATTGAAGATGATAAGAATAAAAAGCGTAATCAGATGATTCAAAGCTACTATATTCCGAAAGAAATTCTTCAGGCTACCTTCGCGGATTTGGATGATGAAGATCCTGTTAGAATTGAAGCGATTGGGACAGCGATTCAATATGTAGAAGATTTCGTTCCTGGTGAAACCACTAAAGGGCTTTATATTCATGGAGGTTTTGGGGTAGGGAAAACGTTTATTCTCGGGGCTATTGCAAACCAGCTGGCGAAAGAAAAAGGGGTTCGTTCTCAGTTTATTTATACTCCGGATTTCTTCCGTCAAATGAAAAGCGCCATTCAAGATCAATCTATTGATGAAAAGCTTGATTATTTAAAAGAAACACCGCTCTTGATACTTGATGATATTGGAGCGGAAAATATCTCAAGTTGGGTACGAGATGACATTCTTGGAGCTTTATTACAATATCGTATGACTGAGGGCTTACCAACTCTGTATTCATCTAACCTGGACTATGCTTTGCTTGAAGATCATCTAGCTTATTCCCATAAAAGTGGAATTGAAGAAACAAAAGCTAAGCGGATTATGGAGCGAATTAAGCACTTTACCACGCCTGTATTTTTAGAGGGTAAAAATAGACGAGTTTAAAGTCTTCCATTACGGAAGGCTTTTTTTTGTGGTTCTATACATCATTTCGCATACTCTGCCATATAGATTCTAATGAGAAGGTAGTGGACAGGAGGGAATGCGTTGGTTACGATAACATTTACTGATATAGATGACTTCCTATTTGTATTCGATCAATTGAACAAGTTCATTAAAATCGGTGACTCAGTCATTGTAAATGAAGAAGAGTTAAGTCTTTCTGTTGCGATAGGCCCATATGATACAAAACTGTGTTATCAGATTTCTCAATGCATTGCTAACTGTGTGAGTACCTTTTATGAGAAGCGTTGGATGGAACAGCTATTAACTTCAACGTATTATTATCAAGATAAAGATGAAATTGGTGAAATTACATCCATTGCTCGAAGTATTGGAGATGGGGATAAAGAAGACTATCCAGGTGCTCATCGCTATGCTAATCGAAGGGACGTACTCCTTCAGTCAACATTATCGTGTATTGAACAGGGTGGAACCATTTTGTTTGATTCTTTTTTAAGGTTTCGAACGGGTCCTTATCGTGCTTTGCTAAATGAATTGATTGGAGAGGCGATTGACGAATATAAACTTGAACAAGAATATCAAAACTTCGTTGAAGGTTTAAGAATTCTTTTGCGATCCAGGCAATCTCTTCAGAAAAAAGTAGTTCTTGTTTATGATAAAACGTATCAATTGTTTGATATGAATGGGTCACTATTAACTGGTATAGAAGGGAAGTTGGAAGATCTTCCTGTTGGGCTAACCATAGATGAGATAGATTCTGAAATTCTATTTCCCCTTCTGCTGCTTGCTCCAGAAGAAGTTTGTATTTACACGGATGATTCCGATGAGGGGCTCGTTCAAACAATCCGAAATGTTTTTGAAGAAAGGTTAAGTTTTTTTCCGTATCGTATGTCTAAACTATTTTTTTCAGGCAATCCTTAAAATAGGCTTGATTTTCATATGTACACTACTTATAATACCTACATACACGCATATACGTAATTGTTACGATAAGGACATGAGATGTGTTGTTAGCTTTCAGAGAGGGAAGGATTGGTGCGAACTTCCTAGCGAGACGAGCATACTTACCACCTTTGAACTCTGCCCTGGAAATGGGGTGGCGTTTCTGCTACGTTACAGCAGTCTGAGCCGTATAGGTTATTATCTTATGCGGGAAGCAGGGTGGAACCACGAGATCAACACTCGTCCCTTTTGGGATGGGTGTTTTTTATATGCAAAAAAAGGAGTGAAGAAGCATGGCTGAAATGGTAAAAATAACGTTTCCTGACGGTTCTGTAAAGGAATTTAATAAAGGGACAACAACGGAAGAGATTGCAAGCTCAATCAGCCCGGGCCTAAAGAAAAAGGCTCTTGCAGGAAAAGTGAATGGTGTTCTTTTTGATTTGAGACGCGAAATTGAAGAGGATGCTTCTATTGAAATTGTAACCCCTGAAAGTGAAGACGGTCTTGAAGTGCTTCGTCATAGTACAGCGCACCTGATGGCACAGGCAATTAAGCGCCTTTATAGTGATGTGAAACTAGGAGTAGGCCCGGTTATTGATAGTGGTTTTTACTATGATATTGACTGCCCTGTATCCATTACGCCTGAGGACCTGCCTAAGATTGAGAAAGAAATGAAGAAAATCATTAATGAAAATCTTGAAGTGAAGCGCATCGTTGTAAGCCGCAGTGAAGCAGAGAAAATGTTTAAAGAGATTGGCGATGAGCTCAAATTAGAGCTATTAGAAGCTATTCCAGCTGACGAACAAGTGACAATTTATGAACAGGGTGAATTCTTTGACCTTTGCCGTGGACCACACGTTCCTTCTACTAGTAAGATTAAAGCCTTTAAATTACTTTCGATTGCAGGCGCTTATTGGCGTGGAGATAGCGAAAACCAGATGCTTCAACGCATTTATGGAACTGCTTTTCCAAAGCAATCTCAAGTTGAAGAATACCTTCATCTTTTAGAAGAAGCCAAAGAACGTGATCACCGCAAACTCGGTAAAGAACTTAAACTATTTACTATTTCCCAAGAAGTTGGACAGGGACTTCCGATTTGGTTGCCAAGAGGGGCGACTATTCGTCGGACGATTGAACGATATATTGTAGACCTTGAGGAACGTCTTGGTTATAACCATGTATATACACCTCATCTTGCAAATGTTGATCTATATAAAACGAGTGGTCACTGGGATCACTATCAGGATGATATGTACCCTCCGATGAAAATGGATGAAACAGAAGAACTGGTTCTTCGTCCAATGAATTGTCCGCATCATATGATGATTTATAAAAACGATCTAAAAAGCTATCGTAGTCTTCCGTACCGCGTTGCAGAGCTTGGAACAATGCATCGATATGAAATGTCTGGTGCGCTAGCAGGTCTTCAGCGCGTACGTTCGATGACGTTAAACGACGCTCACATCTTCTGTCGTCCTGATCAAATCAAGCAAGAATTTATCGAAGTTGTCGAGCTTATCCAGGAAGTTTATAAAGACTTTAACATCAGTGACTACTCATTCCGTCTTTCTTATCGCGACCCAGCAGATAAGAAAAAGTATATCGACAATGATGAAATGTGGGAAAAAGCACAAAGAATGCTTAAAGAAGCAATGGATGACCTAAACGTCGAATATGTGGAAGCTGAAGGCGAAGCGGCATTTTATGGTCCGAAATTGGATGTTCAGGTGAAAACAGCTCTAGGTAAAGAGGAAACTCTTTCGACTGTTCAACTTGACTTCCTACTTCCAGAGCGATTTGATCTATCTTATATTGGTGAAGATGGCAACCACCATCGTCCAGTTGTTATTCATCGCGGCGTTGTTTCTACAATGGAACGCTTCGTAGCATTCTTAATTGAAGAATACAAAGGAGCATTTCCAACTTGGCTTTCACCTATCCAGGCGGAGATTATTCCGGTATCAGAAGTTCACTTAGAATATGCGAAGAGCGTTCAGAAAAAACTTCAGCGTGCAGGAATTCGTGTCGAGGTTGACGAACGCAATGAAAAGATTGGTTACAAAATCCGGGAAGCTCAAATGCAGAAAATTCCTTACATGCTCGTAGTAGGTGATAAAGAGGTGGAAGGTGAAGCGGTTAACGTACGCCGCTACAGCCAGCAGGATTCTGAGACTGTTTCATTGAATGATTTCACAGCTAGAATCGAAGAAGAAATTAAACTGAAGAAGTAATGTAAGACCGGCATAATTGCCGGTCTTTTATTAATATAGAAAAGAAATTTACAAAAAACACTTGTCACAAAGGGAAAGATTCGTTATGATAATCAAGTGCACTTCGAACGAATCTTATCACCTTGACATACATTTGGTCAGCATGGTATACTGTCTTAGGTAATTAAATATCGGAAACAAAGCAAGCAGAAGCGCCCGCTTCTCACCTGATTGACGCCGTAACTGGTAGTTTGCAGGTACACTGTTCTTATAATTGTGTAATGTGTGGGTGCCGTATGCGCCGACGCTTTTTTTATGCTTTGAACCGGATATAAACCATTTAATGACATCATGTTAGATGATCATCATCGAACAATAACCATGGAGGTGGCTGATTATTAGTAGAGATATGAACGTCAATGAGGGCATTCGTGCTCGGGAAGTACGTCTAGTTGGTGCAGACGGAAACCAAATTGGTGTGAAATCCAAATCTGAGGCATTAGATATGGCTCGTAATGCAAATCTTGATCTTGTAATGGTTGCTCCAAACGCGAAACCTCCTGTTTGTCGCATTATGGACTACGGAAAGTTCCGCTATGAGCAGCAGAAGAAAGAGAAAGAAGCGCGTAAGAAACAAAAGATCATTACCGTTAAAGAAGTTCGCTTGAGCCCGAACATTGAAGAACACGACTTCAATACGAAGCTTCGTAATGCACGTAAGTTTCTTGAAAAAGGCGACAAAGTGAAAGCATCGATCCGTTTCCGCGGACGTATGATTACACACTCTGATATCGGTAAAAAGGTGCTTGAGCACCTAGCAGAAGATTGCAAAGATATTGCAA
Source organism: Pseudalkalibacillus sp. JSM 102089 (assembly GCF_041366475.1). Lineage (NCBI taxonomy): Bacteria > Bacillati > Bacillota > Bacilli > Caryophanales > Fictibacillaceae > Pseudalkalibacillus > Pseudalkalibacillus sp. JSM 102089. Next base: position 261,539 of record NZ_JBEWYW010000005.1, read on the forward strand.
CTGTTGAGTCCAAACCAAAAATGGAAGGACGCAGCATGTTCCTAATCTTGGCACCTATCGCAGAAAAGTAATTCTTGAAGGAGGAACTCACTCATGCCAAAAATGAAATCTCACCGTGGAGCTTCAAAACGGTTTAAGAAAACTGGATCAGGTAAACTTAAGCGCAGCCGTGCTTACACTAGCCATATGTTCGGTAACAAGTCTCAAAAGCAGAAGCGTAAGCTTCGTAAAGCTTCTCTTGTTTCCGCAGGTGACTTCAAGCGCATTAAGACTTTAATCTACAATAAGAAGTAATCGGTTATTATATTATTTAGACACAGAAATTAGGAGGGGTTTAGTATGCCAAGAGTAAAAGGTGGCTACGTAACACGTCGTAGACGTAAAAGAACGTTAAAACTCGCAAAAGGATATTACGGATCTAAGTCTTTGCTTTTCAAAGTTGCTAATCAGCAAGTTATGAAATCAAACATGTACGCTTACCGTGACCGTCGTCAGAAAAAACGCGACTTCCGTAAGCTTTGGATCACTCGTATCAACGCGGCAGCTCGTTTGAACGGTCTTTCTTACAGCCGTTTGATGTTTGGTCTTAAAACAGCTGGTATCGACATCAACCGTAAAATGCTTGCAGAACTAGCGGTAAATGACGAAAAAGCATTTGCTGAACTAGCTTCAAAAGCAAAAGAAAACTTGAAATAAGTTCTTTAAAACCATCCTCACATGTTGAGGATGGTTTTTTTGTAAGCTATGTTACTTATATCATTGTTTCTCAATTTTGTCTCACAAAGCGTAATTGAGTCAAAATCAACAGCGCTCATTAACATAGCCTTTTTGAAAAAGGTTTTAATAGAGGAGAGAGTAAGTGTTGGATGGTTTAATTGTATTAGGAATATATTTGGCGATTATCAATAGTTGGAGTTTCATAGCTATGGGGGTCGATAAGCGTAGAGCGCAAAATCGAAAGCGAAGAATTCCCGAAAAGACGCTATGGTTTTTATTTTTCTTTGGAGGAAGCTTCGGAGGTTTAACTGGAATGAAGAATTTTAGGCATAAAACCAAACACAAGCAATTTGTGTATGGCATCCCCGCTCTATTAGCTCTTCATCTCGTGCTCCTTGTTATCTATGCATACATCTATATGTAGAAAAAACGCCGAATGGGCGTTTTTTTTATTTAGAGTATTGTTCTTTTTATTCATAAGACGAACTTGTTTTCAATTAGGATTCATTTTGCTTAAGGTACCTTTTGTCTTTCAAAAATAGGCGCCAGAAGTAGATGAATCCTGGGGTTAAAATAAAGAAGGCTACAATGTAGGTGACGATTAATGCTCTAAATGTAGCGGGGTCTGTGAATCCAGTTTCAATCGTTACATTTGGGTATACGATATAAGGTAAATGAGCTGAACCATAAGCATAACTAGCAAGTAAATATTGTGTAACGATACTTACCATCGCAAGCCTCGGAATACCGACACCTGTTTTTCTAGGAATAAAGAGAGCGAGATATCCGATTGCAAAGGTTGTGATAGAACCAATTAACCACGGTACGTAGTCCATTAAATTGTCATAAAGCCATGGAGCTTCCGTTCGAATAGTGAGAACGAGTAAACCCGCCATCGCTAGTGAGATTGGACCGACAAGAATAGCATCCCTTCTGTAAGTTTGATAAGCTTCTTCATCTCCTGATACGTTAGAGTAATCAGAAAGCAGCAGAGAAGATAGAAAGAGCGTGCTTGAGATGGCGAAGGCCATGAAAGCATAAACACTTGGACTTGTAAATAATTCAACCAATAAAAGACGTTCTATCCCGTTTGATGTTTGGATAAATCCGCCATGCGTAATAGGTAACACGCAAATCAAAAGAGCTGGAATAAGAAAACCAGTTATTCCTGATATCAAGGTTAAGAGGCGTTTGTAATTTGAAGAAGCAGAATGAGAAAATACAAGAAACGCACTCCTAAGGGCAAGTAATAGTATAATCAAACTCCCTGGAATGAGAAGGACAGTACCGAGGGTAAATGTTGCTCCAGGGAAAAAGCTGAAAAGAGCTACGACGATGGCAACGATAAATACATTTGTTACTTCCCAAGATGGAGATAAATAACGATTTGCAATATTTGTCGCTTTCGTGTTGTTTTTATTTAAATAGATCATGGACCAAAAACCAGCACCGAAATCGATTGTGGCCATAACCGCATAAATAAAAACAAGACCCCATATTAATGTGATAGCGTAAAATGCTTCTGACATGTGGTTCACCTCTTATTCTTTTTGAACGGTATAGGCAGGTGCCTACTGATCGAGTTCCTCGCTAATCGGGTTACGATTGAAATAGTAGCGAAGGACGAGGACTGTTGAGATCATTAAAATGATATACACAATGAGAAAGAGAACAAAGAGCAGGCCGATATTTCCTGAAGTCGTGACTGCTTCTTCCGTTTTCATAACGTGATAGATAATCCAGGGCTGTCTGCCGGTACAGGCGAATATCCATCCGAATTCAATTGCTGTAATGGCGAGCGGACCTGCAGCAATAAATGCCCACATAAGCCAGCGTGGAAATTCTTTTCGTTTAAGGATTTTGTACCAAGTAAATCCAACAATAGACAATAGCATGAGTAGGGAACCAATCCCGACCATTGAATTGAACAAGGTATGAACAAATAGTGGTGGCCACTCTTCTTCAGGCCATTCTTCAAGACCGAGTACTTCCGTATCAAATGAGTCATCGGATAGAAAACTGAGTGCCCACGGAACTTCAATTGCCCACTTTACCTCACGTTCTTCTTTATCGGTATAGCCGCCAATGGCAAGTGGTGCATAAGTTTGTGTTTCAAACAAACCTTCCGCCGCCGCGAGTTTCTCAGGTTGATATTGATACAGTTGTTGAGCAGATTCATGTCCATTTAAGGCAGTTAAAATTGAAAAAACCCCACCTATAACGAGCCCCATCATTAAAGCTTTATGATGAAATTTATATTCTCTCGTATTACCTCGTTGACGAATCATTTTATATGCCGCAATGGATGCGATAACAAATGCTCCTGTCATTAAAGCGGAAACAGTTACGTGTCCAGCTGTAACTAGAAAGGAAGGATTGAAGAACGCCTCCCATGGATCAACGTTAACGAATTTTCCGTCTACTATCTCAAATCCAGCTGGTGTACCTTCAAAAGCGTGGACATTTGTAATTAAGATAGCTGATGCGCTCGCACCGAATGCAACAAGCGTTACGCTCACAATTCGCATGATTGGAGAAAGGCGATCTGCAGCATAAACATAGATTGACATAAAGAGAGCTTCTAGGAAGAAAGCATAAATTTCAATTTGAAAGGGCAATGCAATCACTCGTCCAACGACTTCCATAAATCCTGGCCATAAGATAGAAAGCTGTACACCTGCAATGGTTCCTGTAGGAATCGCCACCCCTAGTAAAACAGCGAACCCTTTCGTCCATCGATTGGCCATTATCGCATAATCTCTATCTTTTGTTTTTTGATACATAAGCTCAGCTACAAGAACCATTAAAGGTAAGCCTACACCGAGTGTTGCATAAATAATATGTACGCCCATTGTCATTCCAAATAATGAACGAGCAATAACGAGTTCATCCATAATTTATCCCCTCCAATTACCGAACTGATTAAATCCCCTCTTATTGTCCACGTATTTCCAAATAATATTCTAATCGAGAACCTTCGCTTTTTGACATAACAGCTCGTCTCTTGTCATAAAGGTTAAAGGAAGGGGGGAACATCATGAATGAGCTCGTCCTACCGCTTGTGGAGGTTGTATCAAATAGCGGAATTTACGCCCCATTCTATTTCATTATTTTTCATTTTATTCGTCAGTTTGTATTTGTTCCAGTTAGTGTTGTTTGTGTTGCTGGTGGAGTGATGTTTGGCGCAATATATGGCACGATTTACTCATTGATTGGAATTACTGTTGTAAGTACGGTTTTTTATTTAGTTGTTAAGCGGACGCCGGGTTTGTTTAAGAAAATTATTCGAATGAAAGAACGATGGACACGTAAACATATGCCAATGTCAGTTGGGCAAATCGCCATCCTTCGATTAGTACCTTTCGTTCATTTTCATTTCATTTCCCTTTGTTTAATTGAGGTATCTAAAGACTTTAGAGATTATTTGCGGTCATCCCTCATTTCAAATGTACCTCTCGCTTTGTTGTATTCTTTCTTTGGTACGGCGATTAGTAGGTTCGATCCGGTCGTCATCGTACTCATGTTGTGTGGACTTGTCATCCTTTTCTATTTACTAAGAAGAAGAGAGTGGATTATGAAGTGGGAGGATTTCTTTCAGCCTGTGAGATAAAAAACTTTTATATTTGATCGTAACAAACAACCCCCCTCCAGATTGATATGATCCCCTCATAGTAGACAGAAAAAAGAAAGCGCACTAAGCTGTCTATTATGGAGGGGATTTTTCTATGGGTAAAATTAATAAAACATATGATATTCAATTCAAGAAAAAAGCTGTAGAT
>NZ_JBEWYW010000006.1:0-213564 GCF_041366475.1 Pseudalkalibacillus sp. JSM 102089
AAGGGTATCCTAGAGACCCTTGAAGATACTCCATCACAACTTCTAATTTAAAATTCTCACTATACTTTGACATACAAAAACACCCCGGAAGTTAGTTTTTTAACTCTAACTTCCGGGGTGCACTACCATGGGTTCCTTTTCATTATCCAATGTTATATTTAAGAATGTCCCAAATCATTTTCTGCAACAACTTTGCCAATCGTCTTTCCTGATTCAAGTCGTGCATGAGCGTCACCGATCGTAGTAAAAGTAAAGCTTTGTTCATCCAAAACCGGCTTTAATATGCCGTGATCTACCATATGCGCTACGCGGTTTAGAATGTCTCCGTGATGCTCTCTGCCTTCATTCGTTAACATCGGAACGAGCATTAAAACACCATGGTACGAAGCACTTTTTACATAAAGTTGTGTCATGTCGTGTTCACCACTGCCAACAATACAGGCAACGTCTCCGCCATTTTTCACTGCTTGAAATGACTTTTCCATGTTATCTCCACCTACAGTATCAAAAACAGCATCGAAACCTTTTCCATCTGTATAGTCATTAACATATTCTTCGACAGACGTTTCTTTATAATTGATCGCGTAATCAGCACCAAGATCTTGACCTATCTTCATTTTCTCATTCGTTGAAGCTGTCGTATAGACGATGGCACCTAGTGATTTAGCAATCTGAATAGCGATGTGCCCAACGCCGCCTGTCGCACCGTGAATAAGAACATTTTGTCCTGGCTTTACATTGATTCGATCAATGAGTGCTTCCCACGCCGTGATAGATACGAGCGGTAATGCGGCAGCTTCTTTCATAGATAAACGCGCTGGTTTCTTAGCCACAAGCTTATGATCAACAATCATTTGTTCACGGAGTGCTCCATCGAGGCCTTTTACCCCGCCTGCACAAGCAAATACCTCGTCACCTTTTTTAAACGCGCTTCCTTCATATGCTTCCTCCACAATGCCCGCTACATCTCCATGTAGAACGGCTGGAAATGTTGGAGCAAACGCTTCTGCTTGACCAGATCGTATTTTCATATCCACTGGATTAACGCTTGTTGCTTTCACGTTAATTCTCACTTCACCAGCTTTTAATTCTCTTGATGAGAGCTCTTCTACACGAAATTTCGATGGTGCTCCAAATTCGTTAATCACAACTGCTTTCATGAATAAACACCCTTCCTGGATCTAATTCAAATTACCTTGTTTATTCTTCTGCGTTCCCCGATATCTTTCTAAACAAACAGGTATTTCATTCAGAATTTATGACCAAACTCATTATACAGCCGGTCATTATCTTTTCATAATAAAAGGTGCTGTCAGATGACCGGCCTATCAATGCAAGTCATTGAAGAAGCCCTTCTCATACGTATGAGATGGGCTTCTTCACGTTCTTTGGATATGGTTAGTAAGCTGGACGTATCTTGATTACGAAATCCTATTGATGATGTTATTTACCTCAGAGACGCTATATCGAATTATTTCCTCCGCTGATTTCGATGTACTCAACCGTGGATTTTGCCCCGACCACAATGACATCCATTCAGGATGATTTTGCTCAGCTGCTTGTTTACGAATCTCTTTCGTTAATGTGTTTAACACTGGGTATCCAGGCAACATTGGTAAGTTAGATGCAGTCATTTCGGTAATAAAATCATTTTTTATACCACGAGCAGACTTTCCACTAAATACGGGTGTGATCATTGTTTGTTCTTCCGTACTCGTTAATATCGCTTGTTTGTGAAGAGGGTGAGCCCCACTTTCTTGACATGTCACAAATGCTGTTCCCATCTGAACAGCTCCAGCTCCAAGAACCAGCATACTGAGAACACCTCTACCATCCATGATTCCACCAGCCGCTATAACAGGAATCTCTATGGCATCAACCGTTTGTGGGATAAGAGAGGAAATACCGACAAGGGACGAATCAACTTCACTTTCAAAAGTGCCGCGATGTCCACCAGCTTCTGCCCCTTGCATCACCACAACATCCATTCCGCTTTCTTCATTTATAATGGCTTCATTTACCGTCGTTGCCGTTCCAATAAGGATCATTCCATTACGCTTTAGTTGCTGGACATCCTCTTTTGAAGGAATTCCAAAAGTAAAGCTACATACAGGTACATTTTCCTCTATTAAAATCTTAAGCTTTTCTTTGTATTCTTTTTTTACAACCGAAAAAGGCTTCTCATTATAACTATAGTCTTCTATACCAAGTTTTGTAGCATAGCACTGAAGCACCTGCTTTGTCTGCTCCACCACTTCATTTGAGGAGTGATCCTCCTCAGGAATAAACAAGTTAACAGCAAAAGCCCTTGACGTGTACTGTTTAATGTCCTTGATCGCGATTCGCATTTGATCAGGTGTCATGTACCCAGCCCCTAAGCTGCCTAAGCCTCCCGTATTCGATACAGAAGCAACTAATTGAGGTGTTGTCACCCCTCCGGCCATTCCTGCCTGTACGATCGGGTATTCGATGTTTAATATGGAAGTTACGAGAGTTTCATTCCACAAGACTACAATCTTCCTTTCTATTTCTTCCTTTGCCCTTTCAAATACTTCTTTATAAAAAGAATGACTCCTTTCAAATACGCTGAGGAATCTATCTTGCAATTCAATTGATCTATCGCTATGATAATGTTAACCACATATACATAATCAGTTAACATTATTATAGCAGGGGGAATGAGTCTTGAAAGAAAACTCTTATTTGCCTGAAGAATGGCATGTTGTCGTGGAAGAAGCAATGGAAGCTTATATCACTAAAGAAGAATTCCAAGCATTCTTAATAGAATATACCCTACAAAAAGCGTGTATCAAAAGCCAGGAGTAAATTCTCCTGGCTTTTGAGTTGCCAAGAACAATGCTATATAACTGGATACTTTAGAATAACCTGAGGCCCTGAGCGCCCGTTCTTTTTCTTATTAGTAGAAATAAACCCCGCTCCTAAATATACCTTCTTAGCTGCTTCATTGTCTTCATTAACCCCGAGAACGATTTCATCACAATTAGGGAGATGCCTTTTTACAAACTGTTCTAGCTGCTGTAAAGAGGCTTTCGCAATCCCTCTTCCTTGCTCAGATCGATTGATTGAATACGCTCTTAACAGAACGGCGTTGATATTATCTGAATACGAGAAAATATCATCTCCACGATCTAGAACGAAAAATCCTACTGGCTGATCCTTTTCCATAATCACCACAGGAAAGCGATCATGATCGATCTGACATTTCTCATATGCTGGGACTGGCATCGACGTGAAAGCGAGCTGACTATCATCTAGAGTGAATGATTTCAACGCATTAATATGATCGTTTTCAGCTTTCACAAGATAGATGTTTTCTTCATTAACTCTCAAATGAAAGACTCCTCTCCAATCTAACTCTCTTTTTATTATTACTCGTCAACCAAAAGAATCCAATATGACAGTAAGATAAAGAAGCGCTCCTAATCTTAGGAGCGCTTCTCTTATTGCTTTTCGCGTCTAGCAAAATCAACAAATCTAAATTTATCAAGCCGGTGCCTTGATTCAGTATACTCAATTAATGTGGTGTCATTTAGATAAACGTAGTTTCGAACCACGACAACATGATTGTAATCATGCAAATCCAGGTAGAGACGATCCTCTTCATCCGCCTCTTCCACTACAATTTCCTTTTTAGCATAGCTTACGACAAGGCCAAGGTCATTCTCTAAATAATCATAGATCGAATTCTCACAAATTGTTTTTGTGAGCTCTGGAACAAATTCTACTGGAAAATAATCGCGATCAAGTATAATTTTCTCTCCATCTATTTCACGAGCTCTTACAACATGCCATACTTGTGCATTGTCTTTTAGCTCCAACTGCTCACTAACCCATTTCGATGGAAGTTTTTTTTCTAGATCATGAACGATGGTACGAGAAGAGCGATTCATTTTTTGAGAGATTTCCTTAAAGCTCACAAGTCCAGAAACCGGAAATTCATAGCGGTTAAGGTCGAGAACGACAGATCCTCGCGCTTTAATTTTCTGAATCAAACCATTTTGAGAAAGCAAATTAAGAGCTTTACGAATCGTCTCTCGAGATGTTCCGTACGCTTCCGCTAACTCGTGTTCTGAAGGTAATTTAGTATTCGGTTGATAGGTACCATTTTGTATATTCAGAGAGAGATCATTATATATTTGCTGGTACTTGGTTTGCTTCATAGACTCACCTTGCCTTAGTTAGATGATAAGCAATCGACTCATATGGTCGCAATGACACTTTCTTGAAAGTGTTAGGAGTGTCTTCATAATTTGATAATAAAACCTCTGCATGATAACCATTTACTTCCACATCTTCCGGAAGTTCAAACGTCACTTCACTTTCATAGAAATTATTGATCACAAGAAGCTTTTCATTTTCACCGTTCCTTACATAAGCGAAAAGCTGTGGGTGTTCAGCTAAAAGAAGCTCATAGTCACCGTATGTGATCAAATCCATATTTTTTCTAAGTGCGATTAGCTTCTGATAATGTTCAAATACTGAATGTCTCTCATTAAGAGTATCTTCGACGTTAATGCCTTCATAGTTTTTCGCAACGGGTATCCATGGTTCTCCTGTTGTAAACCCAGCGTTAGCTTCTGAATTCCATTGAACAGGCGTTCTTGAGTTATCTCTTGATTTATGACGCAAAATCTCGAGTACTTCTTCTTCACTATACCCTTTTTCCTCTTTAAGAATGGAGTAAATATTCAACGACTCTACATCACGATAAGATGAGATCGCATCAAACTTTGGATTCGTCATCCCAATTTCTTCTCCCTGATAAATATACGGAGTACCTTGCATCAGGTGCATTGTTGTCGCTAGCATTTTGGCTGACTCACGTCTGTACTCCCCGTCATTCCCGTAGCGTGATACGATTCGGGGCTGGTCATGGTTACACCAGAAGAGAGCATTCCAGCCTCCACCTTCATACATTTCCGCCTGCCATGTTGATAGAATTTCTTTTAGCTTTAGGAAATCAAAATCGGCTACAGACCACTTTTCGCCATTAGGATAATCGACTTTTAAATGATGGAAGTTGAACGTCATGCTCAATTCATTTCGCTTAGGATTAGAGTATTTAATGCAGTTGTCAATCGTTGTGGAAGACATCTCCCCAACCGTCATGCTGTTATATTTCATAAATACTTTGCGATTCATTTCATTCATATACTCATGCACTTTTGGACCATCTGTATAGAATTTACGTCCGTCTCCTGGAGCTACAGAACCATCATCATTTGGGAAATTCTGATCTTTCGAAATAAGGTTAATCACATCGAGACGAAACCCATCGACACCCTTTTCAAACCAGAATGTCATCATATCATACACTTCATCTCTTACTTTTTCATTCTCCCAGTTAAGATCAGCCTGTGTGACATCAAAAAGATGTAAGTAATATTGACCTGTTTCTTTATCAAACTGCCACGCATTACCACCGAACTTTGACTGCCAGTTTGTTGGTTCTGCTCCATTTACGCCATCTTTCCAGATGTAATAGTCTCGATAAGGATTATCCTTTGATTTACGAGACTCGACGAACCACTGATGTTCGGTTGACGTATGATTTACAACGATATCCATAATGATCTTAATGCCTTTTGCATGTGCTTCTTGAAGGAGACGATCGAAATCCTCCATTGTTCCATACTCTTCATAAATACTAAAGTAGTCTCGAATATCATATCCATTGTCATTCTGAGGTGAATCATAGATTGGTGTTAGCCAAACGACATCAACTCCAAGTTCACTTAAATAATCCAGTTTTTCGATAATGCCTTGAATATCCCCCGTACCGTTACCAGTTGTATCGTTAAAGCTTTTCGGGTAAATTTGATAAACGACTGACTTCTTCCACCATGGTTGTTGCATATCATTCAACTCCTAATTGTATACTTGAAAAAACAAACAAAGGCGATACCATCGGAGCAGCTTAAGTGCCTGATGATATCGCTCCTTTTTATTTACTCACTTACTTTTCTAACTTTCCCATACAAGAATGTTAAAACAAATGGTACGACGAGTGCGATGGCCATCCCCATAAAGAAAGCACCCCAGTATTCTTTAAAGATTGAAAGGAAGCCAGGTATACCACCTACACCGATCGATGTCGCTTCCACACCACTAACCGTAATAACAAGACCAGCCACAGCTGAACCAATAATCGCTGCAAAGAACGGGAACTTAAAGCGTAAATTCACACCGAATAGCGCAGGTTCAGTGACGCCTAGGAAAGCAGAGACTGCTGAAGTACCAGCAAGTCCTTTCGTTTTCTCATTACGAGTAATCAGCATCATCGCAAGTGCCGCTGCACCCTGGGCGATGTTGGAAAGTGCCAGCATCGGCCATAAGAATGTGCTTCCCGTACTGCCGATTAACTGCAAATCTACAGCAAGGAACGTATGGTGCATTCCCGTGATAACGAGTGGCGCATATAAAGCCCCATACACTAATCCACCAATAGCTGGTGCAAAATCAAATAATCCAATAAAACCATCCGTTAAGAGATTCGCAATCCAGAATGTCACTGGCCCAATAAGAGTAAACGCTAGGAATCCAGTTACGAGCAAGGCAACAGGAGCCACAATGAGCATTTGAATGGAATCTGGAATCCGCTTATTAAGAAACGTTTCAATTTTGGCTAATATATAAGCTGACACAAGAACAGGCAAGACTTGCCCTTGATACCCAATCTTCTCTATTTCAAGTCCGAACAAATTCCATGTTGGAATATCGTCGGCTTCTCCATATGCCCATGCATTGAGGAGATCAGGGTGAACAAGAATAAGACCTAGTACAATACCGAGCAATGGACTTCCGCCAAATTGCTTCGCTGCTGACCAACCAATTAAGCCAGGTAAAAAGACGAAGGCTGTGTTAGCAATCAGGTTAATAATACTCGCTAAATCTGCCCACTGTGGATACACCTCTACAAGTGGATCACTAAAGAAGATATCCGGTGCTGTGAGAATATTATTAATCCCAAGAAGCAAACCAGCTGTTACGATTGCAGGTAAAATCGGTATAAAAATATCAGCAAGTGTTTTCACTCCGCGCTGGAGAATATTTTGTTTACTTGCAGCGGCATCTTTCACATCCTGTTTGGACGCGCTTTCAATATCTGCCATCTCAGCAAAGATCTTAAATACTTTATCAACGGTTCCTTGACCGATGACTACCTGAAACTGTCCATTCGCCGAAAAAGAACCTTTGACAAGCTCGTTCTCTTCAAGTGCTTTAGTATCTACTTTACTTTCATCATGTAAAACAAGACGCAGACGGGTTACACAATGTGTTGCGGTCGAAATATTTTCCTTACCGCCTATGGCTTCCAGGATCTGTTCGACAGACTCTCGATTAATCGCCATGTTTTCTTCCCCCTTAGAAATAATCTAATTGTTCCGAAGAGAGTTGATATATAGCGTACTCTCTTCGGAAGATCAAAACTTTATCCTTTTACTTTGGTTGTCATAATTTCAGTCTCATTTGAAGCGCCGACTGTATATTTCTTCTCAACATTTTCAAGAACATCAGCATTTGTAATAATCACAGGCGTAATCGTACTCGCTGCTTTCTCCTTAACAAGATCAAGATCAACTGTGATGAGAGGATCGCCAACTTTTACCTTGTCGCCTTCTTTTACGTGACCTTCAAATCCTTCTCCACCCATGTTAACCGTTTCTAAACCAACGTGGATCAAAATTTCAAGACCTGATTCAGATTCAATTCCAACCGCATGTTTCGTATGGAAGAACTGGATTACTTTCCCGTTGACTGGCGAAACGACTTTTCCGTCTTTTGGCTCAATCGCAACACCGTCTCCCATCATTTTTTGTGAAAATGTTGGATCTGGAACTTTTTCAAGTTCAACAACGTCTCCGTTTAAAGGAGCGTATATAACCTCTTCTGACGGCTTTTCTTTTTTACCAAATAGTTTTTTCAACATAAGAACATTCCCCTTTCAACCGCTTTCATTTATATTCTATCTTGTCTATACAAGTTTATCTTACACATGCAGTTTATCTTGTATAGACAAGTTAGTCAACTAAAATACTCATCTTTTAAATCACATTTCTAAGGGGGAAGATGTGATTCGATACATAAATTCCCTGATTGTCATATCCTAAACGCTGATACATGTTTCAAATTTCTCGAAAACGTATACAAAAGGACTAAGGAGTGATCATATGGAAAAGCACCAAATAAAAACGATAACGTTTGAAGATGATGGTAACATTCCAAACAACCCGTTCCATCCGCTTATTCTCTATCCAGGAGCGCTAGATCATCCCGATAATTGTATGAAGATTTTCAAAGAAAACAATTGGACTAATGCGTGGGAGAATGGCGTCTTTTCTTATCATCATTATCACAGCAACAGCCACGAAGTACTTGGAGTGATTAAAGGAGAGGCTTCTATTACATTTGGAGGAGAAAACGGAAAAACGGTTGAAGTGACAGTAGGAGATGTTGTCGTCATTCCTGCTGGTGTGGGACATAAAAAAGAAGCATCCTCGACCGATTTCCGCGTAGTAGGGGCTTATCCAGCCGGTATGCCCCACGATCTTAGAACAGGAAAAGCCGATGAACGAAAAGATGCCATCGATAACATTAAGAATGTTCCATTACCTGCAACGGATCCTATTTTTGGTGTTAATGGACCATTACTTGACGTTTGGGGCCGCTAGAACATAGCAAAAGACGCCTTTATAGGCGTCTTTTTTAGGAAGAAGTATATTCAGATTTCTTAAATCCCGGAACCGTTTTTTCGTAAAAGTCCAAGTTATCAGGATGATGCGCTATACGGCTGTCAGAATGAAGAGAATCGATGGAAACCATCTCTTCATCAGTTAAATTAAAATCAAAAATAGCTGCATTCTCTTTAATCCGCTCGCTATGGGAGGACTTCACATTCAACAAAATCTGATGCTGAAGACACCATCTAAGAACAATTTGTGCAGGTGTTTTACCATAACGTTCGCTAACTGCTTGAATCACCGGATTCTTTAACACCTGACCTCGTTTTAACGGTGACCATGCCTGGACCTGAATTCCTTTTGATCGACAGTAATCTCTTAGTTCACCCTGTATTAATTCAGGGTGTAACTCAATTTGATTGAGAACAGGTTTAACGGTTGAAATACGAGAAATGGCTTCTAGATGGTGCGTCTCAAAGTTACTAACACCAATAGCACATACCTTTCCTTCATGATAGAGCTTCTCTAGCGCTTGCCATGTTTCAAGAAATAAGTGAGGAACTGGCCAGTGAATTAAATACAAATCAAGATAATCAGTGCCCAATCGTTCCAGTGATCTTTCAAAAGCAGCAAGCGTTGCATTATAGCCCTGCTCATCGTTCCAAACTTTAGAAGTAATAAACAGCTCTTCGCGTGGAATTCCTGAATCCTTAATCGCGCGACCCACTGCTTCTTCATTCTCATAATAGGAAGCTGTATCAATGCCGCGGTACCCCGTTTCAATGGCAACTTTAACAGCGCTGTAGGCATCTTCCCCTTTTAGTTTAAAAGCACCAAAACCAAGATAAGGCATTTTAACACCGTTTGATAGAACAACCGTTTTCTCAATCCCCATCTTATTTCGCCTCCTTCTTCAATCACCTTTATCTCTAAAGAAATCTGACTCCCTTCTCTACACTATTTCTTAAGACGCTATGCTATTCCTTACACAAGCTTGCGGTACTCATTAATAAAAACTGTGGGATCCTTTTTGATAATAAATGATTCAACACCACTATTTGTATGAAGATATAGGAAGCCATAAAGCGTCGATTGAAATCGATAGGACATATCAAAGACATCTTTGATCGCAAAATGTTTATGTCCAACAACTATCCGATCTTCATATAGTTCTAAATCGTGCTCCTGCTCTAGCGTTTTCTGTTCCGTACGTTCCATTTTTCTAATTACCTTGATAAATGGGTGAGATAAAATAAATTTCAAGTTCATCATCCTATTCTTCTATCATTCTACATATTATCACTCAGTTCCTCTTTAAGAGAAAGGGTAATAAAGAAAAAGAGCAGACCTTTACTGGTCCGCCCCCTTCTTTCGTATCAGTTAATGATAAGCATTAAGCTCAATCATTTTATCTTTTCTTTATTTGCCTTCAATAGCTTCAATAATTTTATTTGCAGCACTTTCACTTGATTGTGGATTTTGTCCTGTAATTAAATTACCGTCACGAACGGAATAAACTGACCAGTTCTCGCCTAACTCAAAGTTAGCACCTTTTTCACGTAATTTGGTTTCAAGCAAGAATGGCATTTGTTCAACAAGCCCCATTTCTCGCTCTTCAGAATCAGTAAAGGCACTTACTTTCTTCCCTTTTACAAGAGGTGTACCGTCTTTATAAGTTACGTTCACAAGTCCTGCTGGACCGTGGCAAACGGATCCGATAATTTTATCTGCTTCAGCTTGTTCCTGAAGGATATGTTGAAGAACTTCGCTATCAGGGAAGTCAAACATCGTTCCGTGACCGCCCGGTAGAAAGACAACGTCAAAGTTATTTGCATCTTCTTTTGTTACCTTAGTTGTATTTTTCAGTTGGTTTTGAGCGTCTTCCCATTCTTTCGGATCTTCTTCTGGGATACTATTTGGATCAAGCTCTACTTCGCCACCTTGAATGGAAGTGACTTTGATGTCATACCCTTTTTCCTTGAAGATGTTATAAGGGACAGCGAACTCTTCAAGCCATAGTCCTGTTTTGTGCTCTGAATCGATTTCTGTATGATTTGTTACGACCATTAATACTTTAGTCAATTGAATTCCTCTCCTTTATCTTCTAAGTACTTGTTAGTCTTTATGACCACTTTAGTACAATACCCGATGTTCAAAAAAGTATTCATGGGATTGAAGAATCCAGAAAATTTACTAATATAACAATTGAGGGATAATGAAAAACAAATAGAACACATTGAGAAAAATAGCACTCATAACAAGAAGAGTGTTTTTCTTCTTAATTTGCAGGATATAAAGAACGATCCAAAGAACAAATAATCCGATTGGAACGAACAGATAGTTATTATTTTCAGCTAACTTTAAAACACCGAGGAGTTCTAAAATAGAGTATGGAACAATAATGACTCCAAGAATAATATTGATAAGATGAATCCATTTTCTTTCAAGAGCTTTCACTAGAAATGTATCTCCTTTCTGAAAGAACCGATTTCACTAACTATTCTATTTTCCATCTCTATTGATGAAGAGTCAACGATCAATTTGACGAAGGCTTTTCAAACATAGTCCTTCTTTTCTTCACTCTTTCCATTCCATTATTTGGGCGTTTTCTAATCATATCGTCGGGTATTTGATCAAAATCGTCGAATAGACTCCTTTTCCTCCGAATGCTGTCTCTTGTATAGGACAATCATTCAAGGAGGAATAAAGATGAAACACAAAATGAAACTCGTAGCAGCGCTACTTATTTCTAGCATCATTTTTGTAGCCATGCCTTCATTTGCTTCTGCAGCATTTGATCGTGTCAACCAACAAGGCGACTCAGGGGGAGAAGTTAAGGAACTGCAAGACTATCTTATGACGAAAGGGCTATTCCCCTACCACACTGCAACAGGCTATTACGGAGAGATCACTGAAGAAGCCGTGAAGGATTTTCAGGCGAATCGCAATCTCCAAGTAGATGGGATTGCAGGACCAGAAACAAAACAAGCCCTTCAAGTCCTAAGACGTGGAGACATCGGGAAACAAGTCATACATATACAAAGCCAGCTTAATCAAGCGGGATATGAGAGCGATGCAGATGGGATATATGGTTCAGGTACAGCTACACTTGTAGAGGAATTCCAACGAGACAATGGCCTTTCAGCTGATGGGATTGCAGGACCGTCCACACGTAGAGCGTTAGATCAAATGGCTGCACCAGGTTCAGCTGCAGGGAAAGAATTCACGGCAGAAAGCACCGCATATACAGCCGATTGCACCGGATGTTCCGGTGTTACTAAGATGGGAATCAATTTAGACAAATACCCGGACGCCAAAGTGATCGCCGTTGATCCTGATATGATTCCACTTGGCTCCATTGTGGAAGTTGAAGGATATGGGACTGCCATTGCCGCAGACATTGGTGGCGACATTAATAACAATCGTATTGATGTGTTTATTCCAAGTCAGCAAGGCGCCCTCAATTGGGGACGAAAAGATGTTAAAATACGCGTTATTGAATAAGAAAAAGAACAGGCATTCCATATTTGGAATGCCTGTTCTTTTTTTATGATTTAGTCGTTACATGCTTTCCACGCTGCTGCAGTTTAATTAATCGATACGTATGCGTAAAGATTACTTTTAACACCGCATAAGTTGGAATCGCTAGAATGAGTCCCAGGAATCCAGCAAGACTGCTGGCAACCAATAACAATAAAATAATCGTTAGTGGATGGATATCAAGTTTTCGCCCCATCACAAGAGGTGATACAAGGTTACTTTCTATTTGTTGAATTACGATCACACCAAGGACAACCCATAGAGCTGTTAGCGGTGATTGAATTAATCCTACAATAACCCCAGGTGCCGTCCCAATGATAGGACCGATAAACGGTACAACATTAAGGAAAAGGGCAATGAGCGCTAGAATTAACGCATAATCAAGATCAATAATAACATACCAAATGTAAACAAAGGTTCCAATAAAGATGCTAACAATCAGCTGGCCTTGAATAAAGCCACTTAACGCATCATCCATGTCCTCTAGTATTTTCGCCCCTTCTTTTCGATGAGCTCGAGGCACAACGCTAAGTAAAGAAGGCATCAGTTTCTTTCCATCTTTCAACATAAAGAAAAGGATAAAAGGAAGAAGCACAATTCCTACAAGTACATTTGTCACCACATTTAATATGGAGAAAAGATAGTTCCCGAAAGAGGAGCTAATTTCTCCGATAGAACCCGATATACGATCCGTTAACTCCTGTATATCAACCATTTCACTTTGAAGAATTCTCGCTATGTATGGATTGCTTTGCCATTCGTTGGTCGCCTTTTGTAGATCATTGATAAGGGTCGGGGCACCTTGGACAAGACTATTAAATTGATCAACTAGAACAGGACCAATACTCAGGACTAAACCAGTCACACCACCAGCAAGGGCAAGATAGACAAGGAGAATACCAAGCGGTCTAGGAATTTTCCACTTTTCTAAGAGGGCGATAACAGGTCTAAGAATATAATAAAACACCCCTGCAGCGATGATTGGAAATGCTAAAGTTGTTACGAGTATCACAAGTGGGCGAAAAATAAATTCGATTTTACTCCCTACCCAAATCACTGTAAAAATAAGGAGGAGCCAAATAAAAAATCGAAACAATCGTGATTGCTGCATGATCGATCATCACTTCCTTTCATTCATTTTGATGAAGCCTTTACGGTAGAGCCGAATGATCATCTCGATGAACCAAACGGGGTATTTCTTCGGAAAGAAGCGACGTCGGTAGTAGCGATCATAGGCCATCTTTAAGTCATCCCAGTGCGTACACTCCTTTGATTGACGGAAGCGAACAACATCGATGACGCGAACTTCTCCATTCGAGAGAAGCATCACATTTTGGAGATGTGTATCGGAAGGATTCAACCCTTTAGAACGGGCATACTGGAGCGCCACATCCACCTGCAGTAACATATTATCAGTGATGATAATCCCTCGTCTTAAGCACTCGTAGAATGTAATGCCGTCCAAGTATTCTAAAACCACATACCCCTCTCCTCCTTCATAATAAAAAGGGAAGTGGTTATTATCTTGAAGTACTTGATAAATCGAAGCTTCCTGCACAGCAAGATGAGCACAGTCAGGATAGAAAACCTTAAGAACCTTTTGTTCATCACGTATTCTAAATACGACTGCACTTCTACCTCTACCGATTAGCTTCAGCTCTTCTGGTTTTCGAAGAACCTCTGTTCCAGATATCTCAATTTGCTGAACCATTCTTCCAATGTCATTCAAATGACAACACCCTCTTCATTTCTCGCATATGTTACGCAATCTCTATCTTTACACTTATTCGCAACAGATGGCATGGTATAAGGGTGAATCGCCTGGATCGCAATAGAATCCAAGAATAATATAATAGCTTAGGTACACAAGAGGTATAATTTTTGGTTGAGAGAAATCTCGTTTTTAAGACTATCCTACACCATTTACGAAAGAACACAAGGAAATGTTTCAGATCTCTAGAAAGTTTCTCCGGTCATCCTACTCATAAATAATTGGTAGAAAGTAAAATAGTTCATCGATATTGCGACTGAATGAATAGGTCTTCCATCAAATTCCTCTTGTTCAAATGATTTCCTAAAATCACCAATACTTAGGCCCCGGGCTTCTCCCGTAATCTCTACTGCTACGCGAGTGCGGTAGAATGAGCAAATGTCCTTCTTTTCAACCCCCATTAACGTAAGCGCATCGTGAACAGGACTACCTTCAATGTCTGGAACCATTTTCTTATAAAATTCCTCATAATAGTAATCTAGAAGTGGCTTCATAAGAGGCGCCTTCCCTTTTGCATGAATATAATTAACCATTCCCGGTGTTACAATCGCATGCTCCGTCACATTTAGTGGAAATAAAAAAACATGCTCAGCATATTTCATCACTATATTTGCCGCAACTGGATCTGCATAAAAATTAGCTTCTGCACTCGGGGTCACGTTTCCTGGGACGTTAAATGCACCGCCCATTATATAAAAAGATTTAATTCCTTTCATCGTATCTGGATACAAGAGAAAAAGCGTCGCAAGAGAAGTCATCCTCCCAACGTTTACGATCACAAGGTCGTCATACTTTTCAATTAATGAAATCACTTGAAAGAAATTCTCTAAAGGGGCAGCTTCATTTGGCGGTGGCGTAATAGGACCTAATCCTTCCGGGCCATGTACATTAGGATAATAAATCGGCACCTCTCCAGTCATGGGCTTTTCTGCCCCACCCATTACAGGGATATCCGTTCGACCAACTTCTTCAAGTAAGTAGCGAACGTTACGGGTCGTTTGTTTTTTTGATACGTTTCCGTAGCAAGCTACAATACCAATAACATCCACACCTTCTGATAAATAAGCAAATAAAAGGGCGATCGTGTCATCAATTCCTACATCTCCAAAAAACAAGACCTTTTGTACCATTTCTTCACCTCATCCCCATACTTATCATGACTAACATATTCACATCGCTGTAAATTAAGAAGCAAGTCATTGGGATAGGTGAATAATTGAAGAAAAAGCTTTTTCAAATAATAAGCACTAAAGAAGAGCAGGTTTCCCTACTCTTTTGGTACAAAAATATTTAATTCGTTATGCATCACTTCTGCTTCGAACGGAAGGTGAATACCTTCATCGCCATCGATATTTACAACAAGTTCATGACCCGACTCCACTTTTAATTTCGAGGCTGGAAAATACTCCACTTGAGCATTATTTTGCAACTTTCCACTGAAGAGATCTGGTATGATTTTAAACACTTTTGTAAGAGAAAACTCTCTTAATATAAAGACATGAAAGTAGCCATCGTTCACCTCTGCATGCTGAGCGAAAGACTGTATCCCTCCAACTGAGTTTGTTAACGCGATCAGCATTAAATAAGCTTTCCCATCCCATTGCTTACCGTCGTATGTAATGTTCAAGTCGAATGGTGTTTTATCCTTTAATGCTTTTCCACCTTCAATTAAATAAGCGAGTGGACCAAATTTGGATTTTTGATCAGCCGTAACGTCATATACAGCTTCTGCAATGGCGCCAACTGCAAGTACATTCATGAAATATTGATCATTTATACGTCCAATATCAACCGGTTTCGTATGCTGTTCAGATAGAACCTCTAGCGCTTTCTTAGGTTGCATCGGTATGTCTAGTGCTCTTGCAAAGTCATTCACTGTTCCAAGGGGCACGAAACCAAAATCAGGGCGTTCTGTTTCACGCGCTAAACCATTCACCGCCTCATTGATCGTTCCATCTCCTCCCATTGCAACAACTGTATTAAAGTGATTCTCACAAGCAGCTCTTGCAAAACGAACAGCATCTCCCTCTTTTTCGGTATACTTCACCGTAACGTCTACATGGTTTTGTTCTAAAATGGCTACAGCCTCATCTTCATATTTCATCGCTTTTTCTTTCCCTGAAGATGGATTAATAATCAACATGGCTCGCTTCACAGATACGTCCTCCCTAAACCAGAAATAGTAAGTCTCTTTCGTAGATTCCCTTCTTCTTAAGCCTTGAAACAGTATGATTCAATCAAATTGGTGGAGGCATACAAATCGTTCTCAAATTAGTCGTGATATAAGATTTTTTATAAAACCATATGACAAACATTTCCTCTCCCCTATAATAGAATGGGGTATTCGAACACATGTAAAGGGAAACGTCATTAAATATGCTGTTTGGAGCACGGAAAGGAACTGTTCACGTGAGGAATTATATGTATTTTGCAAGTAGTTTTATATTATTATTCTTTTTTCTACAACTTCTATCGGGGATCATTTTAACAATGTTAGTCGAATCCCCCTCCTATACAAGCTTTGGAAATTATACGAGCGCAGAGAATTCTTTTCTTGTGACGATCATCATCATAGGGATTTCAGCCGTCATAGCTTTTCTTATTCAAAAGTGGCTCAATAAGAGACGAAAGTAATGAAGATTTCACTCGTATGAGCTAGCGAACCGATTTAATAAGGTTCATTAATATGTAACATCGTTTGACGCAATAGGAAAAATAATATTCATCCCTGTCTCTTATAGAGATAGGGATATTTAATGTGCTCTTCAGCTGTAATAGTTGTTTCTAATGAACGAAAATAGGCTATGTTAAAGACTAAACGCCTTTTATTCAGGAGTAGGAGTCGCATATGAAATATTATTCGCTGTATCGGATCGTCGTGATCGTTTGGATGTCGGTTAAGTTCTTCATTCAACTCGAGCATTTCAGAAGGAAAAGCAAGCATTCATGGGACCAGGAACGCTGGCAGAAGCTATTAAAGAAACAAGCGAAAGAATATAAGGAAAAAGCGATTCGTCTTGAAGGTTTACTTGTGAAGCTTGGACAGTTCCTCTCAACAAGAGCTGATATTCTTCCAAAAGTTTTTCTTGAAGAAATTGAAGATCTTGTTGACCGCGTCCCTTCTTTCTCTTGGGAGAAAGCGAGAAAGACTCTTGAAGAAGAGTGGTCATCTGATTACGAAGATGTCATTGATCACCTTTCGGAACGACCAGTTGCTTCTGCCTCTATTGGTCAGGTATACAGAGCAACGTTAAAATCAGGTGAAGATGTTGCCATCAAAATCCGTCGACCAAATATCCGTAAAATCATACGAGCTGACTTCCAAGCGCTCCGAATTGTGTTTTGGTTGATGGATACATTCACTTCTTATGGAAAACAGCTCGATCTTAGTAGACTTTATGATGAAGTTCGAAGCGTGATCGAAGATGAACTCGATTTTAAAAAAGAACTAAAAAACGGACTACACTTCCAGGAACGTTACAAAGACAGCCCGGGTTATCGCGTACCCAATTATGTATCTGAATGGTCAACGAAAAAAGTCCTTGTCATGGAGTGGATGGAAGGCGCGCGGATTACGAATCTGTCTTACATTAAAGAAAAGAACATAAACCGACAGGAGCTCGCACGTAAACTTTTGAAGGGCTACCTTGATCAGCTTCTTCAAGAGGGACAGTTTCATGCCGATCCACATTCAGGAAATATTCTGATCCAAGAAGATAGCACAGTTGTTTTTATCGATTTTGGGATGGTTGGTCATATTGAAGCAAGAGATGCTCTATCGATTCGCAAGCTGATTACTGGAATCGTGCTGAATCAGTATCATGATGTCACGGATGCCCTTGAAGAGCTTCGGTTTCTTCTTCCTAATTCAGACAAGCGGCAGATTGAGAAAGCTATCCAGACGCTTGTCACGTTATTTGTGGAACAAGATTTAACGATGATGGATGAAGATACGGCAGATCAAGTTCTGACAGAAGTTCAAACCCTTGTGAATAAACAGCCCATTCAACTACCTAGTGAATTTGCTTTTCTAGGAAGAGCGATATCAACAATTGTAGGTATCCTTTACACATTGGACCCAGAGATTGATTTAATAGAAGAAGGAAAGCCGATTGTGCAAGAATGGATCAATCGGGAAGAATCAACTGATAAGCGCTATGATCCTAAGAAAATTTTGAAACAACTTTATGCGAGAATCACTTCCATTGAAAACCCTCTTGATCGATTGTCTGATGAGTTCAACCAACATCGGCAATGGGAGGAATCGATAAAACAACGGGAAGTTAAAGCAAAAAGCTTACTGTGGAATAAACATTATGGATTTATCCTTTTCTGCCTCAGTCTAATCGGATTCTTTATTAGTCACGCCTTTGAAATTCAATCATTACTCCTTCCTACTATGATTACTGGAGGAATCAGTTTACTCGTCATACTTCTTGCAGGTACCTTCGAGAAGCGACTATGGAAAAAAAGGAGCAGTAAAAATGAACGATGAAAAAGTAATAAAGGAAACAACAGAAAAGCTCGGACGCTCTGAAGTGAAAGTGGAAGGTCTTCATGATGGGTATCGGATTACAGTGAAAGGAAATGAAGAAGAGCTCAAGCAAAAACGACGCGTTGGCGGTGCCTTTATTAACCTTCTTAAAACAACTTGAAAAAGCCGGCTATCGGTTACCTTTTCCATTTTCATGGATTCTGCGCTTCTGGAATCGGTATTCAAAACGATAGAAGATGAGGGAGCATTCCCCCTCTTTTTTATTTTCACTTCTTCCTCTTATTGGTACAATGAGGAAATGAAACCACTTATCATTGATTCACCAGAAAGGATGTGCGCCATGGATAAGAAACACGCAGCAGAATTAATTACAAAAGTAAGAGAGACTTCTCCTCTCGTTCACAATATAACGAATACAGTTGTTACGAACTTTACTGCAAATGGTTTACTTGCCGCAGGAGCTAGCCCTGTAATGGCGTATGCACGAGAGGAAGCGGCAGATATGGCGAGAATTGCTGGAGCTGTCGTCTTAAATATTGGTACACTTACAAAGGAAACCGTTGAAGCGATGCTACTCGCAGGAAAAGCAGCAAATGAATTAAACACCCCTGTTATACTCGACCCAGTTGGAGCCGGTGCTACTCCTTATCGAACGTCAACTGCTCGCCGCATTTTAAAAGAAGTCGACGTTCAATATTTGCGAGGAAATGCCGCAGAAATTGCTAATGTTGCAGGAAAAACATGGTCAATTAAGGGCGTTGATTCTATTGAAGGGGACGGAAATCGCGAAGCTCTCGCTAGAAAAGCTGCCAAGATGTTTGGCTGTGTTGTGATTGTAACTGGTGAAATTGATACCATTTCAGACGGCAATACGTCAATAAGACTAGGAAATGGCCATCCCATTTTAACGAAAGTAACTGGCACTGGATGTCTTCTCTCTTCCCTGCTTGGAGCGTTTGCAGCCATTGAACCAGATCCTATGCTCGCAGCCTATGGCGTTCTTGCTTTCTATGGAGTGGCTAGTGAAAAAGCCGCTCATCTCGTTGGAAACAGGCCTGGAGATTTTCAGATTGAATTACTTAACCAACTCTCTCTGCTCTCATCAAAAGAAATTGAAGAAGGCATTCAACTCATACCGAACTAACAAAAAGGGGAGCGCGAATCAACATTCGCGCTCCCCTTTTCGTTCAAGGAATCAACCTCTTCTACATCACAAAACATACTCCTATCAATGAGCAATAAAAAAGCAATCCTCCACGCCTTTGAATGTATAGACCACTTTTTCAAGCAACGGATGGAAGTAAACAATGAGATAATCTCCGCTTCGATCGATGACTCGTTTACCCCAATGATACACTGGATAATCCTGCATGGTGCATGATTCTGTTTCGACTTCGGAAGTGATCCAATCGATCACTTTTGCTTCCTCATCCATTACTTCCCCCTCGAGAACTTACTGATAGGTGAATGTGTACTACACTTTCTTCTCTACACCATGACGCCCATCCACCGAAAGTGCTCTATTGTTTAAGACATATCTCACTTGTTTTCTAACTATCACTTTCAAAGAACATCCCAATTCATGTAAAAACCTGAAGCAAATGCTTCAGGTTCGTACTAAAACAAGATGCCCAAGATACCGGCCAGAATGGCAAAGACGATTGCGATAATATACCAGATCACCGCAAGAACAACGATAAGCCAACCGATTCCTTTTCTACCTGTCTGAATGAAATAAATCCCAAGTACGATTGGTCCAAATATCAAACCGATAATGGCCCAAAAGAAGGAACTCTTATCTCGTTTTTTAGCATCTATAAATAAGAAAATGGCGATAACCACATTTACAATAAAGCCAAATGACATTTCCATACGCTCACCTCATTTCTAGAAAACTGTTTCCCTTTTGTCTTTCATTCTAAACTGGGCATCCATGGTGTTTACGTGAGATCAACGATTAACGTATCGAATGCAAAGGATATCTTCTTATTTTGTAGAAGGGTGTTTTCCACTTGTTTTAGATCATCAAAGCTTAATTGATCGGGTTCTTCGATATGTGTTAGAAAGACTTCCTTCACTTGAAGCTTCTCAATGATTTCAAGCGTCTGACGAAACGTTGCTTCTTCTTTGAGTACAGGGTGATCAGCGCTTATTTGACGTTCCCCAGTGATCGGATGAAATTCGCAAACACCTGTAGGCAGCACCGCAACATCCAATTCTCCAAGCTCAGGTGGCTCCCAACCAAATAACTCGTCAGGCGCAATGAGAATACGTTTGCCCTCTCCCTCAAACAAAAAGGCATAAACATAGTCCTCTGAAAGGCGAAACGGTGTAATCGTTACCCCATTAAGACTCACCTTGTCTCCATCACTCAGTTCATGAAGCGATATGTACTTCTGACTATCAAAGAAAGCTAGATGCTCTGCTGTGCCTAATCTTGTCTGAAAATCGATGGCTACTTGTTCTGGAAGATAAACGTCTGTCGTTGTTCCTTTTGCAGGATGATTAATCCAATCGGCATTCATTGATTCGAGTACCCTTCTCCCCATCACATGGTCGGGGTGCCAATGGGAATAAAAGACGCCATCAATGTTTGAAATACGTGATCGATTTAACTGCATGTAACTATCTTCAGGTGTATCAATCAAAACATTGGGCCCATGAATAAACACGCTTGGACCAGATCTACTGTAAGGAAGTCCTTTTTCTCTTCCTTCCTTGCATATGTCACATTGACAGAGTGGGCGTGGGATCGCCATAGCGCCACCAGTGCCAAGAAATTCGATTTGCATCTCCTTACTCCCCTCTCATAATTTGGAATCATTTACCTCTCTCTCATTCTATCTTCTCCTTTCTATAAGAAAAAGACTAATTTTAACATTTGTCACAAAATCGACTGTTTATTTCAAAATGAGAAGGGAACACCATCCATAGATTCAAATTAAAGGAGGATGTTTTGAGATGTCAGAACAACAAACTGAAGTCACATACCAGCTTCCAAGGATCGGTTCACCTGCCCCCGATTTTACTGCAAACACAACTCACGGACAGATTTCATTAGACGATTATAAAGGTAAATGGTTTGTCCTATTTTCCCATCCTGCAGATTTCACACCTGTATGCACAACAGAGTTTGTCGCTTTTCAGGAAATTTATCCTGAGTTACGTCAGCTTGACGTTGAGCTAATTGGATTAAGTGTGGATAGCGTATCCTCTCATCTTGCTTGGGTACGTAACATCGAGAAAAACTTTAACACTGAAATCGAATTCCCTGTGATTGCAGATCTTGATCGCAACGTTGCCACTCGATATGGCATGATTATGCCTGAAGAAAGTCAAACTGAAACAAGCCGAGCCGTTTTCGTGGTAGATGATAAACAGGTGGTTCGAGCTGTTATCTATTACCCTCTTACTACTGGGCGGAATATGAATGAAATCATGCGATTGGTTAAAGCTTTGAAAACAACCGATGATCACGGATCACCAACTCCCGCAAATTGGGAACCAGGAGATAAAGTGCTCGTTTCTCCTCCAAAGACAAAGGAAGCTATGAAGCAACGTGAAAATGAGGATGATCTCGAATGCATCGACTGGTATTTATGTAAAAAAGAACTTAATGAATAAAGCTGCTATCAAATCGGCCTGATTGGCCGATTTTTTTTTGGGGATTAACTTAACTTTTTTATTGCACGTTATCCCCTCTAGTTCTTTTGGATTATTTTCCAAATTGCACTTTGCTAGATTAAGATTATAATAGAAGGGAAAGCGTATTAGTTTGACGGAGGTAATGTTATGAAAAAGGAAGAGAATAAGCTTCCAAATGCAACCATTAAGCGGCTCCCACTCTACCTCTCTTACTTAAAAAGCGTTAAGAAATCGGGACAAAAATCGATTTCATCTGTAGAGATTGGAAATGCACTTAATTATAAATCAGACCTTGTAAGGAGAGATTTTTCTAAGATAAAAGCCCCAGGTCGAAAAGGGGCTGGATATGAAGTGAAAAAGTTAGTCAACCACCTTCACCTGATCGTGAACGAGAAGACTGAACCTGAAGCTACACTAATTGGCGCAGGTCGCCTTGGGACAGCACTTCTTCACTATAACCATTTACGAAAGTCGTCTCCTAAAATCAAAATGGCGTTTGATAATAACCCAAAAATAGTAGGCAAAACGATTGCTGGTGTTCCAGTCTATCATATCGATGAAATGTATGACCGCTTAACCCCTACCGTAACCGTTGCCATTCTCGCCATTCCTGCCGCTTCAGCACAGTTAATTTCTGAAAAACTATCTGAAACAGGAATTATTGGGATAATGAATTTTTCTTCTGCCTACTTGCAACTTCCTGCCAATATCCACCTACAGCAAATTGACTTGGCGAGAGAGCTTGATACATTATCCTTCCTCATTCACTTCTTCTAAACGATTTCAGAAGTAAAATAGGTTAAAAAAACCCATCACCAAATTCGTTAGCGAATTTTTGGTGATGGTTTTTTCTTTGTCACTCGTTTTTTATTTAACTTTGCTGGTTCATACCCATTATCGAACAACACACCGTTTGCCGTACCTGTTCTCTCCACAAGATCATTTACATCGCTTGCATTTAAAGTCTCCGCCGCTTTCAAGAAAATTAGAGCTGAAGCACGTGCATCATCCAGCGCATGGTGATGATCAAGGTCGATTCCAAGGTAATCAGAGACAACATTTAATTTATATCGAGGTAATGTCCACGTTTTTTTCGATAAATTCACCGTACAGTTATAAGCAAGCATCGGATAAGGTAGGTTATATTGATCGAGAACAGCGCGTAAGACGCTCATATCAAATTGGGCGTTATGCGCGATAAGGAATTTCCCCTCTACCAACTCACGAATTTCCTCTTTCCATAGAACGTCGAACTCAGGTGCGTCAGCTACATCCTCTTCTGTAATCCCATGAATGCTAATGTTAATGCCCGCAAAATAATTTTGTTTTGGTTTCACCAATCGATAGTACTCTCGAATAAGCTCCCCATTCTCGTATTCTACGAGACCAATGGAACAAACGCTTCCTCTTTGCGAATTAGCCGTTTCAAAATCTAGTGCAACGAAATTCATATCGTAACTCCTTTATCACTCAGTACTTCCATCTTAAAATGTTCTCTTCCATCCGTCTACCTATTTGATTCTTTCAATACAAATAGTCTTTGTATTTATTGAAAAAATTCTATAATCACTCTATTAATAATGAATAAATTCTTCTCTAAAGCCGATAATGGATATCACGTTAAGAAGATAGAGGTGAAACCATGAATTCAATTGATATTTCGTTACACATTTTTTATTTTATCGTCATGATCTCAAGCGCCATTTATTTTTATCTCCTAAGTCGAAACCCAAAAGGCGTTCCATTGTATGAATATGTTGTCGCTATTCTAATCACAGGATGGTCTGGGGTCGCTTATTTATCCATTGCTTTAGGGCAAGGGATATTAGAAAGACCGGAAAAAACGATTTACTTTGCACGCTATTTAGATTGGGTAGTCTCCACTCCTCTCTTACTACTATCACTTGCCTTAACTGCTATGTTCTACCAAAGTAAAATCAATCGTACACTCATCGCTTCTTTGATTGCAGCTGATGTTTTTATGATTTTAACTGGTCTCATTGCAGATTTTTCATCTGAATCACTAAAATATGTTTGGTACACAATGGGGCTTGTGGCTCTTGTCATCATATTAGTCATTGTATGGGGACCGCTCAAGAGAATAGCGGATGGTTCAAACGAGCAACTTGCAAAGCATTATAAGCGAGTGGCGATTTACTTAACATCTTTTTGGGTTCTTTACCCTACCGCATGGTTTTTCGGGTCATCAGGAGTTGGCGTAACTGCAGGGATCATTGATACTCTAGCCTTTATCGTTCTTCCGATATTCTCGAAAGTAGGATTTGGTCTACTCGATCTTCACGGATTACGAAAACTAAATAGGTAATACCAAAAAGAGCTACAACTCCCAGTGGAACACTGGTTTTTGTAGCTCTTTCTCATTTCTAACCACTATTCAACGTGCTCTAAAATAGTCTCTCTAAACTCTACTAAAGCTCGATCCGTTTCTATCGTATAGCCGCATTCCAATCCAATAAACCCATCAAACCCCGTCTCTTTAATAGCTTTTAAGATATTCAAATAATTTAATTCACCTGTTCCTGGCTGATTTCGCCCAGGGTTATCAGCGATATGATAATGATGAATGCGATTACGATAGTTCGTCGCGTTTCGAATCACATTCCCCTCTGTAATTTGCTGATGATAAACGTCGAAGAGAAGCTTTACATGAGGACTATCAACTTGATCTATGATCGAAACCGCTTGATCTGAATATTGAAGGAAGTGCCCCTCGTGATCGACAAGTCCATTTAAAGGTTCTACTTCAAGCACCATACCAGACTCTTCACATAGCGCCGCACTCCGTTTAAGAGTCTCAATCATTGCTTCTTGTTGCATCTTAACAGGCGCATCGATCATAACGTTCCCCGTTTGTGTAATAATTGAAGTTGTTCCAAGTCTTTTGCATGCTTCAATTGTTTCAGTTAGTCCACTAAGAAAAAGCTCACTCATTTCGGGATTCACTAGATTGAAAGACCTTGTACATGTTGCTGTAATTCCAACCCCAATACGACTTTGTGCTTTAGCCACTTCTTTTAGATCGAGCTCTGTCCAATCATAATATTCGAGTCCATGAAAGCCGTGTTCTTTCACTTTCTCCAAATGAGTAATCACATCGTCACCAGGATAAGCACCGATACAAAGAGAATATTTCAACAATCACTCAGCTCCTAATAGTCGTTATGACGGTTTATTTACTTCTTAAACACCATTTTTCAGCCGTTTCCTATACCGATTAAGGTAATCATCTCTACTTATCTTTTTTCAAAGAGTGCTCGTTTCGCTATATGAAATATGGAAAATAATATCCGAAAGAAACAAAGATTCCAACCGTCGTAAAAAGAAGTGTTCCAACAAAAAAGGGATGACGTGACCCTCCCCTATGGATCGCAACCGCACCTGATTCAAAACCACTATGAAACTTTCCAACAGTGCGACTTGCATTTTCTTGAAACGGTCTAAAATAAGCGGGTAGCCAAATTATAGCTATAAGCAAAATACTTCCTACGAACCATGAATCGATGAAATTCCAGCCGCTCATGACCGATATGGTGGCCACTATTCCACTCTCAAACAGTAGCGTAACGACGAGAAGCAACCCATACCGGTTGAAAGTGCTGAGTTTACTTAACAAATGTTTTTCAATGAATGCAGAAATCTTACTTAACGCTCCAGCTACTGAAACAGCTACTATTAAAAAGACTATGCAAAAAATGAATTTTACAACCAGATTAATCACACCCTCTAAGAGATAGTGGCTTCTTCTTCGAAAGAAACGCTTCTCTTAAAGTACGGATCAACTTACAATAAGTTCCATATTATTCGGTGGAAAATCGATTATATCTACCGCAAAACCCAGAGCTTACTAACTTATTTGACCGCTTTAATAATCATCGTTGTTGGAAATTTCTTTGCTTTGTATAAAGAATAATATCGATCTGAAACAGTTATGTCCTCTTCAGAAATAGAAGAAGAGACATCACTTTCAATCACCTTTTTTATCTTAAACCCCGCCTGGATTAATTCATTTATGTAAGTGGACATTTTCCGTTTATGGATCGTCATTGTGACGCCTTCACCTTTGAAATCTTCAAATGTATGAAGGCCTTCATTTTGATAAGAACCGTTAAGTGTCACTGCTCCTTCTTTACTTTTCAAATGAACATATAAGGGATGATCCCAGCTAAAAACAAAGCTTCCTCCCTCTTTTAAGTAAGCGTAAATCAATGCGAAAGTTTTCCTTAGATCTGTTGTCCATCCAATCGCATAAATAGAAAATACATAATCAAAATAGTTTTTAGGAAGACCAATCTCTTCTTCCATTGGCGCACAAAAAAGATTGGGGGATAAACCTGATAACGTTTCCTCAGCCTTGTGTTTTTGTTCTTCAGATAAATCGACGCCCCACAGTTCTTCTGCTCCATTATTCGCCATATACCGTAATGAATGCCCACTACCATACCCAATCTCAAGTACTTTACTTTTCTCAAGCTGATCAAATAGCTGGAGCTCGTTCTCCGTTTGAGCAAAAGGGCCATACGCAGGTAGCGCATCTACCCCGTTAAAATGATGAGCAACTTTATTCCAACTTCCTTTGTTTTGTTCCAAAATCGTATTTTTCATATTCCTCTCCTCCTCCAACTACTTTCATTTCGAGAGGATAATAGGAGAATCCTTTTTCTCAAACAAACCTTACAGCAATGGTGGCTTATTATGAACGAACTGGATTGCGAGAGAACATAAAAAAAGGACAGGCATCTGCCTGTCCTAAATGTTACCCTGCTTTTGCAGTGTCTTTTAATGTGGCTTTCTTCGATGTTAATCGATCCACAAGGCCTGACAAAGCCCCATCACCTGTTACGTTACAAGCTGTACCAAAGCTATCTTGTGCAAGGTATAAAGCGATCATTAGTGAGATCATTGTTGAATCGAATCCAAGCATTGTTTCTAACAATCCGATCGCCGCCATAACAGCACCACCTGGTACACCAGGCGCCGCAATCATGGTAACCCCAAGCATAAGGATGAATGGAATGATCGCAGCGAATGTAGGCTCCTGTCCATTCAAAAGCATAACCGCCATCGCACACGAGACAATCGTAATCGTGCTTCCGGAAAGGTGAATAGTCGCAAGGAGCGGAACGCTGAAATCAGCAATTTTCTCTCGTACACCATTCTTTTTCGTTTGTCTTAGCGTAACTGGAATTGTAGACGCTGAAGACTGAGTACCGAGCGCTGTAAAATACGCTGGCATCATGCCTTTCAGAAGCTTAAAAGGATTACGAGATGTCGCTGCACCAGTAATGCTATATTGAATCAAAAGCATTGTCATATGAAGAAGAATAATCATGACGAACACTTTGGCAAAAACACTTAAGATTGTTTGGACTTGTCCAGCACTTGTCATGTTTGCGAAAATGCCAAGAATATGAAGCGGTAGTAATGGAATAATGACGTAGCTAATCACTTTCTCAACGATTGTTCTAAACTCAATCATAACCCCTTTTAGCATATTCCCCTTCATCGCAGCCATGCCAAGTCCAAGTGTAAACGCTAGAACGAGTGCCGTCATAACGCCCATCATAGGAGGGATCTCAACCTCGAAGAAAGGCTTTAATAGCGATTCTTCAGGATTCGCCATCTCTGAAGCGGCTCCACCGGTTTCAAGGAATAAAGGATATAAATTTCGTGCAGCAAAGAAAGCTAGCAAACCAGCTAGAAACGTAGAAAGGTACGCAACTGACGTTGTAACCCCAATTAACTTCCCTGCACCCTTCCCAATTTCACCAATTCCCGGTGCAATAAATCCAATAATAATGAGAGGAATCGCGAAACCTAGAAAGTTTCCAAAAATCCCGTTGAATGTAGCAAATAATCGTACGGTCCATTCAGGGAAATAAGCTCCAATAACAATTCCAAGGGCAATGGCAATAAGAATACGTGGCAACAGTCCAATTTTCTTCATAGTGTCCTCCATACAAAAACATTTGTCCATCTCGGGTGTAATATATGTGTACTTTACTAAAAAAAGAGTCATCCTGCAAGACATATTCGTTAGAAACAAATAAGAAAGTTTGATCAACAAAGTATTATATGGATAAGTTGGATATTATTCTCATATCGGATCAAAAAAACGAAAGACGCAAGCGCTACGGTAAACCGTAACAAGCTTGCGTCAGTTTGCGCTCATTCTATGATCATCAAGCACATTGCTCAGCTATGAGCGAGCATCAGTCGCTTCCTGTTACAAAATCATCTTCTTTCATTGAGGCAAGAATGTAACCGCCAGTTACGCGATCATTCTCCTTCACATGAAGTTCAGAAATTTCCCCGCTTACTCCAAGCGTAATTTTCTCGGTATTGCCCTGTCCGTTGCGAATGACAAACATTGGCTCCCACTCATATACTCGAGATGCATGTTTGACGAATACTTTCTCGATAACTCCCTCACATGGACAGACCACTGAACGATTCATGGTTTCTTTCCCCTTTCCAGCTTGTAATAGTTCCTGTATGGAACAGTTTGTTTTCTATACTTCCATGATATGTTTCGCATGTTTTTCTATGATGCAAAACGAATGTTTTCTTTAACCTTGCGTCCATTTTACCTGCTTTTTTCTTTTTGACAACCCCTATATTTCTTGAAAACCCTTCATAAACTAGCAGATTTAATTTAATAATTGACCAATTACATTTTGCTAAGATAGCGTCTCTTTCTTGCGAATAATTATTTGATTCATCACTTCATGTAACTAGTAATCTCATAACTTCGCAAACTATGTTAGCTACACAGTGTTTTTTGAAGCACACAACATTGCTGAAAATATTTCAACATAGTAAAATCCGAGCAAAAAATAAAAAGTAAAATGATTAGTTCTAATCTTTCCAATACGTATGACAAGCCCAATTCGCTGAACTTTTATCTCCCTGTAACTTCCATCTTCGCTTCTCTAACTCCCGTCCTAAAAAGCGATTGAAAAAGCCATGCCCAACTAAAACGAGAGGCTCCTTCGCCTTTGCACATTCCTCTAAAATATCGGAGGCTAACTTGGCACGCTTTCTCGCATCCTTTCGAGTTTCTGCTTGGTTTGATAAACCAATAAACCAAAGAAACCGATAAAAGACTGTCCACATTTGAGGTTTGATCTTTAGGAAGCGTATGTTGTAAAAGGGGAGTTCCAGTTCTCGGAAGATGGGATCGCTTTGAATCGTACTTGCCTGCTGCGCTGATTCTAGAGATCTTGGTAAGTCACTCGTTAATACTAACGGTGCTTGTTGTAAAATAGCTTGAACCTGTTGAGGAGCTTCATCACATATGCCTTCTCTATTATATTGACTAACCCATTTGCGATAAGCCTCACTAGTTATCCGTTCCGAAAAATCGCAGGCGGATTTTCCATGTCGTATTAAACTTATCTTCACCTAATCCCATCCCTGCTTTATAAGATCATGCTTCCTCATTCATTTTCTTTATCGTTGCTTTATCAATTTCGTCACGTATGGATTTCATTATACCGTGATCCTTCACATACTCTTTCCCATAAGTAAGGTTAAATTCATAATCAAAACCAGGGGGATTCGTGCCCTGGGTATGTTGTATAATCGTTTCCATTTTATCGAGTGCTTTTACAAACTTGGCTTCTTTTGTGGAGCCTCTATTATACTCCTGACAGATTGTAAGAATGTCATGCTTTCCCTTCTCATCAAGGGATGATGTGAGACGTTGAACAGCCTCTTCTTCCTTTTGTACTTTCTGCTTTTGATCGACTTGAACCGTAGCAGAGATATCCCCGTCATATGCTTCTCCAAGATCGTGAACAAGGCACATAATGAGTACTCTTTTTGTATCAAGCTCTGGAAACTGATCACTTAAAGCAAAAGCAAACATCGCTAGCCTCCAAGAATGTTCGGCAACGCTCTCTCGTCGACCGCTTCTCATGTAGGCAGTTCTTGTCGTATCCTTTAATCTTTCAAGTTCCTTAATGAACGTAATCATTTGATAAGCATCCATGAATGATATCCTCCTTCTTCCAAGATGCTGTGACATCCTTGATTCAATAAGTGCGAAAAACGTGATTGTAGCATTGCTTATTGTTCTTTATATGTAACTAAACTCTCTTTCGTCCCCTTAAAAGTCGATTTTCCATTCAAAATAGTCGAACTACTACTCTTAGATACAAGCTTTACCAACATTTTAATTATCAGTTGCTCTTGAATCCCTAACCGTTTTATTCCATTACCATAAACTTTTTCTCCATAGTAAAAAAGAGAACAGGCGATACCTAAAGGTACCACCTGCAGAGAGTATATAGGTCTTATTTCTTTTAGGACGGAGATGGTAAAAAAGCGGTAACCCTATATTAAAGCTAGCACGCTCTTCCCCAATTCGTTTTATTAAATCAACTTTCTACTTTTTGCAACCAGAATTAATAACATAGGGAAACCAATTCCATAGATCGATGCATAAAGGGTCCATGTTTTCGATACAAAATCCTGCATATAAATAATGTCAGGATAACTAATTTGCGCTAAAACCAAGCTCCCTATTCCAAGAGGAAATAACAGCAGTCGATAGTTTTGAACACGAAAGATTTGCGTTAACGTACGTGCTGAGGTGTAGAACAAAAGAACTAACTTAAAATAAATAGAAAGCATCCAAACAATCGCCACAATGACTTCAATTCGTTCGACGATCTTCCCGATGCTAATTTTCTTTGCAAGAATATACGTAGGATACGTATACCTTGCAGTGAAATCCGCTCCTAATACAAGGATTGTGGCACAAATAATAACAAACAAAACGACGCTACCCATCGCGGTTCCTTTTAAGAATGAAATGCTCAATTTATTTTGTTTGTCTACGTGTCGATAGATCATTAGAAAGGCAACTAATTCGAGAAATGGCAAACCAATAAAGGGAATAGAAGCCCTAATAATTGGCTTAACACCGTTCTCCATTATCGGTTTAATCGCTTCAAATTGCATTTCAGGCATAAGTAGAATGGTAAGCAAAATGAGAAGACAGAAAACCCAAGGGAAAAAGATTTCACATGCTCTTGCAATGGTTTCTATCCCCAGGCTTGCGCCCATAATAACGATAATCATAAAGATGGTAAAAATGATATATAGCGGCGTTTCAATCAGTATTTGGGTCGTTAAAAAGTCTCCAATATTTCTAAGAACAAGAGCTGCAAGAAGAAAGAGAAAGCTAAAAAACATAAGCGATGCAATCTGACCAATCCATTTACCGAGTACTTTCTCACTCGCTTCCACAATCGTCATATCAGGGAATTTCTTCATAAAATACCCATAAAAAACGACGAGCAATGTTCCGACTCCAATTGAAACGATTGCTGAAATCCACGCATCTTGTTTTGCTACAGCAGCTAGACCCGCAGGAATAATTAAGATGGAGCTTCCAATTATGTATAAGGCAACTAACCATGAGAATTGACGTGTATTAATGATTTCCTTTGCCATCGCTCAGACTCTCCTTTTGATAGCTGGAACCTTATAGTTTTACTTCTTCCTTATCGATTATACATAATGAAAAATGACTAATAGAAGCATCGAGATGCCTATCGATAATGGAAGTGCAATCGTTTTATTACGGTGATGAAGGTGCACCATCGGAAACATCACAATAATAAATAATAATGACCATCCGAGGTTCCATCCATTGTAATAAGTAATCATCTGAGCCTCGGAAGCTATAATCTCCACGAACCAAAACCCTGTTATCCATTTTACATTGTATAGAAACCTTCTTTTATGAATTGGATAATTAGACAGATAGAGTAGCACAACTAAAGGATTAACAACGAGGTTATGTAGTAAATGAACATTAAATTTACTAAAGAAAATGTCTTTTTTAAATTCCCAAAGATGAAATTCTTCGTACGATATCGTTTCATAAATGGTCGCTGCTAACGCAATATAAAGCATACTAGGATAATATTTTTCCCAATTTCTCCAATCGCCTTTCCAAAAAACAAAAAACAGTAGCGTGATAATGAGGACAATGTTCATTGTTATTCTCCTAATTCCTAACGGTCTGTGTTTCGTATCATCATGTGTATTTTGGATAAAGATACGCTACTTACCATAGCAAAAACGTTTTTACATATTTATACAAAAGTAGTATGCATCTTTCGGAGCCGTTTATGCATAATAGGGGAATTTTCGCTCAGTTTTATGCCAATATCGATTTATGACGTTGAGGTGGATAAAAACCATTCGATGTGAAAACCTACTTAATGAAGAAAATAATGTGGGGGATTTGTGATGAAACGCATAAGGCGATTAAGGGAAACCAAAAAACGTAATGAAAAGGACTCTTCCACCGATAGTACTTCTAAAGACATTAGCCTGGATCTTCAAAAAAACATAGTGAACATAAAGAAAATGCTAGGAGAAAGTTCTGATTTAACGATTAGAGAGATTCATTCTGGTACAGATGAGACAAAACTTATCGCTGTCATTTTTATTGATGGACTTGCAGACAAAGTAATGGTCCAGGAAAGCGTCATTGATCCATTGATGCTCGATATTCGAAAAACGGATATAGCGGTGAACGTCATACAAAATGCTAGCTTTTATGAAATCCTAAAGCATTTCTCTCTTGCTGCCTGTGAATTAAAAGAGATTCATCGTTTTCAACCCCTCTATGAGCATCTTCTTTCTGGAGATACAATCATACTTATTCAAGATGAGTCTAAAGGATTTGCGATCGGTTCAAGGAACTGGAAGGATCGCGACGTAAATGAACCGACTTCCCAAACCGTCATTAGAGGGCCGAAGGATGGTTTTACGGAAACGATACGAACAAACACCGCTTTGCTCAGACGAAAAATCAAAGATCCCTCTCTTTGGATCGAAACGAACCCCATCGGCCATAAAACCAAAACAGATGTTGCCCTCGTTTATTTAAAAGGCGTTGTTGATGAAAGTATTTTGAAAGAAGTGCGGGAACGGTTAACGAAAATTGATACTGATAGCATTTTGGAAAGTGCCTATATTGAAGAATACATTCAGGATAACACCTACACCCCTTTCCCAACGATCTTTAACTCTGAACGACCTGATACGATTGCAGCTGGCATACTAGAAGGCAGAGTGGCTATAATAGTTGACGGAACGCCATTTGTGCTTCTTGTCCCAACTTTATTTGTTCAATTCTTTCAATCGAGTGAAGATTACTATCAACGTTTTGATATAAGCGTAATGGTTCGTCTATTGCGATATATCTCCTTTTTTCTTGCTTTGTTAACACCTTCCGCATATATTGCTGTGACAACCTTTCATCAAGAGATGCTTCCTACATCCCTCCTAATTAGCTTAGCAGCACAGCGAGAAGGAACGCCTTTTCCGGCACTCATTGAAGCGTTATTAATGGAACTTACCTTTGAGGTGTTACGTGAAGCAGGTATTCGTATGCCACGCGCAGTCGGTTCTGCGATATCCATTGTTGGTGCACTGGTTCTTGGACAAGCTGCAGTTGAAGCTGGTATCGTCTCTTCAGCAATGGTAATCGTCGTCTCTATCACAGCTATTAGTAGCTTTGTTATGCCTTCATTTAACTTAGCCATTTCCCTTCGAGTGCTTCGCTTTCCGTTCATGTTACTTGCTGCTACATTTGGTTTATTTGGGATCATCATCGGTATAATCGCAATGGTCCTTCACTTGTGCAGTTTGCGCTCATTTGGCGTACCATATATGTCTCCTATGGCGCCCATTATCCCAAAAGACCAAAAAGATAGTATTCTACGTGCGCCGCTTTGGAAAATACGGACACGCCCTTCTTTCATTAGCAAGAACGACAAAACCAGAAATGCTACACCACCACCAAAACCAGAATCAAATTAACTATAGGATAATGAGAAGGTGATCATGGACATGATAGCTTACGTATATCGTCTTGCCACTTTGTTGACGTGTTTATTTCTGTTAACAAGCTGTTGGAGTAGTAAAGAGCTTAACGAAATAGCGATTGCTACAGCCATCGGAATCGACAAAAGCGATGAGGGTTACTTGCTGACCGTTCAAATCATAAATCCAGGAGAAATCGCTTCAGATAGTCCAACAAATCGGACGGCTATAACAACGTATCGTTCTTCTGGAGAAACGCTATTTGAAGCTTTTCGGAGATTAACCGTCCAAGCACCTCGGAAGGTTTATTTTTCTCATGTACAAATTGTGGTGTTTGGTGAAGAAGCAGCCAAAAGTGGCATTGTCCAGCCTCTTGATTTTCTTTCGAGAGACCACGAGATGAGAACGGACTTCCTTCTTGTTATCGCAAAAGACACGCTCGCTGATCAACTCCTAAATATTCTAACGCCTATGGATAAAATTTCGTCCAATAAGATCGTTTCCTCCTTTTATATGTCTGAAAGAAACTGGGCGCCAACTCATACCGTGAAATTAGACGAACTTATGTATAAACTTTCTACCGATGGTAATGAAGCCGTCCTTACTGGAATTTTTATTAAAGGTAATCCTGAGCTAGGAAAAGATAGTAGAAGTCTTGAAAAAACAGAGCCCCCTACAACTGTTCAAATTGATCATATTGGTGTTTTTAAAAACGATAAATTAGTCGGCTGGTTTAATGAGGATGAAAGTAAAGGATTTAATTATTTTACGGACAATGTCACGAGTACCATTGTTAATGTTCCTTGTTCCAACAGTAGTACAGGTATTGAAGTCATTAGAACAATAACATCATTAAAAGCAAACTTAGAGAATAACACTCCTCATATTGATGCAAACGTGCGTGTAGATGGAAACATAGGCGATGTGGAATGCGACATTGATATTACCAATCCACAGACAATAAGAAAGTTTGAAGCAATGGTCGAAAAAGATATTCAATCTAAAATGGAGTCAGCTGTTTCTGCTAGTCAAGATAAATTCAACAGTGACATCTTAGGTTTTGGTGCCCTCATTCATCGCGAACATCCAGATCAATGGCGAATGTTGAAAAATCATTGGAATGAGGAATTTAAAAACATCGAAGTGGATTACACCATCCACGCAACCATTCAACGTACCGGAAACATCACCGATTCTGTTCAAAGAAAGGATGGTGAGTAAAACGATGTGGTTTATTATCGCTGTCGGTGTAGCCTCGATTCTAGTTACCGTTATGGAAGCAGCCAAATTACGAAAGAAAAAGCAATTGAAAGATCTTTGGGTATATAGCATCCTTCTATGTATCAGTTTTACTTTCTTAGTTCTAAATAGACTTCACATCCATATCCCAACCCCGATTACGATCGTGAATTTCATACTCGAACCATTGAGCAACGTACTGTATGGATGGTTGCAATAGGTAGGCGGTGCCTGTCACCTTGTGTCGTATATAAGCAAAGACGCCGTTGAATTCGGCGTCTTTGTAATAGCTCTAATGTCCTTCTCTTTTCCATACATAATAAGCTTCTGGATTTTCTAATTTCCTCACCCATATGCTTTTCTTCGGAGCGACACGATCAGAAACTTTGTACCATACCCCACCTCTCATTTTTCGATATAGCTTCATACGAGCAAATACTCTGTCACTAAAACTTAGTGAAGGCAATAGTTTCATCAAGTATTTCATCATGCCTTCACGCACCTCCCTTACTTTCAAGTCAACAGAACATCGTATGCGCTCGTTTTAGACTTCATGACTAAAATAGGCGTTATTTACCAGAAAGGAAATGTCACTCTTGTGGAACAATGAGAAAGAAGAATTTGAAGGAGTGATAAAGAATGGACTTGCACGATTCCACTTACGAGTCAGGACAAGACTATCAAGCAGGTGATGTTGTCTATGTGATGTACCGAAATCCTCATACGTACAGCGTGGCTAACATTCAGGAAGCAGCCGTTGTAAACGATCCTGATGAACCTGGTAAGCTTGCCTTATTCTTATACGAAACATACTATCCACTTGATTCCGACATTGCGATCTACCATACAGAAGCGGAAGCAGAACAGGCGTATGCCACATACTTTGGATCCATAGAATAGGAGGGCTTCCATTGGTCAAACCTTTTGTACCGCAGCT
Organism: Pseudalkalibacillus sp. JSM 102089; assembly: GCF_041366475.1. Classification (NCBI taxonomy): domain Bacteria; kingdom Bacillati; phylum Bacillota; class Bacilli; order Caryophanales; family Fictibacillaceae; genus Pseudalkalibacillus; species Pseudalkalibacillus sp. JSM 102089. The sequence goes on from NZ_JBEWYW010000006.1 coordinate 36,198, forward strand.
CGTCTATATGGAACCACGAGCATTAGAATATCCACTCGGACGGGAGCTACACGAGAAGTTCTCTAAAATGGATATTGAAATTAGGGAAACAACATCACACAATCAAGTGCGAAACCTCCCGGGAGATAATCACTTCCAGCAATATCGAGTTGCTAAATCTACACTCGTCGTTGGGGTGAGAAAAACGTTGAAATTTGATACGTCCAAACCTTCTGCGGAATATGCGATTCCTTTCGCAACTGGTTGCATGGGGCACTGTCATTATTGCTATCTCCAAACTACAATGGGCAGCAAACCCTACATACGCACGTATGTAAATACAGATGATATTTTTGATGCTGCAGAAAAGTATATGCAAGAACGAGCACCTGAACCTACCCGGTTTGAAGCATCCTGTACATCAGACATCGTCGGGATTGATCACTTAACGCATACATTGAAGCGTGCGATTGAGTACTTTGGTAAATCTGATCATGGACGTCTTCGGTTTGTTACGAAATTTGCACATGTGGATCATCTACTAGATGCGGATCATCAGGGAAGAACAAGGTTCCGCTTCAGTATGAATGCGGATTACGTTATTAAATTTCTAGAACCCGGAACTTCGAGGCTTGATGAGCGCATCGAAGCAGCCGCTAAAGTCGCTGAAGCAGGCTATCCACTGGGCTTCATCATCGCGCCTATCTATTTGTACGATGATTGGAAACAGGGCTATCTGACTCTATTTGAGAAGTTAGAAGCCAAACTTCCTAAGAGCGCAACGAAAGACTTAACATTTGAACTCATCCAGCATCGATTCACTAAACCAGCTAAGCGCGTTATTCAAAAAAATTACCCGATGTCTAAGCTTGAAATGGAAGAAGAAGATCGTCTTTATAAATGGGGGAAATATGGTATTGGAAAGTACGTTTATCAGAAGGATCAGCAGCAGGACATGAAAGACACATTCGGAAGCTATATTGATAAGTTCTTTCCAAATGCAAAGCTCGAGTATTTCACGTAAGGACTTGGGCGGTGACAGGCACCGCCCGTTTTAACTCGAACGATGTCGAAACACCAATACTCAAAAAAGGCATGGAAGCGAAATCGCATCCATGCCTTTTTTATGTGCAGCATCATTTAATTTAAATAGAAAAAATAAGCAAATTTAAACCCAACCCCGCTTCGTCGTCACTATAAGTGTCTCAAAGCCCGCGTAAAAGCAGGTGGGTACCCGCACAGCTACCTTTAACGTCCCGCACAGAAGGCCGGCTTGTTATTAGCAACTGGATATAGAGTTCCCGGAAAACTAGCATCGGTTTGAGACAACCGTTGTTAACGTGCGTTGCAGGAAATGGGTATTGCTTATGACTATACTCTACACCTTCGTTTACTAAAAATCAATGGTTGCGATTTCCAGTTCCGTATACTTTCTCTCTTTCAATATTAGGACAAAAGAATACTAGTCCATCTAAAACAACCAGCGACTTAACGATATAACAACCGTGACTGTGATCATACTTAGAACGGTTGAAGCAAGTACAATCTGTGCAGAGAGTTCTGGTTCATTTTCATACTCCTGAGCAATAATAGCACTGTTCACAGCTGTCGGCATGGCTGATGAAATCAATAACGCTTGAGCTGTAACCCCTTCAATACCTAGTACAAAAATAATCCCCAGTGCTATGGCAGGTCCAAGCAACAGACGTAGCAGTAAGCTCACATAAACAACAGATAAATTTTTCGCGAACCGAAGCTGAGCCACCTGAGCCCCTAAAGTTAACAAAGCGATCGCCACCATCGAATCACCAATGTACCCTGCAGGAATTAATACAAATTCAGGCAGTTCCACATGGAGTAGATTAAATCCAACGCCAAGAACCATCGCATACAAAACAGGCATTTTAAAATACCCAAGAAGCGCATTTAATTTGTTTCCTTCTACCGTCTTTAAAGAAAAGATTCCCCATGAGAACGTGAGAATGTTTTGAAACGTTAAGATAATAACTTGAATCGACATAGCAAACGGATCATGCTTAAAGACAAGATCATTTACCGGTACACCATAGTTTCCTGAATTGTAGAATAAGATGCTGTTTGTAAACGATGCGCGTACACTTCTACTATAGCCGAATAAACGACTAATTAAATAAGAAACAACATATAAAATCACAATTAACAAACTAAAAAAAGTAAGCACCGATAAAAACAACGATAGCGAAAAAGCTGTTTCATAGAGTTTTAAGAAAATAAAGCCTGGCACAATGAAATAAATATTTACTTTCGCAAGTGTGTACAAATCAAATTGAAAAATACGATGCAGTAAAACACCGATGCCAATGAGAATGAACACGGGTACAATAATTTCAATAAATACACCAATCACAAAGAGTCCCTCAATTCAATACTGCATTTTATCTACTTTTACAGTTTACATGAAAGAGAGCATTTCTTCAGGACAGATGCTTATTCGAAAGAGTTCCTGAATTATTCCACACGATTGAAGTTAAGTTATTTAAGATACCTTTTCCTTAAGAGCTTCTCGAAGGATCATGTTAACAGCCTTACGTCGCTTCCATAAGAAACCTATTAGTGCACGATCATCTAAATACTTTTCCTGATCATCACAATAAGAGGCTCCTTTGCAATGCACGGAAAATGAATTACCTTGGTATTTCATGACCGTACACTGTCCTTCTTTTTCTGTATCATCAAAAACGAAGTAATGTTTTTGACCTATTTGGTCAAATTCAGCAATTTGCTCAAAATCCTTCAACAATGTCTCAACATCTGTTTTACGTTTAATAATGTTCATGGTCTTCCTCTCCTCTTCTCAATAAATAACCCTCTCTGTATTCATATATCATTCGATTTAACTCGCTAAATTCCTTTTTTCCTAAAAACACAACAAAAAGCCAGCCGGTATGGCTGACTTTTTCATAAGGATTATTGAAATTCTTCAATCTCATCATATTTCACACCGATTAGCTGGTCCTTCTTAGGGTTAACGAGGACATAGACTCTAATTTCCCTTGATTGTCCATTTTGCTTTAACGTAAATTCAAAATCGTATTGCTCACGAACATCAGATATAAAAACCTTCCCATCATAACTGTAGTCTGTAATTTGTTGATCGGGATACCTTTGACTCGTCTCTTGAATCGCTGTTTTCCCCCACTTCGCATAAGAAGGTGGTTCAGCTCCAACGTGTGCGATCGGAACAAGGAGTATGAAAGTCATAGCTAAGACGGCAATCAGTTTATTTAACAAAGTACCTACCTCCATTCAGTCTACTCTGAAGATAGTATTCATTCCTTTCCTCCTAATCATGCACCTAGCAGTTAAATCCCTTCGCTAATTTTTAACGGGTGGCAGGAACTTGACAATCATGCGGATGAGCACTAACACAAAGATTGTACTGATGAATGTATACATCCAAGTCCAGCTTATATAGTGTATAAGGTTGGTGTATCTTTCTAGAAAGTATTCCATAATAGTAATAATAGAAGAAAACACCGCAGCCTTCACGATAAAACCCAACCATCCAGATCGATAAGTACTTTGATAATAGTAAATACCTAATACAGGAAATAAAACATATTCATATGTAAAACTAGAATCGAAATGTGCATTAAACAAGTTCACTGGATAAGAAAGCAAATTCTCTTCAACCACAATAACACCAATAATTGATGACAAATAGGCTGTTAATAAAAAGAACAGAAGCCATTCTTTTATTGGCGGCTTTCTAAGACTGTAAACGAACAAAAGGACACCAATACTAATTAAAATCCAAAGTATTGATTCTTCTGATATCATGATTCATCACCTTCAATTTAATCCTCTATTCTATTATTATCTCCCCTCCTCCTCTGTACTATTCAATGTTAAACAAAGGAAAAGGTTTACGATTTCATATTTCGCACCGTCATGTGAAGGTATAATTAAAAAAATGAAACAAATTCCTCTTCATACGGTTTAATGACGAACCTCAAGGGTAATCCTAAAGTGTTAGTGATTGAAATTGAAGGGAGTCCCTTGCCATGATAAAAAAAATATTACCATGGCAGCTACGAAAATATTTCGAAATGTCTAAACGCATTCGAAAACACGAGCTTCAGGCTACGCTCTGGTATATGCCAGGGTTATATATTTTAGGAGCCTTCGTATTCGTAGCTGTTACATTATATTTTGATTTAGTTTTTGAACTTTCAAATTATGCGCCTGAGATGTTTCGTACAACAGCTCAGCCAACCCGATTGTTAATTAGTGCCCTCATAGGCGGTATTTTAACTCTTAGCGCCTTTACACTCAACTCGTTACTCGTTGTTCTCACAACGTTCAGCGGGCAATTCTCACCTAGAATGCTTCTTAACTTCGTTGCCGACCGAACGACACAGCACTTCATTGGAATATTCCACGGTAGCTTTGTTTACGTTCTCGTCATTTTCTTATTCATTACGAGCAAAGAAGACGAATACTTTGTAGCCATACCAGGCATGACTGTCCTCCTCGCGTTTATAACTGTTGTAACATTTATTTTCTTTATCAATCACGCGACGAGCTGGATGCAGGTACATAATATTGCTACAAACATGAAAGAAGAATCAATCTCTATCGTAAGAGAAACGCTTCGAAACGACCTTGAGCAATTTCGTGCTGCAGAACCGGGAGATTTAATGGAAAAAGAACGGGAAACCGAAACACTTATTACCGCTCCTAAATCCGGCTATATTCAGCTCATTGATTTCAAAACGATGATCGACGAAGCTCGGAAAGATCAAGTCATTATTAAACTCCATAACAAAGTAGGAGACTATGTTCTAGAAGGTAACCGCTTCTTCTCATATTGGGGTGCTGGAGCTGAACGAGTTAACCCAGAAAAATATTGCGGCTTTATTGAATTAGGTTATAAAGAAACAGAGATTCAAGACCTAAAGATGGGGATGACCAAGCTATCAGAAATTGGTGTGAAATCACTCGGTAACGATGACCCCCAAACTTCAATCACCATTATTCATCAAATGGCGGATCTTCTTCTTGAAGTGGAACGGGACATTACCTTCACCCCGTACCTGGCCGATCACGAAAAGCAAGTAAGAGTTGTGATGGATGCAGAAGACTTTAGTTATTACCTTTATCGAGGATTTGGGTATTTAAGACACTATGCCGGTGATAACTATCCGATCATTACGGAAATCATTTCAGCACTTAGCATGGTTTCTCAATCCATTAGTAAAGACAAATTGGATGTTGTTTGGGACTTTGCTAAAAATTCAATGGATCACATTCCGAAACAATTCATCTATGATCTTGATCGAGATTATCTCCTACAACGTCTCTATGATCTCGCTGTATTTACAGGGCATCAGGAAGATTACAAGCCCATTGAGAAGCGTTTAATCCAAATTGAACAAAAGCACTCTTAAGGATACAAACCAAAAATCATACAAAAAAGGTGACCTCCAGAGGTCACCTTTTCCATTTAGCGATATGTTGCTACTTTGCTTACAATTTCATCTTCCTGCTGAAGCTCTTCAAAGGAATACACATCTTCAACAAATATTTGGTGCCAGAGCATAAAGATTAGCACGGTCCAAATTTTTCTTGAGTAATCGCCTTTTTCCGCTTTATGCGCTTCTAAAAGCCTCATCACAAGTGACTTATCGATTAAGTAATCCGTTTCACTCACATGAATAAGCTGCTTGGCCCATTCATACAACTCTTGCCTGAGCCAGTGGCGAATCGGCACAGGAAAACCAAGTTTTTTTCGATCGAGAACATGGTCTGGTACAATCCCACGTGCCGCTTTACGAAGAATGGATTTAGTTGTACCATCTGCAATTTTTTCACGAACTGGAATTTCACGAGCGACTCGGAACACTTCTTTATCAAGAAACGGCACACGAAGTTCTAACGCATTTGCCATAGTCATCTTATCCGCTTTTAAAAGAATATCTCCTCGTAACCACGTTTGAATATCAACATATTGCATTTGATTCACAGGATTGTCTTTCTTCACATTTTGATAGAACGGTTTTGTTATCTTTTGATAATGCTCATTTTGATAATAAGTCGTTAAAAGCTGTTTCTTTTCACTTTCTTCGAACATCTTCGCATTTCCAATATACCTCTCCGAAAGCGGTGTTGATCCTCGTTCAAGAAAGCTCTTACCACGCATTCCTTCAGGAAAAACATGTGCAACGCGATTCACCATTTTTTTCATCATCACAGGCATAGGTTTGAAAAGACGGAGCGCATCAGGCTCGCGGTATATGTTATATCCTCCAAAGAGCTCATCTGCCCCTTCACCTGAGAGGACAACCGTTACATGCTTCCGTGCTTCTCTTGCGACAAAATAAAGCGGGACACATGCCGGATCAGCAAGTGGATCATCCATATGCCACATGATTTTTGGTAACTTTTTCACATACTCTTTTGCAGAAATCATGTAAGAATAATTGGGAACATCCAGCTTATCAGCCGTTTCTTTCGCAACATCAACTTCTGAATACCCGTCCCGTTCAAAACCAACAGAAAATGTTTTTATTTGCGGATTAAATTTCTTTGCCATAGAGACAATTATAGAAGAATCTATTCCCCCAGATAAAAACGAGCCAACCGGAACATCACTTCGCATGTGAACATTAACAGAATCATAAAGAACATTCTGAATGTCCTTCACCCAATTTCGTTCTGTCGTGATCGGTTTAAATGTCGCATGGAAATAGCGTCTCATCACCATGGGCTCATCATGCTTTTTAACAAAATAGTGACCAGGCTCAAGCTTCTTTATTCCTTCCGTCATCGTTAGCGGTTCTGGTACATATTGAAAGCTTAAATAATGTTGAAGAGCAGAAGGATTCACAGCTTCGAATTCTTCTATCATTGTGATACTTTTTTTCTCAGAAGCAAAAATCAGCTCCTCATCATTCTGCATATAATAAAGGGGTTTAATTCCAAAAGGATCGCGAGCACCTACTAATTTCTTTTCAAGCTTGTCCCAAATAAGAATCGAAAACATTCCTCTTAAGTCAGCAAACGCCTTCTCCCCTTTATGTATAAATAACGTAAGAACCACTTCTGTATCCGACTCCGTGTGAAACGTGTAACCTTCTCTCTTCAACTGTTCACGAAGTTCTACATAATTATAGACTTCACCATTGAAGACCATCCAATATCGCTGATCTTCGTAATGATAAGGCTGGTGACCACTTTCAAGGTCAATAATACTAAGTCTTCTAAAACCAAGAGAAATCGATTCATCTGTATAATAACCTTCGTCATCTGGTCCTCTGTGTGTAATAATTTGATTCCTTCTCACAAAATCAGAATGATCGTAATGGTCCGATTTTCCTGGCTCTGTACGTAACACTCCAACAAAACCACACATAGTTGTAGCCACACTTTCGTTTGAATTAACACTTCCATTGTAACATTATCGTAATCAAAACGTAACCTAATTGTTATAAAAGTTCCTTAGATCGACTGTATTCATGACAGCATATGTCAATTTATTCAAAAAGAATCTATCTATTAAACGATTTCAACTTGTTAAATGTTTCTTCTGATTTATAAATGCGGTAGCTTTCTTTATTCGAGAGGTAGTAGGAGAAGTAGGTTGTTATCAATTAGTGGAAAGAAGTCGTTCGTCTTATCTAGGAAATTAATTGGAAGTGATCCCTTCTATTAAATCACACTCCACTTTCAATTCGAAAGCTAATCCGAAAAGAAGTCAACTTTCGACAAAATTAGAGGAATTGAATAAAATCTATAGAAAAAACCTCTCTCATTATGTAGCTCAGACAGAGGTTTACTTATCATTCTATTGTTGCAAAAACGAGATGAAATATACCTAAGAAATGGCTGTCCACTGCCGTCACCCGAAGACTAGAATTCTCTAAGAGTTGGACTATATTTCGATCAACATGACATCCAATTTTTTCTGATAATACTGGATCTAACTTCTTTTGAAGGTGTGAAACTATGCGATTGGAACTTATTCCGTGTTCAAACAATAATACTTGTCCACCTGGTTTACACCACTTCGCCATTTGCTCCAATACAACGTTAGGATGAGGATACGAGCACATAGATAATGTAGAGACGACTGTATCAAAGGAATTTTCTTTAAACACAACCACTTCTACATCTTCCTCGATGATCGTACAAGGATACCGCGTTTCTTTTGCAGCCTCTCTTGCATAGCGAACCATCTCTTCACTAAAATCAACTGCTGTCAGCGAACGAATGTTAGGATATAGTGGAAAATTCGTTCCTGTTCCCACCGATAATTCCAAAACATCTCCACTCGCTTTTGCTAAAAGTTTCTTTCGGAATTTTGTATCTATAGTTGTTTTCTTTCTTCTCTTCTCATACATCTTTGCGTGCTTGTCGAATATCTTTGATTGTTTGGTTGGATTAATAATGAATCATCCTGCCTTCCTCGGTCAAAAGTCCGATAGTTATGACCATCCCTACCCTAAAAAGGAACTCTATTTATGATGATACCAAGAATTCATTATTTAGATAGGGTAACTGCAAAAAAACAAACTACGGTAAACCGTAGCTTTATACTCTTCCTATATAAGTTGCGTTCCGATTGATTCCTTGCTGACCAGGTACCCAATTGGCTTGAACGCTTTTTCCTGTCTTCTCATTATATTGAAGTGCCTGTATTAATCTTAGAATCTCATATGCATTTCTTCCTACCTCAACAGGATAAACCATTTTTGAGACGATCACACCTTTTGGGTTAATAATAATCGTTCCTCGATAGGTAGCACCCTCATCTTCATTTAATACACGATAATTTCGACTGATATTATGATTTCGATCACTCACAAGCAGATAATTCACTTTAGATGCAGCCGGGGAAACTTCTGTGAATACCTTATGTGCGTAAACGCTATCTGTACTAATCCCTAAGACTACTGTATTCATAGCTTGAAGCTCAGGATAAATAGCAGCGACCGCTGCTAATTCTGTCGGTCAGACAAAGGTAAAGTCGCTAGAATAGAAAAAAAGAATGACCCACTTTTCCCGGTAATCCTCTAAGCTGATTCTCTTTATTTCTTTTTGAATCGGATCAAAGGCATGAGCTCGAAATAAAGGCGCCTTGTCTGTTGTTTGTGCGCAGTCTAGTCGTTGGTAAGATTGATACTCTTCATGCTCCACTTCCCCACCTCTTTTCACAGGCAGTATATGTTCAAGAGGCTGTCCATTTGTCTGTTTCTTTTATTCTTCTAATCCCTAACGATCATGACCGTTCACTTAAAGCATTTTGTATCATAGAAAAAGAGACTTTCTGTTTATTAAAGAAAGTCTCTTTCATTTGAAGGGTTACCCTTTCATAGCTGCCCATTCTTCACGAGAAGGTCCGACCATTCCTGGTACAGTAAGACCAGCCTGACGCATAAGCACTGTCATTTGTCCTCGATGATGCGTCTGATGTTGGAGTAAGAGAAGAAGAATATTTCCGTAAGTTGTTTCACTACCGAAGAATGTGGTTGTTTCTGTTAACTTCTCATCATTCCACTGCTCCTGAAGCGTACTCACGAACTCTTCAGCAGTTTCTTTATACAAAGCTGAGATTTCTTCTGCCTTAAAGGAATCACGTTCCTTCTTCGGTTGAAGGTCGAGCCCAGCACTCGACATCATATAAGTAATCGCTTGTGATAAGTGAACGCCTAGCTTTTCTAGTGTAAAATGATCTGGCGCAACTTGCTGTGAAAGAGATTCATCTGTTAGATAATCCATTAGTTTAACAGTTTGAGCCGTCTCACGTTCCCATGTTCGTACAAAATCTTCAAGTGATCGAAACATCAAATAACCTCCTGAATATGTATTCATTCTTTACTCATTCATTTTACACCTCATACTTGAGCAAATAAAGTGAGAAAAGTCCAGAAAACAAAAATACCCCTCACAAAGAGGGGGGAGAGAATAGGCTATACATCACTCTATGCTATGACATCTCTTCATATGCTAAAACACAAAACCTTCTTTCCTCTTAGCTATGTTAGCTGTAACGGAGGATATCGCGAAACTTGACGATAAAGCTAGATATTTCTTGTGTTTATCGAGGCTTTTCAACCCAAAAGTGGTTTTTTAATAAAAATACAATTGATTTTTTCAGATCGTTAGGCATCCTATATGAATTATGTTATTATATAAATCAGTTTAAATGGAAAAGAGGGATTTACATGGAGGAAGAACAGGAAATCATTCTCCCTGAAATCGGAAGTCTAGTCGAAATCGATAACCGAAAAGCTAAAGTCGTTAGCCTACTAAACAATACGATTGTAGCCGAATGGGAAGAATACTCAGAAGACGAATCAAAACGAATCGTCGTAAGACACGAAGAATATAAAATGCTTTAATAAAAGAAAAGCTCCAGTGCCCGGTAGGTCCGACAAGCGCTGGAGCCTTTTAATTTGAACACGGCCTTTGTGTTCGAAGTAAAAGGCGAAGCGACTCGAGGACCTGGGCGCTGGAGCTAGATCAGAAAAGCGCAAGCGCCCGGTAGGTCCGACAAGCGCTGGAAACTAATGAAACAACATCGAAAGGACAGGGGCAGTTCAATCTCCCCTGCCCTTTCTTATTTTATCTTCTAATCCACCATTCACTTAATAAAACAAACAGCAAGACCACAACGCCCGCAAACCAGGGGAACCAGTCAGGAACGTATTCCCATCCAAACACCTTTATGCCCCCTATCATTAAAAAAGTGAATAAAAAAGAGACTTCACTAAGCCTCTATTCCATACCGATCCCTATTTATTCTAATGTATCAGCTTCTTCAGCAGACACTTTTTCCAACAGCTCTGCATAAGCCTTTTTAAACTTCTCATATGTTTCAGGGCCATTTGCCTGTTCATTATTTTGAAAAAGCTGCTCAAATGCATAACCTTTCGCTTCTTCCAATGACCATTCTCTCGCACTCATCACAAGCTCCATATAAGATTTAAAATAGGCTTTACTCAGCGTTCCCGCGTTTTTAGTAATCATTCTTCTCACTCCTTACATCAAGATGTTGCTTGCCCACATTATAGTAGGCTTCTTGATCAGAAAGCAATTTTAAAGGGGTTACTTTATCGCATCCTTTTCCTCAACAAATGGTAAGCGAATCGTGAATGTCGTTTCTTCTTCACTAGAATGACAGTTAATTTCCCCGTGATGATTCTGAATGATCTTTTGGCACACATACAATCCGATGCCCGTGCCAAGTTCTTTTGTCGTATAAAAAGGTTCAAAAATGCGATCCAGGGTTTTGTCATCTATCTTTGGTCCATTATTTGTGATGCGAATGGTTAACATTCCTTCTGCTTGTTCTCCCGCGATCCGTATTTGGCGAGGAGAGCTTTCAGCTTTAAGAGCATCTAACGAATTCATAAGGATATTCAAGAATACTTGTCGTAGTTTATCTTGCTGGCCATATACAGAAAGGTTCGCTGGAAATTCATTAACAATTCGCACATCAATATCAATAATACTCGGATAGATGAAGGCGATAATCGAGTCAAACAGACCTTTAACCTCCAGCCACTCTTCCTGTCCGCTATCAATCTCCTTTTTGGAGACATGCAAAAATTGAGCAATGCGAAAGTTTAGCTGTTGCAGCTCATGATCGATCACTTCAACATATTTCATATCGGGATACTCTCTTTGAAGAAGCTTCACAAATCCTATAATGGCTGTAAGGGGATTCCTGAACTCATGAACGAAACTAGAAGACATCTGGCCCAAGATGGAAAGCTTCTCCTGATGAGTTTCATCTATAAAAGAAATCTTTTCTTGCAATTCATTTTCCTTCAGCTTTGTATACTCGGTTACGGCATGATAAGAAAACAGATCAAATAAATCATTTATGGAGTCTAGAGTATTCTGAAGATCATTCACATTTACTTCAGAATACGTTATATGCTTCATGAGAACGCTTCTTCCAGCATTCACGTTATAAATAAAATCTCCTATGTTAACATTCGCTTCTGCTCGCTCAACCGCTACTTTGTGCGCAAGTGTCACAATTTTCTCACGAGCAATTGGCTCTTTTATATTTTGTTGAACTAGACGATACATGAGAATACCATTGGCTTCCACTTTATCGCGGTGTATGTCTGTCTTAGAAATTCGTATCTTTTGTTTCCATTTGATAAGATAGCTTTCAAGATTATGATCGAGATAGTCTAGTAGTTGCTCTCGAACAGCCATACTTGCTTCACCCCTTCCTGCCTTAGTCGGTCATTCATGGTTATATTTTCAAGTATAACAGTAAATAGAGGGAATTTTATAGATGCATTATAGAGAGATAATCTATTATTGGTGGATAAAGATCGTCAATCAATGAAAGAAAATCTCTCTTTTTCTTTCCTATAAAAGTAATTCGTACGATATTAGTCAAACGTGAATATGTCTACAACTGTTATAAAACAAGTCGTTAGTAGGAGTTCAATGCATTTAATATAGTTGACTGTCTTGCCACTCTCACATTTAAAATAATTCGTTTTACTGATACTCTTACCTATTTGATTTCTTTGATTACCCTCGCTGGATTCCCGCCAACCACGACATTATCCGGCACATCTTTCACAACCACAGCACCTGAAGCAATAACAGCATTATTACCGATTGTGACACCCGGGTTAATAATGGCGCCTCCACCAATCCATACGTTGTCTCCAATAAAAACGGGCTTTCCATATTCTTGGCCAGAATTGCGTTCCGTCGGATCTAGCGGATGTGTTGCTGCATATATATGAACTCCTGGAGCTAGCATGCAATTGTCACCAAAGCGTATTTCACAAATATCGAGAAACACGCAGTCAAAATTCGCAAAAAAATTCTCTCCTACATGAATGTTATAACCATAATCACACTTAAAAGTCGGTTCAATATAGAGATTTTCTTTCGTAGAACCAAAGAACTCCTTCAATAACCGCGTTCTATCTTCTACATCTGTCTCAATTGTTTGATTGAATAACCTTGTTATTTTGCGTGCATGAAGACGATCTTTCTGCAATTGCTCATCCTCTGGTCGATAATATTCTCCCCTGATCATCTTTTCTTTTTCTGACCTCAAATAACTCGCTCCTATCTCCTCTAAAAATGGTTATTCACGATAAAACCGTTGTGTTCACATTCCAATTTTTTAAATAGAGTAACATTTCCGCCCATAGATCTTCATTCTCTGTGAGAAAATGACCTCCGTTCGGAATGAGCGTCATCTCTATTAAAGGTGCTCGTTTCGCTAGTTTACGAACTTCATTTACAGGTGATAACGTATCATTCTCGCCATGCCATAATCTCAACGGCCCTTTAATCTCGCTAACCTCGAACCCCCAATCTTTTGATAGGAGATTCGTTTCATAGATGACTCCTTCTACACCCTGTCGATAAGCTTCCTTCGCGTGATATAACCCTGTTTCCACAAGAGCTTCTTCTTTTAAAAAGTCACGATCCCAATCAGAAAGATGACGATGATTCCCAGCTAACATAGCATTTCGATACTTATTTGGATGGCTTTCAAGCATTTTCTTTTGAGCTAAATTCGCTTTCTTAATGAGCCAAGGAAAATACTTTGATAAAAAAAACGCAATCCGGTTTTCTTTCGCCATTTCCTTTGGGGCTCTACCCTTTTTAAATGGTGTAGCCGAAGAGACTAGAGCGGTATTTTGAACTCGTTCAGGCAATGCATATGCGCATGCCGCAGCGAATGGACCGCCTCCAGAAACACCCAGGACAGAGAAATGCCTTAAACCAATATGCGTAGCGAGCTCCTCTACATCCACAGCCCAATCAAGGATCGTTCTATTTTTTTGAAAAGTAGAGAGCCCATATCCCGGTCGATCAGTTGAAATTAAGTAAATCCCCATCGCTTTGGCTAGTTCATCATCTTCTAAAAACCAGATGCGTGATCCTGGTGTTCCATGAAAAAGCATAATCGGTATACCAGTAGGATCGCCATACTTCCAATAGCCAAGTTTTCTTCCATCACTTAAAACCATCGACTTCTCCTGCATAAGCCCCTCCTTATGGTTGTCCTATCGCAAAATGGATGAGAAGGTGAACATTAATAACAATTATTTTCTTTCCCTAGAGTAAAACTTGCCATCTCACCTAAATAATAACATTATTAGTTGAAAATTTGATGAAATTGAAAAGAACGCTCAAACTAGAAGGAAAAACAATGAAATCCAAAAGTACATAAATGAAACCTTTTTATCTCTTGACCCTTACGTTGCGTTATCCACTAAAGTTAAATTTGAAAGGAGGACACTTAGCTTATGAAACAAGTAAAAGAAGTAGCTGAATTAACTGGAATTAGTGTTCGAACTCTTCATTACTACGATGAAATCGGACTTTTAACACCAGCTACCACGGAAACTGGTTACCGTCTTTATTCAAATGAAGATCTTGAGAAGCTTCAGCAAATTCTCTTTTTTAGAGCACTTGATTTCTCGCTGAAGAAAATTAAAACCATTCTAGAAGAACCAGATTTTGATCGAATGGAAGCGCTGAGCTATCAAAAAGAAATACTGCATGAAAAGAAACGACGATTGGATAAGATGATCACCATGATTGATAAAACGATCCAGAGTGTGAAAGGAGAAAAAACAATGACAGATCAAGAGAGGTTTGATGGTTTCGATTTTAGTCAAAACCCGTATGAACAAGAAGCACGCGAACGTTATGGAGATGAAGTCATTAATCGATCTAAACAAAAGCTCAACAGCTTATCAAAGGACGAAAAAAAAGAGCTCGGTCACTCATTTGATTCCATTTATAAAAAACTTGCTACTCTTAGAAATGGTTCACCGGAAGCAGCTGAAGCGCAGAAAGCGATTCACGATTGGTATGAATTTCTCAATGGAAATGTTGGCTATCACTACACACTTGAGGCATTTGAAGGACTTGGTCAGATGTATGTAGACGATGAGCGTTTCACGAAGAACATTGATCAATACGGGGAAGGTCTTGCGCTTTTTATGCGAGATGCTATGAAAGTGTATGCAGATGAAAACAAATAGGAATCACTAAACAGGAAAGCTCAACTTCTTAAGAAGTTGAGCTTTTTTATTACTCATTCTTTTTCCCTTTACTGGAACCAAATCCGACTCCAAGGGCGATCCCAACACCAATTCCAACGGGAATATTATCCAATGCGACGCCTACACCCGCTCCAATCGCTATTCCAAGACCAATACCTAATCCCATCTTGCTCTCTCTTTTCGACTTTTTCATTACATCTACTCCTTCTTAAGAGATTGTCTATCCTTTTTACGATTGTTTATAGAAAAAGTTTCATCTGGCGTAGATGAAAAGTGATGTATTCAAAAAAACTCTTCCTATATTAGTATAGGAAGAGTTTTGTCTACTCGTAGAAAACATCTACAGAAATCGTATTTATTATCTAGGCGATTTAATTTTCAGTAGCCACTTTGTTTTTCTGAACTGAATCTTCTTTAGTCGCTTTCGGTTTTCGAATAAACAAAGCTAAAACAAGTCCAATAATAGCTGAAATACCCGCTACGATAAAGGAAACGTTAACGCCATGAACAAGACCTTCAACACCGCGTGACGGCTGCGCTGCCTGAGACATGACGGTAACGAGAAGCGCGGTTCCAACAGCACCGGACACTTGACGCATTGTATTGTTCATAGCTGTACCGTGTGGAATGAGGTGAGCAGGAAGCTGATTTAATCCTGCCGTTGTAACTGGCATCATCACCATCGCTACCCCAAACATTCTGATCGCATTTACAATAGCTAAATAAGCAAACGTCGTTTCTGGTGTTAAATTTGTGAACATAAATGTCGTCACCGTTACGATAATCAAACCAATGATCGCAAGCCACTTTGCACCAAATTTATCGAATATCCTACCAGTAATCGGGTTCATAAAGCCCATAATTAGCGCTCCTGGCAATAGCATTAATCCTGATTCAAATGCGGTGAATCCAAGCATATTCTGCATAAGAAGCGGCAGAACAGTTGCAGCACCGATCATGGCAATAAAGACAACCATTCCAAGCACAGTTGTTAATGTGAATAGCTTATATTGAAACACTCTAAATTGAAGCACAGGCTGCTTAAGTTTTAACTGACGTAAGATGAACCAGCACAATGTCACACTACCAATGACCATGGCGATAATCACCTGTTCACTTCCCCAACCGTTTGTACCGGCACTACTGAATCCATACAATAATCCACCGAAACCTAACGATGAAAGAACGATCGATAGAATATCTAGCTTCGGATTCGTTTGCTCTGTCACGTTTTTCAAAATCAAATACGCAATAAAGAAGTCAATAATCACGATCGGTAGGATCACATAAAACAAACTTCTCCACGGGTATTGCTCCACAAGCCATCCGGATAAAGTTGGACCGATCGCTGGCGCAAAGGAAATCACTAGCCCAAACATCCCCATCGCTGTACCCCTTTTTTCAACAGGGAAAATTAAAAAGAGGATCGTTTGCATAAGCGGAATGATAATTCCGGCGCCAGAGGCCTGGATGATACGCCCTACCATCAAGAGTGGGAAGTTCGGGGCAACGGCGCAAATAGCTGTACCAACCGCAAATAGACCCATCGCGGTTAAGAAGAGTGTTCTTGTTGTGAATTTACCTATTAGAAAAGCTGTAATTGGAATCATCACGCCATTAACTAGCATGAAAATCGAGGTTAACCACTGGGCTGTACTTGCCTCCAAGTCTAGATCGACCATGATATGTGGCAATGCCGTCGCAAGCAGCGTTTGATTTAGTATCGCTGCAAATGCACCTGACAATAGCACGATTAAGAGCGGAACTTTATTAAAAGAACCGATTCCTTCTGATGATTGTTTAGTGTCGTTCATGTTCTCCCTTCTTTCTTAATGATTGTCTGTTATTTCGGTCAGGAAGGTGTTCGAAGTAGACCGGATTGAAGAAGTCTAAGCTCAGTCTGGTATTTTGCCATCGCATCTGGAATGGATAAGTTATTAGAGATACTGTGAATCAAATTATGAAACGTAACGGCTGTTAAAATCTGCATAATATGAAACACCTCTTTCCTGCTTGAAACATTTAAGTTCTCATGATCCACAAGGTCATAAATGTCATCATAACGATGGTTTGTGACATCCTCGGTTAAATACTGCGAGAACGTATTCTCAATCTTATAGTTCATATTAAGCAGTACATTTCGAATAAAATCTCTCTGACCAGTATCCTCTGAATGCTCCAACGTAGACCTAAAAATCTCACTAATCGCTTTGAAGAGATCTCCTTCAAACTTCTTTAGATTGTCAATTAAATGTTCATGACGTTCTCTTGCATGTTCATTTAATAAATAAAAGAAAGCATCTTCTTTATCCTCAAAATATTGATAAAAGCTCCCTCTTGGTATACCTGCGGTTTTCAAGATATTTGAAATCGATGCATCATAGAGCGATACTCTAGAAAACTCTTTTTTTGCTGCATCAATTAGTATTTGCTTTTTCTCTTCTTTCAAATTAAAAAAGGTTGCTTTTGGCACAATGAATCACCTACCACTAAAATTATGACACTATGTCATATCGCCAAACCTACTATATGTGACACAGTGTCACATGTCAAGAAAAGAGACCTCCCGACATGAGCAGCACACTCTTAATAATAAGAATGTTTGCTTTCAAAAAAAGAGTGGAAACTATTTTTTAGGAATAATGTTATACAAAGGTGGTTACTGTGATGAACAGAAACATTAGTAAAGGATGGATTTTTTTCTTCGGGGCTCTCGGAGGCTTACTGTACGGATATGACACAGGAGTTATTTCCGGTGCTTTATTATTTATTGAACAAGATATTCCCCTTTCTGATTTTCTACAAGGGGTTGTCGTTAGTTCGTTATTAGGCGGTGCTATTGTAGGCGCCGGAATGAGTGGGTATGTATCTGATAGGTTTGGACGAAGGCGCGTCGTTTTTGCAATCGCACTCATTTACATGATTGGATCACTCGTCTTAGCTCTTTCTCCTAACGCAGTCGTTCTCATTATTGGCCGCATCATTCTTGGACTTGCTGTTGGTGGTTCAACCGCGATTGTACCTGTCTACTTATCAGAAATGGCGCCAACAAGGTCAAGGGGCGCACTAGCTTCGCTGAATCAGTTAATGATCACGATTGGAATTGTGCTCGCTTACCTCATTAACTATGCATTTGCACCAATTGAGGGATGGCGTTGGATGCTTGGTCTTGCTTCCGTTCCAGCGCTCGTATTAATGATCGGTGTTCTCTTTATGCCCGAAAGTCCTCGCTGGCTCATTAAGCGCAACCGTGAAGATGAGGCTAGAAAAGTGATGGCATTAACGCGAGAACAAAGTGAAATAGATGAAGAAATGAAGCAAATGAAAAAAATTGAGGAAACTGAGGAAAGCACGTGGGATGTACTTAAATCCAAATGGATACGTCCAATGCTTCTTGTCGGAAGCGGTATTGCCATCTTCCAACAGCTTATTGGCATTAATGCGGTGATCTACTACGCACCAACCATTTTCACAAAAGCTGGTCTTGGAGATTCAGCTTCTATTCTCGGAACGCTTGGAATAGGAATCATGAATGTGTTGATGACACTTGTAGCCATCGCTACGATTGATAAACTAGGTCGAAAAAAACTGTTGCTACTAGGAAATATCGGGATGTCGTTAAGCTTAATTATTCTTGCAACAATTCTCTTTACAGCAGAACTTACAACGACAATCGCCTGGCTAACCGTCTTCTTTCTTGGGCTCTTTATCATCTTTTTCTCCGCCACATGGGGACCGGTTGTTTGGGTTATGCTACCAGAACTTTTCCCAAATAAAGCTCGAGGGGCTGCGACAGGATTTACAACACTTCTGCTATCAGCATCGAATTTAGTTGTTTCCTTATTCTTTCCTGTTCTACTCTCAGCGCTCGGAACAGCATGGGTATTCGTAATCTTTGCCATCATCGGTGTCTTTGCTTTCTTCTTTGTCATGAAATATGTACCAGAAACAAAAGGAAGAAGTCTTGAGGAGATTGAAAATGACCTCCGAGGAAAAGCATAAACATAATACAAGCAAAGAAAACCCGTTAATCCACATTGGATCAGCGGGTTTTCTTTGTGAGCAACGTCTCCGTTATATCCGCTCACCATTCTTAAGCTTTTTAATTAATTCAGTAAGATCAGATTTTTGAATACGCCAGTGACTCCCAATCTTAAACGCCGGGATTTTGCCATCCTGAACTAATTTATATGTGGTCATCTCACTAATTTGAAAATATTTCGCCACTTGAGAGATCGTCATAATATCATGATGCTCATTATCCTGACTCATGTTATCGCTCCTTATCAATCTATCACCCTATTCTAACAAAGTTCTTCCGCTTATGGACCCAAACTCTCTTAATACGATAACTCATTATAACAGGTTATATCAAATTAGGTTAAATTAGATTAAAAGATGAATGAATCATCTGGTTTTAGTGTGCTACTAATAAATTATCAAAATTAAACGCATGCGAATTTAAGAGTAAATAAGAGTAAATCAAAGTTTTTACCGCATGAATTTCGCTTACATTCTTATTTCCATTTTCATAGATTCTGTGCTAAACTTCATCTTGTTGTAAACGGACCCGACTTCTATGAGAGTTAGGAGTCATCACAATACTAGATTTAGAAAGAGGTGCAACATTGAACTTATCTTCTATTAAACAAGACTGGTTTGGCAATGTGAAAAACGATACCCTCGCCGGAATCGTTGTCGCACTTGCCTTAATACCAGAAGCGATTGCCTTTTCCATTATCGCAGGCGTAGATCCGATGGTTGGACTATACGCGAGCTTTTGTATCGCCGTAGTGATTTCATTTGTTGGCGGTAGACCAGGAATGATTTCTGCAGCAACAGGAGCCATGGCGCTTCTAATGGTGACACTTGTAGCGGATCATGGACTACAATATTTACTTGCAGCAACCATCTTAACAGGTGTTATTCAATTCTTCCTTGGCGTGTTTAAGCTTGCTCGCTTTATGAAGTTTGTGCCCCGCTCCGTTATGATTGGATTTGTGAACTCACTTGCGATTCTTATTTTCACGTCTCAACTGCCGCATTTCGTTGGTGAATCATGGCCAATGTACTTGATGGTAGCAGGTGCTCTCGCGATTATTTATATCGTCCCACGTTTCACGAAAGCTGTTCCATCACCACTCATTGCGATCGTTGTGATTACAATTGTTGCGATTACAACTAGTAGTGGCGTTCGAACGGTTGGGGATATGGGTGAATTAACGCAAGCATTACCATTATTCCTAATTCCAAGTATTCCATTGAACTTTGAAACATTAGCGATTATTTTCCCATATTCAATGGCTCTAGCAGTTGTTGGTTTACTTGAGACATTCTTAACAGCACAAATCGTTGATGATTTAACAGATACAGACAGCAATAAGAATAAAGAAGCAAAAGGTCAGGGCATGGCGAACGTTGTAGCCGGATTTTTCGGAGGAATGGCTGGTTGTGCGATGATTGGACAATCCGTTATTAACGTGAAGTCAGGTGGACGTGGACGCTTATCCACTTTCGTTGCCGGCGTTTTCTTAATGATTCTGATCTTAGTATTAAACGATTTACTCGTTAAAATACCTATGGCAGCTCTAGTTGGCGTTATGATTATGGTATCCATTGGAACATTCGATTGGTCATCCATTAAAAATCTTCATAAAATGCCGCGATCTGACGCAGCCGTGATGGTCGTCACCGTCATTACTGTTGTTACAACGCATGACTTATCAAAAGGTGTTCTTGCCGGTGTTATTCTAAGTGCTTTATTCTTCGCTTCTAAGATTTCAAAAGTACGCGTAGAAGAAAAGATCGACGAATATGCGGAGAAAAAGATCTATCACATTCATGGTCAGCTGTTCTTTGCTTCTGTTACTGACTTTGTGAATAGCTTTAATTATAAAGAAGAAGGTATTAAAACAGTCGAGATTGATTTATCAGATGCTCACGTTTGGGATGACTCAGGTGTTGGCGCCGTTGATAAAGCCATCATGAAATTTAGACAGAACGAGATCGATGTGAAAGTGACTGGCGTTAACCAGGAAAGTTCACAGCTTATCGACCGCTTGGCTGTTTATAATAAATAAACGCAAGAAAAAAGCCACAGCTGCTGTGGCTTTTTTCTATGTTATGCGTTCGTATAGATCATGACGAAATGCAAGACGGCACCTTCACTGTGAGGATTCAAGTAACCATGCTTTTGGTCCGCTCTAAACTTAATCGAATCATACGTATTTAATTCATACGTTTGTTCCTGAACTTGTACAGTTGCCCTTCCTTCCATTACCGTTACATATTCAATGACCCCCTCTTGATGAGCATCTGCGTAATACTCCCCCATAGGTTCTAAAAAGGCACGGTGCGTTTCTAGAGAGCCATATCCACTATCTGTAAACATGGGTTCTAACGTTAAAGCCTCATTCGAACTCAATACTTTATTGCCCACATTTTTCCTTGAAATAACGACTTCTTCCTTTTCTGCTAGTAGACTTGAAATCGGGATGGAAAGACCATTCGCTATTTTCCATATTACTGTTAAAGAAGGATTCGCCTCTCCTCTTTCAATCTTACCTAATGTAAGCTTACTCACGTCTGTTAACGTTGCTAATTCCTGCAAGCTTATCTCACGTTTTTTCCGAATGGCTCTTAACGTCATACCAACCTGTTGAGCAAGCTTTTCTGCATCTGTTATCTTTTTTTCATCCACGAATAGATCCTCTCCATTATCTTTCTCTTGTACATTTCTACCACATCCTATAGTATATTATAATATACATAAAACATAATATACTATACTTAACAAAGGGTGTGTTTAAGTAATATGAGGGAAATTGCGATCGGTATTCTCGCCTCAATGTTTTTTGCAGTTACATTTATTTTGAATCGTTCAATGGAGTTAGCCGGAGGAAGCTGGATGTGGAGCTCCTCCCTCCGCTTCCTTTTCATGATTCCTTTTCTTCTATTAATTGTACTCGTTAGACGGAATATGAAACAAGTTTTTATTGAAATGCGAAGGAACCCTTTTCAATGGCTACTCTGGAGTTTTGTTGGATTCGTTTTATTTTATGCCCCTTTAACCTATGCTGCCGCTTATGGCGCGGGGTGGCTAGTGGCAGGAACGTGGCAAATGACGATCGTAGGTGGAATTATCGTTGCTCCTCTTTTTTACTCAACCGTTCAAACGTCAAATGGACCGATAAAAAAACGACACCGCATTCAAACAAAAGCTCTCCTTATTTCCATCGTGATTCTTGCTGGTGTCATGTTAATTCAGTGGCAAAAAGCAAATGAAATGAGTGTAAACGAAGTAATGATTGGCATTCTTCCTGTCCTTTTTGCAGCAATTGCTTATCCACTCGGAAACCGAAAGATGATGGAGCTTTGTGATGGACGACTCGATACCTTTCAACGTGTGTTAGGCATGACGCTTGGGAGCACTCCGTTCTGGATTATTTTAAGTGTTATCGCCTGGAATAAGGTTGGCCTTCCTTCAGGAGAACAGCTCACTCAATCGCTGATCGTTGCTGTCTGTTCAGGCGTTATTGCCACAACACTATTTTTTATCGCAACAGACCGCGTGAGACTTCACCAGGGAAAGCTTGCCTCTGTTGAAGCGACTCAGTCAACTCAGGTATTGTTTGCGATCGCAGGCGAGGGACTGCTTCTATCGAGTCCACTTCCTACTTACATCGCATGGGGCGGCATTGCTCTCATTATTGTCGGCATTGTTCTTCATAGCTTTAATGTTAAAAAGCTGAACGAATCCAGCACTCCCGATCATCGACATGTAAATCAACAAAAAACGGTATAGAAAAGCTTCCTACTAAAATAAAATGACCAGTCATTTCCTAATGATTGGTCATTTTATGAAGTGTCATGTACTTTTTCTCTTCAAACTCTCTATCCCTTTATGATCGTCTTAGGTAATTGCTTCCTAAAACTCATCATCACGATAAGCCCAACGACGCTAATTACATAAGCCCCCATCTCCCATGCAAAACCTTCCAAATGAAGCAAACTAAACAGCAGCTGAGCTCCAAAAAGAATCAGCATTAAGACAAGACTCGATAACAAACCAATAAGAGAATTGAAGTTAGCAATTAGACCAATTATAATGATACCGCCTACAGTTAAAGCAACTGGTTGACTGAGAAACAACACGTCTCTGCCAAATTCTATGTGAAGAATCGTAACCCCTACTGTAAAGAGCATCGGAACCATAACGATGGCATAAACAATCAGAAAACTCTTTACACCTGTATGGAAAGAACTCATCCTAAGGGCACCTATAAGAGCAACTAACCATACGATCGTTGAAATAGGATAACCGATGATTTCAATTAGTGAAAATGATGTATTCCCATCTATAAACTGTGATACTAAAAAGATACCAAAAACTCCTGCAATCATACGCGCAATTAATTTCCGATTATCATGTGGCGACTGATCCATCGAATCAATCAGTTCTTTTGCGTAAGCTTTCGGAGACTTACCGAAAATATCCCTGGCTGTCTTCCCATCTTTCTCACCTTCTACCAGATGATCTTCTGCTTCCATTAAGAAGCTATCGATTTCCTCTTCATCTACTCCTTTCGTAATTAGATACATACGCATATCTAGAATAAATTTCTCGTTTTCTTTCGTCATCTCCTCATTCACTCTCCTTATTTAAAATCTGATTAACCGTTGTACTTAAATGATTCCACCTTTTCTGAAAATCTCCTAATTCTTCTTCCCCCTTTTTCGTTAATGAGTAGTATTTTCGCTTTGGTCCTGCTGTTGATTTCTTTAATGTTGACTGTATGAGCTGATCTTTCTGTAAACGGATAAGGATCGGGTAAATCGTCCCTTCACTAAATGCTTCGAAGCCATAATCATCAAGCTTTGAGGCAAGCTCATATCCGTATACTTCCCCTTCACTAATAATGGATAAAATACAGCCATCAATGATTCCTTTTAACATTTGAGTTGTATGCATATGCTTCACCAATCTTTCCAATCTATAACTCTTGTTATACAAGAGTTATAGAAATCATTCAGCTACCTTGTAAAGCAAAGTATATATGCAGTATATGCTAAGCTATCTTGTATGACAAGAGTTATATTCATATTTTTACCAAAATAGAAAAAACGCCCCAGCAATGCTTAGGGGCGCTCGTTTTTTAATGTAGCGTTACTTTCACAAGTTCAATTAAAAGCTCTTCTGCAGAACGAACCGGTTCTCCCCCGCCCTGCGCAAAGTCTTTCTTTCCTCCACCTTTTCCATTAATGAATGGAAGAACTTCTTTTAAACTAAAGTTCATATCATAAGATAAAGCTTCTCCTCTTCCACAAACAATTTGCAGCTTATCTTCTCCCTCACTTATGAAAAAGACGATCACATGTGGATCTTCTTTCAGCACCATCTTCGCCAGTTTTTGCAGTTCTTTCATTCCATGTTGTTTGGAAATCATCTGCACGACTTTTTGGTCATGAATGGTATCAGCACCATGAAGTAATTCCTTTGCTTCATAAGAAAGTAGTTTTTCATTTAGCTCTTCAATCGTTTTTTCATATTCTTTCGACTGAAGGAGCACTCGTTCTGCCGCTTCTACTAAATGTGATTGAGGAACGCTAAGAGCGTTCGTGAGCCCAAGCATGATTCCCTGTTTCTTCCGAAGTTCATCAGTTACTCGCTCGCCACAGACAAAATGGACGCGCATTTGTTTTTTTTGCTTTTCTATTTTCAAAATAGATATCGCCTGTACCTGGCCTGTCGAAGAAGGATGTGTCCCTCCGCATCCGCTATAGTCAACGTCTGGAATAATCACAAGACGAATGTCATCCGATACGGCTAGCTGCTTACGAAGGGTATAATTCGATAGCTCCTCTTCGCTTACCCAATTCGTTTCAATCGGCAAGTTCTGCTGAATAACGTTATTCGCAAATTTTTCAGCTGTTTTAACTTCTTCATCATCTAGTGTAGCAACGTTAAGATCGATCGTACAGACTTCCTGACCTAGATGAAAGCTCACCGTACTATATCCAAGTTGGTCTTCAAAAGCTGCCGAAAGAATGTGCTGTCCTGCATGCTGCTGCATGTGATCAAACCTGCGTGCCCAGTTAATATCCCCGTGAACATGTTCTGTCGCCGGAAGCTTGCCGTCAACATAGTGGCGGATTTCTCCTTCTACCTCTTCTACATCAAGAACCTGTACACCATTAAGCGTTCCACCATCATACGGCTGTCCCCCACCAGTTGGATAAAAAGCCGTTTGATCTAGAATAACGTAAGAGCGATTCGCTTCATCTGTGAACTGCTCCCACTTTTCAGCAGTAAATGTCTTAATGTATGGGTCTTCATAGAATAGCTTTGTCGTCATTGCATTTCACTTCTTTCTGTACTAGTAAATAAGTTACTATTGTTTAGCTTATCATTTATTAAATTGAAAGCCGCTGTATCAATCTCCTCATTAAAGAAGTTATTTGAAATAGAGCGGCATGAATTAGGATTTCGTGGAAATATCGAATTTGAGTTAAAACCGTTTACCGCATCAGTTTTTGAAGTCCAGCATTCCGTTCTAGGCGCACTTCCTCGGAAGCGAGATCATATTTCTTCAATAGGTGAAACAGTTCGTTCAATGTTTCCT
The DNA here is from genome assembly GCF_041366475.1 of Pseudalkalibacillus sp. JSM 102089. Taxonomy (NCBI): domain Bacteria; kingdom Bacillati; phylum Bacillota; class Bacilli; order Caryophanales; family Fictibacillaceae; genus Pseudalkalibacillus; species Pseudalkalibacillus sp. JSM 102089. Next base: position 61,849 of record NZ_JBEWYW010000006.1, read on the forward strand.
GTGTAATCGTTTGTTGTAAGAAGCGATATGTATCCTGCACAAGTTCATCTGGCATATAAGGTGACTGGTTCTCAAGCTTTGTCATAACGTCTCCGTACGAGTGATCGATTGTACATTTCCCCACTTACCTTCACTCCTCTCTTCATATATTACTAGTTTAGCACGATTCATTCACGCGGTAATCCATTCAAGTAAAAAAGAACAGACGGTTGTCTGTTCCTTACGTTTATACAGCTCTATCTTTCGGGTTTTGTTCTTCTATACCTCCAACTTCTTCTGACTCATCAAACTTCTCGAATTTCTTAGGATTACGAATGATTTTCATAAGAGAACCGAGAACGAATAGGGATATAGAGACGGAAACTCATTTCTTCTTTGTGAATTTTGCTAGCAACAGAGCAATGATAAGACATGCTACACCAAGTAACACGACGTTGTTTGAGATAAAATCCAGAATCACTCAACTACCTTTCACTCATAATCAAAATCTATCAACAGCTTACCATAATTTCTGCATTTTCTTCAGTATTTCAAAACGATCATTCCTAAACAACGTCTTTGCAGTCATTTTCAATATATATGATATTTTTCATACATTTCTAACTAAATAGAAGATATTTGTCGAGAGCCCCTGATCTCAAACGTTTCAACACTTTTTCTAGAATTATAAAAGAAACCATTCTTTCATTCGACTTCTTCCATTCATTTCCCCGGAAATGGTCAACTAAATTACAAAAGAATTCGCTTAAACTAGACAAGGAATTTTTTCCCGGCTCGACACCAATATCCCATTCTTTTACGGAACGTTATGTATAATGATGTCATCAACTTACTTCAGTAGGGAGGAATCATATGAAAACGCTTCGTCTCGTATTGTTGTTTACTTTACTACTCATCGTCACGTCATGTAACTTCTTAACTACTTCTGACTCATCGGAAAAGGTAGAAGCGGAGAAAGAAACGGTGGACAAGCCTTCAGAGGAAGCCGTACAAAAGGACATTCTATTTCAAGATGGCACGTACAAGTGGGAGAAAGATGGAGAAATCCACGGGGGGCTTGATGTAACAGATTCAACTTCTACTTCCTTTACATTTATGCTTCAATCCTATGATGGTCAAAATGTTGGAGAGCTTTCAGGGACTGCTGAGGTTAACGGAGAAATGGCTCATTTCACACACCCTGATAATGAGGCTTGCAAAGCCTCGTTCGGTTGGAAAGAGGACCGCTTAGCCATTGATACGAGTGAAGCATGTGAATCAATGAATGAGAATAGCGCCTCTTTTACAGGCGTATATACTCGAATCGAACTGGAATCGAATACGAATGATGAAGCAGCGAACGAAGAAAGTACTTCTGAATGGAAAGAAGCACTTTATATTGATCCTGCATTCGATCAAGGGAACTTAAGCATATCAAACGTGACGAAAGAATCCTTTCAGTTTACGATCGACGTTAGTAGTGGATCGGATGTTGGGAAATTGAATGGAACAGCTACAATAAACGGTGATGAAGCAACGTTTGAGGATACGGAAGACCCCTCTTGTTCAGGTACGTTTATTCGAACGAATGACGTTATTACATTCATTGAAGAAGCTTGTCTTAGTTACCATGATGCAGCTGTTGGATTCAACGGTGATTATAAGATGACAGATGAAAAACCACTAACATTAGAAGAGGCTTCTTCCTGTGAAAAAGCTCCATTCCATTCAGAATTACTGGATTTTGCAGAGCAAGGTCATCTTAAGGATGCTTCCATTTTTCTTGGTATGTCTGAAGAAGCCCTAAAGAAGATAAAGCCTGAGATGACCTATGATGAAACATTCTATGAAGGAACACCCGGTTTCTATGATGAAAAGTACGCTTACCTAACTGCAAACGAAACGGTAAGTCATTTACGTTATAACGCGTTATCGGAAGGACCCGCTATCCCTTATACAGATGTAGTTTGTCAGTTTGGCGAGCCTGATGAAGTTGTATTCAACGAACTTGATAACGAATACTTGCACGTATATTATACTGGTGAAAATAAGTTAGCGTTTGTTTCAGAAGCAAAGGAAGGTGCTATAAAAGCAGTTGAGCTTGAAACAGCAAATATCCAATAACCTTTCACTTCTCACTACCGCAAAAAGGTTAAGCGCATTTAAGCTTAACCTTTTGCGGTTTTATTTAATTTGATAAGTAACGTCCATTATCTTCAGCGAAGCCCTTAACAAATGTTCCAGCTTAAACTAGGTAAGAAAAATCTCTCCACTCTTTAACATCTTTTCATCATTTTATTCTTCAACTAAGACTTTTCGTTCTTTAAAAAACATAAGCGTTCGCTTTTGACGAACGCTGTCGGAATTTAAAATATTTATATCGAAATATCTACATAAAATATGGTATTTTATTAATTTATATGCAATTCTATTATTAAGAACTTACCAGCTATTATAACCATTCCTCGTATGGAAATGAACAAAACCATTAGATTCAGCATAAGAAATGCCATTCCATTTCTGCTCTGTTGAAACCGTAAGAACTGCTAAGTCTGTTTCTTGCTGAATTTCTTTTAAATCAGCCATACGATCTTTTGACCATTCGTCCTTCGATACGGTTGAATAATTGAAGTTCTCCCACATAATCGCATCAACGTAAGAACTTGTGTAATCTTTTAACGTTTGAAAGCCCCAATTTTGTATGAGAGAAAGTGAAGGATGTTGTTGCTTGATTTGTTGTAAGAAGGCTACCATTCCTTCTTGTTGAGCTTGAAGGACAGTTGGGTTCTCCCAATGTTCATTATCAATATTACCGACTGTATCAAGGAAAACACCATCAAGTCCCTTTTCAGCGATTTGCGCTGTCACTTCTGATAGAAGAACGTCACGATAGTGAACAGAAGTGATATCGGTGAGATAGGAATCCCATTCGGTGTAGTGAACTCTTTCTCCGTTACGGTGAAAGAAATCAGCTTCATTTAATTGATTGATAAGTGCTGTATTCCAATTATCAGCTTCCATCGTATTAATATAGCCATAAACTTTTGTACCAGAACTTTTAATTTCTGAAATTTGTTGTTTACTATAGTAAACAGGTTCTATGATCATTACGTCGTATTGCTTCATTTTTGTAATTAATCGTGGCGTAGGAGCATCATAATAAACTTTGTAAGAAGTGACGTCAGATAGTGGATGACTGGCGGCGTGAGAGGTCAGAGGAGAAATCATGATAAATGTAAACAGAATAGCACATGACATTGCAACAATTTGCTTTGTTGAGATAATACCCATTGGTTGGCCTCCTGATTAATCAGAGAGCGGCTCTGGCATTGTAGACTGGCGATCGGTATTCACAAAATAGAATCGACGACCCATGTCTTTGCGCCCTTATTTTTCAATAAGTTTGCCCTTCTCCATATTTAGTTTTCAAAAATAGTATATCAGAAATTGGAATTAATTCCACAATATTTTTTGCATAAAAGTATTTAATTTTCTTAGATGAGGATGATTGTATGATTTACACACAGAAAAACACACTAAGGAAACTGGTTGAGGTCATTATTGTTATTGCACTTATCGGTATTAGTGACCAACTCTTTCAGCTTCACTTAACTACCTGGGAGCTTGATCCATTATTTTTCTTTGTTCTTCTTTTCTCTTTAAGGTATGGATTAACAATGGGGTTGCTTAGCTTCTTTCTAGCCCTTATTTATCATATGATGGCCATCGGCTTTAACGGAGGAGATATATACCTGCTTTTCTATGATACGAGTGAAGCCTCATGGATTTTATTCACCTTATTATTAGCCATCATTTGTGGCTTATACAGTACATCCTTCCAGGAACGATATGAAAGCCTTCATTATCGTCACGATGAGTTAAAAGATGAGAATGAACAATTAACTGAAGCTATTAAACTACTAGAACATTCTCAGAAAACGATGCAAGAAAAAATGCTGGAATCTGAACATAGTCTGACACGTATCTATCAAGTGGGGAAGGCACTTGATCAATCATCACCTGAACTAATTCGAAATGAAGCCATTACGATTATCTCGAATCTCTTTAAAGCGAAAGAATTAGCGATCTATCATTTGGATTCTTCTAAAAGAACTTTACGTCTTCACATTCGAAAGGGCGACTCCAACCATCTTCCGCAAACGGTTTTTATTGAAGAAGATTCGGCGGTTTACAAACGCCTCTTCCGTAATAAAACGATCACACTTCGAACGATAGAAGATGAGAACAATTCCCCAGTTCTAGTTGGACCAATTATTTATGATAACCAGATCAAAGAAGTACTCGTTATCTATCAAGTTGATTTTGCTAAACTAACAACTTATGAAATTCAAATCATGTCGCTTGTCCTTGATTGGATGTCATCAAGGATTGAAAAAGCAACTGAGCTTGAACTGAAAGAAGAGAAAGTAAAGATGTTCCAGGGAACAAATATTTATTTCAAAGAAGCCTTTGATCATAAGGTGCAAATACAGAAGAAACGAAACGAGGAATTTGATCAATCCTATAGTGTTATTCACGTTCACTTTGCTAAATTCGATCGTATTACACCTGTTGAAGCTGAGATCATTCTTAGGTCTTATCTTCGAGAAATTGACATTATGGGATATGACCCATCAGAAAACATTTTCTCTTTCTTATTGCCTGGAACAGCTCCGGAAAATGCAGAAATTGTCAAACACCGAATCAAGAAAGCCTTAACCGAAAAGGGTGGCATGCATGTTGGATAATTTATTCTATCCTCTTATCCTTCTTTATATTATCCATGCGATATTCATGTTCATCTTATCCTTTTTGTTAAAACGGGTTGTGGATCAAAACCATCATGGTGTAATTACATGGATTGCTATCGTTTCTTGCTTTTTACCTCTGATTGGTGAGCTTTTCGGAGTCATTTCGTGGCTCTTAGCGAAACGCTGGGTAACAGATAAAATGCTCGTTGACTACGGAGAATATGTGTCATTCGATGTTTTAAACCTGGAATCGCTTCGTCATGAAGCAGCAACTAGCCTTGACTTAGTCCCGTTAACGGAAGCACTTAACGATCATGAACATACTACTAGAAAAGATTTAATAGTCCGTCTCATTAATTCAAACATTACGAATCAAGGAAAATATTTAAACCTTGGCTTAAATAATAGCGATTCTGAAACCGTTCATTACGCGGCGGCCACGATGAACATTCTTCTTGATCGGTATGAGAAAGAACTCCAGAAAGCGAAAGATCTTTACCGTCTTCATGATGAAAGTAGCTTTCTAAAGGTTGCTGATGTGTACGAGCGTTATATAAAAAGCGGATTACTTGAAGATAGTTCACTTCGTAACGTGCAGAAAGAATATGCTACTTTACTAGAAAATGAAACAAAAAACCCAACAAATGATACGCAGCGATATGTTTATCTTGGTGATCTTTATTTAGAGATGGGTGATGAAGAAAAAGCTATCGAAACGTATAAATACATGACCGAGGCCTTTCAGAATGAACCAGAAGGCTACCTTAAATTAATTGAATACTATTACGGAAAGCGAAGTTGGGCGATGATCAGACCCCTTCTCAATGCGATAGAAATATACGTACCAGAATGGAAAATACCTGACAAACAACACTTTGTCCTAAAACAACTTGGGGGAAATGCAGAATGAAAAAGCAATCGTATCAATATGTGATCGCCATATTTGTTCTTCTTCTCATCTTTATTGGTGGCTTACAAATGCTTCGTCTTGATCTCTTTCAACAACTTCTTCCTGCAAAGGAATCGAAAGAGGTTTCTTACGCAACAATGAGCTCCTCATCCAACGAGTTGAAAGGAGAAAAGATGAAAATATATATCCATGAAGATGATAGCGACTTATCGAAATCGGTTCTCTCAAATCTCCAACATGCTCTTGATTATGCCAAAGTAGCTTACGAGCCCATTTCGATAGATGAGATTCCTTCCATCGAGGCTTCTCCTTACAATGTCCTCGTCCTAGCAGGAGAACACTCGAAAGACTGGCCTTATGAAGAAATTAAATCGTTCGTCGAGGATGGAGGACGACTTTATATAGGTTCTCGGTTTATTAATGCCGAATGGAATGAGCTTCTTGGCGTAACTGATTTTGGAGATTTTATGGACGGCTATAACGGCCTTTCATTTAAAAAAGAACTGTTACCAGGTTACATAGATTTAGACAGCAGCTCTACGTTATTCGCCCATAGCATTGCCGATGTGGAACTTAAGAAAACTTCAGAAGTATTCATTAAAGTCGAGGACGAACCTATTTTGTGGACACATGAATTTGGGAAAGGAAAAATCCTATTCTGGAATACTACTTCCGTTGCCGAAAAAATTTCTCGGGGGCTATTGCTACAAGCTATGTCGTTCCTCACCCCAGCTTTTGTCAGCAGTCAGGCCGGTATTAAAGTGGTGTATCTGGATGACTTCCCGTCCCCTGTTCCTTATGAAACAACCGACACCATTCAAAATAAATATGATATGACGATTAAAGAATTTTACACGAATGTTTGGTGGCAGGATATGAAACAGCTTGCTGAGGATTACAATGTATTGTACACAGGTGTAATCATTGGAACGTATCGTGATACAACCGAACAATCTAGCGAAGACCTCAATGAGCGAATCCGCTATCCAATGCTGAATTTTGGAAGAGACATATTGAAGCATGATGGAGAGCTAGGCTTACATGGGTATAACCATCAATCACTTGTTCTAGATAACGAACCAATCGATCCTAAACTTGGCTATTCTCCATGGGAAAGCCAGGAAGAAATGACCGTCGGAATCAAGCGCATCAAATCTTCATTCGATTATTTCTTCCCAAAAGAACAAATTAAAAGCTACGTCCCTCCTTCTAATATTATTAATAAAACTGGCATAGCTGCGCTTGTGGAAAGTCTCCCTCACTTGGAGGTGATCGCTGCTCTCTATTCAGGAACCGATCAGGATGGTAGCTATATCCAGGAATTTGGACAAGACGAGTCGTACGATCGCTTATATAACTTCCCAAGAATTTCTAGTGGGTATCTTGAATCTGAAGAAGATCAATTTATCCAAATTGATGCCATTGCGAACTTTGGCATGATGTCCCATTTTGTTCACCCAGATGATGTGCTAGACCCCGCACGATCCACGGGAGATGGCTGGGAGGGTATGAAAACAAACCTTGAAGCTATGTTAAAGAAAACAAATGATTACTACCCATACCTTGAACCTTTAACACAACATAATGGTTTATTGAAATACAAAAAATATGAGGAAGCAAGCATTGATGTGACGTATGAAGAAGATTATATTCATGTATCTGGAGAAGACCTGTTAAATCCTTCCACAATGCTCATTCGAGTACAGCAAGGTAAACGAATTGAAACAGGTTCTTTCCCTTATGGAGAAGTGAGCTTATTGAGTAAAGAGGGCTCTCTCTACCAGCTCACTCTTACAAAACCTGAAGCAGACTTACTTATAAAGGATGTTACATCATGAAAATCGGAATTGTTGTCGAAGGAAGCTACCCTTACGTAAGTGGTGGTGTCGCAAGCTGGGTGCATATGATTGCTAATCGTATGCCTCAGTTTGAATTTCAAATCATTGCGATCACACCATCTCAGCTTACAGAAAAAGACTATCGATATGAACTACCATCTAACATAACAGGTATTACGAATCTACCTTTAAATATGAAACAACCGAACAGTAAACAAAAGATCCAGCTCACCCCTTTCGAAGAGGAGGCCCTGACGGATTGGATGATGTTTCGCAAGGTTACACCAGAGGCACTTCATGTTTTTACGACAAAGCTTGGTGGAACGAACAGCTTTTTCTCTAGCAGACTTTTCTGGAATATGGTTCAAGAAAGTTATCAACAGGAAAGCCAAACTGGCTCCTTTATTGATTACTTCTGGATGTGGCGCGGTATGTACACGCCGATTTTAGAATTACTTCAATTCGATTTTCCTGAAGTCGATTTGGTTCACTCTGCTTCAACTGGTTATGCCGGACTGATCTCAGCTGCAATCAAGCAGCAGCAGAACATTCCTTTTCTCTTAACAGAGCATGGCATTTATTCAAGAGAAAGAGAAGAAGAGATCCTGCAAGCTTCCTGGATTCCAGATTATTATAAAAAACGTTGGATTTCGTTCTTCCATCACCTTTCAAAACAGGCTTATGAAGAAGCTGATGACGTCATTACCTTATTTGATAAAAACAGTGACCTTCAAAATGAACTTGGAGCAGTATCAGAAAAACGATCGGTTATCCCAAACGGCATTCACTATGAGCGCTTATCAAGTATTGAAAAAATACAGGGAGATAATAAAGTACTACGCATCGGGGCAATCGTACGAGTCGTTCCGATTAAAGATATTAAAACGATGATCCACGCTGCTAAATTATTACAAGAAACCGAGACTCCGTTCGAGCTAACAATTATGGGCCCACTTGACGAAGAAGAAGAATACGCAGCTGAATGTCAGCAGTTAATCGACCAGCATGAACTCAATCAAAGCGTCTTTCTAGTTGGTAAAGTTAACATTATCGACTATCTACCAAACTTTGATCTGTGTCTGTTAACAAGCATTTCAGAGGGGCAACCTTTAGCCGTACTTGAAGGTATGGCTGCTGCGATTCCATGGATTGTAACAGACGTAGGGTCTTGCTCTGAGCTAATATATGGCCGTGAAAATGATCCTTATGGCCCCGCCGGATTCGTCGTTCCACCTGTTAATCCTAAGAAAATCGCAGAATATTGCACGTGGTTTTATCATCACCCCATCGAAGCGGAGAAATTTGGGCGTAACGGCCAAAACCGCGCCAAAACATTTTATCAAGTGCATCACTTTATCGATCAATATGTTGACTTATATGAAAGGAGAGGTGCTGAATATGGCCGGAATCGGATTTAAATTACAAAAGCTATTTCAAGAAGATTACTTTTCATCACGCCTAAAAGCTTATGCTTTTGCCGGCCTCGTCACTTCAGGACCGTGGCTTATCGTTATCGTCACGATCGCCCTTATTCAGTGGTTAACCTCTTACTTTTCTATTGTAACGCTTGAAGAGCGAGGCATTTTCAATTTATCTGTCTCGTATTGCTTTATCTTTTCACAAGTGATTCTTGGGATTCAACAGCTCGTTGTCACGAGATATGTTGCAGACCTATTCTACGAAAAAAAATTCAAAGAGATATTTGCGACATTTATCGGGATGACGAAATTTACACTTCTCATTGCGACAATCGCCTGGCTGATCTTTATCTGGGTCTCGCCTTTACCTTTTGTATTTGAGCTTGTGATTTTCTCATTATTTATGACGATCAATTTAATTTGGGTACTCTTTCTATTTTTAAGCGCGGCTAAATTCTATCAAGCAGTTGCATATAGTTTTCTAATCGGAGCCACCATTTCAGTTGGTCTTGTCTATCTTATTAGTGTAAACATTGACCGCCTCCCAAGTTTTGAGCACGCATCTAGTTTATTCTTACTTATTGGATTTACAATCGGCATGATCGTTACGTTGTTTGGTCTTCTGATGTCGATGCTAATGACTTTTCCTGAGAGGGAAATGAAAAGGCAATTTAACTATTTAAGCTATTTTGATCGGTTCCCTTCTCTCTTTTGGACTGGTTTCTTATACAATATCGGTATTTGGGTGTGCAACTGGGTCATTTGGTTTGGAGAAGGAAGTTCTACGTTAGTAGATTCGTTTATTTACAACCGAACATACGACACAGCAATCTTCTGGTCATACTTAACGATCATTCCAACATTGATTATCTTTGTTGTATCTGTCGAAACGCGATTTTATGAGCGCTATCGCGTTTTTTATGGCTATATCAACGAAGGCGGTACTTTGCAGCAAATCAAGCGAGCGAAGGCAAGTATGCAATTGGTTCTGAAACAGGAGATGGAACGCTTATTTCGAAGTCAGGGCGTTTTCACTCTTTTGGTCGTCGTTACAGCAGGTTATCTTCTCAGCTCACTTGCATTAGAATCTACCATCATTTCTATTTTCCGATTCACGACACTTGGTGCCTTTTCAAATGCAATGGTGTTAGTTATCACGTTAATCCTCTTATACTTTGAAGATCGAAAAGGTGCAATGATCACTTCGATTTTATTCTTTGGCTTAAATTTCACTCTCTCCTTTGTCTTTCTACCATTGGGCTATGAGGGGTACGGACTCAGCTTTGCAATTGGATCTTCACTTGCCTTTCTTTATGCCGTCATTCGTTTAATCACGTTTATTGATGAAGTTGATTATTACGCTTTTTGCACTCCGAATGAAAACAATTCTTCCTATTCCAGACAGCCCTTCAGTCGAATGGGTCAGTGGTTAGATGAGAAAACGTTTTTATAATATCGTAGACAGAGCCCCTCGGATTATCGAGGGGCTCTGTGATTTTCCAACAAAAATTCACATTTATTATCAAAAATGATCTTGATTCAAATAATGAAATCAACTAATCTAATAAAGTAATCCAAAATTAACTACTAATGTTATCTTACGAAGGATGGTGTCAGTATGCTACCAATTGAACGAAAGCAACAAATTTTAACATGGATTGAGAAAGAAGGTACGCTTAAAATCTCGGACATTAGCAAACGATTAAGCGTTTCTGAAATGACAGTTTATCGAGATATTAAACCGCTCATCGAAGAATCTAAGGTTGAAAAAACAGCCAACGGCATTGCACTGAAAACACGTACAGAAATTCCATCTGATGTATGCGCTTACTGCCTCAAGCATGTAAGTACACGTTTATCTGTACAGCTCATCAAGCACAACCAGCAAATTGAACATACATGCTGTGCTCACTGTGGTCTTCTTCGTTATCGAGATATTGAGAAGGAAGTCTCTCAAATTATATGTAAAGATTTTTTGAAAGACACCACGATTAGCGCAAAAGTGGCTACGTATTTGTTGAATGCTGAGCTAAATCTTAACTGTTGCCAGCCTCAAGTGATGGCTTTTGACTCTTTGAAACACGCCAAACAGTTTCAATCTGGATTCGGTGGAGAAGTATATACTTTTGAGAAGGCCATTAAGGAGATCGTACGAGAAATGGAAGGAACGTCCTGCTGTCATAAAAACTGAAGAGGTGTCGTTACATGGAAGCAGTCAAAGTAGAGCAACACGTAAATAAAGAGGAAAAACGATCTCACCAAAAGAAGAAAGCTTCTTTTTACCAAACAGTATGGAGATGGCATTTCTATGCAGGTATTATCTTCGCCCCATTTCTCTTAATCCTGGCGTTTAGCGGAGGGGTTTATCTTTTCAAACCACAAATTGAAACAATGCTTTATCAAGATATGTATTATGTAGAAGCTCAAAGTACTGCGATGGCCCCAACTGAATTAGTGAACAATGTAACAGAAGCCAATCCACGTGGAACGGTTACTTCGATTCGATTCTATGACGATCCTACCCGTACCGTAGAAATTGGGTTAATGGAGAATGAACAACTGTCTTCTGTCTTCGTAAATCCATACAGTGGATCGATTGTTGGTTCACTAAATAATGAAGAGAAATTCACGGAAATCTTCAAGAAACTACATAGCGAATTAATTGTTGGAGGAACGGTTGCTAATCGACTCGTTGAGCTAGCCGCTTGCTGGGCGGTTATCCTTCTCTTAACTGGTTTATACATCTGGTGGCCAAGAAAGAAAGCCTCGATCTTTGGAACGGTTATCCCACGATTCAAGAGTAAAGGCAGAACGTTCTGGCGCGACCTTCATGCTGTCCCTGCTTTTTGGCTCTCGATTTTTATCGTTATTTTAATTGCAACAGGACTTCCATGGTCAGGTGTAATGGGAGAACAAATCAATCGCGTTGCGACATCAACAAATACTGGTTATCCCCCCTTTACGTTTGGGGAGAAACCTGACTCTCTTACATTAACAAAAGATGTTGCCGAGGACATCCCATGGGCAGCTGAGAACGTATCTGTTCCGGAATCTGCGTTAAGCGGATATGTTCCGCTGGCACTAGAAGAAATGACGGCTCTAGCAAATGAAGAAAGTATTGAAAAACCTTACACGATCTCAATGCCTCAGGGGGAAACTGGTGTCTATACCGTCTCAACTTCTCACACGAAACCAGGAGACAATGCCACCCTCCATGTTGATCAATATTCAGGAGAGATCCTTGCCGATGTTCGTTTCTCTGATTATGGGGTAATGGCCAAAGGAATCACGCTTGGTATAGCTCTCCATGAAGGTCGACTATTTGGACTTATGAATCAAATCATTGGACTTATTGTCTGTATTGGATTAATCGGTGTAGTAATTAGTTCGTTCATCATGTGGCGTAAGCGGAAACCTACTGGTCATTCAGGTGCGCCGAGAAGTTCCATAGATAAGCGAACAACTCGGACTGTGTTTGCGATTATGATCGTTCTTGGCGTCATTATGCCACTCGTCGGCCTATCCATTATCATCGTTTATTTACTCGACAAATTTATATTTCCACTCGTTACGCCATTAAAAGCGTGGATTCACTAGAAGATGGGAGAAACGGCATGAAGAACATTACATTGTCTATGCTACTCTGTTTAACCTTAATTACTGCTTGTACTGCAACCGAAGATACAACAAATCCCGTCCTTCAAGCGGATATTCAATTACCAGAACAATTAACATTAAATACACCCTTCACGCTTGCAGTAACATTAACTAATGACGAACAACCAGCAGAAGTGATTTTCAACATTTGGAAAGCTGGAAGTAAGAATACGACTAGAGTCCTTCAAGCAGAAAAAAGCGAGGATAATCTTTATACGGTAACAACGCATTTCGACGAGGAAGGTCTTTATTACGTTCAAACGCAGATCTCAGCTGGCGAACTCCGCACAATGCCCAAGAAGCAGTTTATTGTAGGAAAGCTTAGTGATGATGAAATCAATACGCTGACGAAACAAGCAGATTACCCTAAGAATGTAGAAAATCACCATCATTGATCAGATAAGCCGCCCCCCTCTAGGGAGCGGCTTTTCTTTATTTAGGCGGATAGAGCTTCTGCATATAATCGACTGACTGATCGATAAGCTCTTTCAATACACCAAGATCAATGTCCGCAAGCTTATTTACATAAACACAGGCCTTCCCTGTTGTATGCTTGCCTAATCGTTCTAAAGCTTCCTCGCGCTCTGGTTCTCCTTGAGCGAGATACAAACTAATCTTAGCCTTCCTAGGAGAAAATCCAACGAGCGGTGCATCCCCCTCATGCCCCGTAGCGTATTTATAATGATAACTTCCAAATCCAATAATACTTGGTCCCCACATTTTCGCTTCATACCCTGTCGTTTCAGTAAATAGATCTAACAAACGATAGCCATCTTCTCGCTTCTTTGGATGATCAACGCTTTCAATGAATTCAATCACACTATAATCCGTTTCTTTCGTTTTCAGTTCATACATCAATATCCCCCCCTCTTTTCATTACTTTCACTTTATATCTACTCCGCTCATTCGCTAATTCCTTTTTATTTGCTCTTGTTCAACAAGGGCAAACTTCGAAAGCTTATTACCGCGATGAACTTATAAGTAAAAATGTATCAAGAGTATTTCTTTTATTACCGTTTCATGTTTCTTATCGAAAATCAGTTAGGAAACAGGTAAACCGGGAACGTTCCTCTTTATAGTCATACCGAACTAGCATTGATACTTACATCTCGGAGGTATAACCATGTTTACTTTAAATGATATTCCAATGTTCTTTGTGAATTTCTTCATTATTCTACCTATCGTCACTCTTATTCATGAAGCAGGTCACGTGCTCATAGCGCGGCTGTTTGGAGGTAAGGTGAAATTTTGCATCGGTACAGGACGTACACTGTTTCATATAGGACCTCTGGAAATTAGAAGAAAGTATTTCATGGAAGGTTGGTGCCAATACGAAGAATTAACCTACAATAAGACGTGGGCACACGTTGCAATCTATTTAGGTGGCAGTCTATTCAACCTCATCGTGATTTTAATTATTAACTATTTAATCATCTCGAACACAATACCTGTTACGCTATTTTTCTACCAGTTCACATACTTCTCTATCTATTTCATTTTCTTCTCACTTATGCCTTTCCGAAATGACAATGGAAGACCAAGTGATGGGATGGCAGTATTCGATGTTCTTCGATACGGAAAATCCGTCGATCCAATTGATTAGAAATAAATGATAAGAGCCAGATCCTGTTCTCACACAGTATCTGGCTTGTTTCCATTTCGTACCATTATTCTCATTCCTATCGAAATGAAAACCCCAAACCTACTCATAACACCATATATCTATTCGAAGAATTGTAGTAAAATAAAGGTAGAAGAAAACAAAGGGGTGATCACTTGACTAGCAAGATGAACCAGTTGTTCGAGGAGCAGAGGAGTGTTCATGTGCTTTATGCCTACCATGGGGTGAAGAATTACCTGGAACAAGTCGTTAGTTATACTGAAATAGGGGTCGCAAACGGAGATTATGTCATCTTAATCGAAAATGACCGCCTGTATCCGATGATTGAGAAAGAATTATCGTCAAGGTTAACCGCTAACGAAATGAAGTTTGTCCACAGAGTGAACAGCTTCGACTTTTACTTTTCTAGCGGCAGTTATCACCCTCCTGCCATTCATGAATATTTCAAAAAGACCGTTCAACCTTATGTGGAATCTAATCTCTCCTTCCGCTCATGGGCACATGTGGAATGGGCCTCGATGGAAGAGCCTCTTCACCTTATAGAAGACTTCGAAAAAATTGTAGACGAAGCAGTAAACGACCTTTCCTTCCCTCTTATTTGTGCATACGATGGAGAAAGAATGCCAGATTACCTCATTAACATTTTGATGGAAACCCACCCTTACGTGTTAATGGAAGAAGAATTTTTCACTTCAAAACAATATTTAGCTTAAATAGAAATGCACCCCTCTAAGGAAATCTCAGAGTGGTGCATTAGCTTTGATAAGGCTAAACGATGAGACTAGACGTTGATTCTTTCATTCGTCTCCATTGTTTTAACATTTACTTCAAAAGCATCTGGATATTTAATACCAACACCTGTGTTTAAACAAATGACCTGTTCATCTTCTTTGATCCAATTTCGTTCCCTTAATCTTTCCGCAGCAGCGAATGTACTCGCGCCTTCAGGACAAATGAATTGCCCTTCTAACGCAGCAACTTCTCGCTGAGATATTCGAATGGCTTCTTCAGAAACAGCAACGGCACACCCTTCTGTTTGATAGATCGCACCCAACACAAGAAAGTCTCCGATCGCTTTAGGGACGTTTATACCAAATGCATGCGTCGTTGAATTTTCCCAGAACTCAGACTCCGTTTTCCCTTCTTCGAATGCCTTCACAATAGGGGCACACCCCTCCGATTGCACAGCAACTAACCTTGGAAGTTTTTGACCCTTAATCCAACCAAGCTTTTGAAGCTCAAGAAACGCTTTATAGATCCCGATAAGACCAACGCCACCACCTGTTGGATAAAGAATCACATCAGGAAGCTCCCAATTCAGCTGTTCCGCTATTTCATATCCCATCGTTTTTTTACCTTCAATACGATAGGGCTCTTTTAGAGTAGATGCGTCATAAAACCCTTGCTCTTTCACGAGATCACCCACTATTTTACCAGCGTCACTTATTAACCCGTTGACTAAATAAAGATGAGCACCAGAAATACTCACTTCTTTTCTCGTAATCTCTGGTGCGTCAACAGGCATAACAATATGAGCTTCCAATCCAGCCTTTGCCGCATAAAGTGACCAGGCAGCTCCTGCATTTCCATTTGTCGGCATCGCAAGGTTCTGAACGCCAAGCTCTTTCGCCTTCGAAATGCCGACTGCCGCTCCCCGAGCTTTAAATGAACCAGTTGGCACCATTCCCTCGTCTTTTATGTATAAGTTTGAGAGATTCATTTTCTGACCAAGGGATGGTAGTGGCAGGAAAGGCGTCATCCCTTCTTCGAAACTTACTTTATTCTTTTCTTCTTTAACAGGAAGTAATTCATGATAGCGCCAGAGCGACTGTTCTCTTCCGGTTATCATTTCCTTCGTAAGATGCTTTTTCACTTCATCAAGGTCATAGTCGACAAGAAGTGGTGAACCACAAACACAAAGCTGTTGAATCGTATCTGAATCATATGTCTCGTTGCACTTTGGACACAATAAATGAGAAACCATACTATACGGCATTCAAGCACCTCCAACGATTTAATGAAAGACGTGTTGAAACCCAAAGTTCACACGTGATGAACTTCGGGCTTCATTTCGTCATAACTAGCTATGAAAATCAAGTCCTGATCGCACTTCTTCCACATATCCTGCTCGAATCACATAATCACCGAAATGCTCATGCTCCTCTTTTTCTTTCGCATAGTTAAATAGAATCGGTTTTAATGACGCAAGAATTTCTTCTTCGCCAATGTTTTCTTTATAAAGCTTGCTGAGACGATCCCCAACAAACCCTGCTCCCATGTACATATTGTACTTACCAGGTGCTTTCCCAATAAAGGCAATCTCCCCAAGCGTAGGGCGTGAGCAGCTATTTGGACAACCGGACATGCGGATCACGATTTCTTCTTCTCTCAGTCCCGCTTCATCCACGATCTCTTCAATCTTATCAATGAGAGAAGGTAGATAACGCTCTGCTTCTGCCATCGCTAGGCCGCATGTGGGGAACGCCACGCAGGCCATCGAATTACGGCGCAGTGCTGAATTCTGTTTTCCATCTGTTAAACCATATGTTGCCACAAGTTCATCAATCTCTGCTTTCTTCTCCTCTGATACATTCGCTATGATGAGATTCTGGTTCGGCGTTAGTCTGAAATCCCCTTCGTGAACCTTTGCGATCTCCCGAAGTCCTGTCATAATCTGATAATCTTCTAAATCCACAATACGACCATTTTGGATAAAGAGCGTTAAATGCCACTTGCCATCACCCTTTACCCATCCATAGCGATCACCATTATGATCGAAATGATAAGAACGAGCTTCTTCTAGTTCATAACCCAGTCTATTATTCAATTCGTTCCGAACCCAGTCGAGTCCTCTTCGATCGATCGTATATTTGAAGCGAGCGTTCTTCCGCTCTGAGCGATTGCCATAATCCCGCTGAATTGTAATGATTTTCTCAGCAACATCAACAATCTTTTCAGGTGTACAGAAACCAATGATTCGGGACAGTTGAGGATACGTATTTGTGTCCCCATGCGTCATTCCCATACCGCCGCCTACTGCGACATTAAATCCTTGTAGCTTGCCATCTTCAAGAATTGCAATAAACCCCAGATCCTGTGAGAAAATATCCACGTCGTTTGATGGTGGAACAGCGACACCGATTTTAAACTTTCTCGGCAAGTAATGCGGACCATACATTGGCTCAATTTCCTCTTCTTTTCGATCAAGTACTTTTTCTTCGTCTAACCAGATTTCATGGTACGCTCTCGTTCTCGGTAGAAGATCATCGCTTAGCTTCCGTGTCCATCCATGCACCTCGGCATGAATATCCGATTGATATGGATTGGCATTACACATCACATTACGATTCACGTCACCACATGCCGCAAGAGAATCCATGAGAACTCGGTCCATCGCCTGAATGCTTTTCTTCATATTCCACTTCAGAATCCCATGCATCTGGAACGTTTGGCGCGTTGTTAGCTTTAGCGTTCCATTTCCGTATTGATTCGCAAGATCATCCATTACTAGCCATTGTTCTGGCGTAGCTACTCCACCAGGTAGTCGCACTCGAACCATAAACTGATAAGCTGGTTCAAGCTTCTGCTGTTTTCGCTCTTGACGAATATCGCGATCGTCCTGCATATAGCTCCCATGAAATTTTAATAGTTTAGTATCTGCGTCTGGGATGGAAGCGGTGATGGGATCCGCAAAGCTTTTCACAAGCGAGCCGCGTAAGTAATCACTTTCGTCTTTAATCTTCTCCATTTCACTCGGTTTGCCGTCTTCTGTTACCGTCTTATTCGACATGACCAATCTCCTTCCCTGATGCGCTTAGTACACATCGCGCTGGTAGCGTTTCGCGTTTCGTAGATCTGCAAGATAAGCTTCTGCTTCTGACTCACTGAAATTCCCCTGTTGCTCTAAAATATTAACAAGTGCCACGTGAACGTCTTTTGCCATATACTTCTCATCTCCACATACATAGACGTGCGCACCTTGTTGAAGCCACTCATATAGTTCTTTACTTCGCTCGAGCATGCGGTGCTGAACATAAACTTTCTCCTCTGTATCACGTGAAAAGGCGACATCCATTCGCGAAAGCACCCCATCTTTCAACCATTTTTGCCATTCGACTTGATAAAGAAAGTCTGTGACAAAATGCTGTTCACCAAAGAATAGCCACGTTTCTCCACTTGCGCCACTTTCTTCTCGCTCTTGTAAGAATGCCCGGTACGGCGCTATGCCAGTGCCTGCGCCTATCATAATGATAGGGGTGTCAGGATGATCCGGAAGTCTAAAGTTTTGATTTCGCTGCACAAATACTGGGAGTGTATCCCCCGCTTGTGAGCGCTCTGCGCATTGGCCAGAGCATACGCCCTTACGAGTTCGACCATGTGCATCATACCTTAGTGCGCCAATTGTGAGATGAACTTCATCTGGATTTGCGTTTGAACTGCTTGCGATCGAATAAAGACGAACCGGAATTTTGCGCAGAACGTTTACGAACTCCTGTACCGAGACGGTCCACGGTCCGTAGTCCTTCACCAAATCAATTAAATCTCTACCGTAAAGGTATGTTCTTAATTCTTCGCCTTCCGCTTCAACCATGCGCTTAAGCTCAGAACTTGATGTCAGCTCTGCGACCTTCTTGAGCAATGGCTTTGTGAGACTCGTAATCTCATATGTTTTCGTTAAAGCTTCTTCAAGTGGCTGAACGTCACCCTGTTTGTTCACCGTAACCTGTTCTTCTCGCTTCCAGTTCATTTCATCGATTAGCTGACGGACAAGAGCAGTATCATTCTCCGGGTAAATACCAAGGCTATCACCCGGCTCATATTCAAGGTTCGATCCTTCAAGATCAAGCTCAATGTGCCGCGTTTCTTTATTCGATCCACGTCCATTTAAATTAACATTCTCAAGAATTTCGGCTTTGAATGGATTAGTTCTGGAATACGTCTGACTCGACTCATCAGGTTTTGTTTCAGAAGTCGATTCTCTCGTAGACTGATCTTCTTTCAATACTCCCGTCACGCCTTCGAACCATTCTTCTGCCGGCTCTTCGAAATCAAGATCACAATCTACACGAGGATAAAGCCTTGTTGCACCTAATTCTTCAAAGCGCTTGTCAAAATCTTTCCCGGTTTGGCAGAAAAACTCATAGGAGCTATCACCAAGTGATAAGACAGAGAATCTGAGACCATCTAATTCAGGGGCTCTCTTACTTTGAACAAAGTCATGGAAGCTTAACGCATTATCAGGAGGATCGCCATCTCCGTGGGTGCTTGTAATCAATAATAAATCTTCTACTTTTTTAAGTGACTTTGGCTTAAAATCATCAAGCGATGAAAGGGTAACGCTGTATTTCTCGTTTTCCAATCGCTCAAAGAAAGATTCCGCTAGTGACTGACAATTGCCAGTATGTGAGCCATAGAGAATCGTAAGCTCACGTGTTTTTGCTTCTTGTTTCGAGAATGCTTCTGAAGCAGAAACACCTTGAGCAACCGTCTCAGTAGCTGCCGCAGCTTCAGAGCTTCCTGGTACGGAAAGATATCCGCTCAGCCATATTTTCTGCGTCTCATTTAATGTTGGTAAGAGACGATTTAAAAGCTCCGTTTGTTCTTTGTCAAAAGGGCTATTCACAACCTGTAACTGCAATACAATCCACCTCACAATACTCATTTTTAATTCAATGTAATGAAAGTAGTTTACTCGGAATTAAGCGTAAATAAATTCGTCTGCATTCCCCCTAACCCATTCAACACAAAAAACCTCTCTTCTAAAATATAAGAAGAAAGGTTTGTAAGTACGAAGCCAGTCTTCTTATCTTTCAGGATAAACCTGCTGGATTTGGCACAGTATGAGATGAAGAATCATCTCATCGGTTGCCGAAGCTTCATAGGGCCAGTCCCTCCACCTCTCTTGATAAGAAATATTGCTATCAAATTGTAAATGACAATGATTGGTTCAAATGTTATCTCGTGCTCGAATAAAAGTCAATATATTATTAGAAAATTATCATCATTCAATTAACTGAATGGCGATAACACCAGGAATCTTCATGAAAAATAATCCAAATGATTCAGGTCTTTTATCCCTCACGTTGCCCCTCTAGTATCCTATTCCGCATGCGCATGAAATCAATCGTATTGGCCATGACAAGAGATAGAATCATAAGATTCATCAACCAAACGGAGTAGTCAAAAGGCAGCACCAACAAGAGAAAAGCCATGAAAGAAAAAACACCGGAGCGAATGACATGATCTTTAGATGTGACGTTAACTTTATTTCCACGTTTCCATTTCAACAAGTTCACCGCAATACCAAATATCGATAGCAGCATGCATATGACATATGACTACAGTGAAAGGTCATAATCCACTATAAAAATCGTAGACGATAAAAATAGCGTCAATACCGTATATCGAATCGCGATTTCTTTATGCGTTAGCGAATCAAAATCCTTCAATACATTCCTCCTTTTGACAATGATTGAATTTGGACATTTCTTGAGATACACGGTCCTTATGTAGATGGATAAGCTGGCTTCATCTCATTTGAAATCACCTGAACCCAAGGCCGCTCTCTGTTCCACGTCACTTCTAAAGGGACGCCCATACTTTTACTAAGATGTTCAGCTGTTAACACATCTTTCTTCTTGCCATTCACTGCAATTCGACCATTTTCCATAATCATAGCGTGAGTGAATACGGGACAAATCTCTTCAATATGATGAGTGATATACAATATGGTTGGACCCTCTTTCTTCTTTCCAAGTCGTTCAACCTGAGCTAATAACTGTTCGCGTGAATACAGATCCAGTCCGTTGCACGGTTCATCTAGAATAAGAAGCTTTGGAGAAGCCATTAACGCTCTTGCAATCAAGATTTTCTGCTTCTCTCCTTGAGAGCAAATTCGAAAAGGTTTGCCGCGTAAATGAGCAATCCCCCATTCTTGCATCACCTTCATCGCTTGAGATTCATCCTCTTCTGTCACCTGCTCATAAAGTCCAGCTGAGGCAAACTTCCCGCTAATCACAACATCTGTTACTTCCTGCATGGGAGAAATACGCTCAGTGAAAGCGTTGCTCACCCAGCCAATAGATTTTCTAAGTTCATTCAAATCAGTTTTTCCAAGACGCTGCCCTAATACTTCAACGATGGGATCATATCGAAGCAGGGGCCAGATCGAGCCGTGAATTAACTGAAGTAGCGTCGTTTTACCTGATCCATTTAATCCGACAATGGCCTGATGCTGTCCTTTCTCTACCGAAAAAGAAATATCGGATAAAATCATCTGTTTCTCACGTGTGTAATAAGCATTTTCTACATGAATGATTGCCATACATCTCACTCCGTTCTTTGAAGAAAGTCACTCCAACTAGCGCTTTTTACATCGTATACCCGTTAGCAAATTCTTGAATCACTTCAAGCTCCTCTTCGTGTGAGTCTCTGCCAACGTTATGCTCATACAACTTTTGCATCCGTGTAACATCACCGTCGCACTCCTCAGTAATAGAAGCAACAGCACGTAAAAGGTTCACTTCGTTCTTAAAATCCTCCTTAGATATTGCCTCCCCGTGTGATAAGATGAACCATTCTGCCTCAAAGCTTTCTAACTGATCAAGCAGTCGAGTTGTTGTGTTAACAGTGTAATTGACTTTTTCTGAAAAAATATCAGGATAAAAGCAGTCTCCAAGAAATAGGATTTTCTCTTCCCTCACATAAATCACAACCGAATCAGCCGCGTGATCGCCCCCAACTGGCTTAAGAATACATGTGACACCACCAAGATCAATCTCCATTTTCTCTCCAAACGTTATATCTGGTAGCGTAATGGTAATATCTCGAGAACCCACAAATTCCTTCTTAATCGCATTTGCACAAAATTCAATTTCAGTGCCTTCTTTCACCCGCTCATCCAACTCAACATCAGACCATCCTAACGGAATAAGCTTACTAATTTCCTCTTTCGTCTGATGGGAGGATAAGGAGACAGCATCTCTAAGCACCGATAGTCCAAAAATATGATCCCAATGCCAATGAGTAAGCGCGACCATGTCTGGTTCCTTGATTCCTTTTTCCGATAGCTCTTTTAGAAAATAACGAGCATGGTCCTCTGAATTCCCAGCATCGATCATCAGAGACTTTCTATCTCCAATTACCATCCCGAGAATCGGTCGATCCGTATCGGCTACGGGCGTTTGGTAGTAAAAACGAGTGCCGATTTGCTTAATCTGTTGCATAGTATAACCTCCATAACCGACCATATTTTTCGAAATTTTTAATTCTTTTCATCATATCACTATAGGAAGCCACTGCTCAATTCATATCCTTAACGACGATAGTATAAAAAAAGCGATAGTACCTTTCCTGGCACTGTCGCTCTCATCATCACTTCGAATTCATCTTTTCATACAGCGTCTTCGTCACAATCAAATCAAAAATCGCGATGCCAACTGTTTTAAAGAGAAGTCCTTTTTCATTCAGGTTGTCTGGTCGATGATTTTGTTGAATGATTTCTTCTAACGCCAGAGAATCAGACTCCTGTCTGCCGAGTTCCCGCGCACGAATCAAATCGCCAGATTCATGAAAGCCTCTTCGCGTATCAACATACAGAGCGTCAACAGACTTGAGAAATGAATCCGGAAGCTCCTGCATCGCTGG
This sequence comes from Pseudalkalibacillus sp. JSM 102089, assembly GCF_041366475.1. Lineage (NCBI taxonomy): Bacteria > Bacillati > Bacillota > Bacilli > Caryophanales > Fictibacillaceae > Pseudalkalibacillus > Pseudalkalibacillus sp. JSM 102089. The sequence goes on from NZ_JBEWYW010000006.1 coordinate 84,669, forward strand.
TTTAAAGGATCCAACTGCCACTACCAATTTACCGTCCCACTCTGAAGCTTCAAGTTCAGGTAGCACAGGATTCGTTGATGTTGTCGTTGTGACGACAATGTCTGACTGTAGGACTAACGTTTCAATCGAAGCCTCTTCTACAATTAAGTAAGGATACGATTCTTGAGCTTTTTCTATAAATGACGATACTTTTTCTTTGCTTCGATTTGCCACGTACACCTTCTCAATCGGTCGAACTGCCATGGCTGCTTGAAGATGACTCCATCCTTGCGTACCGAGGCCAATGACGCCAAGTGTTTTCGCGTCTGGTCTTGATAAGTATTTCATTCCAAGCCCACCTAATGCTCCTGTTCGAAGAGCTGTGATTTTCATAAAATCACAATACATCAATGGCGCAAGGGTCTTGCGATCATTTAAGATCATCATTCCGTGAATCGTTTCTTTCCCATGCTTCCAATTGTCAGGAGCAACGCCCGCCAGCTTCACAGATTGGTAGTTTCCATAAAAGGAGGGCATAAGTAGAAACGTATTGTCCCCATCTTCTACATGCATTCGTTCAGGTGTCACTTCACTCTGGTCTTCTTCTGTTAAATAATACGCTTCAATCGATTCGATTACTTCTTGCATAGATAGGTTCTGTTCGATTTCTTGTCCTGAAAGAATATTCATATGTACCTCCTATAGTTAAGCCAATCTACGTTCAACATACCATTTCAAAGAAGTTGATTCCAAACAATCGTCTTATCCTTTTATTGATTTTTTATTTAATAGGTAAACACCTACCAAAATAACAACCATACCTCCCCAGTCACTTAACAAAATGACTTCATTCGCAAGAAATAAACCGATAAATAAGGCTACCACCGGAGGAATATAGGTAACCGTTGACGCAACCACTGCACCTAACTTATTGACGATCACATAATACAATATATAAGCAAGTCCTGTTCCAACAATCCCAAGACCAATGATCACCCCAAGCAGCGCACCTGTGTCTGTTTTTATATCACTTATTCCTCCCAGGTCGCCAAATATTCCAAGAATCAATAGAGCTAGTATCATTTGGTAACTTGTGAGCGCTGCTGGTGAAATGTTGACATTTGATAAGAATCGTTTCGCATAAACAAAAGAAATCCCAACGGCTAGTGATCCGATTGTCATGTACAATACACCACTTAAATCAAGACCATCTTCCCCATTTACCCAGGGTTTGGCAATAAGTAAAACACCTATAAACCCAACAAACACTCCTGCTAATTTTCGTTTTGATAATCTTTCTTCTTTTAATATAAGAAACGTTATCAGCGTTGAAAATAATGGAATCGAACCACTCAAAGCCCCGGCAATACCGGAGTTTAATAGAGACGTTCCTTTCGCAAAACAATAGAAATAGACGACCGTAGCCAGTATCGCCATCATAAAAAAATGATGAACATATTTGAAGTGCTTAAACTTCATTTGTTTCGTCATAAGGGCACAACTGAGGACCGGGATGAGCCCTGCCAGTATGCGTAGAAAGACAATTTGTTCCGGAGTAATGATAACGGCAGCCCATTTCATAAACAGAAAATTCGTGCCCCAAATCAACCCCAATGAAAGATAGGCTAAATAATAAACGTTCCATGTCTTCACTCGTTCCAAGTCTGATTCTCTCTCCTTTCCCAAAAGCTTATCTGATCTTTTTGATACCATTTTAAAATGGTATAATTATTATATTGAACAAAAAGAACAATATATTAATTTACTATATTGTACAATATGATCATTATATTGTATACAAAAGGAGAATAAGATTGGAACATATCCAGGGAATGATCTCAAATAACTTAAAAATGCTTCGACAACGACATAAGCTTAGCCTTGATGATGTAGCGTCTATGTCAGGTGTGAGTAAGAGTCTGATTCGTCAAATCGAAAAGGAAGAATCCAATCCAACGATTACAACGCTATGGAAAATTGCCAATGGGTTAAAAATCCCTTTTAGTTCACTAATTCAATATGAAATGCCTGATACGGAAATCGTTCGAAAAGTTAACATCTCTCCTCTTAAAGACGACAAGGATTTGTACCGACTGTATCCTTCCTTTGCTTATGAAGACCACAAGCCGTTTGAAATGTATATGGTTGAATTAGATCCTGGGGCTTTAATGGAATCAGGCCCCCACCGCTCTGGCACAATTGAATGCATGACTGTCGTAAGTGGAACTTTAACGATGATCATCGAAAACCATCGTTATACGCTCCAAAAAGGTGACTCTATTAAATTCAACGCAGACCGCGTTCACTCTTACATGAACGAAGGTGATGAAGAAATTCAATTAAGCATGACAATCTATTATCCTTCATAAAAAAAAGGACTAAATCGAATTCGATTTAGTCCTTTTTCTCATGATCTTATTCCTGATCTGATAAATACACCCGATGATCTCGGAAGAACGGCATTAAATCCCGATCTGTTGATTTTTCCATCGAAGAAATAAAGTCTCTAGTAGTCGAAATGCCGAATTTCTGTTGCTTAAAATAACGCTGCATTGCGTCATAGAAAGTCTCATCTCCTAGCTCCTGACGAAGGTCGTTGATCGTACTTGATCCATAGTTATAGATCATATAATAATATGCGCTGATCCCTCCTTCATCAGCACGGGCAGTGAAGTCTGCGATCTGACTGGATAGGTGATAATCTTGATCCGGATGAGGAGCGACATCTAGATCATCTAGATCGCCATCATAAAGTGCCGCCGCAAAGCTTGCGAATGATTCGTCTAGCCACGGCTCATCATATTCATTGTTTCCGATAATTCCGTAGAACCACTGATGTCCAATTTCATGAGCATTCACTGACTTCGCCCAATCAAGCGGCCGATCTCCTGCGAGACTAATCATCACGAGCTGTGGGTATTCCATCCCACCAAACCAGCCTTCCATCGTCACGATATCAAGCTCTGGCCACGGGTATTTACCGAATTTCTCACTGAACAGTGCAAGGCTATCAACACCAGACTCGAGTAGGGACGCAGCATACTTCGCGTGTTCACTAGAATAGTAGACATTCACTTTGATGCCATTCACTTTCGAAGAGATGACGCGGTAATTTGGGTTCATTTCCATCGCAAAGTCGCGAACATCCTTTGCCTTATAGCGATGCGTCGCCTGATCTCCTTTAATAACAGGCTTTCCAACTTCTTCTCCTGTCGCCGCGATGACTTGTTCTTTATCAGTCGTCACGGTGACATCATACTTTCCAGAGAGAGAATAAAACGCTTCACCATACGGATAATACGGATCGACATTCCAGCCTTCATCATCGTAAACGCTTAAAATCGGGAACCAGTTGCCCATTGAAACGGTATCACCATACCAGCCAAAGCGATCCTGCTGTTCTGGTAAACTCACTTGAAAGTTCATCGTAACGGTCGATTTCTTATTTTTCGGTAGCGAAAGGTTTTGAATATGTAGTGCCGTTTCGTTTACCTCAAACGTTGCTTTCTTACCGTTTACTTTGATTTTGGAAACATCCATACTTCCGCCATTCTCTTCAAACGTTTCCGCATTTCCCCAAAGATTGAAGTATAACTCACTTAAATTGTTTTTGATGTTGTTTTTGAACGTTACTTCAAGCGTCCCTTTTACTTTGTGCGTCGTGGCATTATAATCTACATCCATCACATACGAAGGCTTTGTTGGGCCAAGTACCCCTTCTTGCTTAGATGGTTTTTGAAGCTGAAACGGCTGCTTCGGTAATTGAATGCTAGGCGAATCAGTAGGAACATAAGCCCCCTCCCCCTCAAGCATCAATTCATTCGTATCAGGTTCAGCTGCACTTGCTGGTAGCGCAAGCCCCATTAATAAGCTACCTGCAGCAACCCCCTGCAGAAGCTGCTTCATCACTCGCTTTCCCTTCACACAAATCCCTCCTTAGTTATTTCACTTAAGAATTTCTGGATTTAAGGAGGGGTTACCTTGAAACAAACGACTCATTTATGGAAAAATTATCTAGTTATTTCGTAGGTGTAAGAAGTGAATTCCCATTTATTCACCTCTTACTAGACCATCCATCATAGGAAGTTTGTCTGCTAAACGCACAAAAAAAGGTCAGGTACGAACCTGACCCCATTAAGGCAATTGCACAGATTTAATATGGTTTAATCTTAAATAAACAGCCTCTCCACTAGCATTCGCTAGTTCAACGAAATTATTTTCTACTTTCGTTAATAAGCCAATTTTAGTTGGATCGCTTCCTGCATCAAACACGACAAGCTTTCCTTCATCTTTCTTTAACTGTTCTTCAAATGATCGAAGCAATGGGATATTAGACGGATTAACTGGCAGTTTTTCGTTTGAAAGCGTATAGGGTGTATTGTTTTGGCTGTATGGGGTTATCCACTTTATATGACTTAAGGGTAGATACATTGTTTTATAAACTGGGGAATAAAATGAGATGTAATTACTCAGAACGTTCGTAATATATCCATGGAAAGATAAGTTTCCAGTCGCATAAATTTCAGTAAAGATTCCTTTCGCGTTCATGAGTATTTTCCGATACGAAATCGAATCGATGTCATCCGAAAGTGAAGGTGCACTTGGGCTTTCGACAGTATCTGATTTCGTATAGCGATACAGTTTATGAACATGCAGCAGCGGTAAGTAGAGATAATTTTCCCCGTTGAAAAGGACGAGAATGTCTGGTCCAATATCCGTAAGAATTCCGATAAACATTGTTCCTCCAGAAATTTTCACTTCCACATGTTTTCCTAATAAATTAACTAGTCGATCCATTCAAACAGGCTCCTCTCCAAGATTCTTACCCAAATATCAGCTGCACCCAATAGAATAGTAGAAACAGTGTAAAAACAGTCGTTAGAGGAATGACGATAAAAGATACGCTCATGTAATCTTTCCACGTCACTTTAATATGATACTGTCTCAAAATATGCATCCAAATCAAGGATGCAAGCGTTCCGATTGGCAATAGCAAGGACCCCATGTCGCTTCCGATAATATTGGCAAGGTAAATGGTTTTTAATGTGATCGGGTCTAATCCCATTTCCGTTAACGCAATTGTTCCAACCATTAGAGCAGGGTGGTTATTAAAGAGGTTGGAAAGAACGGAGACTAACCCTCCCATAATGAAACTAGCTGCTAACAATCCTTGGTTGACGATCGGATTTAACATGTCCACAAGCAATGCGGTTAACCCTGCATTATGAAGTCCGTAGATAATCACGTACATCGAGAAAGCAAATATTAAAATGTGCCACGGCGTTTTCTTAATGATATCAATAGGATTTGTGCCGAGTGCATACCATCTCCACACGAGCAAGACAGCTGATCCAAGAACAGCAACGAGTGCAATGGGGATCGCGAAGTAAGATGCGACAAAGAGAAGACAGCGCATTATAAAAACAAATAGGAGAAGCTTGATCATAAACTGCGTGCGTTTCTTTTTCGTTTCTACGGAAATCTTCCCTTTTAACGGATGAAAATGCTTCGAAAAGAACATCTCTTCAATGTCATAAGCCGCACCTGGAAGTTCTTTAGGAAGTTTCTTTTTCAGGACGAAAAACATAAATGATGACATAAAGATCAATCCTAAAGTTGCAGGCACAAACATCATCGCCGTATGCATATAAAGCGTCATATGGACAATTTCTAAAGCGATCAGATTAACAATGTTACTCACACCGATCGGAGCACTGGAAGCTGTCGCGATGAGTGCACCACTTAACAAATAAGGAATCATTTGATGTGGCTTTAAACGAAGGTTTTTCAGTAGCAATATTAAGATTGGAGTTGTAATTAAAATGCTTCCATCGTTATTAAATAGTAGAGTCATTAAGAAACAAAGCAACTGAATGTACCAATATAAACGATAGCCCGATCCCTTCGAAAGAACAGCTAGTCTTGCAGCTGCCCAGTGAAAGAAGCCAAAACTTTCTAATATAACAGCCATGACAATCGTCGCCATTATCGTAATGGATGCGCCACTTATTTTACTTAGGATATCAGCTATATCTCCAAGGGATACAGTTCCAGTTACTAAGATGATGAGGGCTCCGATCGAGGCTGGCCATGCTTCATTTATCCCGCCCGGTCTCCAAAATATGACCATCATTGTTACGACGAACACTAATATGGGTATTCCTATGCCTAATGACATATCTAGCCGCCTTTCTTAATCTAGTAAAAAGCTCTTGCATGTCCCACCTTGTATAGTTATATTCATTTCGCGTCAAAAGGGATAGGTTTTTGAAGCTAAAATCCTAAAATGTACCTTTGACTCTCCATGGCAGATGTCCGGTCGAGATACTCGTCCATAAATAAAATTCCATATAAAAACAAGCCAGAACGCCTTTTACTAAAGGAATTCTAGCTTGTTTATCGTTAATTTGTATTACGCTTTCGTTCTTACCATACAGAAAGTCCTGTCCTCTCATCATTTTCATCAGTTAGATAGGCTACTTCCAGGTATCCCTTTCTTTTAGCATGATAGAATAACGTTTCACTTAGTACGTTATCTTTACAATATACGGTAACAAAAGTGCCATCAACTATAAGTAAAACAAACTCGCAATCGCTTTCCTTAAAATCCTTATAAATCTCTAATTCCTTAGGTACCGAACCTTTCGGAAAAGCTTTTAGATTAGCAAAAATCACATAGGAGAGCTGTTCTTCTATTTTCTTTTGAAGAAGCTGACCTTCCAAATGCAAGGTTTTGTGATTAAACAGCGGCTCACCTAACTCACCATCAACTACATAGTAAGCCTCTTCATCCTTGACCAGCCAATTAAAAGCTGATACATCGATCGGAATCAATATATCCCTCAGAAGGTAACCCTGTTTATTCGGAACCTCAAAAGTAATTCCCGTGATCATTAACTCTCCTCTTTCTGTTAAGAAACATAGAAAACCTAGAAATGCGCATTTCCTTATCATCAGAATGACGCTCTAAAACGAACAATCATTTTATCTTATGGAAGCTTATTCCCTGCAGCACGATAAAGCTCATACCACTCTTCTCTCGTAAGCTCCATATCAGAAGCTCTTGAAATATCCTTTAATCGTTCTGTGTTCATCGTGCCTACAACAGGCTGAATGTTGGCAGGATGACGTAAAATCCATGCGATCGCAATCGTTGAATCAGTCACATTGTATTTCTCTGCAAGCTCCTGAAGTTTTGCATTTACTTCTGGAAAGGCGTTGTTTCCAACGAATGGTCCTTCAATCATGCCGTGCTGAAATGGAGACCACGCTTGAATCGTAACATCGTTCAAACGACAGTACTCAAGAATGTTGCTATCGCGAACGACAGCTGGATCATTCTGCATGTTCACATTAAATCCAGCATCAATCATTGGCGTATGTACAATACTCAATTGAAGCTGATTGATGATTAAGTCATCCTTCAAATACTTCTTCAGCAGTTCCATTTGCATTGGATTTTGATTACTCACGCCAAAGTGACGAACCTTTCCGCTTTCTTTCAAACGAGAGAAGGCCTCGGCTACTTCCTCAGGCTCAAATAGGGCGTCCGGGCGATGAAGAAGCAAAGTATCAACATAGTCTGTCTTTAGTCGACTTAGGCTTCCATCCACCGATTCAAGAATATGATCTTTGGAAAAATCAAAAAAGCCTTTACGAATACCGCACTTCGTTTGGAGCTTCATTCTCTCACGAAGATCATCGTTTGCAGAGATCGCATTTGCGAATACTTCCTCCGATTTCCCGCCACCATAAATGTCAGCATGATCAAACAAATCCACTCCATGGTCCATCGCATTCTCAATCACGTAAGCGGCATCCTTCTCACTAAGTTCGTTCATGCGCATACAACCTAGTGAAATCTCGCCAACTTCTAAATCACTCGTACCTAGTTTAATCTTTTTCAAAGAAATCACCTCGTTTAATTGATACTGTCATCCTATCATTCAGGTAAAGGAAAAGGTAATATTTAGACTTTTTTGTTATTGCGCTTTCAATGTTGAAATATATTTTGTACCCATATACCCATTGTTTCTCCCCTCTATCAGTTAACCAAATTTATTTCATCTCTTCTAGCCAGATACCATTTATAAAAGGAACCGGCGATTTCAAGCGGCACATCATCAATTCCCGAATGATGAACAGGCTTTGCTCGGTTAATCACTCCAACTGATGCAAGTCCAGCTATTTTCTGAAAAAAGCCTCGTGTTACATTAACTTCAATCACTTTACTTCTTTTTGATACAAATAAAGAAGTGGATAATCCACCCGTTTTAAATTGAACGAATGAAGCATTTAAAGTATATTTCGTATTGCGATAATCAAAGTACCTCATAAGACTGACGATCATAAGAAGCAATACTGAGAAAATCCACCAGGGGACATTCAGAACATCAGGCTTAAAGTACCACAATAATCCCGTTCCAATCATCCACAGAAAACTTGGTCGCAGTTCGCGAATCCAGAGCGAAGAAGGCGGCAATCGATCCATTTTTTCAGTTACCTGATACATTGGTAAAATTTCTTCGACCATCTCATATGCTTGTTGAACTGGTAGAAAGGGATAGAGTGAGTTGCTTTCAAGCTTCTCCTCATCCGCTCGCGATTCACCAATGCTCGTTAACTTCACCTCCGCAAGTCCAAACAAACGCTTGAGAAATGTTTGATTGATTTCAATCGCTTGTACACGGTGTTTTGAAATAGAAAATTTCGTAGCGTCAAGAACTCCTTTTTGAATGTAGATCTGCTCGTTATCTGATGAAATCTCAAACCCACCGTACCTTAAAAACGTACGGGATAGCCCAAAGCCAATGGATATGATCACAGCGGCGATAACGATTATGCCGATCACCCAATCTGACTGAAGAAGAAAGCCAATCAAACCTTCCGCATCCTTTTCCACACCGAAAATATCGTCAAGTTTAGAATAAAACCCTCCAACAACAGGTATAAGGAAAAGAAAACTTAAAGATGTAAACGAAGCTTTAACCAAATCTTTTTTTTGAGCCCGAAAATGAACAATCCGATCTGGTTGCTGTTTGTCTTCCTTTCCTTCCGATACTGTTTCAATCATAGGCCCTGCTTCAGAGTCTTCTACTGATTGGAGTGAAACATACCGTTTCAACTCCTCAGCATGGTTTCGTGAAACAACATCAAATTCTACCGCTGCCTCATCTCCCCTCATCCCCGTTTCAAAGGTCAAGGAGGTGGTCCCAGTTAAGCGATGAAAGAAGGACGTGCGCTCGTTTACGTTTTCAATTTTCGAGAACGGAATCGTTCGTTTTGATTTCGTAAAGATCCCCGCGTGAAGATGGAATGCGTCATCAAGACGATATTTTTTCGTTAACCATTTCAGCGCAATCCGAATGAGCGATAATCCAAGTAGAATAAGGACCGCGGGGCGTCCGTATTCAAAGAAAAAGGAATCTGAATCACCTTTGATCAGAAAGAAATAGACTAGAAAGAAAATAGCGCTCTTTCCAAGTTTCCACGTATCAAATAAGAGTAGCCATGGGGAATACCTTTGCAAAGTTCTCATTCCCCCTCCTCCTTCACCTTCGCGTATCGGGCAATTTCATTCCGCAATTGAAAGGCTTCTTCTTTAGGTAACGCTGGAATCATATGTGATGAACCCATCGTCTCAATCGATAGCGCATATAACTGATATCTCCTTAATAGGGGACCTTGACTAGTGGCAACCGCTTGAATTTTGCTCATTGGCACAAGCTGATGCTCTTCATTGATTGCCCCATGTCTAAGCTTCAAGTACTCTTCATCTATTTCATATCGCCAGTACTTATATTTCAACTTAGGATGAATAAAAACATCCCACATCGTCATGACTATCGTAATAATCAACGCGATCATTAAAAGCCACCTTACCCATCCCCACCAGGTGAACCGATCATCAAGATAAAAAAGAATACCCAAGACGAGAATACCAATACTATTTCCAATGATTGCATTTATCGTCCATACGCGCACAACCTCCTTCGCTAATCGGCGGTTTGGATTGCTAATTTCTGTCGACATACTGACACTCCTCTAACTTACTTTGATTTCATCATTCATCGGACGCTTTTGGTTCCTTCGAAAAGGATTCTCCAAATAAACAAACAAACGCATCACTTTCTCGAGCGGCCCCTGGTTAAAGCGTTTCAAGTAAAACGTACTTCCTATGACTTGGAAGATAAATAGAATGATTCCGAATAATATTGAAAACACCACTCCCATCTTTCCAAATAAACCAATCCCATAGCCATAAAAAATCGTTGTGCAAATTATCGTTTGTAAGATGTAATTGGACAGAGATAGCTTCCCAAGGCTCTCAAATCCCCTCATCCATTCACTTCCTTGAGAACGGCTGTATATGTACCCAAATAAACCGATGTATCCAATTGCAAGCACACTTCCTCCGATTAAACTCATATCCGGAACCCCGCTAATCTCCTTCGATAAATAAAAAGAGACTTTTAAGAGCAGACCAAGCGGAATAAAAAGAACTGACACGTACCAAAACCGTTTCATCTTACTTGAATCGAGCCAACGAACATGTCCCGCATACATTCCGAGGAGCATCATAGGAAGAAGGAGAAATGGAACGAAGAAAACCATCGCAATTTCTTCCCCTACGCTTAACTCCATTGGATCAACGTTGAGCCGATGATTCTTGATCTCTTGATAGTTTCCACTGCTATAAATGTTCACCATATCGTTCATATAAGCAGTCATCTTCGCTTCACTCATTAGAGGCACTTCCTCCCCGCCCCCTAAATAACTAACAAACGTTACGATTGAGAATAGTATTACACACCAGACAAGAATCGTTTTCCGCTTTCGATTAACAAAGAAAAGAAGCAGCATTCCCATCATTCCATAAAGAAAAAGAATATCGCCTTCCCATAGAAAAGTACTATGTAGCACACCCAAACCAATTAAAACCAAAAACCTCCGAAATAAATGCCATTTTACTCGTCGCTCTCTTTGCCTCAAACGATCTCTCATCAATATCAAAGAATACCCAAATAGAAATGTAAAGATCGGCATAAATGAATTTTCTACAAGGACTTTAAGGGTAACATACCCACCATAATCTACTGATGACAGATTAAAAAACGAGATCTCCTCTTTTCCAAATATCCCATATTGAAAGATTAATAGATTCGCTAACAATATCCCGAAAAGACTCCATCCTCTTAATGCATCCACAAGTCCATTTCTTTTTACATTTGTCACATTGTTTACCTCCTAAATTAGAAACTCACATACTTCCACTTCCATGTTTTAAATGATATTCCTTATATTTCCTAAATCAAAGATATCAGGTAAAATACCTATTTTCAATATATATTTATTGTTTTTCGATAAAAAACTATCGAAATGGAAGTGTGTTTGTAGTAAGATCAAGATAGGATAACTGGAATAACTTACAAAGGAGTTTTACTATGAAATGGAAATACGGTTTCAAACTATTATCTAGGATTTGTTTGATCTTGTTTTACATCATTGCTTTGTTGTCTATTTTTACAACAACGGAACATATAACAAGAATTTGGTTTTCTGGAAGTAGTTTTGAAAAATCATTTGGTATATACGAGCCTATATTTACTTACTTTGATCTTTCCTTTAATAAGCAACCAGAGTTGTTTAACAATACTTCTTTCTTAATTTTATCGTTTGTTTCAACAACCGCTTTTTGTAGCTTACTGTTGCTATTTCTATGGTTTCTTCAAAAACTATTAATGAATATTTACAAAGAAAATCTCTTTCTATACGAGAATGTCTCTCTTATATCAAAATTGGGATATACAATCTTATTCTTGGGGACCTTATCAACTTATACTGAAGAACAGTTAGCTTTAAAAGTTCTCGATCTACTGAAAATTACCAACGCTCAAATTAGTCTTTCTACTGGTGCCTATCTCGACACCATCATAGGCGGCGTCGTTCTCCTTCTCATCGCTTCTGCTCTTAAATTTGCAGTTAGCGCAGTGGAAGAAAATAAACAAACAATCTAACAATAAAGCAGGGGATTTACGATGATTCGAATAAAACTAGATGTCATGATGGCAGAGCGGAAAATGTCGCTGAACCGATTGTCTGAACTTGTTGGGATTACACCAGCGAATTTGTCGGTTCTAAAAAATGAAAAGGGAAAAGCCATTCGGTTTACGACTTTAGATGCGCTATGTCAGGCACTGGATTGCCAACCTGGAGATTTACTGGAATATATAGACGATGAATGAAGAGTGGATGCCGCTCTTCTTTTTTCTTAGCTATGCTTGCTTATGCTGTGAATTATCGTTTTTTGGCTCATTCGAGTGAAGTTTTTATCCCACTCGCCTTACAGCTCTGTTGAAAGGTCGCTCTGTGATGACCAATCGCCCGAGCAAATGAGCCAAAAATCAATAACGTTTATTTACATAGCCTTTTTCTTCCAACCTACAGCTAAACAGTTCTCTGGATATGCACTATAAACATGTCAGCACATCCAATGTGCTCACAAACCATTTTATGGGTTTATCACCTCTCAATTCCGGTTACATACCCTATGTACTTAACAAAAAGGAGATGAGCGAAATGGCAGACCGTTACAAAACAGGTGAAAAAGCCCCTGAGAATGGAAAATATGAATTCGATGGTTTAACGAATGGGAACAAATCGAGTAACCCCACAGAGGACGAAAAACACATTAGTCTTGAAAGTGGAGAAACCTTTCCTCCACTTCGATCAAGTAATGAATCAGCATACTGGAAAAAAGCATAGTTTCTAAAAGAACTTTCGTAAGAAAGAATCTAAACACTACTAAGGAGATGAATGAAAATGGCAGAGAAAGATCCAAAACAAGCAGTAGCTAACATGAGCGAGGATAAGAAAGAGGACATCATGCAGAACTTCCAATCGTTTAAAGACTATCTTGGTGATCAAGTAAACAAAGGTGAGAAGCTCGGTCTTGGTGAAGAAGGACTATCAAAAGGTGCTAAGCGCGTTGGAGATTATCTTGCAAAGCACGAAGATCCGCGTAACCGTGAACAAAAAGTACTTAACGAGCTCTGGAACGTAGCAAACGAAGAAGAACGTAAGCATATGGCACACGTTCTCGTTAAGCTAGCAGATCAAACGAACTAAATGACTAAATTGCAAAACGCCGCCACCCTTATTTAAAGGATGGCGGCGTTTTTATGATGATGCTAGATTTCTATAATACTTAGCCATTTCCATCACCATCGCGCCCATACGTGGTGTGGTTGGTGTGAGAACATACTCGATTCCTTGATCCTTTAGATGCTCTTCTGTTACTTCTCCAACAGCTACAGGAAGAATCGTTTCTGTTAAAGAAGATAGGATCCTTTCTCTTTTCTTAACCCTATCAACATATTCAAAAAAGTACCGTACCTGGATGGCGCTTGTGAACGCCACCGCATCAAGCTGTCCGTTTTCTATCTCCTCAATTAACTGCTGAAGCACCGCTTGCTCTGGAGGCGTATGCTCGTATGGATAAATTGTCGTAACAACATTGTTCGCAGCTTCAAGCGACTCAATAAACCCTGGCACATTTTCACCATGCATTTGGAGAACAACCGATTGATTCTCAATCGTTAAGGCATTCTCCAATTGATTCATCGTCCCACGATCCGCCACCGTTTGTGGCGTAATGCCCTTTTGTTTAAAATGCTGGAGCGTTTTCGTACCGCGAACGGCTATTGGAATCGAGCGAAGCAAATGATCGTATTCTTTTTCTAGCCCAGCTAATTCCGCAAGCTCAGTCATTCTTTTTTCTCCCATACCAGTCGTATAAATCAACATATCTGGAGGGTTTTCAATTATTTCTCGTAAAGAATGAACGACATGCTCTTCATTCGTAAAAACAGTCCCCTGTGCAGGTCGAATGAGCGCTTTTCCACCCTGTTTTTCGATAAGTGCACGCATTTCTTCCCCTTTTCTTCCGCCGGTAACCGCTATGGTTTTGTTCATTAAGCCCACGACTGTACCATCTCCTTCACTTATACGTAAATAGAGCGTACAGCACCTCAATAAGATGATCAACTACAAATCATTCAAGCGTAACGTAGATCAATCCATCTTCTATTTCAATCGGAAATGTCTCTACCTCGCCAATATGCGGGGAAAGGAGTTTACCTGTCCTAACATCAATTCGGCAATCATGGTTTGCACATATGATAGAATGATCGCTGATCTTCCCACTCACAACCGTTCCACCATATGGGCAACGATTGTGAATAGCGTGGAAAGTTCCATCCGACAAGCAAATAACGGCGATCGAAAGCTGGAGTAAATCAATCGCTCGACTAGAACTAGGGGTGAAATCACGCGTTCTTCCAACGTGAATCTTTACGACATGAACCGGCATCAGAAACATCCTCCCAAGCAATGTTATTTACAAATGCTTCATTAGCTTTGAGCCGTTTTAGATGATCTCCCATCTTTAGGGACAAGAGCTAACGTACTGCGCGTTATTTTTTGTTCCGGAAATAGCTGATTGGATGGGATTTCAGAAACGGGTGCAAGGCTATTCACAAGCTTTGCTAATAAAACTGCCTCTGAAGTATCACCATAAAGAATAGCCCCAATCACTCGTCCATGTAAGGTCACAATTTTTTTGTAAATGTGTCGAATCGGGTCAATCCATTGAAATGTTCTTGTTTCCTCAGTTTCAAGAACATGCCCTGCTGAGAATACGTTAACACTGGCAATGTTTAAGGTCGTGGACATGATTGAGCCTGTATACGGCTCTGGATATCCTGCGAGAGTTCTTGCAAGATGTTCAGCTTGCTCGAGAAGCGGTTCAGTGAGCCCATATGTCATATCGCGATGCTCTGCACATTCCCCGATGGCGTAAATCGAAGGATCACTCGTTTGCAGAAAATCATCCACAAGAATGCCGCGGTGAACGTCCAACCCACTTTTCTTAGCAAGTTCAATATTTGGTTTTACTCCAACAGACATGATTATAAGATCCGCTGTAAGAGTCGTTCCATCCGTGAAGCGAACTCCTTCTGCATGCGACGTTCCGATGATCTCCTTCGCTCGCTTACTTAATGAAAAGTGAATACCGATACGTTCTAAATCTTCCTGAAGCATTTCAGACGCAAGCCGGTCGAGCTGCCTGTTCATCACATTCGGCTGATGATGGACTACAGTTGTTTTTATTCCGCGCTGAACAAGTCCCATCGCCGTTTCTAACCCAAGGATGCCTGCTCCAATGACCGCTGCTTTTTGGTAATGATTTGGGGCGTTCATTAATGTCATACAGTCTTCAATCGTCCGAAAGGTCATCACGCCTTCCTTCCCTGCTCCTTGGATGGGAAGGAGATGCGGATGACTACCTGTTGCAAATACGAGAAGATCATAAGCTATTTTTCGACCTCGATCGGTTTTCACATTCCGTACGAGAGGATCAACTGTCACCACGGTCTCATTCTTTAATAAACGAACACCACGCTTTAGATACCAACCCTCATCCTCTAATTTGACATCTTCAAAGGGTAGTTCCTTCTGTAGAACGCGCGATAAAAGATAACGCTTATAGGCAGGCTCCTTTCCAATGACGGTTACTTCAAAACTTGACGGTTTTCTCGATAGCAAGCGTTCAAGAAATTGAATGCCAGCAAGGCCGTTTCCGATCACGACAAGTCGTTTCTTCACACTATCCCCTTCTTTCTGTGTTGCATCGATATGCAAAATCGTACCATGTTTGAAAATTGAAAATAACAAATTGGTTATATATCCTAACAGAGTTTTCAATAGGTGATGGAAAGAACGGATAGTTTCTCCAATTCCGTTAATGATAAAGGGAGATAACTTTCGGAGTGATGGCGATATGAAAAGAAGGCGTTTTACACGATCCTCTTCATTGCTGGAGGATCAAATAAGGCAGGAGTTTCATAACAGCGAAGATCTCAAGCTTAAAACCGTTAAGCTCGATGGCCTCACACTTACACTTGTGTATCTTGACGATATTTCTGATCGAATGGTGATTCAAAAGACGATCATTAGTCCACTACTTACCATTTCAGACGATCAAACAAGAATTAGCGCAGCTGATCTTCCTGATCTTATTCCTATGGCTGCAATTAACAATATTAAAGATAATAGCCTCATTTCAAGGCACCTCATGGATGGATGCACCGTTATTATTGCTCGTGAGGAAGACATTGACACTGTTTACGCTGTGATAACGACCTATTCTGTGAAGCGCTCACCTGATGAACCGGTCAATGAACCGACGATTAGCGGTCCACGGGATGGTTTTATAGAATGCCTGCAAGACAACAAAGCATTATTACGTGCTCACTTAAAAACAAGTGACCTTTTATTTGAACAACATCTGATTGGAAAAGACGTTGTGAAATACATCTCTTTAACGTATTTGCAAGGAAAAGCCGATCGAAAATTAATTGAAGAAATCAGAGAACGAATAAACGAAATCAATGCTGATTATATAACTGATGCAGGGATACTTGAACAGCTCCTTGAGCGAAATCCGCTGTCAGTCTTTCCCGAATTAACATCAACACAGCATCCAACGAAGGTAGCAAACGCCTTACTTGAAGGACGCGTCGCAATTATGACAGACGGCTCTCCCACTGTCCTTATTGCGCCTACAACGCTTAACATGCTTCTTCAAACACCTGACGATTACTACTTTAAATGGATTCCTGCTTCATTAATTCGGTTATTAAGCTATTTTACTGCACTTATTTCTGTACTATTGCCTGCAACTTACATTGCTTTAGTCTCGTTTCACCACGGGCTTATTCCCACTAGCCTGGCCGTTTCTTTATCCAAAACAAGAGAAGGTGTCCCGTTCCCCTCGGTAATTGAAGCTTTTATTATGGAGCTTACGATCGAAATTTTACGGGAAGCAGGCGTAAGGTTACCAAAACCAATCGGATCCACCGTTAGTATTGTAGGAGCTATTGTTATCGGTGAAACGGCGGTCAGCTCGGGTATCGTGAGTCCAATGATGGTGATGGTCATTTCATTCACAGCGATCTGTTCATTTGCAATTCCTAATTATCAACTCAGCCTGGCGTTAAGAACAATTCGTTTTTTCTTCCTGTTCTCTGCAGCCATACTTGGTGTATACGGTTTGCTAATCGCTATTTTCATCGTAACCACTCATTTAATCAAACTTAGAAGCTTTGGGACGCCATACATGGAACCATTTGCGCCTATTCAGCTGAAAAGCTGGAAAGATTCGTTTGTACGTCTTTATTATCGTGTAGGAAAGAAGGATAGGAAACTACATGAAAAATAACCATACCTCCCTTCCAATCATCATTTTCATCATATCAACGATCGTCGGTGTCGGAATTGTAACGTTGCCAAGACAAACCGCAGCAGTCGTTGGTCAACCAAACATGTGGATGAGCGTTATTCTAGGAGCTGGCATTGCGTTTATAAATGCGATTTTTCTATTTATGCTCATAAAACGATTTCCTATGAAAACAGTTTTTGATATAGGCACAGAATTAACGGGAAAATGGATCGGAAAAGGGATTAATCTCATTTTTGTTACCTACATGATCGCCATCTCATCCTACATCATTCGAACAATGGCCGAGATCGTGAATTACTACCTGCTCGATAATACGCCGAAGTTCGTCGTCTTACTCGTACTCGTCGTTTCATGTATGTATCTTGTATCTAGCGGCCTTTCCAATATTATTCTTTTTTTTCAACTGTACTTTCCAATCATCTTATTCATGTTTTTTGTCTTAACTCTTCTTAGTATCAAAAATATTGAACCAACACACTTACGCCCCATCTTCTATTTTGATGGAATCGAAATATTAAAAGGAGCTCACACAACCTTTTTTTCATTTGTTGGATATGAACTGATTATGGTGTTGTCTGGTAAATTTACGTTTACGAAATGGAAACCAACGCTCACCATTTTCAGCATCAGTATTGGGAGTGTTTGTGTGATTTATGTTCTCTTCTTCATTCTTAACATCGGAGTCCTTAGTATCGAGGAACTAAAGGTAATAACATTTCCAACAATTGAAATGGCAAAAGCAATCGAATTTCAGGGGTTCTTCTTTGAGCGATTCGAACTTCTCTTCCTATTCGGATGGATCATTACGATCTTCACGACTTTAGCCGCCTATTACTATTCGGCAGTGCTTGGAATGAGGAAAACGTTTCAGGTAAAAAACACCCTCCCTATGAATATCATGATTGGATTCATCATTCTGATGCTCTCGTTATTACCGTCAGGCATTACTGAACTATTTTCTTACGGGACATACGTGAATTATTTATCCTACACCGTTCTCATCGCGCTACCCCTATTGCTTCTAGTGCTCTCGTTTAGAAGGGGGACTGCTTAATGAAGAGAACTTACCTATTTCTAGCTGTCATTCAACTCATCTTGCTTACGGCGTGCTGGGATAGTAATGAAATTGAAGATCTCGGCATGATCATGGGGATTGGACTTGATTACCATGAAGACAAAGAGGAAGTGTTTGCCTTAACAAACCAATACGTCGTTCCAAATAACATCCAAGGAACAGAGACTGGGACGACTGGAGAGCAGCCCTTTCAGAACATAACTTTAAATGGGAATAATTTCTTTGAAGTGATTCGAGAAAATTCACTTGAAACCGACCGGCCACCTAACTATACTCACCTTAAATCCATGGTTCTCTCGGAAGAGCTTCTACAAAAAGAACCGATCAAGCAACTCATCAGTTTCTTTTTGCGTGATCATGAATTTAGGAGAACTGTTTCCTTATTTATTTCAAGAGAGCCTGCCGCTTCGATACTAAATGTCGATCCAACAAAAGAAATGTTTCCTGCCGTACAGCTTAAGGAGCTAACTCAAAACAAAGAGCGGAGTCTGTATGTATTGGATAACCTCAAATTCGGAGAAGCCTCCAATAAGATTACAGAAGATGCAAGCTTCGTCATTCCTGAAGTAGGAATTCACGATAATAGACTCCGATTGCTTGGGGGCGGGATTATATCAAATAAAAACGAAAAATTAGTTGGCTGGCTTTCACCAGAAGAAGTTGGAGGTTTTAAATGGGTGACAGATGAAGTTCAGGGTGGGATCGTAACCATTGAAGCGGAAGAGTCTAGAGAAGATCAAGTCGTCCTAGAAATAATGAAATCGAACACAATCGTTAAGCCAAATGTAGAAAACGGAAAGCTAACCGTCGACCTTATTGTAGAAAGTTCTTTGCGACTTGCGGAGGACTGGGAGATAGAACGCGACGTTTTCAAAGAAGGGTGGGAAACGCCACTCCAAGAAAAGGGACAACAAGTCATCAAGAAAGATATTGAACGCGTTCTTTCCATCGCTCAGAAAGAACAGCAACTCGATTTTCTGGAAATTGGCACATGGGTAAAAATCAAACAACCTCGATACTGGAAGGAACACGAGAAGAATTGGGAAAACATTTTCCCTTCCCTTACTGTTAATGTAGACGTGAATCTCACCATAACAGGGTATGGGACTCAGGATATTAATTAATGAGAGCCAATTAACATCATACGTAATCAATAATAAAAGCAGCGCTCTTAATTAGAAGCGCTGCTTTATTTATGAGAAACTTAGCCGTGATTTTTAGCAATACCTGCTAATTCTTCTTTTGTTCGAAATCCAACCGCATTCTCAACAAGTTCGCCATCTTTAAAGAAAAGCAATGTTGGAATGCTCATCACGTCGTACTTTCTTGCTGTTTCTGGATTTGAATCCACGTCAAGTTGAACAATTTTTAATTGCTCGCCTAGTTCTTCATCTAGTTCATCTAACACTGGCGCGATCATTTTACATGGGCCACACCATGGCGCTCCTAGATCTGCTAGAACGAGTCCTTGATTTGTTTCTTCTTCGAAGTTTTGGTCCGTTACTTTTTGTACTGACATTATATCTCTCCTCTTACTTTATTTTTATAACTACTAAAAACTAATTTAGTGGTTAGAATACTACATTATGTTATAATCGATGTCAACGATAAAGCAAAAGGTGTGTTTCAACATGATACTCGAAACGAGTTTTTCCCATTTTTCTAATTTCCTATTTATTAACTTAATGAACACTCTAAAAATACAAAATCAAAACCCTATCGATCTGCTATTAACGGAAGAGAACGTCGTTCAGTGGATCACATTAATGGAAAACAAGGGGTTGTTAAACAAGAAACAAGTAGAATTCATTAAGAAGGATCCTATTTATACAAATGACATTCAACACTTTCGGAATCAATGTCGTGAATACTTCGCTTCGAACCTTTCTCAAATCGATTTTTTCGAATTGCTAAGTAATGTGACAAAAGCGACCCCACTTTCTTTTACGATCGATGAAAAGTCCCTTATCCCGCTCCCTATTGAGGGTGGAACGAAAGGTTTACTCTCACTCATTGCCTATCAGATGCTTGATCATGAAACAAGTGGTGTATTGGATAAAGTAAAAGCATGCGAAAGTGAACATTGCTTAGCTTTCTTCGTCAATAAGAAGGGAAAGCGGAAATGGTGTTCGATGGAGGTTTGCGGAAATCGTACAAAAGCTAAAAAGCATTATCATAATAAAACCAAAACAGCTTCTTCTAACGAATAAAAAAAAGGATGAGGTCCCTAGGGATCTCAGCCTTTTTTGTAGCTTATCTATTATGAATTTGTCACAAGCTCAACTGGCTTGGATTCTGGCACAATCGTCTGCTTCACTTCTTCACGACCAGCGCGCTTAATGAAGAATGAGAGCACAAATGCTAGTCCTGCAATAAATGTAGCAACAAAGAAGGCGAAGTTAATTCCTTCAAGCATCGCCTGCATGGCGATTTGTTGCTGCATCGTAGGATCTACTGCTCCGCTTGTCGCAGCTTCCCTCGCGAGGTCAGCTGCAGCTGATTCTGTTCGGTTAGACATAATCGTAACGAGAAGCGCAGTACCAATGGCGCCTGCTACCTGGTTTAACGTATTGTTCATCGCTGTACCGTGTGGATAGAAACGAGCTGGTAGCTGATTTAATCCATTCGTTGATACAGGCATCATAACCATTGACATCCCGAACATGCGCACAGCATGAAGAATCATAATATAGTTATACGTTGTATCCATAGACAATGTACTAAACAGGTATGTTGTGACAACTGTAATAGCAAGACCCGTTGTCGCTAGAATGCGACCGCCAATTTTATCAAATAAGCGTCCTGTGATCGGAGACATAAATGCCATCACAAGTGCACCCGGAAGCATCATCAACCCTGCATCCAGTGGTGAAATGCCTCGAATGGTTTGCACGTAAATCGGGAGCAACAGCATCCCTGAAAACATCGCCATATTTAAAACCATAGTAATGGATGACGAAAGAGCGAACATTGGATATTTGAAAATCGAAAAATTCAACATTGGTCGTTCTTGTTTCGACTGTCTAATAATAAACGTCGTCAGAGAAATAACCCCAATTCCAATCGTTAAATAAACTTGCGGGCTATCCCATCCTTTATTCCCTGCAGAACTAAAGCCGTAAAGAATACCTCCAAAACCAATACTTGATAAGATTAGAGAAAATAAATCCAGACGAATGTTTACTTTTTCTTTCTTATCCTTCAACAAGAAGAAACCAAGTAGAAAAATCGTAATAGCAATTGGAGTCACGAAATGGAAAAGCATTCTCCAATCGTAGTTTTCAATAATCCAACCAGAGAGCGTCGGACCGATTGCTGGCGCCGCCATGAGAATTAAACCGAAAACACCCATTGCCGCCCCTCTTTTTTCAATTGGAAAGCTAACGAGCATGACATTCATCAAAAGCGGCATCATAATCGCTGAACCTGAAGCTTGAAGCATTCTTCCTCCAAGTAGAACCGGGAAGATCTCCGCCATCCCAGCAACAACTGTACCAATTGTAAATAATCCAATCGCAACAAGAAATAAGCGACGCACGGAATATTTCTCAATAAGAAATGCCGTTGCCGGAATCATAATACCGTTCACAAGCATAAATCCTGTTGTAAGCCACTGAACCGTAGCCGTTTCAATTTGTAAATCTGCCATAATCGATGGCAACGCAATATTAAGCAATGTATTATTTAAAAACGCAATAAAAGCACCAACAATCAGAATCGCAAGAATGCCGTACTTTGGTTTTGGCGTCTCTTTCACTGATTGACTCATCATCATTCCCCCATATACCTTTAGTTCAATTATTTATACCATCGGTTCAAATCTCTAATATCATATACCATGAGTTCAATTTTTGCAATCATTATTTCTTCCCGATTTGAAAGGATTTGTTTCTAATCAAGAAATAAGGTATGATCAATTTTATACCGGCAGTACAACAATAAATTTCATGTAAATATAACGAAGTAAAAGGTGATAGAATGAACGATCGCAAACAGCACGTTATTAAGATGGCGCATCAGCTTTTTATTGAAAGAGGCTTTCAGGCAACATCCATTCAAGACATACTCGAATATAGCGGCATTTCAAAAGGCACGTTCTACAATTACTTCTCATCAAAAAATGAGTTATTAATTGCTCTTTTCAAAGCTCTTTATGGCTCAATGGAAACAAGCCGGGATGAATTGCTGATCGGACAGGACCGTGCTGATCTTACTATCTTTATTAAACAAATTGAACTGCAAATGAATACGAATAAGAAAAACAAGCTGATTACACTTTTTGAAGAAGTGTTTGTCTCGAATGATGAGGATTTGAAGGATTTCCTAAAAGAAGGACAAAAGAGAATGATTCAGTGGGTATTCAATCGTTTTCTTGAGCTATTCGGAGAAGATAAGCGAGCATATCTACTTGATGGGGCGATTATGTTTCTCGGCATACTTCACCACAATGTCAAGTACTATTCGATTGCAAACGGTCCGAGCGTAGACATTTCCCCCGTTGTCCACTATAGCGTCCAGCGTATCGTGACCATCGTTAACGATGCCGCTGCCGCAGAAGAACAACTGAACAAACCTGAACAGATGAGTACCTGGCTACCAAATGCAACGAGTTCCGATGAGGATTTCAAAGAAAAACTTCATCAAACAATCGCAACTCTGAAGAGGGGCTTGAACGAGAAACACACGAAATCAATAGAACTTCTAGACTTTATCCAGGATGAATTTCTTCATTCTAAGAAGTCACGAGAATTTCTCATTGAAAGCGTTCTTTGTTCATTGAGGAACGATCAAACGCTTGACCAAAAATCCGTTGCTACGCTCGATGAATTAGTAAAAGGGTATTTTGTGAAAGTAGCTGAAGCTTGCGAACGTTCAGACACATAATGAGCACTAATGTCATAGAAAAAAGCCGCCCAGTTTGCCTTGGCGGCTTTCATACTAACTAACTTCTTTACGACCGTACAAAGATTAGAATTATGCCGATTTTACCGCACTCTCCACTTCCACTTAGATATCAAATTGAATAAAAGATCTCAATAAATGCTGCTTGGATCAAATCTGGACTTCATTTCGTTTAATCGCTTCCCTTTCCACTCTGTCCATAAATTCCTGAACAACATTCATTTGATCTTTTTGACGGCTTAGCTTAAGCATGGCGCGCCCCACAAAATTCACGCCTTTATTTTGACCTTCGTAAATGAATTTCGTTTCGCTTTCACTCACTTTTTCAAGTATAAATCCAAGCGATATTTCAAACGCCTTTCCTAACACAAAACTAATCCGTTTCTCTTTATATTCTTCTCGATCCTCGTAGGCGATCGTCTCAACCATGTAAGTTTCAAGTCTTTTTCCTTCCCGATACGTTTGACGATGCTTCGCTCCGACTTGATCCTCTTCCAATTCCATTAATACATGCTCTTCAACTTTCGGCATAATCATTTGAATATTTTCGTCTCTAAACAAATCCCAAACCGTTTCGATCGACACACGAATCATTTTCTCTTCTTTCCAGCTAATCATTCTTTTCCCTCCCTGATTTAAGAAACTCATCAATGTCGTTAAGTTGAAGTTGCAAATCGTTTATTTGTTCTTCTATACGCAATTTCTTTTGACTCAAAAGATCTTCTAAATGAGCGAATGACTCATCTTCCATCACAGACTTCATTTCCTGAATGGTAAATCCAAACCGCCTTAGCTTTGCTAATAATAGTGCTAGAAAATAACTGCCATCATCGTAGTATTTATAACGGCTGTTCGGATCGATATAGGCTGGCTCTAACAGCTTAACTTCTGCGTAATAGCGAAGCGTTTCTTTACTTAACCCAGTTAACTGAGCAAACTCGCTTATTTTATACATGTCCCCTCCCCCTTCATCATAAACTGCGGGGTACACCACCTAGTCAAGCATACTATATCAATTATTTAGAACGGGGTCAGGCCAACCTCCCCCTTTAAACGAAAAAAGGAACGCTTAACTCTAAGCGTTCCCTCATTTCTTATTTTTTTGTGATCAACACGCGTCCTACTGAACGATCCGTTGCTTCACCTGTTACTTTGAATTTCAAGCCATATTGAGGTACATTACGTCCTGCATCAGGGATGGCTTCATTCAAATAACTTTTCTTATCGTTGAACTCTTTCACAAATTGATTTTTCTTATCTGTCATTGTGCGACCAAGAAGCTCGCTGTAGTCAATGAACATCTTCTCATCTTTACGAAGGCTGAATGCCGCATCATGAATTTGGTAACGTGTTTGGGCAACCGTTCCGTCACTCCAGAACAATTCGTGCTGATCCGCATCGACAACCCCAAGGAATCCTTCGCCAGGGTGAACGCCTGTCCAGTTATCAGAATACTTGTTATCCACGTACCAAACAACTAAACCAGGATCATAAGACATCAAGCTAGCACCACGACGAATGTGATCAAGTCCTTCATCGACACCTTGATGATTTCTCCATTCAAGAAGGTAGTAGTGTTCTGAAACCTTCACTCCTTTATCCTTTGCAAAACCATCTAACGCCACTTTAGGCTCACCTTCTGCATCGTCAAAGAGAAGCTCGTTCCCATCAGCAGTGACGCGAATATCATCAACATAGAAGCCAGGGTTAATCGCAGCTCCATCTGTCCAATAGTTCACTTTCACTTGAACGTCCTTTCCAGCGTAAGAACTCAAATCAAATGTAGCATCAATCCAACCATTTGAGTTACCCGTAATCCCATGTCCAGGATTACTATCATTAGGATTTGTATCTGTGGTAATGTTTCCAGGAATGGATGTCCAAACTTCGCCATCTTCACTTACTTGAATCGAACCATAATCCCAGTCCTCTTCAATGTCATACCATGTCTTAAACGTCAATTCGGCTGATGACGCATCTGAAAGATCTACATTCATGACAGCGGAATTATCTAAATCATTATCACTTCCACTGAAATACTCGAATTCGCCGCTAAATGGCGTGTTAATTTCCGTTTCTTTGTCTGGAAGGTTGATACGAAGCGCGTCAAGGTTTGTCCCTTTCGTGTTCGCTTGATCCAAATATACTTCCAAACCTTTTTTGCCAATCTCATCTAAATCAACTTCATCATACTTCAACCAATTTCCACCTTGAGCAGCCTGAAGAAATTCTTTAGACCATGCGCTGAAACCAGTAGGTTCTGTTCCAGGAAGTGCACCAGCCCAGCTTCCGCTCGCCATGATTGACCAGTAAGATACTGCTTCACCAGCCCCAGAATATTGTGTGTCGTACTCATCTGGTAAACCTAAATCGTGACCATATTCATGAGCAAACACTCCTGCTGCTCCGTCAGCTGGTTCAATAGTATAGTCATATGCATACATGGAACCTGCACCAAAGTAATCCTCCTCTGGTTCTGGTGATCCTTCGATTGGGAAAATACTACCAAGGTTCCAGCGGTGAGACCAAATCGCATCAGATCCTAATTGTCCACCACCAGCTTCTTCTCCAACTGCTGAGTGAACAACCATCAAGTGATCAATAAGACCATCTGGCTCACGGAAATTACCGTCACCGTCAAGATCATAGCGATCTTCTTGATCATATTCTGCTAGATTGACAGAAGGATCAGCAGCCGCTGCATTCAAGGCTTCTTTTACAAGACCACGCGCATTCTTGTCGCTATCATCTTCTGTCGGATAGTTACCACCGTATTCAGCTGCATTTTGGGATGCCATATACCAACCAGCAACAGTGCCATCTACCGTGTAAGCGCCATTTGATTGTTCTTCATAATATTGTTTCATAGAGATAAGATCTTCACCATTCGGACCTTCATACCCATCTTCACCGAAAATCATATCTTGATAGTGTTCTTTCACGTAATCTTCATAATACATATCAGATTCATCTGGCTGAATACTGTTGTGTGGAAAATCAGGGAATTCGACTAAAAGGACTAGGACGTTATCAGAACGAACATCACCGTGGTAGTCTTCTTCAACGACTTTATCAAGTTTCTTGCCGCCTTTTTTTCCTTTATCCTTTCCCTTACCTTTATTATCATTCTTTAACTTTTCTTTAATGTCAGCTTCAACCTCAAGCTTTTCATCTTCTAATTCCCCGTTCGTATCTTTTTCCATAAGCGACTCAGACTTTTCTTTCAAAAACACATCCAATGCTTGTTCTGCTTCTTTGGCAGATGCGTTTTTAGAGATTTTCCCACTCTCTTTCAGCATTTCAATTAGCTTTTCTTCATTTGCAATAGCTAGATCAAATGGACCTTGCTTATGTACAACTTCTTCCTTCACTTGCGGCGTGTCTACACTAGCTTGACTACTTGCTCCAGGTGCTGTGAAAGCACTTAAGGTTAGCGCAGCCACCATCGCCATTGACAGTACATTTTTCCCCTTCAAAATCTCATTCCCCCTAGAAAATGTTTTTTACAATAGTTTTACAATAATCATACTATAATCCTTTTTCAGAAAAATTTGAATGATTCAAAAGTATCGATATTACCTATCAAACTTCTTTTTATGACGGTTTTTCTTACTAATAAATGATTATTCATACAATAGACTCAGACCTAAAGGACCATTACCTTATCGCTTTATTTATTTTCTTGCAATAACGCTTCAACACATTAAACCGAATAAATTATCTAAATAATAAGAAGAAAAAACCCTGCAAATCAGGAATCCTATTTGCAGGGTTTTCTATGAATTATGTGTGTCAATAATTACTTTAACTTCTCCCCAACATCAGTAAAGATGTTAACCATCAACAGTATGGTTAAAAACCAATTATAGATCATTATACTTTCTTCGCTATCTTGAAAATATATTACCAATACGCTCAAAAGGAGAAGGTAAATGACAACAGGTTTATTCAACTTTACTCACTCCCATCCGACATTTATGTGATTTCATCACACCACGAAGCATCCAATTATTTCTAACACAAAAACTAAAAAGGAGCCAATGAAGAACGGTATTCTTCATTGACTCCTTAACAACAAATCTCTTGTCTGTTATCTCATATGAAGTTTTTATAAATCTTCTTCCAAATCTTGTCGAATTTGTTTCTTCAAATCCTCGATATATTTCTCACTTGATTTTGAGCCCTGGTCTATCCCTTCTGCTTTCTCCTTCAAGTACTCTTCTAGCGCATTCTGTATTTCGGCTGGCGTCGCACCTTCCTTAATTACTCCGGTAGACTTAAGCATTTCAATGAGCTTCTCATCATTTGCGATCATTCTTGCTTCTTGAGAGAAGTCATCTTCTGATGTAGCGGGAGCTGCCGTCTCTTCCCCCACGTCATCCTTTGATGTATTTACGGTTTGAGCTTCATTTTCCCCGCATCCTGCTAACCCAATGAGTAATAAGATTCCTAATAAAATCGATAGAGACTTTATCTTCATTATGTACTCCTCCATTCGCTCAGCCTTTTCCTAATAAACGAGTCGAGTGGTGAAAAGGTTACACATAGGGATAAAGACACTTGGTGACAGGCACTTACAACTCAAAGCCTTCATAAAGCGGATGATATAGAAGACTGGGGTGAGCTATGCTGATTAAAAAATGCAAGCGAAGCATCGTTAAACTCCCTTGGTTTTTCCACGTTACAAACATGACCGCATTGCTCTAAGATCAAATGCTGTGCCCGTTCATCGCTTTTCGTATCTTCTAATAAAGGATCCAAAAAGAGATGATCCTGTTCCCCAGAAATGTAGAGCTTCGGGATGTTTTGGCTATATTGTTGAACATTCGCATATGCTGCATTTACTTCAGGTGTTAACGCATACCAAGCTAGGAAGTCTCTTCGATTCATTTTAAGAGCTTCTCTGATAAATAGCTCTCTAGAGCTAGCATGATTCGCTTTAGGCATCATAATATATGCGAACAGTTTATATAACCACATATATGGCACGAATGCTTTCACTGCATTTCCAGCACGAAGCATGAAGGTAGCTAATGGCGCATAGCGAGTAATTGCGCCTCCTAGTACAGCACTTTGAACGCGTTCTGGCACTCGTTGAAGCAAATGATGTACGGCAACAGATCCTAGTGAAATGCCTACTAAATGCGCTTTAGAAATCTTCAACTCATCTAGAAGCAGAATCACTTCATCTGCAACTAATTCTCTATTGAAAGGCATGTTGTAACTGTAAGTGCTCGGCGATTTCCCATGCCCTGGTAGGTTGATAGCAAGCACATCATATTCTTTTTTATATGTGGCAATCTGGTTACAGAAGATCCCATAGTTCCCACCAAGACCGTGAATCAACACGATCGTTTCACTGCAGTTCGCCTTCTTACTTTTGTAAAGCTTATAATCAAGCATGCTGTTAAATCCTCTCTGTATAAGGGGTGTTGCGCCCCATAGTTGATCCGATACTCTTGCATAAGTATAACCGTGAATGGGAGGAGATTGAAAGAAGAAAATCGTTAAGTTAATAAGTGTTTAATAAACAGAGAGTACTAGAGAACTCACACTTCTATCTTAAACTTTGCAATGAGTTGGAAGTACGTACCCATACCTCACCTTCAACTAGAAAAAAGCATTTCGGTTTGACCAAAAAAAGAGTGTCCCAAAGTATAACTTTAGTGACACCCTCTTTAAGTCTTCGCTTCTAGCATTATTATTAAATTTTCAAACCTTGATAATTCCTCTATAACTTCACGACTAAAAAGCCTATTGGTAATAAAAGAACAACAGCATTTAAGGCAATCCCCATTACTGCAAGTCTTCTTTTTGAAATGCGAAAAGCAACCACTCCTAGAAAAATGCCGACAGCGCAAATAATGATGGGGAAGAATATAGGGAAGATTTCAATTGTTGCTAGTTCAATAGCTCCGGATAGGAAGCTGCCTGCAATGATAGCAGCAAGACAGCCCGCTACAATGGAAACAATTGCAATAAAGGTACTGCTTCCATTGATTGATGAAGGTTTCTCTGACATATGTCTCTCTCTCCTTTGGTGATAACCATCTCTCTCTACACCCTATTTACCCGAAAAAAATGGAAAATAACCATCCTAATGTTTTGTCGTCGGAAGGATTTGTGTCTCTAGTGCTTGCGCATTTCCTTTCAGCACATCTTCTTCTTTCAGTAAATGAAACAGCCCTCTCATCACAATCTCATCAGGCTTTGACTTTCTAGATTCTTCCGATATGCGATCCGTTACCTCTAGATAGTATTGAGGCTGCTTTAATTCATGGATATTATTATAGAGCGCCTTCCAGGCATTCTCTCTTTTCTCAAACGATGTGAAAGCACCTTCTCGATCCATCCCTACGGAAAAAGGACGCATCATTTCATCATCTAGAAGAGGCGCGCTATTTCCTGCTAGAAAATCCGATGCTAGAATATCAATCTGCCTAACGATGTGCTTTCCAAGCTTTTCTGGAGAAAGCAGGCTCTCAGAAGAAATCATAAGACCAGTATAAGAGGTATAAATGGATTGCGTCATCCACATCAAATCCCATTTATAAGGTGCAATCTTCTCCCCATATAAATCAATCAAATTCCGTTCTAGCCAGCTAAAGAGTCTCCCTCTCATGCGATGGCCCATTCCTTCAAGCTTTTCACTGCTTTGAGCGGATTCCCCGCGCATATGCATTTTCATATAAGATTTATATTCCAATATCCCTTCGAATTGCACTTGAAATTGTTTTGCGAACCGCTCATATGGTGGTAGATTACCGTCTAATCCCACAACAAAAGCACGTTCAAAAACGAGCTGTTGATAGTGTTCATAAATCGAAATAATCAAATCTTCCTTAGATGGAAAAAATGAATAAAGCGAACCTTTTGAGACACCCACGCTATCAGCGATCTGCTGCATCGATGTATGCGTGTATCCTTTCTCTGCGATCAATTCAACAGCCGCTTCTAATATTGCTTTTCGTTTATCCATATCGTTCACCTCGATGTCTTCTTCCATCAGAATACACTACTTGATGAGTGGAATGATAGTCACAATATGCCCTCGAGCTTAAACTGGATATCTCGATTTAAAGAAGAAGTTTACATAACCATACCTGACTAACCTTTCCCCTTTCGAATTCGTTTTCTAGCACACTCATTTCTTGACTTCCAAGCTGATCTCAGTAAAAATGACTATTGAGTCAAGCACATTAAAACTTTATATTTCAACAAATATGGGGTATAAATGACATCAGATTGACCGAACAGTCGAAAACGAACAGAGGAGGCTCTCATATGTTGAAATGGATTTTACAACGTTCCAAGCTCTTTATGATATTTATTTTATTATTTGTCATTGTTGGAGTGTTTACATTCATTCAACTTCCACAGCGTGAAATTCCGGAAACAACAGTAAATATCGGAACGATTAGCACCGTTTATCCTGGTGCAACGGTGGACACAGTTGAACGATCAATTACGAACCCAATCGAGTCATCGCTCAGTTCGATCGATGGCATCGCTGAAGTGACATCTTCTTCAGCAGCAGGCTTTTCGAACATTGTGATCGAAGTAGCGGAAGGAGAAAGTAAGAAGGAAGTGTTTGGTGACGTACGCCAGGCCGTTTCCGATGCCTCGACTTCATTTCCTGACGAAGCTTTCGAACCAGATGTAAATGAATCAACGGCAAAAATGCCGATTGTTTCCTACCATCTTACAAGCGATAACCGCGACAACCTCCTCTCTCTTGAAGAAGAATTAAATCGATGGAAAGAGGAAGTCGAAGAATTATCAGGCGTTTCTGGCGTTACGATCAAAGGACTGCCTGAAGAACAAATTTTAATTGAATTAAAACAAGAGGAATTAAAAGATTCCGGCTTGAACGTTACCGACGTTCAAAGTGCCATTAATAATGAATACTACCCAACTCCTCTAGGAAAACAGAAAATGGATGAAGAAGTTGTTCAGCTTTCTGTTGAAAACTACGATTCACTCGATGAGATGGAAGAGTTATTTGTAGGTGAAAGCCCTGATGGAGACGCGGTTTACTTAAAAGACATTGCAAGCGTTGAAGTTAGTCCAAAAGACGTTGAAGATATTATCACTTTTGAAGGACAGCCATCTGTTTCCTTCACCGCTTACGTAAAGTCCGGGGAAGATATCCCAACTGTCGATGAGCGTGTGAGTGATAAAGTGGATGAGCTTTCAGAAGGCCTGCCTTCAGACGTAGAGCTAGAGCCTTATTACTCTCAAGCATCCATCGTAACGGATATTTTTGATGGCCTATTCCTATCCCTAGCCATTTCTGTGCTTGCCGTTATTGTGGCAACATCTCTCGGGCTTTCTGGATCAGGTGCGCTCGTCGTAGCACTTGCAGTTCCCATTTCCGTTCTAATGGGCTTTATTCCACTACCTTTTGCTGATGTGGATCTAAACCAGATCTCCGTCATCGGGTTAATCATCGCACTCGGTATTATCGTTGATGACTCGATCGTCATAAACGACAACATACAACGAAGATATAAGCTCGGCGATAAAGGGCTAATGGGAGCCGTTAATGGCGTGAAAGAGATTTGGGTGTCCATCGTGACCTCCTCTCTAGCGATCGTCTTTACCTTCCTGCCACTGATTTTCCTTTCAGGTGGTAATGGGGCATTTATACGCGCGTTGCCAACAGTGCTCATTACAACGATTATTGCATCAACATTAGTGGCACTCATTTTCGTACCGATTTTGCGCTACTTCTTAAGCCGTCGATCGAAGAAGCCGATGTCAGATGCACCAGGACTTCTTGGCAAACCGTTAAATAAGCTTGCCGATGTTTATGCCGACAAGCTTCTAAAGAAATTTTCAAAAAAACCAATTCTTGTTTCTATTCTTGGTCTTGTGTTCACGACAGCGATCTTCGGATTAGTCGTCTTAACACCGTTTGAATTCTTCCCACCTGCTGATAAGGAAGAAGTAACGGTCGACATCACGCTTCCAATCGGAACGCCGATCGAAGACACACACGATACGCTTCAAGAGATTGAAGAAAAACTGAAAACAGATGACGGCGTATATGAAACAAGCGTCTTCACAGGCACAGGTACTCCTGGTCTCTTCAACAGCTCGCTAACAAGCACTGGTGAAAATACTGGCCAAATCGTTGCCAGAGTCGATCGAGAAAACCAGACAACGCAAGGACTCATTGACGACTGGACAGATAAGCTCAGAAATGATTACCCGGATGCTGAGATTTTCATGGAAACGATCCAGCAGGGACCTCCTGCAGGAGCACCTGTGACCGTTACCGTCTCAGGACCAGAAATTGATAAGCTTATCGACCTTAGAGATGAGCTAACTAAAGAGATCGAAGGACTTGAAACAGACCTCGTCGTTGATAACGTAGGTGACTTCGAACCTTCTCTCGAATATATACCAGATCGTGATGCACTCGAAGAAAATGGCATTACAGTCAATCAGATCAGCCAGCAAATTCGACTAGCAACGGCAGGTATTCCACTAAAAGCATTTGATAATGGCGTTGTAAAGCGTGATATGAATATCGTGCTAGAAGGTAGCAAAGATGAAGTCGATCTTTCCAGCCTTGAGCTTCCAGCCGCATCAACAGGTGGACCACCTGAACTCATCTCATTAGATGAGCTTGTGACAACAGAACAAAGTGAACAAATCCAAAAGATTCCTCACATTGATGGTGAACGCTCGATTACACTTCGTGCCTTCCCTAAGGATGAGGAGAATTATGAAGCAAACGTAACAGAAATTGTGGAAGATCAGCGCGATCAGCTTGAAGATGCTGATTACAGCATTACACTTGGCGGTGAAAACGAAGCCCAAAGTGATTTCTTTGCTGAAATCACCGTACTCTTCATCATCGTACTCTTCCTAGTGTACCTATTGATTGCCCTGCAATTTAATTCACTTTCACTTCCGTTCCTAGTTCTCGTTGCCGTATACCTCGCAATCGCGGGTGCGATTCTTGGACTATTCGTTACCCAAACGCCAATTAGTTTCCTTGGTGTTATGGGAATGGTATCTCTCACCGGTATCGTAGTGAGAAACTCGGTTGTGTTAATTGAATTTATCGAACAAGCACTGAAAAAAGGCATGGATGTAAAAGACGCAGTTATTGAGTCCGGTCGTGTTCGCTTACGCCCCATTCTACTTACCGCGATTACATCAATCGTTGCCCTTATCCCAGTTGCCGTAAGCGGCGATGCACTCTTTACACCGCTTGCCGTTACGATCATATCAGGTATCCTTTTCTCAGCCGTCTTAACGCTGATTATGGTTCCGATGCTTTACCTTGTTTTGTATCGATTTAGAGGCAAGAAAAAAGCACAAGAAGAAATGTAAGTAAAAAACGTTCAGAGGAAATCCTCTGAACGTTTTTTTGTGTAAATGAATCGTTCTGCTATACTACATTTTTCGATACATATTTTTATACAGTGATGGTTTATGATTTTCTTCCCAAAGGCAAAAGTTTTCACCTTTTTCAAATTTATTGAGTGAAATTTCTCTGAATCATGTAAAATCAAGATAAAGGAGTGAACTATGAAAACAACTATTTACAAACATCTATTTCATTATTTAAAATTCATCTTACCTCTTTTTCTTTTTGTGCTAGCAGTGATTGAAATCATCCCTTTCATCTCTAGCATCAATCCGGATCTTCTTCGGAATGAAGTTAATCAGTTTAACATAGGCAAACTTGTTCTCGTTTTATTAATTTCTATGGGAGCCGTTAGCCCAATGTTCTTATACGACTCATTGCTCTTAAAATCATTGCAGAAAACATTTCCAAAAAAACAGCTGTTGAAGCAATCGTTTATCGTCAATGCTTTCTCTAACCTGATCGGATCTGGTGGAATTATTAGCGGTATGCTTAGAAAATACTTTTATCAAACTTATGAGGTAGATAAGCAGAAACTATCTAAATCCATTGGAAACATTTCGTATTTTTATTTGACTGGGTTATCTTTCCTTGCACTCACAATTCTTTTCGCTTATAGAGATAGCCTTCTTTTGGAAGAGTTCCTATGGCTTTATGTCGTTGTTATAGCAGTTGGACTGTATCTGCCTGTACTGCTTTTTCAATTCGTTCGTCATCGTGATAAAAGCTCTCCTCGGTTCTTTGGTTCACAAACGAAATTCCAGCTCATCGCCGTCTCTTTCCTTGAGTGGACATTTGCGTTCCTTGCCGTCTGGTTACTAGCAAACATACTTGAACTGAGCATTTCTTTTCACGAGTTATTCCCCATCTTTGTTGTCGCCTCATGCGTTGGGATTGTGAGCATGATCCCGGGCGGACTCGGTTCATTTGATTTGATTTTCATTTGGGGAACCGAGCTTGTTGGTGTCCAAGATGAGAAAGTCTTTTTTCTACTCATTCTCTATCGAGGCGGATACTTTATCTTTCCATTCTTACTCGCTGCGATTCTTTTTGTAAGAGACTATTGGGAGAAATGGAATGCAAACTGGGATAGCCTCCCACTTGCCCTTATTCAAAGGCTAAGTCACGTGATGCTTACGCTGCTTGTGTTTATTTCGGGCTTAATTTTACTATTGTCTGCGGCCTTACCTGGCATTATCGATCGGTTAAAAATTCTAGAAGAAATGCATTCACTACCGTTTCTTGTTAACCTTTCCCATCAGCTTTCCGTTGGAGCTGGCTTTGCCTTACTCGGGTTATCAAGAGGCATTGAGTACAAGGTGAAAAGAGCATATTATCTCACCATCGTCGTCCTTTTCGCAGCAGCTGCCTTTACCTTTTCTAAAGGGATCGATTACGAGGAAGCAATCTTTCTCTTACTCGTTGCCTTCATTCTCTATATGTCGAGAACGCGCTTCTATCGCGAGAGCTATGTATTAACGTGGAGCAAAACCATTATTGATGGGCTAGTGATCCTATTCATCACGTCGATGTATGTGTTAATTGGATATTTAAGCTTGCCTTCATCAAACGGCGTTATTCCACCACAAGTCTTGCCATATGTTATTACGGATTACCACACGCTGTTTTATAGTGCATTAATTGGTTTAATGATTGCGCTAATTGTTTTTGTGATTGGGACCGCCGTGATTAAACCGAGAAACCCAATCAAGGAATCATCACCTGAACATGATAATGAAATACGAGAGCATCTTGTAACCTACGGTGGAAATACGTTAGCTCATTTAATTTTCCTGCACGATAAATCAATCTTTTGGAACTCCAAAAAAACGGTCTTAATCTGTTTCCAAAAATCATCGGATAAACTCGTCGTTCTCGGCGATCCGATCGGACAGAAAGAAGCATTTCCTGAAGCTATCGAAGAGTTTCAACACCTGGCAGACATCCAGGGCTATACCCCAGTGTTCTATGAAGTTAGTAACAGCCTGCTTCCCATTCTCCATGAAAAAGGCTTTGGTTTCTTTAAGCTTGGTGAAGAAGCATTCGTAGATTTAGATCAGTTCACGCTATCTGGAAAGAGAATGAAAGCATTGCGTGCTGTTAAAAATAAATTCGAGCGAGAGAATTTTCAAGTTGAAATCGTAAGGCCTCCGCACAGTGAAGAGCTTTTGCAGAAGCTAAAAAACGTATCTGACGAATGGCTACAGGGAAGAAATGAGAAAGGATTTTCGCTCGGATTCTATCATATGGACTATCTAAACAAATCAGAGATCGCCATTATGAAAGAACACGACAGGATCATCGCGTTTACCAGTCTCATGCCAGTCTATGATAACAACAAAACGGTATCTGTGGATTTAATGCGTTTTCTGCACGATGCCCCACCAGGTACAATGGACGTCATGTTTCTCTCTTTATTTGAATGGGCTAAGACTGAAGGCTACGAGCGCTTTAATCTAGGGATGGCTCCACTTTCGAACGTGGGTCAATCCAAGTTCTCTTTCCTAAGTGAGCGAATCGCCGCCCAAATCTTTCTTCACGGTCATATCTTCTATCATTTCCAGGGCCTACGAAAGTTCAAAGGGAAATACGCCCACACCTGGGAACGCAAGTACCTTGCCTATCGAAAGAAATCGTCCCTTCCTTTCACAATGGCGCAAGTGTCGCTGTTGATTGGGAGGAAGAGAAAATGACTGTCAAACGTAATGGGGGTCAGGTGCGTACCTGACCCCCATTACAAACATTCGTCCCATCACGACGAACAGTTCTATGATTATAGTTGTATCTTCCCCTTATTAAACATTACGCTTCTCCAACTTCCTCAACTTATATTGATACGAAAGATAAGGCATCCCTGTGAAGATCAACACAATAAAAGTCGCGTAACTCGCATATTCACTAATATCCCCAACAACTGTAGGGAGAAATCCATTCTCACTACTAAACAACAACACGACTAGCATAATAGCGATTAGAAATGCTGGCAGGGCAACCTTTTTCATAGATTGGCTTTCCTTTTCATACTTCTCTTTGATGGTAGCCTGGTCTGAATAGATTGGGGTAGTGCCTGGTGCTGCCGAAAAGATGTGCATGACACCCGCTCCAGTACAAACATGCTTCCATCCTGCTTCTTCAAAGTAACTAAAGTACTCGGCATCGGCCACTGACTGATAGTCTAGTGAATAAATCACGTCTTCTGGTTCTCCTTTACGAAATACAAAACCCGAGAACGCAAACTTCTCTATAAACCATCCCCTTCGCGCAAACTTACCGAGTCGCTCCATCTCTTTCTCTTCGAAAAAAGCTAAACCGCTGCTTATCACATATTTCTTTTTCCCCAATACACTCACTCTCCTTTATTTGCGAGTATTTCTTCTCCGTGCTGAATCATTAGGCGTTTTCGTTCGATTTCTTTTTTTACTAGCTGAACACCTTTTTCTGTCGTTACATACACCTTTTTCTTATCACTCTTATCATGCAGCTTTATCAGTTCTGCTCCAAGTAACTTTTTGATCGTGGTATACATGGACGCAGGTCCAACTACAACCGTCTGATCTGTCATTTCCTCAATTGTTTTCATAATTAAATATCCGTGTTTAGGCTCCATCAGTGAGAGAAGAATGTAATAAGATGTATCTGTTAGCTCTCCCACTTCAAGAGAATCATTTCTTGGCATTCGCTTCCTCCAATCTTATATCGTTTAATGATATATCAATAAATGTAATATATCAGGTAATGATATATTAAGCAACCACTTATTGAAAAATAAAATCATTCTTTCTCAGAGGTGAAAACGGAAAATCACATAAAAAAAGAGCTTGGAGGCGTAAAAGCCATTCCTAGCTCTGTTCTTTCCTTAAGGATTAAAGCTCCTCCATAAGGATAAACGGCACTTTATTTTGTCATTAATTTGGATAAAGAAGTGACGCCCCATGTTACAAGAAATATAGCTACTACAAATGATAATCCTAGTCCTCCAAAAAAGAATACATTACCCATAAAAACGCTCCTAATTCTTTTAGATCGCTCTATCATTTCCAAATATTAAGATCATATGCCTATAAAACTGACACATCAGAAATTATTCATGTTCCTCATCACTTTCTTCAATCAAGATTTT
This sequence comes from Pseudalkalibacillus sp. JSM 102089, assembly GCF_041366475.1. Lineage (NCBI taxonomy): Bacteria > Bacillati > Bacillota > Bacilli > Caryophanales > Fictibacillaceae > Pseudalkalibacillus > Pseudalkalibacillus sp. JSM 102089. The sequence continues at coordinate 122,431 of NZ_JBEWYW010000006.1, forward strand.
CAATAATAAAACCTCAGTATCCTCTTGAATCATTTTCTCAACATCATCTTTGCTCCCCAAATCATAGGTTCTCATTTGATTCGACGAAGTGCCCCTATACGCTGCTAGCACTTTCTCTTCATTTAATAGTAAATCCACCTTTTCATCTGGAAACGCATAATCCCATGTTGTCATTGATGTTTCTGACTTCTTTTTTTCAACGCTTTTATTTGGAGATGAACTAAGGCCTGGAGCATAAAGAAAATAAGAAGGTTCACCTTCATTAGACTGAATGATCCCAAATCCTACATGCCCTTTAGACGTTTCATCTGGAATCGGACTCTGACCATACATAAGTTCCGTAATAGGCTCACGATCTTTCTCCCCATCTTGATACCGCTCAACCCAAAGCCTTACCCAGCGTTTATCTGCGTTCTCTAATTCGAATTCAAAATCGAATAGATTACCAAGATTCAACTCTTCGAAAGTTTTTACATAATCCGAATCAGGCATCGGCTTAATCTCAGCCGTTTTATCCTCATTATTCGCACAGCTTGATAACAGTAGCGTTCCCAATAGAATGAAAGGAGCCAGAACTTTCATTTTCACTAGTTTTCCTCCAATTTTAATGCAGCATCTACTTTTCTTGATACACTTCGTTCCACTCCATGTCATAATCAGCTATCCTCTTAGGCTCCACAAACATTCGATCGTTGGATTCAAATGATCTCATATCAATCGGATGAGAGGCGGAGTACCCGCCTCTGAAAGTAGATACACAAAAACAAATAGAAAGCACGATATTGCACCGATCATGACAACGATCCATGAAAGAGCGGAATACTTTAGTTGAATGAGCCCGTAGACACCAAAACATAAGCTTATAACGCCTATCGTTAGCTCCATAAGGGCAACTGGGTAAATCGAAAAATGATTCATCAGTGAAGTTCGTAAACCGTTTAGCGCAGTGACAAATAATACAAGGAATAGTTGCAAAAGTAGCCCTACTAAAGGAATGCTCACCCGTTTATTGCTTTCATGAACGATCATGACTCAATCACAAAATCCGCTCTCTCCAAAGGCTTAACGGTATCCATATAATACTTTTCTGCTTTCCAATATCGCTCTTCAAATTTCTTTAGATTTCTCTGTGTCTCTTCGTTCTCTCGTCCGAACCGCACATCTCTTGCACATTCTAAGAAAAGCACGCAATCGAACGCAGAACGCCATTCGTCTCTTTGCAGAAAAACCCCTTCGATCAACACCACATCTACGTTCAAATTTTCGGGCGGTATTCGTTCCATTATGCTGTCAAAAAGATGCTGTTTTAGCTTAGTGACGTCCCACTGCAAAAAATAGTATTCGTACCACTCTTCGTGGCCCGTATTATACCGCTTTTGCTCCGGCTCTATGTAATCATCTATATGAAATGAAACAGAGCGATACCCTGACATTTCAAGTAAGCGCTCTAACTCGGAGACGAACGTGGTTTTACCTGACCGACTTAACCCATCGATGCCAAGTAGAAAGGCTTCCTTTAGCGGGGGTTTTGGTAATATCTTTTCTATATCAAAATGCGCCTTACCACATCGGTTTCCTTCTATGTTTTCCACTCTCTGCAAATCAGATCTCCCCTAACCCCTTTTTCATCCTATGAACGCTCCTCGCTAAATTTATAATACAGGTGAACACTAGTAAAATAGATTGGTACTGCGATAAGAATAAACACAATCCCTGAGACGATCTTTTCTACAGAATAGATTTCTCGATCTAAATCGATTAAATAGTAAATAAAAAAATGTATGAGCCACGATCCCAGCATCACCCACCCTAGTAAAGATAAGAATTTTTTTGCTTCCATTATTGCCTCCAAACAGTAGATAAGAAATCATTATGAGTTCTTAAAGTACTCTATTTTCGCACCTTCGTCACTTGTCCCAAGCGATCACCTCAAGCTCTGGCCATTTCCGCGTCCATTTTGCCACTTTCGCTTCATAGACATTGCGGGTAATCAACAACTTGTTTGCACGCACAATTAACCCAAATAAATCATTTAATCCGTATGGTGCATATACCTTAAACGCACCATCCTCTCCTACTTTGACACCGATTGATGTTGCAGTAGTCGGCCAGCTATTGATGGCATCTTCTACTGAAGAATAAGGGGCGATACGCTGACCAAATTTCTCTTCATACCAGAGATGAACGCGCGCTTCGTTTTTGGCGTCAATTTTATAAGGAATGTCGGAAAGCAACTTCCGAAGTTGCTCTTCTATCTCGACCTCTTTTTCTAAGCTCAAATCCTGATCATCGTAATACACAACATCCAGGTCATGGATGCCGTAATCCACCGGCCGATTCGTTAAGTCATTCCAAACCGTTTGCACAATACACCCTGCCCCGATGTAAGCATGATTGAACTCTTCCCTTAGTACACCGAGAGCCTTTTCAATGGCTGGATTCTGATAAAGAATGTGTTCCAACGCTTCTTTTTGTACACCTATTTCTTGATTAAAGTATGGCAATTACATGACCTCCACTACAATGGTTCCAAAAAACTCTTCCCCAACATAAGCATCTAGCTCCCAAACACCTGTTGAAGGAAGTTGCATCGTTGACGGGACGTGAGCATCCGCTCCGTTATGCGGACCCGCCAACTCATCTGATTCAAAAACCACGATCTCCTCATTTGTTTCCTGATGTCTTCCGATTACTTTAAGAGAACCATCTAGTTCGTCTTCATCTCCCCACAAGTGCCACATGTACTTATTAGGTTCACCAGCTTTGAATGCTGACGCATCACTATATATAAAGCCGATCCGCTCTTCTTCACCAATCATCTTATAAGAACCTGATGTGAAAGTGTTACTTACTTCTGCTTGATTTTCTTTTTGAACAACCTGTTTCGTCACAGCCTGACCATCTCCATTGCAGCTGGTGAGTAGAATGAGAAGAACGGGCAAGAATGCAAGCCATCTTTTCATACGTCTTCACTCCCTCCGGTCATTTTAACGGAAAAACTTATCATACTGATCAATTTGGTCTGGATGAATCCCCGTGCTTTGCTGTGCTTCTCGCTGCATCGATTGGTTACACGCCTTACACACACATAGCTCGCACCAGGGTTCTGCTTCAACTTCCGAAACTGTGAATCAGGGGGCTTAATATGAAATTTCTTTTTACAGAAAAAGCAGATCGTCTCAATCAGCGCCATCCCTCATTTCCAGGATTTACTTATCATCACTACATTTCTATAAAAGGTAATAAATCCCTTCTGAGAAAACTTGAAATTCTCTTATCCTTCAACCACCTGATTAGCCCTATACGGATGAACAATCTGCTTTTAGCTCCCGGAAAGGGAAATGGTTCCTGAGATTAACGCCTCTCTACTTCTTATCTCATTACTCTCCCTCATAGGCTTCATACCAGTGATAAGGTTGTATTTCTTTCAACGTTTTAAAGTGAAGCGCACTGTCTTCCGTAAATACGGCTGCTTTAACATTTGCTCCCCAATAAAACAGTCGTTCCTGACAAATACCACACGGAGTTAATATCTTATAATGAGAATTCTCATCATCACGGACTACGCAAATGGAGTGCGTGATTTCTGTGTTTAATTTATGAGCTTCTAGAATAGCCCCCGTTTCAATACAAAGCTCTGCAGAAGCATTAATGTTCTCTGGAGAAACGCTCGTTAGAATAGAGCCTTCACTTGTATACATCGCTGCAGCCCCTCCCCAACCAGATGGGTAACGAGACTCAATTAAATTCACTGCTTCCTCGTACAATTTCCTTTCGATCCTCATTGAATACACCCCTTCTTCAGAATAAAATTTCACTATTCTGTAAATGACCTAATGGCTAAAAGGAGCGTTTGCGATAAACTTAGCAAACACTCCCCTAAGAAAAGAATCAAACCTACAGATTATTTTTTCTTCTTTTTTCCAATGATAAAAACGGTAATAAACACAATCATAAGCAAAAACATTCCCTCTGCCATAAATTCTCCTCCAAGCTTTACGTATTTTTCAGAGTGAAACGATTAGAGAATATGGGCTAAAAAAGTTTACTGCATATTACTACATACGAAACGAACGAGAATTAGTTTCAAAAGCGCAAGGGTCAGGCTTGACCTGACCCCCGCCGCGGACATTTATACGCGCTTCACAAACACCACACGCTCACGCCCTGGTCCGTCATAGTTTGAGTGTACTGCAATTCCATTCACGACGCGGTTGCCTCCTTCAATCTCAAAACCCATTCTAAAATGGTAGGCAATCGAATTCTTATTATCAGGCGAGGTGACGCACCGTACTAAGCTTCTTCCATAAGCTTTCATTGTTTGAAAGAATGACTCATAAAGTTGACGTCCAATATGACTACCTCGATAAGAAGGATGAACACCAGCAAAGTGAATATACCCTTCTTCTAAATGAGTTTGTGAAAGAAAACCAATAAGAAATCCGGCGATCTCACCGTTCTCTTCTGCAATAAAGCTCGTATTCGAAAAATGATCAAAGAACATTTTAGGAAGCTTGTCGATCATTTGTCCTCCATTCCACCATTCATTGATCAATGGAGAAATCACATAGTAATCTGATTGCTTCACATGACGAATGTTCATAAAACCCTCCAATCTTAGCAGTTTGTCTGGAATCACCTATTTCTTTATGTAAACCTCTATATTCTATCGCAGGTTATATCCACTAACAATTATTTCAAATATCCCCCCATTCCTCAATCACTTCTTTTATGAAGTAAAGTAAAGGGGGACAGGCATGTGCCTGTCCCCCTTTCGTTATTCAACAACTTTCAATCCTAACAACTTCGCAAATCCAATCGCCTGATCCTGTGAAACTTCACATCCATTAAGGCTTTCTAAATCAACATGAAGGCGTTCAAACGTACACGTGCTTAGATCGACATCCTTTAAAAGCGTTTGTACGAAATTCACATCGTTTGCGTCACACCTGTTGAAAATTGTCTTTGTAAACTGACAGCCATGATAATTCGCGCTTTGTAAAGACGTATCTTCAAATTTCACTTGTTTCAGCCTTGTATCCACATAACTACTGAAATTTGCCATGCAATTCTCAAATGTAACGTTTCCAAGGTTCGCTTCCGAAAAATCCGCTCCCATTAACTTGCAGTCCGTGAACTTTACGCGATGAATAATGCCTTCAGTGAAGTTCACATTAGAAAGGTTACAATTATCGAATATAACATCAATCATGTCAATTTGGGGAAACGTGGCGTTTGTAAATGTAACGTTTCTAAACACCACTTTTGATAGGATTACACGATCAAGCTCAACGTCGTCCACCGCTTCACCTATAATCTCGCAATTCATTAGCGTTAAGTCTTCATCATTATAAATCGCACGAAAATAACCTTCTTCCAATATAGCCGGAATCTTGGGACGTTCTAGTTTTATATTTTTGCTCATCGGAACACCCTTCTTACTTCAGTTTGGTCATAAGAAAGATACCATATGAGAGACAGTAAATATAAGGCTGTCTTTTTGAGAAAAAGTATGTACAAACTTAACATGCTTTCTCTTCATTAACGATCATTATATTTTATCTCCATCTCTTTCCACAAGAAAAGCCTCCAAAATGAGGAAGCTGAGAATGACTTTTTAATTTGATTCCTTTATCTTAAACTCATCTTTATAAAACCATCGATAGAACACGCGAGAACTAAAATTTGTTAGCGATAGCGTGATGAAACTCCAGTACCACTTCCACTTAACATACTTTATCAGATTCGTATATTTCTCCGCGATCACTTCTCCTATGGTAATAATGCCAACGTGAAATAGATAATAGAGCAGCTGTATGAATTTATTTCTGCTCTCCGGGTAATTCAAATTGAAAATGGCACAAAAAGCAGGATAAACAAAGTATTCGAACGTAAAACTTGTACGATTTGCCTTTCGAAAGAATCGCACTGGATACTGAATTAACCCTTTCTCTACGACAAGTAAACCAAAAAACCATGTCACAACATGCTTAAAGAGCATAATCACAAGACCGTGTCGAATTTTATTTCTCGGGATATATTTAAATAAAAGAGCTGCAGTCACTATCCAAATCAAATAAAGAATTCCCTTGTCCTTTGACACCATCACCACGCTCCTCTATCACATTAAAGTCCCCTATTTTGATCATTTGATACATACTAATAGAACGAAAATCCACATTATAGAGACAGTTGTCTTTCGAAGGGGTCAGGCCCGAGCCTGACCCCTTCGAAAGACGTTTAAAACCACATTCATTAGTGGTATAATCGATATATGAACACATACTCATGTATCACATTTTATTGGTAATCGATTGGAGGCATTACGATGGGGCATAATCATTCTCATGATCACGGACACACTCATTCAGCGAACAAAAAAGCACTACTCATTAGTTTTATACTTATCTCCACTTTTATGATTCTAGAGGTTGTTGGTGGGATCATTACCAACAGTCTCGCACTCTTATCAGATGCAGGACATATGCTTAGCGATGCCGTAGCACTAGGTATGAGCTTACTTGCCTTTAAACTCGGTGAGAAGAAATCTGATACGAAGAAAACATATGGATACAAACGATTTGAGATTCTTGCGGCGTTCCTAAACGGGATTGCGCTTATTGCGATTTCATTCTATATCTTATGGGAATCCATCAATCGGTTTATCAACCCACCTGACGTAGCAAGTACAGGTATGCTCGTTATCGCTGCCATTGGCTTGGTTGTCAACATCCTAGTCGCCTGGATCCTTATGAAAGGAGACACTTCTGAGAATCTCAATTTACGAAGTGCTTTTCTCCATGTATTGGGTGATTTACTTGGATCAATCGGGGCCATCATTGCCGCATTGCTCATCATGTTCATAGGCTGGAATTATGCCGATCCAATTGCGAGTGCGATTGTCGCTATTCTCGTTTTAATTAGCGGGATCCGCGTCACAAAAGACTCTTTCCATGTATTAATGGAGGGAACGCCTTCTAATATCGATCTTCAAAAAGTAAAGGAAGCGCTAGTTGAAATCGATGGCGTTAATTCTATCCATGATTTGCATATCTGGAATATCACCTCCGACTTTCCATCTTTCACCTGTCACATTGTGGTCAACCAAGGGGTGAACCGAGATCAAATGCTTAAGAACGCTGGCCAAAAGCTACATGATCAATTTGAACTCACACATACTACTATACAAATCGAATGCGAAACATCAGATATGAAAGATAAAGAAAATAATTGTAACGGATAATTGAATGCAAAAAAGAGGGTCAGGTTCGTACCTGACCCCCTTCTCTATTCTAACTTGTGGAAATTCCCTCTCCTACTAACACGGTGGGCAACGAGATAAATAATGATGTAGACCGGCACCCCATAATACAACTCCCATTTAAGAGGAACATATACATCTAATTTAATAAATAAAGGCTCGAAGACAAACGCACAAATAAGCGAAAAGAACACCGCCTTCAACAATGGACTGAAGTTTGGCTTGTATTGAATAAGCAACATAACCATGACTGGGAAAGAACTTAAATCCCATGGCATAAAGAACGTATGTATGTACGGTAGCGGTGTATACAAATAAAACCAAAGCCCATAGGCGACACCCATCGAATCAAGCGTTGATGTAATCACATAAACAAACAACCCGTCTAATAATAAACGGTTCGTGCTCTCCTTCTTTCGTAGAATCAGCCAAACAACCCACGGGCCTAAAAGAAGTAAAACGTTCAACCACCATTGCCAGGCAAGAAACATCTCCTCTTTCCAAAGGGTGCTATATCCATCATTTAATTTTTCGATTGAAGTATGAAGCTCAATCATCTTATTCTTCACTTCATTCAACATCCCATCATGTACCCTATCTTATTTGATATGGTTAACATTTCCTAAATAGGAGCGTTTTATGCTGAAATGAAGAAAGAGAGGGGCAGGCACGCGCCTGACCCTCTCTCGCTTTTATACAAACATGTTCAGAATTAATGCTCCGCCAAATGCTGCAAAAGAAAGTATCGTTTCTAACACAGTCCACGTTTTAAACGTCTCTTTAACGGTTAAGCCTAGATATTCTTTAACCATCCAGAAACCAGCGTCGTTAACATGCGAGAACATAAGTGAACCTGCACCTGTAACAATAACGAGCAATTCTAGATTGACACCTGACATCGTTGCGATGATCGGTGACACAATTCCAGCCGCTGTTGTTAAGGCAACAGTTGCGGAACCTGTAGCAATTCGAATAAGACCTGCAATCATAAAGGCAAGAACGAGTGGTGATAACGAAAGATCTTGAGAAAGATTCCCGATAATCGTTCCAATTCCGCTATCGATCAAAATCTGTTTAAAGCCACCACCTGCACCGATGATCAAGATGATTGATCCAACAGGTAGAATACATTCTTCTACGTATTTTTTAATTTGTTTTTTGTCTAATCCCTGACGGAAGCCAAGGAAATAGAATGCAAAGAAACAAGATAATAACAGTGCCACAAGTGGGCTACCAATAAATTCTAAAATCCCTTCCGCGCTACCTGGTAACGGTAGGAACGGAGCGAACGTACCTAGAACAAGTAAAAACACCGGCATAATGATTGTTGTAAATGAAATGCCTGTACCAGGTAGTTTAGATGGATCCTGCTGATCTTCCACTTTAATCAAATCAGGCTCACCTACAGGAACTACGCGCTTGTTAATCCATTTGGCAAATACCGGACCACCAAGAATACCAGCTGGAAGCGCTATAACTAGTGAATACAATAGAACTTTACCAAGATCCGCTTCATAAATACCAATCGCAGCAACAGCACCTGGATGCGGCGGAATCAATCCGTGCACAATCGACAAACCTGCTACAGCTGGTAGCGCAATCAATAAAATGTTTTTCTTCGTTGCCTTTTGAATCGAAATAACGAGTGGTAATAGAATTAAAATACCAACTTCAAAGAATACTGGAATTCCGATAATAAATCCTGAGAAGAACATCGCCCATGGCAACTTTTTCTCTCCAAAGACGCGAATAAAGAAATTCGCAATCTGCAACCCTGCACCGGATTCAGAAAGCAGTTTTCCTAGAATCGTACCAAGTGCTAGAATACCAACTAAGTGACCAAGTACGCCACCAACACCTGCTTCATATGAACCTATAATATCGACCCATTCCATCCCCGACATGACCGCCAGGAATAAAGCCGCTACAGTTAAACCAATGAAAGCATGCCACTGAAATACAGAAACTCCTACAATTACGATTGCAATTGATATGAGTGTTATTGCTAATAAGTAGATTTCCATGATAACTCCCACCTCTTCTAAAATAAAGGGTTTACATTAATACCATTGAAAACCCTTCCAACTTTCTTCATTATAGGAATTATTATTTCATAAATCAATGGAAACGTTTAAAAAAATTTTCTGTCAATTATGAAACAGACGGTTCTATTTGATAGAAAATCCCTAGAAACCCTTGGTAATAAAGGGTTTACATCATGAAAAAAAGAATCGCAATTTCTGCGATTCTATTAAAATTTATTTTTTTCAGTTAATTAAACCCTTGCATTTCTAGCACTATTTTTAAATATTCCAAGAAAAAAAGCACTAAACTTACAAGTTCGCTTTCCAAAATCCTTTTACAATATCCATGCCGGCACTCAGAATAAAGAATAGCCCAATTGCTGCAAGAATCATATTTTGATACGTTTCTGAAAGAGACAATAGGTTCGTTAGATCTGGATGAATCAGCTGATCATTTAATAACATAATCACGATCACTGTCGTCGCAAAGACATGATGAATAGCATTAGCAATCGCTAAACGCTTCGTCCAATAACCAATAATCACTTTATATAAAGCAAGTAGCACCGTCGTTAGAAGAGTCAGACTTACAAGTGGCCAGTAAGATAAAAGCACATCATTATTAAAGAAAGGCACATCCACCTTACCGTTTCGAATGATGCCAAGTAAGTTGTCTGCGTTAAAATAAAGCGTTGCCCAAACTGCCGCAAAGAGAAGGTCGGCGAATAGCTCCGATTTCGCAACTTTCTTCTTTTTGGGCACAGAGGTTACCTTCTCTAATTCATCCGCTGACCATCCTTTTAGCGCTCGGTTTATATTTATATCGGTTCGTTCCAAAATCACAAAAATGAGCGTGATCCAAAACAGCGTTTGGATGGCGGTATTCCATAAGCCTCCAATAGCATCACCCATCAGATTAAAAAAGACGTCTCCAAGTGACCTTGTGCCATTGTAGTCGATCACATTAATCGTCATAAACGCGATAAATGTGACAACGAGCGAAATAGGTAACACCATCTTGATAATCTTCATGTAAAGCTCAAAATATTGAGGGCCAATGAGGTGCATTGGCCAATCCCGAAATCCATTCGCCATTTGTACCGGGCTTCCAAGTTCATTAAGGGCGCTCTTCACTTCTTCTTCTGAAGGATCATCCGGCAGCATATCCCCGATCGTTGATCTTAATTCAAGCGCAATGTCCTCCCGAATGGATTCAGGAAGTCGTCTCGTCACTTCACCAATGTAAACCTCAATCAGATTCACGTTCGTCCTCCCCCTTCAACAAGGTAGCTAATTCGCTCGACGTTTTCTCCCACTCTAGTTTCAGCTGTTCGAAAATTTCTCTTCCATACTCACTTAATACATAATACTTACGCGGTCTGCTTTCCGTTGTATCCCAACTGCTCGTCACCATCTCCTGCTTCTCTAACCTCCGAAGCAGAGGGTACAGCGTGCTCTGTTCAATGGATATGCCTGATTTGTCAAGCGATTGAACAAGAGAATAGCCATATTGAGGAGTTCTTAATTGACTTAGGACTGCTAGCGTTAACGTGCCTCTTCTGAGCTCCGTTATGAATGAATTTAATAACGTCACACCCTCACCAACTTCCTTACTGTGTGTCGTACACTATATATACTATGTATCATACAGTGTTATGTGATAAACAGCAATGTGAATCTGATAACATTTTAATAAAGGAGTGGGGGCCAGGTACGTACCTGACCCCCCTCCCCTTTTCATTTGTTATAATAGTAAAATAGTTTACGAGATCTGGAGGGTTACATTTATGAATACTGCTTCCTATTACGCCCATTACGATGCCATTCCTCTTCCCCTCGTTGTTCTTGATCGGAACGGGGGCATCGTCCGTGTTAATGAGTATGCTATTTCAAGATTCTCATCCTATGAAAAAGCAGGATCAATACAATGCTTGGAAAGCATTCTATCGATCGAACAGAATCAAATCCAAGCCCATCTCGATCGAGCTTTTACAATGGAGCCGGGAGTATTCATCGAACTCCCCCTCCCTTTTACGAAGGAAGCGATTCGTTTCTCTCCAATAGATTCGAACCATGTGACACTCGTTATTGTTGAGGATAAAGAGGCTCTCTACAAGGAAGTTACCCGTGAACCTTCAGATAACAATGAAACCATTCCTACCGAAGAGCTCGAACAGCGGTTTCACTCATTAATTAATGAAAACCCTGATGGGATTGCATTTATTGATCAACACTTAAAGCTAACCCTAATCAATCAAGCCCTTCACAGAATGCTTGGCTATTCAATGGAAGACCTGATCAAAGTACCTCATCATGTGGTAAATGAGGAATCGATTGCTAAGATCGGTAGACATTTCGAATTAGCCTTATATGGAGATCAGCGCTCTTACGAAATTGAGGCGTATGATATTAACAACAATAAGGTTCACCTACTAATCAAAACCATTCCCATTCATACGAATGGACACTTCCGCGGTGCTTATAAAATCGTAAAAGATATTACTGAATTCAAAAATGCTCAGTTCGACACAATTGATCAAGCAGCGCAATTACGCTCGCTCATAGACTCTATACCTGAATTTATTATTTTCAAAGATAAACACGGCAGCATTCTTGAAATGAATGCGTATGCGAAATTAATATTCGGAATTGAAGAGGGAAAATACAAAGGGAAAACGTGTGAGGAGTTAAACTGCAGTAGCGTTGATGCATACCAACTGCTTAGAAACAATGCAAACACTGATCGGCTTGCATGGGAACAGAAAACGAAGGTGGAATATGAATACGAACTTGAACTTGTCAGTGGAGAGATAGGCACATTCGAAATTATTAAAGCCCCAACATACAACACTGATGGTGATCGGAAATATTTAATTGCCATTGGAAGAGACATTTCAGCACGTAGAGAAGTGGAAAAGGAACTTGTTGAAACACAGGAGCTCATCGCCTCTATTTTCACAAATAATGCCGATGCTATTTCGGTTAGTAACTTGGATAAAGAAGTCATTAAAGTAAACCCAGCCTTCCAGCGACTTTACGGCTATACGGATGATGACATGATTAACCATCTGTTTGACATCTACCCAAATGACAAAAAAGATGAAGCCAATCGGATCATGAAAGCCGTTATTGATGGTGACGGTGTCGTTGATTTCGATACAGTAAGGAAGACAAAAGACGGAACGCTAATTGATGTAAGCATTACCTACTCACCAATCAAAGATCACGAGGGAAACATTACGGCGATGTCTGCCATAACAAGAGATATACGCGATCGTAAGAGAACGGAAGAGCTACTCCTTCGTTCAGAAAAGCTCTCCGCAATCGGACAGCTTGCAGCAGCGGTCGCTCATGAAGTTCGGAATCCATTAACTTCTGTAAAAGGATTCATTCAACTATACAAAGATCGGATCCATAGTGATATATTGCAGCTTATGTTATCTGAAATGGACCGGATCGAATCGATTATCAATGAATTCCTATCACTCGCGCGACCCCAGGCCGTTACGTACCAACAAACCGATATTATGACGCTGACCCGTAACGTCGTCTCACTTATGGAGCCAGAGCTTTTATTAAACAAAGTCGACGTCCAGACAAATTTCCACACACCATCACTTATGATGAACTGTGAGAAAAACCAAATCACTCAGGTTCTTATGAACATTATCAAAAACGGCATTGAATCGATGCCAGATGGAGGATTACTCTCCATCAAGACGTGCAACACAGACACACGCCTTTTAATCGAGATTTCTGATAAGGGCGTAGGCATTCCAAAAGAGCGATTAGAGCGACTTGGTGAGCCGTTCTTCTCGAATAAAGATACTGGTACCGGGCTTGGGCTAGTCGTCTGTTATAAAATCATTCACGAACATAAAGGAACTATTGAATTTGATAGCTCCGTTGGAGAAGGAACCGTTGTTACCATATCATTACCACTCGACCGTTAACGACGATCGAAAGATGCTGATAAAAGAGAAAGAAGAGCATGACTGTTCGTATGAAGATACATTTCTCTTCCCAATGGCTCTCCTTTTATCGGAAGAAAAACAACGCCTTTTTGTTCGATCGCATCAGCCATCATTTTCGGAAGATAAGCGATGCCGATTCCAAGCGCAACAAGTCCACCCATCCCGAGATAGTGCGTTTCTAATACGTCTCCCTCAAATAAATGGTCATTCAATATCCCTCTTACCCGCTCAGAAAGATAGCCGGTTGGAGGGATTATTTGCGTATACCGAAAACATTCTACTAAGGTCACCTCTTTCTTTTTCGCTAATGAAAGAGAAACAGGTACAGCCGCAACAAAAGGTTCAGAAAATAGAAATGTAGAATACATCCCTTCGATGACTGGAGTATTCTGAACTATTGCGGCATCAATTTCATGGGAAGTTAACTGAGGAACCAAATCCAAACTATCTTCTCGAATAGATGTAACGTGAACATTCGAATACTGAAGCTGCTCATAATATCCAGGCAAAAAATACGTACTTAAAATCGGCGTCGATCCAAAGCGTATCTGATCAAATTTCTTATAGCGATCGACCATCTGATTAATCTGTGTAAACAGCGGTTTAATATCTTCGTAAAAAGCTTGACCTTTAGTAGTCAGCTCGACTCCTTTAACTGACCGATTAAAAAGAGAAAAACCAAGCTCCTCTTCAAGGTTCTTCATCTGCTTACTAAGAGCCGGCTGTGAAACAAATAAAGCTTTTGCTGCGCGAGTGAAACTTCTCTCGTCAGCAATTTTAATAAAGTATGTTAACTTGGGAAGCAAGATTAACACTCTCCTCTTTCATATGATTCTCCCCTATATTATAACCTGAAGTTATCGATCCATCATTTATTGATATTACCCACTCTCCTCGATCAAACGTTATTCTTGTATTAGAATCTGATCAAGAACTGGGGGATAACAATGAAAAGTACTTATATCTGGCTTAGTATCGCTATTGCATTTGAAGTGGTTGGGGCGACATTCATGAAATACAGTAATGGATTTAGCCAGTGGGGACCAAGCTTAATCGTGATCTTGAGTTATGCTATCGCGAACCTTTTTTATATTTTTTTAACGAAAGAGCACGAATTGGGTATCATTAACGCACTTTGGTCTGGGGGAGGTACGGTGATCATTGCCGTTGCTGGGATTCTCCTCTTTCAAGAGTCTACTTCACCCTCAAAAGTTCTCGCCATTTTCCTCATTGTGATTGGCATCGTTGGCTTAAATACAAAGTCTCGCTATAAAGAAAAAAGGGAGGAAACGATATGATTTTCTTAATTTCAGCACTCGCATTTTCGATAATTGGCAGTATCGCCGTAAAGCTATCAGCTGGTTTCACTCGCAAAATTCCAGGCCTCGCCTCATTTGTGTTGTTCGGGCTATGCATCTACTTTCTCACTCTTTCTGTCCAATCCATCGAAATTGGCCTGGCATACGCCATCTGGTCCGGTGGTTCTATCGTCGGCACAACCATAGCCGGTCTCATCTTATTCAACGAAAAAACTACTAGAAGAAAATTTCTTTCTATAGCGCTTATTATTACTGGAGTGGTTATATTATAAGCAGGACGGTGTCAGATACGTACTCGATCCCCGCCACAAATAATCAAAAAAAGCCGATCACTAATTGATCGGCGCTTTTTTACAAATATTTTTCCATTCGAATATCTGACCACATTTTCCCCTGCCAGTAAGTGAAACCTTCTAATCTACCAATCTCTTCGTATCCAAGCTTTCGGTAGAGCTTTTGCGCATTCGTATTGAACTCAAACACGCCTAGTTCAATCCGATTAAAACCCTGCTGGTAAATTTGCTCTTCTAAATGTTGGATCGCTTCATATCCAATTCCTTTGCCTCTACCTTCAGGTTCGCCAATCGTAATTCCAATCCACGCCGTTCCTGGTTCTTGCTTCAAAAGGTGCGGAGGGTCCACCATGTAATTCATTTCTCCGATCATCTCGTGATTCACAAAGATCTGGAATATCTGCTGATACGTAAGACGCTCCCTCACTCCCTCAAGAGTGATCGTCTCGCGTCGCTCCAATTCCTCCCTGCTTTTATTCGGGCGAATCAGCGGAATCAATTCTCGATCATTTTCCCACCGATTCAGGACTTCAACAAATTGAGCAGTTGGTTTCGTTAACTTTATGATCTCTGTCTTCACATGGTGCTCCTTTCAACATGGCAAGCAACCTTCATGTCTCTTATGTATTTCAACTCATCCATACGCTACTCTTATTCTACCACTTACGATCCAAGAGTTCTGCTTTCTTTTTTTGGTACTCTTCTTCCGTAATGATGTGATCTTCCTTCAAACGATGAAGCTGACGTATTTTCGACTCGTAATCTTGATTAGAAGTGACATGGTTATCATCGTCATGATCAACTTCAGCTTGATACGTTGAAACACCATCCTTACTAAAAACATTCAGGGCATGGTAGCCCGTGATAATGATCGCCAACACAGTCCAAACAATACCGAATGCGCCTATTTGCGAAACAAATGCAATACCGATAATCACAAAAAGAAAGCCAGCAATCATTCCGATCATGGAACTAACTTTACTAGGCTTTACACGAAAATGAGAACTCATGACAATCCCTCCTTTTGAAATGACCTTTTCGCAAATCATTAAAGAATATAAACAGAAGTCAGAATAATCAGAGCAGATACAAGAAAAATCACGGCAGCTTTCTTTCTACGCCTTTCTCCCCTCTCCTCAAACCCTAAAACGGCTATAAAAAGTCCCTGAAAAAGGAGCATAGGGGCAAGGATTGCAACACTACCCTTGACGAAAGCAGCTACCGCTAAAGCTAGCGTTATGATCGCCAATATACGTTTGATTCCTTTCAACATACTCTCACCTCAACAACTAAGCTTCCTGATTACTCACCACCACCGCAGCCTCCACCATCTCCACCGAAACTATCGCAGCCGGAGCTTTGATGGCCACCACTATAATAGCTTGAATGATCCGTTCCACCTGGAGAACGTCGCGTCGATGAGGATTTTGAAAAGCCAGATGCGATAAATGCAATAACGAGTAATATTACAATAAATGCTGTCATTTCCATTCCTCCCTTTTGTTTATTTACGTGTGAAGATCCCAAATAGTTTCAAAAATTACCATAAAAAAGTGACGATATCCTCTTAACTAAGACACCGCCACCTTCCAGACGCATTATGATTCAATAGGGGTTAAGCGAAACATTCCATTCATATCACCCGGTTGTTCAAAGCCAAACTGCTTATATAAGTAACTTCCCTCCTCTGTTGCAAAAAGACCGATGAAGGCTTGCGTAGGAGCATGTTCCTTCAAATAGGAGAAAAGCTGATCCATTAACATTTTTCCTACTCCCTTTCCCTGATGCATCGGGTGAACGACGAAATCCTGAATATAAAAATACATCACTCCATCACCAACGATACGAGCCATGCCAATAACTTCATCTCCATAGGATACCGCCGTTGCATAAATAGATTGATGAACCGCCTTTTCCGCCACAGAAAAATTCATATTATTCCAACCGACTGATAAACACAACCGTACATATTCGTCGCTTGTTGGAAATCGCTCAATCACTTGGTAATTACTAATCAACTCCATCATTCCTTCTTTTCATTTTCACTACCGTATATACTCGTTTCTCATTACTTTATTATCCATGCCACTCGCCTCTTTCCATCAGCATTTCATACATTCGCTGACCATTTCACAATCCCTTCTTTCAAAATTTCATATCACTATTATTTCACCACCATACATTCGCAAAGACGGAAGTAAACTTCTCCTCCCAACCGATCAGAATCTTTCTTTTTTCTCGATGTTTTACCTAGATCTTTTTCGGGGAAATAACTATCTATCAACCGTGTTTACGAGGAGGAATTACAATGAATAACGAATCAAAAGCAAATTACCATATTACGGATCGCGATGAATTTAACAAGGTTTGTATTGAAGATCAAAAGATGAATTTTCCTGAGTTTGAAAAGTTCATGCATGACTACCTATTAAGCCAACCGAAAGAAACAATGGTCTTTCAAGAGTGTTGGATTGAGGACAAACAAGTAGAAATCGGGGATGTTAGAACCGTTCAGGTGAATTTCCTGGATCATAATAGTAACAACTACATACGTCTCTGGGGTGCTAAGAAGAATGATGATAACCAGGTAGTGAAAATTAAAGTAGATGCTATCGATTTAGAGACGAAAGAAGTTATTTATGAGCGATTATTGGCTTAAAATAGGATAATTAACATTCGATCTAAAAAGGGGAGCTCCAATAATGGAGTTCCCCTTTTCCTAATCGATTACCATACTCTCTAAAAGAATAACTGCTCCATTCAATTAGCTAGTTATGTTAAATTATTATTGGGTATATTTCGCAATGATAACATCTAGTTGTTGGACGAGATCAGCACATTTGTTTTGATCCTGGGCATCTGGATGCGGTTCACCAAACTCTTCAATGTCATTATCAAAATATTTCCCTGACGCATCTTTAAACTCTTCCGAGAGTGCTGCCTGGCATAAAATCTCAGCTCCGATATTAATATCCTCTCCATCTACCCCAAACGCTTTTTTCACCATCTTACTTCCTAGTAACGATTTTGGGTTCACTGCAACTAAGACTGGTGCCACTTGCTTTGCAAGTTCAAAAGTCCACATGGTTAATGCAAGTTTACTTTGTGCATATGCCTCTCCGGCACGAAGGTTTTTAGAACCCGCAAGTGCCTTAGCATCAACGGGGGCTTGAGCTGCAGAAGACAAATTAATGACACGACTCGATTCATTCATCAGGGGAAGCAACTCTTTTGTCAGCAGATATGGTGCCAAGGTGTTGACTGCAAATCGAATATCTAGACCAGCTTCATTAGTAGGAGTAGGCGAATGATAAACGCCTGCGTTATTTATAAGAACATCTAACCAGTCATGCTTCTCTATGATTTCCCTTGCTAACTTTTTAACCTGAGATAATTGTGATAAATCAGCTACATATTGCTCCGAATCATTCATCTCAAACCCATTTGTCACGTTTGCCAGTTTTTTAGCATTACGCCCATGAAGCAATACTTCATGTCCTTCAGAAATCAACTTTCTGGCAGTCGCTAGACCTATACCATCCGTTGCTCCCGTGATAAGAATTTTCAATTAAATCCCTCCGTTTTGAAAAAGGAAAGTTTGATAACCTTATTTACATTTATTTTAGAAACTTTCCCTTCACTTCCATAAAAAAGCAATGACCTCTATAGATCATTGCCCAAGTTACTAAACACTCCTAACTAAATAACAATGCCCAAACATTTTTCTATATAAAAGTGACCAGTATTTTCGAAGTTCCTTTATTACACTTCCTCTATGATTTCTGATTGATCCAATCTTGATTTTGGTAGTGAAGCATTAAAGTCCGTTTCAGAACGATACCCTAAAGCAACAACTACACTTGAAGTAAACCCTTTTTCTCTAAGGTTGAACTCAATATCAAGTGCTTTCATATCCAGTCCTTCCATCGGAACGGCATCAATTCCAAGCTCTGCAACGCCCAATAAAAAACTTCCAACGTTTAAATACACTTGTTTTTCGTTCCATTGCGAAAGATCTTTGAGATCATATTTGTGTAAATCCACGAACATTTTTCTTACATCATGAGTACCCTGCTTATGCTTTTCTTCGGCAAAACGTCCATCCTGATCTTCTTTTTCAGTAACATGCTCCAAGAAATCCTCCGAAATCTCTATTCTCGTTGAAAAGACCACCACCGCAGCTGCATTCACTATTTTGGGTTCATTGAAGCTAAAATCTCCTTGAGCAGCAGTCGCTACACGTTTTTTTCCTTCCTCAGTTGAAGCAATAACAAAATGCCAAGGTTGAACATTCGTAGAGGAGGGGGCTAATTGCAATAATTGTTTTATCGTATTGAAATCTTGTTCAGAAATTTTCTTCGATTGGTCAAATTCTTTCGTTGAATATCTATTTGTTAAAGTTTCCATAAGTTCCATTTATATACTCTCCCTTTATACTATCTTCAAATATTAAGAACAATTGCAACATCCATTCTATGAAGCAGCGCTACAATACTATTTTAAATATTCACCCGGGTTTCAATCACTTAGAAAATTGAAGCTTGCTTTTTTAGAACTGGAAATCAATTACGAGGTCAGTATATCCCCCCCTGAAGTGGAGAACAAGTACTGACTTTTTTGCCCGTACAGACAATAAGATACCTAAATCATTTGAAATCTTGTCCCCTTTTGAGTGTTTTATATGCAGAAGAGGATCGCATTTCTATTTAAATGCGATCCTCTTCTACTTCAATGGGTATATTCATCTTTAAAATCAACTTCTCCATGCTTGTACGTTTGATTATACTCTGCTCCCCAAGAGCCTAGTTCATTTAATATTGGTACTAATGTCTTGGCTATTCCAGTTAAAGAGTACTCCACTCTTGGTGGAACTTCATCGTATACTTTTCTTTGAATCAGATTTGCTTCTTCTAATTCTCGAAGTTGCCTGGATAATACCCGTTCATTAATATTAGGGATCTTTCTTTTTAATTCACCATATCTGATAACTACCGCTCCGCCGATATGATGGACAATTAGTGGTTTCCACTTGCCACCAATAATATCTAAAGATAACTCAACGTTACAATAAAATACCTTTTTGTTATTGTCTGTCATCTAGAAATTCTTCCCTTTCTAATTTATATATAAGTGCTTTACCCGGATTGTACCATAACACTAAATTTAGAACTAAAATTATAAAATATCGGCATATGTTAATTCCACTTCATGACGCTACATTAATACCATTAAACCTAACAAATGGCATTAAATCCGAAACTTTTCCTAGCGTATTTCGTAGTACAGAATAGGAGGGATACATATGAAATTAAAATTAGCATCAGTTCTATTCGGATTAATCCTTATCCTCGCAGCCTGTGGTGGACAAGAGAAAGCGTCTACAGAAAATCATTTAGACTCCCTGCAAAAGAATTATCCTGAAGTTAAGACTGAAGTGGATAAACTTCCTGAAGATTTTAGAAGCGAAATTAACGTGCCTAATATGGAGGAAATCCCATTAGAAGTAAGTGACGTGGAAGCTGTAGCCGAAACGGAATTAGAGCCATATGGAATGGATTTTTATTATGGAGAAGATGACAAACGACTAAACGTTATGATCAAGGACCAAAAGGGAATTGATACCTCTATAGTGGAAACGAACGAGGAACTTGATCAAGATGTTAATGGCACATACACAGAAGCTGAAGATGGTCACCTCTTAACGATCACATGGCTAAGTAATAACAAAAATGCGCTATACAAAGTGACTGGATTCACACCATCAGGAGAAGAATCTCCATTCACGAAGGAAGACATGGTAGAAATTGCAAACTCGATTATTGCACAAAGAAATTAAAGACGATTATTCAAAGGAGGGTTCTTTATCGGACTAATCTTCGCGATTCTAACGATCCTATCGTCTGCTGGTTTTCTCTACTATATGGGAAAAGCGGGATATTCATGGCACATGGATAAGAACGAAGAAAAACCGAAATAACCATTCAATCAAAAAGGTCAGACGATTCATCAAATGAATCGTCTGACCTTTTTGATTAACTCACCTATAAGTAAGGATATTTCTCAAGCTCCTTCAAATAAAGCAAGTAACGTTCCCCCACTTGCCTCTTCGTCCCATAACGAATCACTTCTTCACGAGTGAGAGATTCTTTCTGCAGCAAAAGAAGATGATCATGCGTCATTGTTAGAAGTTTTAAAAACACCTCAACATGTAGGGCTTCATGTTTCTGGTTCAAGTTACTGATATACCCTTCCCTAAACCCTTCTGCATTCGCTTTTAGCTTTGAAACATGTTGATGGTAATTCACTTTCCGATACCTTTCTGTGTTATAAAACGTAGGAAATAACGTCTCATAGTTAAAAACATAATTAGCTGCAAGTGACGTTCCAGTAGCTAGAAGAGGATAAGGGTCGATCATTTTAACGCCACTTTTGGTGAAAATGAGATTCTCTGGTGAAGCATCTTGATTTGTGAGAATAATAGATTCATGTTCAATCGAACGTGTCGTAACCAAAGCTTCCCCAAGCTCCTTCACTTTCTCTTTATCAAATGTATAATGGCTCGCAAGTAACGTATTTAACTCCTCGCAATATTCTTCTGTTTCTTCAAGTAGAAATTTACTTACAGTTAGATCATACGCGCCTGTTAATTCTTCTTTTTCGTCAAGATGCAAATATCCGATCCCATTAAATGGTGGAGTAAATGATTCAAGAGCAAGGTAGAACTCTCCTAACTCTCTTCCATACCTTTTCGCATCTGCTATCGTCTGGGTGCTAAGATCAAATGATTTTCCTACATAAGTTTCAAGCGTGTACGTTAATTCTTCATTAACGCTGTACTTAAAATAGTTAGGGCAAATGTCGTTCTTTGCTTTATTAGCATGCTTGTAAAATGCTTCTGTCGCGGCATACTCCGCTATTAATTCCTTACGATTGAAAATCACCTCTCGCTCGTAAGCTATTTTCTTCGGTATGCGAAGAACAAGCCCCTCCCGCTCCAGCAAATACGCACAGTGCCAGGCACCTTCCCCTAACCTCTTGATTCTTGCGTCATCTGACAACTTTGGTAAGCCTTCGTTGATTAAAGCCTGTTGAATAAGTTCAAACTCTGCCACCTTTTTGGATGTAAGCAACCTCATCGGTTATATGACTCCTTCACACTATCATCTTTTTATGAAATATCACTTTACTTCGCAATGACTTCCATTTTTAATTATTCCAAAATCATACAAATAACTCAATCTCTTATTTTATATAGATATCACCTATTGCACCTTCACTATCTACCTTCATAAAAATTCACACTAATTTGACACACATATTAGATATTGCTAATATGATACAGAGCATACATATTCGTTTTCACTAATATGTCAGGAGGACACATATGCAAACTGTTGATATTGATATGAAAGTAAAGCTTATTCACGGGTTTTCTAATAAAACACGAATTCAAATTCTTGAAAGCATAAAGGATGTGGAAAAAACCGTTTCTGAGATTGTTCAAGAAGTAAATGGAAACCAGTCAAACATTTCACAGCATCTTACTTGTTTGAAAGGTTGCGGAATTATAGTAGGTCGAAATGAAGGGAAGTATTGCTACTACGGTTTACGAAACCAACAAATTCGAGATCTACTCACGATGTTCGATCTCATACTAGATGATGTTGAAGATGATGTCGCTTGCTGTGAACGTCACGTTGATTAGGAGGACTTTCCTTGGCAGATAAATGTTGTAACGATAATAAGGAAGAAAAAAACACATGTAGCAGCGATTCTTCTATCGAAAAAGCAAGCTGCTGCAGTTCTTCACTTCAGAATGAATACAAGCAAGAAGCGGATCAGTGTTGCAGTAGTAACGCTGATGTAACTGAAGACACCAACTCAAAAAAAACAAGCTGTTGCAGTAGCGAACAACAGCTAGAGAAAACAGACGCTTATTCCACCGATACTTCTGAGGAGAAAAAGACTTATCAAGTTCATGGAATGGATTGCCCTGCCTGTGCGAAAACCATTGAAAAAGCGTTAAGTAAATTAAAGAACCTGACTGAAGTAAAAGTCAATTACAGTACAGCAAAACTGCAAGTGGCTGCAAGTTCTGTAGATGCCTTTACTCCGGTTGAGGCAGAGATCAAAAAACTTGGATATTCCGTTGAACCGATCAATCAGAATAAGGATTATAGAACATTTCATATTGAAGGAATGGACTGCGGAAGCTGTGCCAAAAGTATCGAAAATCACCTTAACACCTTGCCAACCGTTAAAGAAGTGAGCGTTAATTTTTCCACGGGGAAAATGAAAATTGACGCTTCTACTCAAGAGGAAAGCATTATGAAAGAAGTTTCCAAAATTGGATTCAAAGCGGTTCCAGATACTAAAAACTCAACACATACTAAGAAGAATAATGAAAATGCTTCAGTGATCGTTTCTGGTAGTTTAATAGCACTAGGGCTCATAAGTTCTTTTACGATCATCCCTTCAATCGTTTCAACCATTCTATACGCCATTGCGATTGTGATCAGTGGTATTAAACCTGTTAGAAGTGCCTTCTTTGCAATTAAAAGTCGTTCACTCGACATGAACGTTCTCATGTCTGCCGCTGCGATTGGCGCTGCGTTAATCGGAGAATGGCTTGAAGGGGCTGTCGTGGTTTGGCTGTTTGCTATCGGAAACTATCTGCAAACAAAATCCATTGAACAAACAAGAAATTCTATTCGTAACTTGATGGATCTAGCTCCTCCAGAAGCCTGGGTTAAAGCTGGTTCAGAAATGGTGAAGAAACCTGTAGAGCATATTACTATCGGTGAAACTATCGTCGTTAAACCCGGTGATAAACTTCCATTGGATGGGGAAATCATTCAAGGAGAATCGAGCGTTAACCAGGCTCCGATTACAGGTGAATCCATTCCTGTTGATAAGGGAATCGGCGATACCGTCTATGCTGGATCCATTAATGAGCACGGCTCTCTTGAGATTAAAGTTACGAAGTTAGCTGACGATACGACGATCGCCAAAATTATTCATCTCGTTGAAGAAGCACAGGAACAGAAAGCGCCAACGGAAGCCTTCATCGATAAATTTGCAGCAATTTATACACCGATCGTGTTCGTGCTCGCCTTAGTCGTAATGGTTTTACCACCATTACTCAGCATTGGCACATGGGGAGAATGGTTTTATCGAGGGCTTGAATTACTAGTTATCGCTTGTCCATGTGCACTCGTTATTTCAACACCTGTTGCGATCGTGTCAGCAATTGGAAATGCTGCTAAGAATGGCGTATTAATTAAAGGCGGTACGTTTTTAGAAAAAGCAGGTGCGATCACCGCTATTGCATTTGATAAAACAGGAACATTAACAGAAGGTAAACCGAAAGTCTCCGACATTAAGGCGTCAAACGGATCAGAACAAGAATTACTATCCATCGCCTTAACATTAGAAAACCATTCCACTCACCCGATTGCAAAATCGATTGTAAACTATGCAAACAATAAAGGCTTACAACCACAGCATGGTGAGCTGTTTCGAACTATCGTCGGAAAAGGCGTTCAAGCCACAATCAATGGCACGATCTATTACGCTGGGAATCCAAAATTATTCGATGAACTATCTGTTCCTTTAACAATAATAGAAAAAGATGTACAAGAAATGCAGCGTAACGGTAAAACCGTCGTCATTATCGGAACACAGCAAGGAATTCTTGGGACGATTGCCGTCTCTGATACAATCCGAAATACATCTGCCGTGGCTTTACACGCATTACAACAAAGCGGTATCAAACAAACGGTCATGCTAACAGGAGATAATGAAGGAACGGCCAAAACAATTGCTTCAGAAGCAAAAGTAAATCGTTATTTTGCGGAGCTATTTCCTGAAGATAAAGTAGACGCCATTAAGAAGCTACAACAAGAAGGGTACAAGGTAGCTATGGTTGGAGATGGTATCAATGACGCTCCTGCACTCGCAACTGCCGACCTAGGCATTGCGATGGGTGGCGCTGGAACTGACACAGCGATGGAGACAGCCGATATTATTCTTATGGCCGATAACCTTGATCAACTTCCACATACAATGAAGTTAAGCCAAAAAGCATTAAGAATTATTAAACAAAACATCTGGTTCTCGATCATTATTAAAGTGATCGCGCTTGCCCTCATCTTCCCGGGCTGGCTCACACTTTGGATCGCTGTATTAAGCGATACCGGCGCAGCCTTAATCGTTATTTTAAATGCACTTAGATTATTGAAATTTAAGCATTAAGGAGAAAGGAGATGTTTCTCATCGAGAGAAACATCTCCTTTTCCTGTGTGTTATTGTTTGCTGACTTCTACTTTCTGAACGAACTCTCACTCATCACTATCCAGATCATGATCTAAAAAAGAAGGTTTATGCTCTTCTTTCATTCCATGCTTTTCCTCGAGATACTTCCCAATTACGGAACTATTAATCCCTCTTCTAACGGCTGATTCGATTACGACATATAGAATAAACAGACTGACAATAAACAGTACTATCGTTAATCCGATTCCCATCATTCTTTTACCCCCCCCCCCCCAAGTGTTGATTCATACAAAAACTACGATCTGAATAACAACCACCCCTAGTACAAACAAAGCTAGCTTTCCTGGTAATGATTTTGGCACTGAAACTACTCCTTTCTAAGGGTTTGATCGTTGTACCATCGCTTCTTATGTACCTCACTCAATCTCCTAAATAAATCTCCCTCGTCCATTTCTTCACAACGTCTTCAATTACACGTCTCGCATTAGAACACGTATCCCTGATCAACAGCCTAAAATAACAGCTTTTCACGAAACTTAGTACGTTCCCCTTCTTATGAAAGAATTGCACACTATAACTTTCCACTTCAAAAAGGGATTCAAGATTGTCACTAAGTGACGTCACCCAATTACTCAGCTCCTCCTCCTTCATTCCCTTCTCCAAAAGCGCCTCGATCGCAAACAAAAGCCGTTCGTCCTCATCGTCCACATATGTACCTTCCTTGAAAAGACACTCTTGAATCGCATCAAGACATTCAGACGTTTTCTTCCTATCAAAAAGCGGGTGTCTGATCACTTCCGCAAGAGCATCAGCTCCGTGAGCGATACTATGCGCCCATCCCTTTGATGCTACAAACCCGCGCGTATCCTGCTCTTCTTGTAAATAACGTATAATTCCTTCTATCGAAGCTTCGATTTGTTCTTTCTTCAGGAAACGACTGGAGCGATCTTTTTCGACTACAAGTGCAACTACCAGAACCGAAAAAGAACGTGTGAAAACCGAGTCTGTCTCTCGCTCTCCCATTTGATAAAAAAGATGTTCTTGATCAAGACAAACGTTCAATAGATGATTCAATTGTTCATTATTTAAGAAATCCATCATTACCAGTTTGCTAAACGTCGAATAAATGAGATCGTCTCTTAAAACAGGATCTGTACTACCGATTTGCTGAAGCATATTATTAATAAGGTGATCAAGATCTACTTGCCTATCGTTCACATCCAATTGTTCCAATATGAGCTTCAAATCCACTCCCCGTTCACCCTTTCCACATGAAAATAATCGACAGAAAAAAAGCTGCGCTTCAACGCAGCTTTTCACTCCCTCCGTCTATTACAGGTAAATATAGATGGTGAGACAAGTCAATAACACCATCGATCCCATCGCTCTCGTCCACCTGTATTTCCTACTTAACCCCGCCTTCTTTTCCAGGAATTCAATATAGGTGAGGATTAAGAAAAAGCTTATCATCAAACCAAAAGCTCCAGGTTGATTATCAAACATTATTTGCATACGTAAAAATACCACCGCAATCAAGACTGGCCCTATGATCCCAATAGCTAGATAAAACATCTTAGCAGAGTTACGTTCATTCTTCATTAGCATAGCTCCAAGCACTTAGCAGAGTATCACCTTATTTACGATCCTGCTTCTTTTTCGAATCAACACCGTGCGAACTGCCCGTAAACGGATTGATTTCATACGTGAGATCTCGTCCTGCCTTTTCTTCTTCCTTCGCAATTCGTTTTCCAAGAGACGCATAATACCATCCCCAGGCAATGAGGGACAGTAAACCACCGCCGATCATAATCCAGAACGCTGTATCTTCCATCTACCTCCACCTCCAACACCATGGTCTATCACACTAACTACTTCTCGTTTTACTTGTTTCATTCCTTCAAGTAATTGGAAATGGGGTTGGTACGTACTTCTATCTCATTTTTTTCTGCAGAAAAGCTCTCACTTCTGATAGATCCCCTGATTGAAGGACTGCCTCTTTCGGGTCAAAGTGAACGACATCCTCCACTTTTTCATACTCTTCCTCAGGAATACCTTTGAAGAAATACTTCCAACGCTTCGTTCTCACCATTTTCTTTATATCCTCATCAAGGCGTTCCTGATTAACTCTCATCACCGCGATACGTAAAGGACCACAATCTCCTCCGGGAAACACATTAAGCAAACCATCCTGATCAAAACCATCTACTGCTACCTTTTTCACTGGAAGAAAAGAAATAAATTCACCTAATTCATCCGTCATCGTTTTCATCTCTTCTTCTGTTAATTCATCTTCTTTTATAACGGCTAGACTGTAGTGATGATATACTTTTCTATCTTTCTTCCTTTTACCAAAGTCAGGATAAAGCTTTCGAACGGTTGGTAGGTGGTTATGAATAAAGCGATATTGAAAGAAGGGGCCAGGCGCGTGCCTGACCCCTTTTACTAGTTTTCCTCACGGGACGCCCACCCAGCAAAACGCTTATGAAGTGGTTTTAGAAGAAGATAGTCCATTAGTAAGGCCATAAATCCAATCAGTAATATCCCCAGTATGACAGACGAGGTATTTCCAATCTGTCCATTAAATGCAATGAAATAACCAATACCCGAGTTCCCGCCTATCATTTCAGCAGCAACGAGAGATCGCCACGAAATAGCGAAGCCTACGTAGATCCCGCTAATAGCAGCGGGCGTAATTTCTGGTAGATATACAAAATAGCCGAGACGCCAACTCCTCGCTCCAAGTGATCGAGCAGCTCGAATGTGTGATTCTGGAATGTGATTCATCCCTTGAATCACATTAATTAATATCGGGAAGAAGGATGCGATGATAATCACAGCGATCATCGGAGCGTCTCCAAGTCCCAATACAATAATGAGTAATGGCGCCCATGCCATTGGAGGAGTAGCTTGAAAAAACGTAACAAGCGGAGTTAAAAACTCACGGAATTTCCGGGAAGCACCAGCTAGAATACCGACCAAGAAAGCCATTATGGCAGAAAGGACAAACCCAATGATTAATCGTTTTAAACTTACGATAATATGGCTAATCAGTTCTCCTTTTTCCCACTGATTAACCCCCTCATTGAAGACATCGATTGGCCCTGGAAATACGTATGAAGGATAGTTTAGCGAAATAGCTGACCAAACAATTAAAACAAACAGTACAGCTAGCCAGCTCATTCTCAATTTATTCACTTTTCATAACTCCATCTACAACTGAGAGATCCATCAACTTCTTCACGTCTACTTCCTTATCCACATATCCCAGGTCATATGCAGCATCCGCTAATTGCTGATAATACTCAAAATCATCATCATCAAATTGCCATTCGTATGTCATCTTTTCCTTCGCTTTTGCTATTACTTCTTCTGGTGAAACGTCCTCTACTTCTCCGATATTAAAAGCATCTACTAATACTTTATTCGCTTTATCCTGATCCTCATTTAGATCATCGATGGTGGATTGATGGACATCCATAAACGCTTTAACAGCTTCCGGTTTATTCTTTAGAGCATCCTCTGATACTACAACAACTAGAGCAGGATCATTCTCTTCAGCTATTTGTTCCTTGCCTCTTAATAAGGAATAAGTTAAGAAGGGCTCGTTCAAAACACCAGCTTGTGCTTGTCCTGAATCGACAGCCGGCTCTATATTGGTTTGATCAAATTCTTGAATCGAAAGGTCTGAAGGCGTAAGACCTGCATCTGGCAAAATAAGTCCACGCGTAATAATGTCCACGCCACTTCCACTCTTCACACCTGCTAGTACCTGTCCCTTTAATTCTTTAACAGAAGTAATACCTGAATCTTTATTCACAACAACGCCTACTTTTCCTTCGCTTACTTTAGAGATAACTTTGACAGGGAGGCCCCTTGACGACCAATTAACAAGCGCAGGAATACCGGCATACGCAACATCGAGATCACCTGAGGCGAGGGCTTGATATAATTCTGGCCCTGAGTTAAATCCATATGTTTCTGCAGTTAATTTCTCATTAAAAGCACCATTTTTGTCTGCTACGATTCCAGGCGCGTTGGCCAGAATCGATACATAGCCAATATTTAGTTGGGGCTTTTCACCATCTTCACTAGATGTACTAGATGAGTTTTCTGTATTACTACAAGCAGATAAGACGAACACAGCAACAATCGATAATACGAACAATAATTTTTTCATCAGTATTCTCCTTTTCTTGGTGAGAGTCTTTCATCTTTCAAAAAATCATAAAGCTTTCTTTGATAGAAATTATATTCAGTGGAAGTTCGATCTCTCGGACGCTCTAATTCAATGCTTACAATGTCCTTCACAGTTCCATTCTTAGATAGTAGAACTACCGTATCTGACAGATAAATAGCCTCATCAATACTATGTGTCACCAATAAAGTAGTTGTATTTAAATTAGTGTGTAAGCTAAGAAGTTCATCTTGAAGAACATCACGAGTTTGAGCATCTAATGCACTAAAGGGTTCATCTAAAAGAAGAAGGTTCGGCTCCGTTACTAACGTACGCGCAAGCGCCACCCTTTGCTTCATCCCTCCTGATAAAGAAGAGATCGGAAAGGAGCAATAGTCTGACAGCCCTACCATTTCAATCATTTTCTTCACTTTCAAATCTCTTGTTTGTTTAGGAATCTTCTGCATTTTCAAACCAAACTCTACATTCTTGTAAACCGACAGCCAGGGAAAGAGAGCTAAATCTTGAAACACAAACCCCTGATCCTTGGATGGTTTTTTTACCTGTTTTCCTTCAAACTCAATACTTCCTTCGTATGTAGAATGAAAACCTGCTATTAAATTCAATAACGTTGACTTCCCGCACCCACTCGGCCCTAATAAAGATACAAATGAATTCTTCTTAATTGAAAAATCGATATCTTGAAGAATGGTTGCATTCTTACCATATTGGAAAGAGACATTTTCAAGTTGAACGAGTGACGTCATTTTAAATCCCCCTTTATCTATAGCGCTAAATAAGACCAGCCCTCAGCCTGCCTTGTCACAAGGTGAGCAACTCCAGATCCTGCTGACCCTACCTCACAAACCAACTCTTCTGGCTTTACATTTTTCTTCGACAAGGTATTGCTACAAGCTATAAAATGAATCACCTTGTCCAATAAACCATCAATCTGTTCTTTTATCGTTTCATTTTGTGTTAATAAAAGTTCTATTCCCTCTCCAAATACAACAACCTCACATTGAACCAACTCGTCACCTAGCTGGTTTTTGAGATTGATGATATTGCGGATAATACGTTTATAATAATCGTCGCCGCTCTGATTGATTTGAACTACTACATTCACCAAATCCAATCGCCTCCTTAATTCATATTATTCTTAGTAGGATACTAGGATTATAATTCAAAAAGCGTGCATATGAAAGTGATCTGGATTTTTTTAGGAAAAAAGATGAAGGCAGATATGCATATCTGCCTTCATCTCCTATTCAACAATAAACAGGATTGTTCGAATAATGACTAATCCAGCGCCCCATTCGCTCCATTTGCTTTTGTAGTCTGCCCTTTGAGACAGGAACCAGTAGCTCAAAACCATCCTGAAACAAAATCATTGTAGTACTCTTCGTGATCGCATACACATCTCTAACATGCTGGTAAAATACCCAGCAGCAATCGATGCTTTCAGGTGACTCTGTTGGAAAAACCGATATCGCATTCCAATTGGAAACGATGATGGGCGTCTGCTGTTCGTACTTCAAATGATAGATAACCGCCTTTCTTCGCCCTTCATACGTAACCCCTGCTTCGAGACAAGCCTGTCTTATTAAATCTACTGGAGTTGTTGTTGATAAATAGATACCGCATCGATCATAAATTCTCGAACTAAATCCAACCTCTTTCGCCACTACAATCGCCCTGGTCGTTTTACTAATTTCATAGTCATTTAAGATTTCTACTTCGTTATTGACCATGCCTACTTTTCCCTTCCGTCCCTTTAAATCGGGTATAAGATTCATTCGCATTCACCATTACGGTTCCCCTCTGCTTGAATACAGGGTATACTAAAATCAATGTTGGTTTGGACGCCAACAACTGCCCCAGAATGTGTCCACCAAGACAAAACATTCTGGGGCTTTTATGTATCCATTCACTTTTCTCATCACCTCCTCAAAAGCAAGAAATACAAGCCTTCAAATCGCCATTGTATATCCTTGTAAATATTTCCACCCTTCACCTTGATTATAGATAATATTCCGAAATATTCAAATACTTTTTTTAGTAGATAAGACCCACGAGTGCCTGTCACCACCCGCTTTATGTAACTTCCTGTCGAATCACCTACGCTTAATGAAGAGATGCAGCCAAACGTTCTCCTTACTCCATACTAAAACAGACCTACTCTCACATGAGAATAGGTCTGTCTACTATAAGAATCTATTAAAACATCAACATGCTTACACCAATCGCAAACAGCACAACTCCTGCGATGGAGTAAAACATACCAGAACGGTGTTCCCCTTTGATACGTTTCGAAATACCAGCAAGTAAATTAATTACGCCAAATCCCATAATGCCATATAATAGTAAATTCTCCTCTTCAGGAGTAATCAGATACATAATCGGAAGTAAAAGTATTAACGCAGATAGGATAAACTGCACAATGCTCAATGAAAACAATAGTTTAGATTCAGATTCTGTGCTCATCATTTTTCCTTCTTTCCTTTTCTAGGTGAACTGATTCATGACTTCTATCCTAATTATAACAGCGCCAATCTCGTTTTTGTTATGGCAAAAGTATGAACATTCTTTAACAGAGTCTACTCTGTACTTTCCCGATACACGAACACCCTAACCATTTAACATCTAACTCCTTTTCATGATTAAATCTGTTAGTGAAGGCTACGTAAACTCTATGAAGCTATAAAAACCACCGATTAACACTATTACCATTTTTACAAAAATATGG
Organism: Pseudalkalibacillus sp. JSM 102089; assembly: GCF_041366475.1. NCBI lineage: Bacteria > Bacillati > Bacillota > Bacilli > Caryophanales > Fictibacillaceae > Pseudalkalibacillus > Pseudalkalibacillus sp. JSM 102089. Next base: position 154,497 of record NZ_JBEWYW010000006.1, read on the forward strand.
TTACTAAGAATCAGAAAACGGGTATAGGTACAAGTACCCCGTACGTCAGTCTCACGAACAGGTAGAACAACCTATTTACCAGAACCCTTCCATTTGGTACCATATACTACTGCTTGAGTATGATTTTTCTTATCAACCATACAAAGGGGATAGCGCAAATGTCCTATTTATCTTATTTACAATCTGAAGTAGCGGAAAAACGAGCTCAGCTCATCCGCCTTCAAGCTAGTTTAACGAAGCTAGATGGGTTACAGAGTGAATTTCTCCAAAATAAACAGCTTGTCGATCAACCTGAGCTCTCCCCCGCTACATGGGCCGGGGAATTAGCGAACTCGTTCCAAAATATACGCGAAGATATGAAGATGGCTTATCAAGATTTATCGATCAATCAGTTAAACTTCGCACTTACGACAATAGAAAATAAAGCAGATTACCTTCGTCTTGAAATACAAGCATTGGAATTAAACATAACCCAAGAAAAACATCGTTTAGAAGAAGAAGCGAGGGAAAGGAGAAATGCAAATTGAGTAACGAATTGCTTGTAAAGTTCAGTGAAGTCGAACAATCGATCAGTCGCATTGAGAAGAGCTTGAGCTCCTTTAACACAGAGCTACCAAAGAACACCGGAGAAGGGAATACGCTAGACGTCGTAAACCGATTAAATGAGTTAAATCACATGCTAACAGAGGTCGGAAATGCCTATAAACAGATTCTCGCCGAGAACAACCAGACCGTACGAGATTCGGTTCAACAATTAGAGAACGCCGACAAAAAGCTCTCCTCCTCTATCCAATTACGTTAGGAGATGAATGCTATAATGAAGACCCTGGATGTCAAATCAATTGAAAATGGACTAATTGAAATAAAAGGAAATCTTAAACAGCAAAAAGATCAAATAAGTAATATCCAATCTTCTATTCAAGACTTTATTTCTACTGAAGCGTCCTTCAAAGGAAAAGGAGGCCAATCAATAAGAGCTTTCTATAACGATGCACACCATTCATTTCTAGAATTTTATAACCAGGTAATAGAAACATATGAATCAACTTTGGACGATTTAAAGAATGAGATGGAATCTTACGAACCATCTTCGAATGGATTAATAAGAGAAAGCTTTCTAGGACAAGATTTAGAGACTGGATTAACATATGCAAAAGATACGGTAATCGATATTACCAATGATGCAAATCAAACGATTCATAGTGTAAATGACATCATCTCAATACCACCTTTAGATGATAATAGATTCCATCAACAACTTAGATCGGCAAAGCAACATAAAGATGAAACAGTAGAAAAGTTATTTCAATTTGACCAAAATCAATGGACCTCTCTAGATAAAGTTGATCAAGATATCCAGTTAATGAATAAATATATTAATCAAATCCACGAACTTTTTGAAAGTGGACAATTATCAGTTGATACATACCAATCGAATAATGATTATAATCAAATTTCCGAAAAACCAATTATATCTACCGATGCTTTTTCTTCTATTACGAAACACCCTAGAGTCATATCAAATGGTGTAGGTATTTCCGATTTCAACAACGAGATGAATTGGGACCCTTCTCCTACTCTAGGTTTAAATTTTGAATCTTGGCGAGAGAATTCTATTAATGCGGCTACGAATCTTGGTGTAGCGACCGCTACCGGTTACACTACCGCAAAGAGTATTAATAAAAATTTTAAAGGCTTTGGTGTTAAAAGGGAATTCTACTTAACTGCCCAAGGTGCTACTAAAACAAGAATTCATGTGACGAATCCTGAATTAATGGGATTCAATAAGAAAACTTATTCTGGTACTAACGCTACCAATTATCCAAAACTTTATAAGTTAGTTGATCCTATGACAAACATTAAAGCATCCTTTAAATGGGCAGGAAATAGAATTGGTGTTGTGGGAGTAGCAGCCACTGTAACTGGTGATATTATTCATGGCATTCAACAAGAAAAAACAGCCAGCGAAATCGCCGGCAATGTAGCAGGGGATGTTGTAATTGCTGGGTCATCAATAGTAGCTTCAGCATATGCTGGTGCTCTTGCGGGAGGCGTTATTGGAGGTCCAGTTGGACTTGCAGTCGGAGCATTAGCTGGTGCGTTAGCAGGAATCTTCATTACTACTGCTTTGAGTGATCTTAAATTCATGGATGTTGATAATGATGGAGAATTGGACTCCATCGGTGATGCTATTAAGAAAGGAACAACTGCACTATTAGATGATATTGGAGAAGGTATTAATTCTATTGTGCCTTGGTTTGATTAATCAAATTTTAATCTATAACAAATGAGGTGACGACATTTGAAAAAAGGTAAAGACATCGACGAGTTCACATTTTCCTATATTAGTAAACTACAACTACCCAAAAATAATCGGCATTATATTTTTGGGTTCTTGTTTATTTACTTAGATATTATGGGGATTATCCCCTTGATAAGTGCTCCTTTTTCTATCCAATTATTTTGGGCTGGCATTATTCCTATCATAGCAATTAACCTTTGGGGACTTGTCTGCTTTATTGCTCCCTATAAATTTGAACATGCTTTCTACTTATTTTTTGGCGTTCTTGGATTAGTAACAACCTATATTTACTTTCTAGTTATTCAAAAGTTCCTATTCTTTAATATTGGTGTAAAACAAAACTACTACTTTTATATTGGGCTTGTAGCTATTATTTCGTTGCTATTATTCTTTCACATTTATTATAGGAAGATGTTAAAGAAACGGACTTTCCAAAAAAATCAAAAACAAGGAATTAAAATTAATGTTGCACCTATCGTAGTTATGTCCAGCTTCGGGTATATCATTGCACAGTTGTTAATGTCTTCGTTTGTCACTGATTCTCTTCAACTGATAGTACTTATATTAATATTAGCAATATTTACAGTGTTAACATCGTTCTTATCAACATGGATCCAGAAATATATTTTCATCAAGCAGAATTATGATACTGTTAAAAAATTACGTCCGGACTTTAATCTTTCGAAAAGTGAAAGGGAAAATTATATTAAGAACATGAGGTAAGGACTTTATATACTAAAAGGAGATAAGCTATGAAAACATGGACCCTATCCAAAAAAGAAATCTATTTAATAGTAAAATTTCTTGGAGGAAAAGTCTTAATTGGCATCTCTTCACCTTTTGATAATCCCAATGAAATGAAGCATGCTTGGGAAGAGACATTTAAAAAGCTTTATGCCAAAAATCTTGTGAATTATACAGATGAAGAATTGAAATTTGAAGAATCATTTATCCAAGCCATGTGGGTCTTGGCAAAAACAAATCTCATTGTAGAAATCACAACTGACCTAAAAGGACAGAGCTTATTCTATTTCGGTGATGATCATATTATTGAGTGTAAAAAACTCGATAACTGCAAATTTCAAATATACGTTCATTCATCTCCAGACGTTACATGGAGACAAGTTATAGTGCCTCGTATGTTAATGGGCTTAGAACATTTACCAGATAGACTTAACCAAGAACTCCTCTTGGATCCAATTGATTATAATCAGTATATAATAAAGCGAAGGATACATAATGTTGATGAAGTTATACAAAATAACCAATTGAATAAAAACAGCATGCTACTTGCTCAATTCAAACGCGCTATTCAACGCTATCATTACTCTAATCGCTTGATCATATATTATAAACAAGATGATGTATGGAATATTGAGGGTGTACACGTCCTCTCTTCTCCTTCATATAACTGGACCCTAAAAATGATTAATCAAGATGGATGTGAGTGGCTTGAGGCAAAACAATCTTCAGGAACAAATCTACTACAGGAGATTCTTAGTGTAATGGAAAGAGTTAAAGTACCACCAAAAGTTAACAAGGAGAAAACCCATGGTATCTAATAAACCAAAAGGAAAAAAAGATCGTTTTTGTGTAGCTATTTTTACTAATCCTACTTGCAATGACGATCGATTCCATGATGAAATGTTTGATAAAATTGATCTAGTTGGTAATGTGGATGTTGTAACTGACGCTAATCTCATACCCAAATTTATTGAGATTTTGGAAAGGAAATTTCCAAACAAAAAAATCGTTACTGAAAGTTTCGCTGTATTAAAAATAGATCAGGAGCGAATCGATCAAGAAATATTGAAGATGGAAAAGAAATATAAGTGGAAGAGGTTTATTAACGCAATACCGGCGGATGAATATCTAGTAGTAAATCAACTAACTATGTTTGACTTTGAATATACTCTTTTGTATTCCACAAACATAGATGAGGTTCTTCAGTTTCTAGAGGAACGTAAATAAAGTAAAAAAACAATCGTATTAAAATTCCCTAATGATAAATAAGTGGTTGTTTAATTTTTTGTTTATATTAGATTATTTTTTCCGTAGGAGATCTCTATTCTTTATATCCCAGAACATAAACACTCTGCAAAAGCCTCATCTGCAGAGTGTTTTTATCGCTAACTTTTAATTCCTTCCGCTCCCACCCCTTCAAAAGAAAGAATCTTCAAACAAATACCACCAATCTTCCACTCTTTATACTATAATGGTATTACCAACAAAAACTCTGGTATTACCAGAATCGAGGTGATCACTCTCCATGAAAGAACGTTCTTCCGAAAAAATCACGAAACAACTTATCCGCTCTATTTTAGAACAAGAATGGGCGACAAACGATCCGCTCCCTCCTGAACGAGAACTGGCTACTCACTACCAAGTCGGCCGCCCTACCATTCGTGAAGCCTTACAGAGACTAGAGCGTGATGGATGGATTACGATTCGTAAAGGGGCGCCAGCAATTGTTAATGATTATTGGAAACACGGTAATTTAATGACGATCGTGAACATCCTCCAGCACCACGAAGATATACCTGATGAGTTTATCGTTTACATGCTCGAGCTTCGGATTACGTTAACACCTGCTTATGTCCGGGATGCTCTTCTTCATCACAGACTCCAAATCATTTCGCTTTTCATTCCACTTGAAGAGCTAACAGACGATCCGAAATCATACGCTAATTTTGATTGGAATCTACAGAAAAACATTGCTGAGCTTTCACACAACCCAATCTTTCTTCTGATCCTTAATAGTTTTCAAGACATCTATGGCAAAATGGCTGAGAAATACTTTCTAGAACCTTCTCATCGTCAAGCATCAAAGCACTATTATGAGCAGTTTCTCGAAGCTACGTTAAGAGGAGACCTTGATCACGCAGAGTTTCTGACGAAAGAGATGATGTCTACGAGCTTGGAACTCTGGAAAACGAAAATGAACGGGGGCATATAACTTGAAAGCAAAAGGATTGTATCGTGATTTTTTCTTCCACCTTGATATCTTGATCATGTTTATCCTGTTTCTCATCGTTCTTGGCTTCTTACTGACAATGACCCTCTCTCACCTTGTCCCAGTGTTTATCGTCATTGGGATTGTCACCTACATGTTTAGTGAATACCTCACACACCGCTTTTTGTTTCACATTAAAACACCTAACAATCCATTACTTCTTAAGCTTATTAAACGATTGCACTACGATCATCACAAAATGCCGAATGATCTCAAATTATTATTCCTACCGATCTGGTATAGCTTTCCGAATTTGCTGCTCCTTTGTTTGATCTTCTATGTCCTGTCTGGATCTCTACTGCTCTCACTTTCCTTTAGCACAGGATTGCTCGCTATGTTCTTCGTCTACGAATGGAAACATTACATTGCTCATCGACCGTTTAAGCCCAAAACAAGGTTTGGGCAGTGGATCAAGAAAACGCACATTTTGCATCATTATAAAAACGAAAATTATTGGTACGGTGTTTCTACTCCGTTCGTTGATGTACTGTTTGGCACATTAAAAAATGAAAAGGATGTACAAATGAGTCAGACGGCGAAAGATTTAGAGCAGCGTCCGTAGCAAAATCTCAAAAAGGGGCTGACATTCTCATGTCAGCCTCCTTTTGATGGGTTATTTTTTCTTATTGTTGGCGCAATGTTTGACCACACGTCGTTAAGTCATGAGTGATCTGCTGAAGAATTTGCTCACCCTCAAGACTTCCTGCTGTAGTTTGTTGAAGCTTCCGCTGGCACTCTCTGGCGACTTGCTCTGCTCGAATTAATTCTTCTTCAAATTGTTGGGCTAACGCCAGTTCTCCTCGTTGCCTCGCATCTATCAACTGCTGACGAATGGTTTCAATATCTCCGCATGCCTGATGGGCTTCTCGTAACACTTGCTGGTTTACTTCCTCCATATTACCCACTCCTTTAATCATCCGGTTTTTTCTTATTATTGATTAAAAGAGGAGAAATATGTAAATGAAAAAGACAAATGTACGCGAAGGGGGTCAGGTACGCACCTGACCCCCTCTCTCTTCCCTCTATTCCGTTTTCGCCTCGATCTCTTCTTTAATCTCCATTGCTTCCCCATCCTCAGGCTCTAACCCAATGTATGTATTCATCTCACTTAACGCTTTTTCGAACTCCCCTTGCTCTTCATAAATAAGCGCTTTGTTAAAGTGAATGGATGGCACAGGTATGTTGTCATTTTCGATATCATTGTAAATGTTCATCGCTTCTTCTAATTCACCTGAATCCTGTAATTCAGCAGCTTCTGTGAATTTAGGTTCCATGTAGGAATAGTAAACTTCCTCTTCTAGAGCCGCACTTCCCAAACCGTAGATCATCATGACGACTACAAATAGAAGCGCATATAACCAACTTACGCCTCCCTGCTTTTTAATCACGGCAAGACGCTCATCACGATCAGGATAAATGTCCTTCAGCTTCTTTACTTTATTTAGCGCAAAATCAAAATAGAGCTTATTTCCAAACAGAGCCAAAACAATATAAGCAGGCGCAATCGTTGAACCTGGTAGTGCTTTCTTAAAGAATACAATCGATAAAACGTCCACTACGACGATAATACCGAGGAACAAGTATGCAAATACGTTCATTTTACGGTATGTAAACCAAAACAAACTCAAGAAGAATGCTGCCCAATTCCACGAAATAGGTGACTTCCTAGTCGATAACTTTTCCCACTTCTTTTTATAAACTTTATCCCTTTTACCCGTAAATTCCAGCATCTCTTCACGTGTATCTTCATCAAGCTCTGTCCACTTAATCTCATTCTTATTTCGATTGAACCAACTCATCGTACTCCCCCAATTCCTATTTTCATCCTTTTTAAGGATACGCTAGTCGAGAGTGCCTGTCACCACCCGGTTTGTGTTCTTTTTTGTCGAACCGATTATTTCCATTTCTATCATTTTTATTTACCATTTATTTGCTATAATCGACATAGATAATGAAGCAAAGTGTGGTGTACGTGATGTTTAAAATACTATTAATAGAAGATGACACTTCTCTATTCCAAAAAATCAAAGAACGACTAGAGCAATGGTCTTATGAAGTGTATGGCATAAACGATTTTAGTCAAGTAATAAAAGAGTTTTCTACAGTGAAACCTGATCTCACAATTATAGATATCCAATTACCTAAGTTTGATGGCTTTCATTGGTGCAGAATGATTCGGGATCATTCAAACGTTCCGATCATTTTTCTATCTTCACGCGACCATCCAACTGATATGGTCATGTCGATGAATCTCGGAGCGGATGATTTTATCCAAAAGCCGTTCCACTTTGATGTCCTTGTCGCAAAAATCCAGGCAATCCTGAGGCGCGTTTACAATTACAATACTGAGACGAATACACTAATAACCTGGCATGGTGCTACTATTGATTCGGAGCGAAATCGAGTGACGGTTGGTGAAAATACCATTGAGCTAACGAAAAATGAAATGATCATACTGCATATGCTCCTTGAACGAAAAAACAAGATCGTCATCAGAGATGAGTTGATCAATCGCCTCTGGGACGATCAACGCTTTGTTAGCGATAACACGCTCACTGTAAACGTTAATCGACTAAGAAAAAAACTAACAGAAATCGAACTTGGCGACGCCATCCACACGAAAGTAGGTCAGGGCTATATGGCCGTGGAAAAGCTATGATGTGGAGGTTTTTGAATGAACGTCGTAGCTGGATTACTTTCTTTCTCTTTATGGAAGCGTGCTTTCTTCTCATTACCTATATTGACCCATCGATCCCGTTCACATCTATTCTGTATGCTGTTTTTTTAACACTTCTTCTGTTTATCCTTTTTCTTATTTTACGTTTTGTGAAAGAAACTAAATTCTATAAGGAACTGGAAGAAAGGGATAACAACCTTGACCTAACGAGTATTCCACAGGCAAATAGCCCTTTTGAAAAAGTGATAGAGAAGGTCACGACCGATCAAATCGAACAGCTTTGGGACATGAGCAACCAAATGAATCAACAGCTCGAAGTGGAAAAAGACGACTTGGTTGCTTGGATTCATGAAGTGAAAACGCCTCTGACTGCACTTCATTTACTAATTGATCGTATTCAGGATCATGAGCTTAATGAGCAGCTTACATACGAATGGCTTCGCATCCACTTTCTTCTTGATCAGCAGCTTCATCAGAAGCGAATGCCAGCGATGGAAAATGATTTATATATTGAGAAAGTTAACCTTCAAAAGATTCTTGTCAACGAAATCTCTCCTCTACGCACATGGTGCAAACAGCGAGGGATTGGCTTTGATCTTGAATTGCCTGTTAGCGAAATACTGAGCGACGCTAAATGGCTCGCTTTTATCCTGCGTCAACTACTGACAAACGCTGTGAAATACAGTGAAAATAATGATATCCGTATCATAACCGGTAGGGATGGAAAGAAACCTTTCCTTACGATACAGGACAAGGGACGCGGGATTATGAATCGCGATCTTCCTCGCATTTTTGAGAAGGGATTTACGTCAACTTCCAATCATCATGATTCAGCAGCATCTGGAATAGGGCTTTATCTCGTAAAAAAAGCTGCAGACTATCTGAAAATTACAATCGAGGTCGATTCAGAGCCCGGGAGCGGTACAGCTTTCACTCTTACCTTTCCGGAACTTAATGACTTTGAACAAATTCGAGGCATGTGACAACAATGTCACATGCCTCCTCTTATTGTTCGGCGAATCGAGGGAAAGAGTTACGCCTACTTTTTATAATGAAACTATCACTTAAACATTGGAGGAATTGGATGACTACCGTACTTGAAGCAAGTAAAATTCAAAAAAGCTATGGAAATAAGTTTTTAAAGCAAGAAGTATTAATGGGTATCGACGTTTCGATCGAACGTGGGGAATTTATAAGCATTATGGGGGCATCGGGGTCTGGAAAAACAACACTACTAAACGTGCTTTCATCCATCGATCGTGTGAGTGGCGGATCGATTAAAATTGAAGGAAAAGAAATGACAAAGCAAAAAGAAAAGCAGCTCGCTGAATTTCGAAAACGACATCTTGGCTTTATTTTTCAAGAATACAATCTACTCGATACGTTAACTGTGAAAGAGAACGTCCTGCTTCCCCTATCGATTACGAAAGTTTCTAAACAAGAGGCTACTGCAGCTTTTGAGGCTCTTGCAGGTGAGCTTGGCATTCATGATCTCCAGGATAAATACCCAAATGAACTATCAGGAGGACAAAAGCAGCGTACTTCTGCCGCTCGAGCTTTCGTTCATAACCCAAGCATTATCTTCGCCGATGAGCCTACTGGAGCACTCGATTCAAAGTCAGCTTCCGATCTTCTGAATAAACTAAGCGACTTAAACGAAACGCGCGAAGCTACGATTGCAATGGTTACGCATGATCCCATTGCAGCTAGCTACAGCAGTCGCGTCATCTTTATTCGAGACGGGCGGATTTATACGCAGCTCAATAAAGGAACAGAATCACGTCAGTCGTTTCTAAAAGACATCATGAAGACTCAAGGTGTGCTCGGTGGTGTGCAGTATGAACATTAATCATATAATTCTGAAGAACTTAAAGAAGAACATGAAAAACTATTATTTGTACGTCTTTGCCCTAATCTTTAGTGTCGGACTCTACTTTTCTTTCGTCACTCTTCAATATGACCCGGGTGTTGAAAACATGGAAACTTCAGCTAAAATGACAGCCGCCATCCGAGCGGCTTCCATTATGCTTGTCGTAATCGTAACCGTTTTTCTAGTGTACGCAAGCAGCATTTTTATTAAGCGACGCGGAAAAGAAATTGGACTTTTCCAATTAATTGGTATGACAAAAGGACGCATCTTCCGAATCTTAACCGTAGAAAATTTACTTATTTATATTGGCTCTATGAGTTTAGGTATTTTTGTCGGATTTGCATTTTCCAAGCTGATCCAAATGATCCTCTTCAAAGCTACTGGCATCAAAGGCGTTGCAACTCTGAACTTTTCCTCTGCTGCCCTGCTGCAAACAGTGATTGTTTTCTTCGTCATTTTCGGCATCATTTTGCTAACGAACTGGATCTTTATTAAAGCACAAAGTATTCTCTCTCTGTTCCACGTGACCTCTAAATCTGAAGAACGGATAAAGAACATTTCCATTCGAGAAATCATCATGGGTGTGCTTGGACTTATTCTAATTATTGCAGGTTATTACGTATCGAGCAGGCTGTTTGATGGCGATTTTTCAGCCATGAACGAACTTCTCTTTGCGATGGCCTTTATACTTGGCTCTGTTATTTTGGGAACATACCTTTTCTACAAAGGATCCATTCGATTCGTCGCCAACCTAATTCGGAAGCGTAAAGAAGGCTATCTGAACATTAATGATGTACTTTCTCTATCATCAATTATGTTTCGAATGAAATCCAACTCGCTTCTACTTACAATTATTACGACTGTATCAGCACTCGCAATCGCTCTTTCTTCACTTAGCTATATTTCGTATTACTCAGCAGAAAAAACATCGAAACAAAACATTCCGGACCATTTCTCCCTTGCCGAGGAACAAAATGCGGCTATATTTGAAAAGGAATTGAAGGCTAGAGACTATGATTTCACGACCAAAGAAATGGAAGTTCTTCAAGCGTCCGTTTTGACAGAAGAAATCCTTACTAAACAACAGTCCGGGACGGCTTTTGATGCATCTGAAATGGTTTTACCTGTCATTAGTGATCAAACACTTGAGGAAATAGATGTGTCTTCTAATGAAGCGGTTTTTACCGGATTTAGCAAAATTCTTGAATCCGTCATTCGTTTTGATAACGCTGGCGTCATTCAAATTAAAGGAAAAGAGAAAGTAATAGCTCAAGATTATCTTGGATTGAAAAGTGACTATATCCTCCCATATTCTTATTCTGATGGTGGTCTACCTACGGTTGTAGTGGATGAAACGACCTTTGCTTCTCTTCAAAAAGATATGGATGAAGAAATACAAGATGAGCCTTTAACCTATTTTGGATATAACCTTGTAAATCAGTCAACGTTACCAGAAGCAACTGAGCTATTTCAGTCACTTTCCTTCGAACAGGACCAGGGGAACAGCTCTCAATATCAATCCTTTCAAGAGCAAAAGGAAAACATGGGTCTTATCATGTTCATCGTCGGATTTCTAGGACTTACCTTCCTGATCACGTCAGGGTGTATCCTCTACTTTAAACAAATGAATGAAGGAGAAGAAGAACGTCCGAATTATACTGTTCTCAGAAAACTCGGTTTCACACAAGCGGATCTCTCACGTGGCATCCGCGGCAAGCAGCTTGTTAACTTCGGCACCCCCCTTGTTGTTGGACTTCTTCACGGCTACTTTGCCGTTCGTTCCGGCTGGTTCTTCTTTGGAACCGAATTATATACGCCAATGCTGATCGTTATGGGAATCTATACGTTGCTTTATTCAATCTTCGGCGGACTATCAGTCGTTTACTATAAAAAAGTTATACGTGAAGCACTATAAGAGAAAGGCGGATGGTGCCAGGCACCACCCGCTTTACGTCATAATATGTCGAACCAAACTACTACCCTACCTCACCTCAACCAAAGCCCTCTTGCCACTTCATCCGAAAGTCCAAACCTATTAATAAAGTAATCCTGAAGGCGGCCTTTTTCTCCGCCTTCTACCCACTTGCGATACAAGCGAATAAGCTCACGTACACTGCCTTCACAGTAGCTATCAATTAGCTCAGCAACTGTATTCGTACTTCTCCAATAATCATAAAACGCAGCCGAATAAGAGAAGTCGTCTCCACCTCGATATCCCGCTTCTCCAAATGCGTCTAGCGTGTATTCCCCATACTTTTCTTTATGAGCGTCAATTAACAATCGCTCCACCTTCATCACTTTTTCAAATCGCTCTTCTGACATTAAGAGCTTACGAGGTAAGTAGAAGCAGATGCCTTCTTCGAACCACATATCATTCGCATTCTCTTCTTCCCAATCATCGAATTCTGAATGGAAGAAGTCAGCGTGGTGCGTGAATTCATGGGCAACAAGCTCTGCTACATCGACCATTTCAAGCTTTTCATAATAATCCGCTGCCTCTTTCACACCTTTAACCGTGGATAGATAAATATCCTTCCATGTGTCTCGTAAAGGGGTTAAGTGGATCAAGTCTCTCGAAGTGTACGCAGGCAATGGAATCGTCGAATACAGCTTTGTGGCTGATTCTAAATCGTGGAAAACAATCCCCCTTGGCGGCTCCTCAACCGTCGTAATTTCTTGCAGCGCACTCTTATATGTATCAAGAAATGCTAATAGCTGCAGTCCGCTCTTTTCAATTTCGTTTGTTTTTGTTGTATCTGTTACCGATACGGCATAGTTCATATTCAATCCCCCTCCATCTTGCTATTTCGAGTTCTTTTAAGTGTCCTCCTCTATTTCTCCATCATTCGTCTAATATAGAGTATGAGACTCTACGGTAAATCAAAATCCCCCCACCGCCACACGGTGAGGGGAACTATCCTACTCCATATCAAACCAACCATTATCAATCGTCTGCTTGTACCAATAATAGCTATCCTTCTTCGTTCGTTCTAGCGTACGGAAATTAACGTGGACGAGCCCGAAGCGTTTATCATAGCCTTCTGCCCACTCGAAGTTATCAAGCAGAGACCATGTTAAGTAGCCTTTAATGTTCACGCCTGCTTCTATACTCCGACTTAATGAAGTAAGATGCTGCTTTAAATACTCGATCCGGCGCCCATCTTTAACCTGACCATCTTCAACGCCGTCGTTATAGCAGGCACCGTTTTCGGTAATGTAGATCGGAACATCACCATATTGATCCTTTAATTTGCTAAGAACCTTATAGAAGCCTTCTCCGTATACGTTCCAGCCAATATCCGTTTTATCATAGCCGATATCGATTTTCTCTAAATCAAATAATTCCTCGTTTTCTTTATACCTTCCGACGCTTCCTGTGTAGTAATTGATCCCAACAAAGTCGATAGGCTGACTAATAACGTCAAGGTCGCCATCTTCAAGCGTAAGGGAAACTCCTTTTTTCTCAAACCAGTTCAGCATAAATTCCGGATAGCGTCCTTTAAAGACTGGATCAAAGAACCATTCGATAAACCAACCCATCCCACGATTGCAGGCGTCAATGTCCTCCTGCTTATTGCTGAATGGCTCATTCCATTCGAGGTTTGGGGCATACCCGATGTTACCTTCCATTTCTAACTCTCTGAATCTCGTAACCGCTTTTCCGTGTGCTAATAGAAGATGATGTGAAATAGTAGTCGCAAGCTGAAGGTCCTGATTGCCTGGTGCGTGAACGCCGATGAAGTTTGATAGGAAAGACACGCACCATGGTTCATTGATCGTAATCCAGTGCTTTATTTTCCCATTAAATTCGTTAAACATAAGCTCGGCATAATCAGCAAACGCATCCGTCGTTTCTCTGCTTGCCCATCCACCCTTGTCCTGAAGGGCCTGCGGCAAATCCCAGTGATAAAGTGTACACATAGGTTCAATGCCCTGATCGAGTAGGGCGTCAACAAAACGGTGGTAATACTGAAGGCCTTCTTCATTGACCTTCCCTGTGCCATTCGGAAAAATACGCGGCCAGGAGACGGAGAAGCGATACATTTCAATGCCGAGCTCCTTCATCAATGCAATATCTTCTTCATAACGGTGATAGCTATCACAAGCGACATCTCCGTTATCTCCGTTCTTCACATTTCCAGGCGTATGCGAAAAGGTATCCCAAATCGATTGGCCACGTCCACCTTCATCTACGGCCCCTTCGATTTGATAGGCTGCGGTTGCCGCGCCCCACTTCATATCATTTGGAAATTGTATAATTGCCATTGCCTTCCCTCCATTATCACGTCAGTAACTGTTTCGTTATACTTTACTTCCACAAGATTCTCTCACGATCAATTCTGAATCAATAAAAACAGGTTTCAATTCTGTTTTACCATTTGTTAAATCATGAAGCATATGAGCAGCAAGCTTACCGAGCAGCTCTTTATTCTGCCTTACAGTCGTGAGCTGCGGAGCACTGTAGCGACAGGCATCGATATCATCACACCCGACTAGGCGGATATCTTCAGGAACCGAGAGTCCTGCTTCTTTAATCGCTCTAAGCGCACCAAAGGCCATCATGTCGGAAGCCGCAAATACCGCCTCAGGTCTAGCTTCTCCCTCGAGGATTCGATTCATTGCTTCGTAACCGCTCTCTTCATGAAAATCACCGTACTGAATCCACTCTTTTCTCACTTCTAGACCAAATTGATTCATCGATTGTAGGAACCCTTTTTCTCGCAAGTTAGAAATCGCAGAATCTGATCCCCCACCGATGAAAGCAATATCTTTTACCGAATTGAGATACAGATGCTGTATCACTTTCGTAGACAAGTTAATGTTGTCTGTCATCACATAGCTTGAGCTTGGGCCATTGAGCTCTAGATCGATGCCCATACACGGGATGTCGCTTTCCACTAGCTCATAAATGGCATCCTCAATTTCCTCACCTGTGATGATCAAACAGCCATCCACATGAAAATGCCTGCACCTTGCAAGGTAGCTTCCATTATCCTGATAAAACTGTTCATTCGAGAACATTAAGATGTCATATCCTAGTAACCCAACTGTTTTCTTAAAAGCTGTTACCACTTCCATAAAGAAAGGATGTGTAAAATCAACGTTCACTCGGCCAGCATAGATCAGGCCAATGAGATTCGATTTCTTTGTCGCTAGCGCCTTGGCTGAAAAGCTTGGCTGAAAGCCTGTTTCTTCTATCACTTTAAGAACCTTTTTCTTCGTTCCTTCACTAATGCCACCGTAATTGTTAATAATTTTCGAAACGGTCGCTCTTGATACTCCTGCCATTTGTGCAATATCTTTAATCGTTAGGCTCATCGCTATCCCTTCTGACATCATAATAGAATTTATACTGATAGCTTACTAAGAAACGCTATGTGAAGCAATTTCTATATCGGCTGAGCCTCTATTTTACAGATCCTTCTGTAATACTCGAAATAAATAGGCGGTTAAACAGTAAGAAAATAATGAGCAATGGAATCGTTGCCCAGAACACGCCTGAGAGGATCATTCCGAAATCAATATTAAACGTGTTACTTAAGGAAGCTAATGCAACCTGGATAGTATAATTCTCCGGGTCCCTTAAGACCGTAAATTGCCATAAGAATTCTCCCCACACCGCTGTAAAAACAATGATGCCGAGCGTTGCAAAAGCCGGAAGAATAATCGGGACAACGATGCTTCGATAAATTTTAAAGTTCGAACAGCCATCGAGCTTCGCTGCCTCAATCAGCTCATCGGGAACGGACTCACTCACATATTGTCTCATGAGGAAGATACCGAGCGGATTAAGAAAGAAAACGACCATTACCCCAGCAAGCGTATCAAGAAGGCCAGCTTTCGATACGAGAAAATACTGTGGAATCAGTCCCAATTGAGGGGGAATGATCATTGTTAATAAAATCGCAATAAACAATCCGTTCTTGCCCGGGAATTTAAATTTCGCGAAAGCAAATCCTGCTAGCGAGCTAATAAACAGTACAACAAGCGTAACGATAGAACATATGAGAAAGGAATTCCACATCGCTTGAAAGAAATCAATTTGATTCAGGACTTTCTGGAAGTTCTCGACTAGCATGCCGCCTGGCGTGATCGTAGGCGGGATTGAATTATATGCTGCACTCGGACGCGTTGCCATCACAAACATCCAGTAGAATGGGAATAAGGATAAGAGTGAAGCGAGTCCTAGAAACAGATAGATGAGCACTTTACTGAAAGAGACTTTTTTTCGTTCCTTTCGATTCGCCATTACCTTACCCCCTTCTTCTTACGGCCATTGCCTGATGTAATGAGCGTATTGATCGTTGCAAAGAAAAGAATGATCACAAGCAGAATAATTGCTGTCGCAGAAGCCGTTCCAAAGGATTGAAGCTTAAAGGCATCTCGGTACAAGTACATAACGACTGTTAGTGCTTCGTCTCGTGTAAATGCCCCAGCGCCTAAGAAAATCGTCGGCTCAGAGAAGAGCTGTAACGCCCCAACCGTTGAGAAGAACACCGTTAAGATGATAAACGGTTTCAGCAAAGGCATTGTAATATAGAGAAGCTGCTGAAACTTATTCGCGCCATCAATTGTTGCGGCTTCATATAAATCATTTGAGATGCTTTGGATCCCGGCTAAGTAAATGATCGTATTGTACCCGACCCAGCGCCAAAACACCATAATGGAAATCGCGATTTTCGTTCCCCATTCAGATGTGGACCAATTCACTGGATCAAATCCGAAGACGCCTAGCATGTAGTTGGCGAGTGATGACTCGTGATTACTAAATAACACACTGAATATAAGGGCAACCGCTACCATCGAGGTGATATACGGCATAAAAATCGTAACTCGAAAGAAATTTTTAAATCGAAGGAATGTAAGATTTAATAGAAACGCCAACACAATGCCGACAACGATTTGTGGCGCCGTTCCCATTAATCCCATGATGATCGTATTGTATACTGACTTCCAAAAAAGAGGATCCTCTAAAACGATCCGAAAATTATCGAGCCCAACAAAGCTCATTGGACTTAATCCGTTCCATTTCTGAAACGCAAGATAAACGCTGAATATAGCGGGATAAAGACCAATCACTCCAAAAATAATGAAAAAAGGGGCTACGTACAAATAGCCTGAAATCATATCCTTTTTCTTCTCAGATCGATATCGCTTCTTAACCCCTCTTTCCTGTCCACTCATTGAAATCACGATTTCTCCCCACTTCCGGTGATTAAGTAGGATACGGTGGGTTTCCACCATATCCCATCACAAATATTGCTTCTATCGGTCTATTAATTCTTCAGCACGCTTAATCGCAGCACGCCATTCTTTCTCAGGATCGCCACCTTCTTGAACGTTATGAAGCGCATTTAATACTTCTTGATGAACTGGGAAGTATTTCACGCCTTTGAAGACAGCGCCATCAATATCTTGTGCCGCTTCTGCAAAAACAGTCGATGTTACTTGACCACCAAAGAACTCATCTTCATTCGTTTTGAACTCTTCCATGTCATAGACAGAAGTAGCGGAAGGGAATAAGCCTTTGCTCTGGAATGATTGCAGCTGATTATCAGGGGATACAAGCCACTCGACAAAGTCATATGCTTCCTGTGGATGATCTGTTTCACTTGGAATGGAAATATAAGAGCCTCCCCAGTTCGCTGCGAATTCAGTTGGAAGTGTTGCCACGCGCCATTTTCCTACAGCGTCAGGTGCATTTCCTTCCATCCATCCCTTCAACCATCCTGCTCCAAGCTCTGCTGCAAATTCACCTTTGTTGACGCCGTTCGCCCATTCAGGTGTCCACATTTCAAGCTTGCCAACAATGCCTGCTTCATCTAACTCAACAGCATAGTCATATGCCTTCTTCACGTCGTTTCCTTCTTCACCTAGCAATAGTTCACCATCAGGATTTAAGTAAGTTTTTTCAGAAGCATCTAAATAAGCGCGATAAGCCATTTCGATACTATCCACGAATGGTTTTCCTGTTTCTTCCTTAAGCTTCATTCCCGCTTCTTTAAACGCTTCAGGGGAATTAATAAGAGATTCTACTTCCGCTGGCTCTGTTGGAAGTCCAGCTTCTTCAAAGAGATCCGTCCGGTAATACAATGCCTTCGGACCGATATCCGTCGGTAGACCAATTAGGAAATCGCCTTCTTGATTCGCGCCAGCTTCCCATTTCCAATCTAAGTATTGACCCTGTACATCCTTTGCACCAAGATCATATAAATTCTCAAATCGTCCCTGCGCTTCTTTGAATCGATCCAGTTGATCCACTTCCAAAGCCGCAATATCAGGTGCCCCACTACCAGCAGACAAAGCTGTAAAAAGCGCATCATGATGCTCGGCTGATTCTGCAGACCTCACTTTAATCGTCACGTTCGGATGTTCCTTTTCGTATTCCTTCGCAAGCTCTTCATAATTTGTCGCGCCAAATGCCCAGAAATTCAACGTAACCTCTTCATTACCGCCATCACCAGACGTACTGTCGTTTCCATTACAAGCTGCTAAAGAAAATACAAGCATCGACGCCAGTCCTAACCCCAACCACTTCTTTTTGCTTTTGTTTTTCACCGTTACTTCCCCCTCATGCGATTTTAAAAACGCTTGGAAACCGGTTTCCTAAATAGATAAAAAAATGAACGATTCACATCAAAGTAAAGCGTTTTCATAAACTGATTATAAGAGTATATCGTTTGAAAAGCAACATTATTCTAAAAATTTGTAAACCGGTTTCTTAAATATTTTTAGAATATTGAAACTTAAAGCATCGATTGCCGAATCCTGATCGGAACGATAAATCCTTTTGCTACAGTTTTTCTAGTGAGAAGATCAGTGTTTACATTATCAGCAC
The DNA here is from genome assembly GCF_041366475.1 of Pseudalkalibacillus sp. JSM 102089. NCBI lineage: Bacteria > Bacillati > Bacillota > Bacilli > Caryophanales > Fictibacillaceae > Pseudalkalibacillus > Pseudalkalibacillus sp. JSM 102089. The sequence goes on from NZ_JBEWYW010000006.1 coordinate 173,198, forward strand.
TAAGTGGTTAATTTAACCGCAATAAATAAAGCAATAACCATACCTAAATAAAAAACAACATCCCACATTCGTATTGGTTTATAAAAGAAAAAGTAGCTGATGAACAAATAGATAGCATAGCCTAAGAAGCCATAAACGATCGAGACTTGAAAAAGGAATGATAGGAAGACTAAAACCACAAGCACCGTCACATTCCATTTTTCTTTCTGTTTCCATTTTGCGTCATCCATTTGCTCATCACCTTTCCTTGACATGTTGTATTGAGTTTACGAAACCTCGAAAGAAGTACGCGCTAACGTTCCCTTTGCCTTTTCATCAAATTTCCAAAAGACTGAAGCGGTAAAAATCACGGTTAACAGCCAGGGAAGCGTACTTATGAAATAACCTAAGTCCGTTACTACATTTGTAATCGGGAAGATAAACGAGAATAGCATGATCCCGAGGCCGACATGGATGATATAGGCATATCGCTTCCGGCGATTACTTTCGCGTGTGAGCTCATCAGAGGCGATTGAAATCGCAATTCCTACTACTAATAGGAACGGTAGCAGATAAATAATCATTAAAAAAGCACCACCAATAGCGACAGAAATATCCCCGTCTCCCCCGCTCAGTAGATAGATGAGACCCCCTACCGTTGTTAAAACAATGCCGAATACCCACGTGATTAGGGCGGTCAGCAGTGCTGTTTTGAATTTGCTGAGAAGCATATGTATGAACCCCTTCTTGCATTTAATGAACCACGATTACTTCCTTTTGTTTAGCACCTGTTCAATCAATTTAATCGATTTTTCACTAAAGTGATTTGAAAAATCTTCTCCCACTCTTACGCCTTTACCAAAATGATATTCTTCTGCTTGCACCGCTTGGTGAATGCTCTCAATAGTAGCGAGTGACAGCCCTGATCCTGGCATGATCGTTGGAATACTTTCTTCCGCCGAGTAGCGCACAAGCTCTTGAAGCTGAGAGATCCGTTCTTGCCCTTCCTGATTGGCACCGGATGTAAGAATTCGCTTCACATTTGGGTATTGAGCGAGGGTTTTATACCCTTCTTTTTGAGAAGAGAGTTCTTCGAACGCTCGATGAAAGGTGATGTCGATATCCGGTTGCTGCTGAATGATTGTTTCAAGTAACTCTTCGTCAATGGTATGATCCTTCGTAATTCCTCCGATAACAATCCTCTTGCCTCCGAGTTCACTTAAGATGCGGATATCTTCAAGAATAACCTCTTTCTCCTCTTCGCTGTAGCAGTGGCTATACCCGTTAGGTCGAATCATCACCTGAACAGGAATCGTAACACTGTTTAATACCGATTTTATCGTTCCATAACTCGGCGTTAAACCTCCAGCTTCAATCCCTGTTACAAGTTCTACTCGACCTGCTCCAAAGGCTTCTGCCTCGATTGCTTCTTCTCTGTTTTGTACGATTACTTCGATCATTTCTCCATCTCCTATCTGATTCACTCGATGTTTTTGTATCGTTCTCACTGAAATTAAATGTTCCACTATCATCATAGCTTTTTCCATTTAAGGATGCACGGGGTTTTGGCGAATTCGCGCAAGTTCGCGAGTAGTGCGCTAGTGCGCTAGTGCCTGTCACCACCCGATTCATGTCATTACTTGTCGATTAAGCTACTTGTATAGTTTCGCTCCTATTAGACACTCTAACAACCAGGGGTGATTCAAATGAAACTTAACAAGAAGCAATACGCTAATCAACCTTTTGCTAGTAAGAAATCGTACACGAATGAAGCCGATCTGGCTCCTTCTCAAGATGACCAAGCTGGTCGTCCTGCAGAAACCAAATCAAAGCGGAAATCATAAAGAAACTCAGGCGTACGCCTGAGTTTCTTTATGTAGCTTCTATCCACACCTCTTGGAATGGTCGCCGCTCCCTTTGCTCAGTGCCGAAAAGGCGGAACATGATTTGACGCTTGATCCTTCCTAGAAATAACTAACTCATGCTTCGCATTAACTCCGGCGTAAAATAACGAAGATGCAGCAGGCTCCCCTCTTTTTTCAAGCTGATCCATTAACCACGCTTCCGTATGACCTAAGCGCTGCAAGATATCCTTCTGTACTCGCCCATCCAAAATAACAGGAATCTCAAAATCATTCATCTGCTTCTCGATCGCCATATCTTCACGAACAACACTCTCTTTACTTGGGTATAACTTCACACTAAGTCTTCCATTTGCCTCTACAATGGCAAGCTCAACATCTTCTGTATGGAAAACGTCCTTTTCTCGAAGCATCTGAAGGACATTATCAATCGAATATTGAATCTGCTTCATGTTATCTTTAAGGAATTTTCCATTGTACATCACAACGGTAGGCTCGAACGTAAGAAGTTTTCCTATCTTCTGATGCTTTATCTTTATCCTTGAAATCAACTTCTGTAGCAACCCGATCGCAATCATCGCGATCACCGTGTGAATATGTTCTATCTCTGGGTCAGCGATATCCGCACCTACCACAGCCCCAAACACTAGAACGACGAGAAAATCAAATACAGGAAGCTCTCCAATAGACCGCTTCCCCATATAGAGTCCGATGGCGAGCATGAACGGAAGAATCGTTACTATCCGGAAGATAACCTTCAAGGCATCCATCAATATATCCATAAGACCCACCTCTTTCTCACTAATAGGATCATTATAACCAGAAGGTAAAGAGCGCAATACGTCACTAGTGGATTAATAAGGTAAGACTAATGGAACAAGAGACAATATAGTGTTGTCTCTTGTTCCAAAGTAGACCATCGCGGTTTTCGCAGGTGCCTGTCACCAGTCAATCAGTCCAAAGAAATTTCCCAAAAAGCGATCTGGAACAATCCTGATTATTGGACTTAAAATATTCTTTGCTTAGCGGACTAGTACTAGCATGATGAATAATTAAAACAAACTACTCCTTTCATTAATAATGAACTCTTTATCCAATATGTTTATGAGCTTGATTCAAAAAAAAAAGAGCTTCAAGGAGAAGCCCTTTAGAAAAATAAAGCAGGTAATTATCCTTCTATTTGACTTCTGACTTTTCTTCCTTCTCGACAGTGTCACACCCTTTAGGTTCTTCATTCGATTTCACTTCCTCGAATTCAACACTGCAACAGTCTTTTTTAGGTTTAGAGAATAGTTTTTTTAGTCCTCTCTTTTTTTCACCCACTTGATCACCTCCTTTATAGTACGGTTTGAACGATCAATCCTGTAGTAGTAGCTACAACTAATATGGAAAAGACGAACGCAATAACGAGCTTTGGTTTGAACAGTTTGTTCAATAGCACAACTTCTGGAATACTTGCACCAGCTCCACCTATTAAGAGGGCAATAACGGCACCAATTCCCATTCCTTTGCTTACGAGCGCATCTCCAATCGGAAGAATCGCCTCTGCTCGAATATACATGGGAACTCCTAATATAGAAGCAACCGGAATCGTCCAAAGCTGATCTCCACCTGCATACCTAGCGATAACATCCTGAGGAACAAAGTCATAGATGAAAGCCCCTATGAAGACGCCTATTACTAAAAACGGAAGAACTGGATAGAAAAACGCCCATGCATCTTGAAGAGCAATCTTCCACTTCGGCACAGCTTCCTGCTTCTGGTCGCTCTGGTGCTTACGGACCTTCACATTTTTAACAGAGTTATGAAGTCCAAGGGCTTCCCATACTACGCCAATTAAAATCGAAAAAAGACCTACGATCACAATATAATAAAGCGTTAGTTCCCACCCGAGTAACGTCCACAATAAAATAACGATAACAGGATTAAGTAATGGAGATGCAATGAGAAAAGACATCGACGGGCCAAACGGGGCTTTCGAAGATAGTAATCCCGCTAAAATAGGAATCGTAGAGCAGGAACAAAAAGGTGTTAATGCGCCTAATCCAGTGCCATAGAAATAACCACTCCACTTATTAGGGCGCTCAAGAACTCTCTTAATCTTATCTTCTGTCACTTTTTGTTGAAGCAAGCTAACTAGAAAACTAATAACAATAAACAAAGCTGTTAATTCAACAAACAAAGTTAAGAACGTTTTAAGAAAACCTAACAAATCAATCACCTGAATCTCCTTCTTTCAATGAATTATAAGTTCGTGTACATTAAATCAATTTTTTTTGATGTATACCTCAAAAATTTTACCCTTAGCATTAGCTTCTAGGGTAAAAAATACAGCATAGCTCATCAGACAAAATGGCCTTCACACCTGAATCATGCAATTGATAATAATTCCAAGTACCAATCTTCTCTCTGGTGATGAATCCAGCATCAAGTAAAATCTTAAGATGATAAGACAATTTGGATTGTGAAAGTCCTACAACCTCAGTTAAATCGCATACGCAAAGCTGTCCTTTTTGATTTAATTCATACATGATTTTTAATCGCAGTTGGTCGGCTAAAGCTTTGAATTTCTGTTCATAATCTTCAAAGCTTACTTCTTCTTGATGAGTCGATTTCGCGTTGAATGTTTCCATATCCTTCTCCTTATATCAATTTTTCTTGATGTATAATATTCTACTATTTCAACAAAGTATCGTCAATTAATATATCAATTTTTTTTGATTTATGATTCATCACTATCACATTCATTGTTTGAACACTTCCTATAATTCATCCGAAAATTATTCAAGTATACGTGAACACATTTCCCGCTACTCGAAACCCAACTCATTACCATGACAACCATCTCAAGAATCCATCTACTTGTCTAAAAGCTCATTTCATCAGTGAATTGTTGCGGGTGCCTGTCACCCGCACAATTATGGGGAAGGCAGTACTTTCAAAACAAATGAGAAAAGGACTTACCCGCTTCTACGGATAAGTCCTTTTCTCATTTGTATCCAATAATTTCCTTTACTCAAACAGCTCAGGCAACCAAAGCGTTAGAGATGGAATATAAGTAACGAGCAAAACAATCACAATGCCTGCGAAGAAAAACGGCAGGATGTCTTTTATCGTTTTTTCAATACCTACCTTCGCAAGGTAACAAGAGATAAATAAGGTTGATCCAACAGGTGGCGTAAACAAACCAAGTGCTAGTGAAACAAGCATAACGATCGAGAATTGAATCGGATCCATTCCTATATCTGTCGCAATAGGGAAGAAAATTGGAATGAATAGAAATAGATTTGGCACAAGCTCCATTACCATTCCGGCTACTAACATGATCGCCACTAGCACAAGAAGAAGCGCCCAATCCGGGAGACCAAAGCCAAGGAGCGCATTAGCAATTAGTTTTGGAATTCCTTCTGAGATGAGTACCCATGTAAAAATCATAGAGGCACAGACGGTAATCATGACGACGCTCGTCCCGTAAACCGTATCCTTGATAGACGCAATGATATTTTTCAGCGTTAAGCTTCGGTAAATAAAGAGTCCAATAAGAAATGCATATACGACAGCAAGAGCTGCGGCTTCTGTTGCAGTAGCAATCCCAAAAATAATCGCACCAATCAAGAAGACCGGAAGAAGAAGTGCCCACGACGCTATTCTAATGCTACTGAAAAACTCTTTTAACGTAGGCTTGTCTTCACGAGGATATCCACGTTTAACGGAGATCACAACGGTCGTAACAAGATAAATAAGTCCAATTAAAATACCTGGAATGACGCCTGCAAGGAACATTTTTCCGACCGATTGATCTGCAAGCCATGCGATAATAATCATCGTACTACTTGGTGGAATGATAATCCCGACAACTGAGCTTGAAGCGTTGATAGCCGCTGCGAAGGCTGGTGTATAGCCTTTCCGTTTCATTTCAGGAATAAGCACGCTCCCCGTTGAAGCAGCATCTGCTACGGAAGAGCCTGAGACACCCGCCATACCCATACTCGTCACGACCGAGACACATGCAAGGCCACCCGGAAGCTGACGTACCATTGAGTTGGCAACGTTGATAATACGCTGAGCAATATTTCCATGAATCATTAGGTTTCCAGCGAGAATAAAGAACGGGATCGCAAGAAAAGCGAAGGACTGCGTATTTGAGAAGAAACGCTGAGCAAACATTTCAATTGGTATCCCCGCAACCATTATGTACAGTAGGGCAGAAGCGCCCATAGAAAATGCGATTGGCACACCGAAGAGGAGAAGTATAAAGAAACTAAAGATCATAATCCAAATCATGTGGCACCTCCTCTTTCGTCACGCTAACTTTGTTTGTTAACACAAGTCCGATTTGATAAATTAGAATGACGATAATAAGAATGAATGATACTGTGACCGAAGCATATAGCCATCCCTTTGAGATACGTAAAATCGGTAGAGGCTGTCCTGCCACCGTTCTCGAAATGCCATAGCTTGAAATCACCATATAGAAAGAAAAATAGAGCATGACTAACCTAGCTAACACATAAGCGATTTTTTGACCCAATATCGGCATTTTATCGCGCAATACTGTTATCGCTAGGTGATCTTCGTTTCTCGTCACGGTAACTGCTCCAAGAAAAATAAGCCATGGAAACAATAAGCTCGTAAGCTCAGTCGTGAAGACAAGTGGAAAATTAAACACATAACGACTAAGGACTTCTCCAAATACAACGAGCGTAAGCAAAACCATCATCAGGCCTGAGACAAGATCAATTGTTTTTGTAATTGCAGAGATGATGCCAGAAAACAGATTTTGCTTTTCCTTTAACATGTGAATCCCCCTTTAGAAAAAAGAAGAGGCCTGCTCCAGGCCTCATCCAGAAATCTTATTGTTCTGCACGATACTCTTCAACGAAGGTTTGCATATCTGTAATGATTTTTTCACCCATTACATCTTCCATTTCCGTATAAACAGGTTCAACGGCTTTCTGGAAAGGCTCCAATTCAGGATATGTGATTTCTTCAAACGCCGATTCGGCTTCCTCTAAATATTTCTCATCATTTTCTTGAGTGAATTCTCGAGAAGCATCTCGCGCTTTCTCAGACCCTTCCATCACAATCTCTTGAAGTTCAGGATCAAGCCCATCAAACGTTCCTTTGTTCATAATAAAATAGGCATAGTAATACGTGTGGTTTGTAATCGCCAGGTAGTCTTGTACCTCGTCCATATTTTGGTCGAAAATGTGGAGAAGAGGGTTGAACTGTCCATCAATTACACCTTGAGATAAACCATTGTAAATTTCCGTGTACGCCATGGTGGAAACGGAGCTACCGAATGCTTTAAACGTTTCAATTAAGCTAACATCGTTAGGTGCACGCATCTTAATCCCCTTCAGATCTTCAGGCGTTTCAATAGGACGTACATTATTCGTAATTTGTGCAAATCCTAAATCTACATCATTCAAAACTTTGAAGCTATGTTCTTCTCCCAGGGATTTTAAATCATCACCTATTTCACCATCTAACACCGCATAAGCTTCTTCGCTACCTTCTGTAAGAAAAGGAAGAGACAGCGTCGCATATTCAGGAACTATGTTCGCCATCATATTCGCTCCTGCGATTTGCATATCAAGGGCACCAACCTGAACAGCTTCAATCATTTCCTGTGCTGTTCCATATGTTTCATTTGGGAAGAACTCGATACTAATTCGACCATCGGACTCTTCTTCCACATAGTCACGAAAAGCCTTCGCCGCTTCCCCGCGAGCGGTCTCATCTTCTCCTGAATTCCAGCCAATCTTCCATTCATACGTCTTTTCACTACCGCCTGAAGATTCTTCTCCATTTCCACATGCAGCAGTTGTAGCTAGAACAATCGCTAATAGTCCCGTTCCGAGTATTTTCTTCATTTTCATCGTACCTTCCCCCTATGATTCATTCTGATCCAACTCTTCAATGAAAATCTTTAAAGCATGAATCGTTTCAACGCAATCTTCTAAAGACGACCATTCTAGCGGACTATGACTTACCCCTTTTCGACTTCTTGTAAAGAACATAACCATTGGAACATACTTACCAATAATCATCGCATCATGCCCAGCACCACTTGCAAGGTAAAATGGATCGAGTCCAGACGCCATTTCCATCGCTTTACCTGCTAATAGATATAACTGAGGATCAACAGGAACAGGCTTAACGCGAATCGATTCCATGATTTCTAACTCTGCTTGATGAGCGTTTGCAACTTGTTCAGCCGTTCTTTGTATCAAAGTCACAAGCTCGTCTCGCTGCACCTCATCAATATCACGAATATCAACGGTTACCTTCACTTGCCCAGGAATCACGTTAACTCCCCCAGGCGACACCATCATTTTCCCTACTGTCGCTACCGCTGTCTCACTCACTTGTCTCGGTAGAGTTGAAACTTTTTCAACAAAGGAAGAGGCTGTTACTAACGCATCGCTTCGATCATTCATCGGTGTATTACCGGCATGACCCGCTTCCCCTTTAAACGTAACCTCCAGCCAGCATGGACCCGCAATGCCACTTACAATACCGTATGGAAGATTATTCTTTTCGAGCTGTTTTCCTTGTTCAATATGTACTTCGACAAACGCTTTAAGCGCTGATAAGTCACGCTTTGCCTCTATAGAACCATTAAGGGATAAGTTGTTATCTTCTAACACATTTTCAAAGGAACGACCGTGCTCATCTTCTAATGCTCGCTGCACGTCTCGATTCAATTCCCCAGCCATGGCTCGGCTGCCTGTCACTCCACTATGAAAACGTGCCCCTTCCTCATCAGAGAAAACAGCTACTTCAAAGCTGTGCCTCGGACGATATCCTGTATCCTTCCAGGCTTGTGCGACCTCAATCGCTGCAAGAACACCTAGCACACCGTCAAAATGACCACCATTTGGTACCGTATCTACGTGAGATCCTGATTGGATAATAGCAGCGGAATCTGTTCCTTCAAGCTTCCCAAATACGTTTCCCGCTCCATCCACCGTCACCTCTAGCCCCGCTTCTTCCATCCACCCTGCCACAACTTTCTTAGCAAATTGCTCTTCTTTAGTAAATCCGATTCTTCTTGATCCACCCTCTTCTGTTCTTCCAATTTGTGAGATGGCGCTAAATCTTGTTGCAAGCCTTCTACCGTCTACACCAGAATCCCAATTTGATTGTCCAAAAGTTTCAAGGAGTTCTTGTTCGAGATTCATCGAGTGATGAGGTATGAATTTCATTGTCACGCCCCTTTCTTCCTACTATTACTTTAATAAAGTAAAGTGATGAAAACCAATTTAATAGTACTAATTATAAAATAATTCTGTAAATTTAAAAATATAGTTCACCGACAAAACTATTCTTCACCGTTTGTTGGATTCCCACAAATACCTAAGTATTCACAAATGTAGATCCCAAGCTGAAGATCAAAGAGCATCCGCCCTTCTAATGAAGTAACCGCTAAAATTTCTTTCATTGTGTTCAGCCGATATTTGATTGTATTGGTATGCACATATAACTGACTTGCACTGCTTGTCATATTTTGGTTACATTCTAGAAAAACTTTTAACGTCTTAAATAGTTCAGTTTGGTTTTTTTGATCATAATTTAAGATGGGGCCGAGAATGTCATAGACGTAATCTTCTAATTCATCTTTATCTGTTCGCATGATCAAACGATACGGACCAAGCTCATCATAGGAAAGAATTTCTTTCTGACTCGTCGCAGTTTGCATATATTGAACACATCGCCTCGCGTCTCGATAAGAAGTTTTCACACCATGAAGTTCACCTGTCACACGTCCTAAACCAGCTCGCAACGACAGAGAAAGGGTTTTGGAGGATGCTTCATTTAAACTTGCAAACAATTCTTTTAAACGATCCAGTCCCTCTTTTTCAGTCGCATGTTCAGGCAAAATAAACAGTAATGTCATTTCCGTGTTCTTATCTAACACGAGCGTTTTATATTCGAAGCGAGAAAGAGAACGATAGATGAGCCGATAGAGCTGTTGCTTCCTTTGACTGGCAACATTTAGAGATAAGCTGGAATCATTAATCGATATCATTGCCACAATGAATTGGTTGTGGCTCTCATTTATATTAAGCTTTGCTAGCTTTTTGTATGGTAGCTTATCAGATGAATGATTAAGTAGTTGATCGAGGATATATCCTGAGTAAGTGAAGTCATTAAATAAGATTCGCTCCTGTCGACTCATCTCAAGAGCGAAGATCGTATTCGCCTGTTCAATGGCAACTCGGTCAAGAGGATCAAGGACGATTTCTTCTCGCATAAATACAGTTAATAAACCAATCACAAACGTATCTGTGCGAATTGGGAAACAATAAATCCCTTTAATACCTTCAAGAGAATGAACGGGATAGAAGGAGAAACCTACTCGATCCATCGCATCATGTAAGTAAGATTCACCATGAGTAATCATCTGCCTTGCCATCTCTTCGCATTTAGGGGAACAAGCACCAAGAACATCAAAGAATTCATTATAAATCGCCACATCTTTCTTCACTAAGTGCCCGAGCGTTTCAGTGATTTCAGTTAATCCACCTTGCGAAAGAGAGACTTTCGATAACTCCTCGTGAATCTTCGTGGAGCGTTCATTTTGAGAAAACAGCATCGCATTTTCAACCGCAATAGAAGCCTGTGTAGCGAACGTTTCAAGCAGCTTTAAATCATCATTATTGAACACTACGTTTTTACCAAAGATGTCAACTGTCAAAACCCCTATGCACTTCCCTTTTGAAATCAATGGAACACATAGCGTACTCGTTGGATAGGCCAATTCTCCGAGAGACTTCGCATAAATCTCTTTCGTTTCAGGAGTAATATTACTCATCCCTTGCTGCGTGTCTTCCCGTCTTGAGAAAATCCTCCCTTTACCAGAGAGAAACGTTTGCCCACTCATTCCCTCACCTGGAGAAAGCTTAACGGCACTCATATGGTTCATATCAAATCCAACAGCGGTTTTGGCATACAGCTTATTTAAATTTTCATCATATAAAAAAAGAATACTCGCATTCGCCCCTTCAATCACACTAAGCACCTCATTAATTAACTGATGAAGTACCTCATCAAGATCGAGTGTGGAACTTAACACTTGCATCGAGTTAATCAAACTCATTAATTTTTTCTCTGTATTCATCCCTTCAACCGCCTTCCCAATAAAACTATAACTAGTAGATTATCATAAGAGAATGATAAAAAGAATCAAAAAATAAAGAAAAATCGAGTTTTTTTGACAAAAACCCAGAAGTGATCTTTCATCTCATCTGGGATTGAAAATACAACAAATAGAGCTTAGAGGCGAAAATGCCGTTCTAAGCTCTATTCTTATGATTATTTTATTAAACACTAAACTATATTTTCATATTAGCTTAAGGCATCTTAGCAGCACTCTTCGAACTAACCCGCTCCAGCATATATTCAAGCAGAAACAGATAATCCTTCTCATTACCCGTCTTTTTAGCAAGTACGGATAAAGGCTCTAAAATGTGAAGACAATCATTTTCGTACAGGCTGTAGTTATCAAACCCTAAAATCGTCTGGCGGGCAAATTCCCATAGATCTTTGTGTGCTTCCTCATCCATTGTTTTACTTAGCTGTGCTATCATCGTTAAAAGCGCCGTTATAATTGTTGTGTTCTGGTTGGCATATTCACGAATGGAAGCAAATCCTTTGTGAAGGTAGTAACTAAAATCTTTTTGATTTAAGATAATCCGAAGCTTCTTTTCCTGATCAAAAAGGTAGGGTGAGAAATTCTTAGATTTGCCAATACTATTCAGCAAATCAGCAATCTGATGAATGGTATTCGTCACCGTAAGCGGATCATTGTGACCCAAAGCCTTAATAGCTAATTCGGCAAGCTTAATAAGACCATATTCCAGATCTTGAATCTCTGTTTGTTTGACCCCGATTTCAATGGATTTCAAGTAGCGGTCTGGATTCATCACTTGTCCATGTTCCCAATAAGTAAGCAGTGGTGTGCCTGCTATGACGAATTCTCCAATCCTAACATCGAACCTGAGGAGAACGTCGTCTCTATTCGCTAGTTTAATCAACCTAGAAAAGTCAGCGACTTGAAGATAACCAGATTGGTTGGTTTTGATAACTTTTCCATCAGGATCTGAAGGAATGTCTTCCTTCTCTACTTCCTTCTCAAGGTGATAAGGCTTTAATTCTTCTTCAAGAGAAGCCTGCACTAATTTTGACTTAGCATTCATATTGAAACTGATATTATGAACTTGCATCCACGTAGCAGTATGGTTGATAAAATAAATAAAAGTTATGGCAGCTGTAATAGCTGTCAGAATGGATAAAACAGGCGTCGCAACTACATACTCCTCTTCTCCGTGCGTCACGTATAAGAAGTTTAAGAGCACGTAAATAAAACTTCCGTTAAAAATACCAAGTACGTGCTGGGTCGCACGGTCACTAACGAAGTTGACAAGCATTTTGGAAGAGAACTGCCCACTAAACGTCGTCAGGGCAACAAGCAAGGAGTTAAGTGTAAAGGCACTTAAGGTCAGCACCCCTCCTACAAGTGCACTCAATAGAACCTGTAGCGTCTGACCACTAAAGCCAATTCCAACTGGCAGATACAAGCTAACATCCACAACATAGTCGAGATAATAGGTAAAAATAGATAAACCTACAGCTCCAACAATATACCAAAATGGCATAAACCAAATGGTTGAATTCAATTCACTTTTCCGCTGACGTCTCGACATCTTTAAATATTTCTTTATATAGTAAAAGAATCCCATTTAATCACCATTCTATTCTTCAGAGTTTTGAACACTTCTACTAACTACCCCGCAAATAAGTAAACTAACCTGGATTTTATTGTTTCCATCTAGAAGAAGGCGTAATCTTCTTAGATTTTTAACTTAGAAGTCTCTGTAAAACCTCCATGTGATTTTTGTAGATCATTTCACTATGAAGCTTTATTTTATCCGTTCAGTGAACGATGATTTCTATAATCCAATTCGAACCATTCAAAACATCATTTATAAATAACAAAAAAAAGCGATTATCTTTGTAAGATAATCGCCTCTTCATATTGTTTCATTTGCTCTCGATTTTCATCTAATCCACTATTTCACTCACTTTACCAACGACAGATCGCCACAAATAAAGCTAGTGCAAGAAAAATGATATTCATGCCGACTACCTGATTCTCTTTTCTTTTAGCATGAAAAATAGCTGCTAAAATCATCACTAGCCCCAGTCCATAGGCTGCAATTGGTGTTAGGATAGGGGCAATACCCAATGCATAAGGTAAAATTAATCCCAATCCTCCGAGCATTTCTGAGACACCTATAAATGTAATCAAACCTTTTGAATAATCCTTTACCCACGGTAGGCTAGCTTTAGCTTTCTCATATTGCAATGCTTTCATTGAACCAAACATTATAAAAGCTAATCCTAAAATAATTTGCACAATCCACAATGCGATATTCATAGACTAGCCTCTCCTTTTTTTACGACTGTAGTAATATTTATTAATCTTCTCTGGGTATAGAACACGATGATCGCTAAAATGAAAAGAATGAATGGCGTCATTGCAACCCCAAAACCTTGCCCTGCAATCAAGTGTGTGAATACAGCACCAGCCATAACAATCGCTAATAGACTACTAAAAATAGGAACCAAATTTTTCTTCCAATAACCAACGATTAATCCAATAGCTGCTAAGATTTCAATAATACCTACAATATACATAAAGGCTGTTCCATATCCATAAATATTGTTAAATGCATCTACCTGCATTGGGTTTGCACTAACTTTCATAAATCCAAATAATAAAAATCCTACCGCTAATAACCCTTGTAATATTCGAACAGTCCACTTCATAATAATAACTCCCCCTTGTCTCATTTTGTATGACTATTTTATGGTGCATTTGTAACAGAAAAACTCTGTTTCAATTTAACTACTAAGGTTATAATAATTTCTAAGTAGAATTAAAGGAAGTAGGCACATTAATGTTTCCTAGTATACAAAAAGATACCTAAGGAGGAAGTAACATGGCAAATGACTGTACCACTAAGAGGACTGTTGAAACAGCTCTCCAAATCCTTGTTGGAAAATGGAAACCTGTCATTCTTTTCCACCTTCTAGACAAAGGAACGCTACGTTTTAGCGAACTACAAAAACTGATTCCTGATGTAACCAAAAAAATGCTAACCACACAATTAAGAGAATTGGAATACCACGATATAGTGAGGCGCAAAGTTTATTCAGTCGTCCCACCTAAAGTTGAATATTCGATATCTGAATATGGAAAAGGATTAAAGCCATTATTATTTGCCATGCATGAATGGGGATTATCGCATTTAGTGCATTTAGATGAAATGGAGAATGAAAGCAAGGAATTAATCGGAAAATAACAAAGCTGTGAATGAACAGTAAACGTGTTACTGGTAAAAGCAAAACCATTGCCCACCTGGAAATCCAGGCAGGCAATGGTTGTAGTATAGGCATAAATCCGTTGAACCATTATCATCGTCGGTGTTGATGATTTTGCACCACATTTATGGTTAAACTCCCCAGGTAAATTGAATACTGTTGGTTCACTTAATCGCGAGTGCCGCTTGATTTTTCAGAGGAGTAATTAAATGACCATACCCTTTCTCTCCAACAATAGCCCCTTCCTTCATAACGACCTTACCTCTCACGATAGTATGAGTCGGCATACCCTTAACAGCAAAACCATCAAAAGCGGTTACTTTACTTTTACTATGCAAATCTTCCCGCCTTATCGTCGACTCCTTTTGTAAATCCACAATCGTAATGTCCGCATCGCTTCCTATTTGAATGGCACCTTTTTCAGGGTAAATACCAAACATTTTAGCAGGCTCCTCTGAGAGCAGTCTTGCTACATCATTGATCGAAACTCTTCCTTCATTTACAGCATTCAACATGAGCGATGTCATAGATTCAACTCCACACATCCCTGCAGGAATAGACCACAAATCTCCATCTTTCTCTTCCTCCGTGTGAGGAGCATGATCTGAACAAACATGAGATATCGTTCCATCAGCAATACCATCCCATATGGCCAGTTGATCCTTTATATATTTCACAGGAGGATAGACCTTCATTTGAGGACCAATCTCGGCATAATCTTCGTTAGAAAGAAATAAGTAATGTGGACACGTTTCCACTGTAATCGAATGCCCACTCCCTTGAGCAATTCTAACCGCCTCTACGGCTTCTTCGCTACTTACGTGTAGAATATGTAATCTTACTCCGCTTGCTTTAGCCATTTCGATTCCTTTACTTACAGTTAGCGCTTCCGCTACATTCGGG
This sequence comes from Pseudalkalibacillus sp. JSM 102089, assembly GCF_041366475.1. Classification (NCBI taxonomy): domain Bacteria; kingdom Bacillati; phylum Bacillota; class Bacilli; order Caryophanales; family Fictibacillaceae; genus Pseudalkalibacillus; species Pseudalkalibacillus sp. JSM 102089. The sequence goes on from NZ_JBEWYW010000006.1 coordinate 188,335, forward strand.
CGACCTTTCAGTAAATCATCGTAAGTTTGCCCACCTTGTTGTTCTATTCGACCTGTTAATTTCTGAATCAGCTCATTACTTTCAGCATGAACAGCAAAAACTTGTCCTGTTTGCGCCACTTCTTCCATCATTTCATATACGTCACCGTCATCGAATGGGGCAATTACATTCTCCATCCCTGGTTTATAATTGTACAAAAGCTGATATGTTTCTTCATGAACGGCATATCCCCAGAAGAATTTGAAGCCGATTACTCCTTTTTTGTGAAGATCTTGAATATTAGCGAGGTTTAATGGCCCAAGACAGATTCCCCAAAGTCCATAATCGACATAAGCTTTTTGCTGTAAATTTTGATTTTGCAAGTCGAAATTCTCGGCACTGTTGACTGGAGGAGTGGTGTTGGGCATTTCGAAAATAGTTGTAATTCCTCCAGAAGCTGCCGCTCTTGTAGAATGAGCAAAATCTTCTTTATACGTTGGCCCTGGATCTCTAGAATGAACATGTGTATCGATTAAGCCTGGTAGGACATGCTTTCCCGTTGCATCAATTTCCTCAGTGGCCTCAAACCACTCATTTGTAATCACTGCGATCTTTCCATCATTCACATAGACATTTGCCTTATACAATTGTGATTCACTTACTATCGTCCCGTTCGTAATCCTTAAATCCCACATCTAAGCGCCCTCCTCTTCCTTTCATTAAACCTCAACCGAGCCGATCAACTCTTGAATATCACTAATGTTATGGTTATCCATGTATTCATCAATTTCTGTTAGAATATCGGTTAGTGCGGTAGGATTAATAAAACTAGCTGTGCCTATTTGTACAGCACTTGCCCCAGCGATCATCATTTCGATCGCATCTCTTCCATTCATTATGCCCCCACAACCTATAATCGGAAGTGAGCTCACTTGAGCAACCTGATAAATCATCCTAACAATAACCGGCTTTACAGCTGGCCCTGAGAAACCACCCATCACATTACCGATCAACGGCTTTCTCGTCTCAACGTCAATTGCCATTGCGAGAAGCGTATTTGCAACATTTAATCCATCAGCTCCACCGCGTTCAGCTGCCAGAGCGATTTCTTGTATACTCGTTACGTTTGGAGTAAGCTTCGCAATGAGGGGTTTCGTGGTTACTTGGCGTACTTCTGAAATAAGCTTTTCTGTAATCGCCGCATCCATTCCAAATGCTTTACCGTCCCCCTTCAAATTCGGGCACGAGATGTTAAGTTCAAGTCCGCTCACACGATCATTAGCTCCAATAATCGATGACATCTCCACAAATTCTTCGATCGATTCTGCGGACACACTGGCAATGATTGGTGAATCATATTTGTCAAAAGAGGGAAGCGTTTCGTTTAAATAATAGTCGATCCCTTTGCTCTGAATGCCAATTGAATTAATCATTCCGGCCGTTGTCTCACATACCCTCGGCTTTGCATTACCTGGTTGCGGATTTTTTGTGATGCTCTTTGGAACGATAGCGCCCAATCGATTAAAATCCACCGCACCTTCCATCTCTACTCCAAATGCTCCTGAAGCGGGCATAACAGGATTTTTTAACTTCAACTTTCCAATTTTCACTTCCAAATTTTTTTGTGCAATCATTCCATCACCACCTTATCTAATGGAAACACAGGTCCTTCGATGCATACCCGCACTGACTTTATCTTCTCTTGATCTCGAATATCGCAAACACAAGCGTAGCAAGCTCCCATTGCACAGCTCATATGTTCTTCAAGAGCAATTTCTCCTTGAATATGATGCTTATTTGCAGCTTTCTGAGACAGTCTAGACAGCCTGCGTGAACCACATGTGTAAATACAGTCGATTTTATATTGACTAAATATCTCTCTTAAAATAACCTTCTCGATATGTTCGACGTGGCTCGTTGATTCTTCTTCAGTAACCTTATAAACGGTAGCCCCAAATCCCTCAAGGAATTCTGCTGCTAGTAGGTCTTCTTTTGTTCTGGCTGATAAGATAGCGACACAATGTGTACCTTGATTGTATGCCGCCTGTGCAACAGCCGCTAAAGTTGCAACCCCTACACCTCTCGCGACTAATAGAATGGTTTTAGCTTGTTGATCAAGAGTAAAGCCTGTTCCTAGAGGGCCCATTAAATCCAGGGTATCCCCTTCTTTGATCTGACTCATGGCGATCGTCCCTTGACCTTTAACCAAATACAGAAATTCCGTCGTCTCTTTGTTTATTCGATAAACGCTCAGAGGACGTCGCAAAAAAGGTGAGAAAGTGTCTGCACAACGTATATGAAAGAATTGACCAGGTTTAACAGGGGTTTGAATCATTGAAGTATCAACAACCATATGCCAATATCGTTTACTTACCTGCTTATTTGAAAGGACTTTTGCCTGATATTTTTTCATGTCGCTACATTCCTTTCTTTAACCATTGCAAGCCTTCTAATGACCTTTTCAAGGACATTAATCCCTTTGATCAGATCATCAATGCTTGTATATTCTAACGGATGATGACTGATCCCCTTATGTGAAGGAATGAACATTAATCCTGTCGGACAAAGCTCTGCCATATTCATGGCGTCGTGTCCGGCACCGCTCGGAATAGAGAGCGGATCAATACTTACCTCTTCACAGGATAAAGCCAACATCTGTTGGATTTCTTTGTTTAGTAAAACCGGCTGTTCATCACTCAATTTTTCAATCCTTATAGTAACCCCTCTATTTTTCTCTAGTACTGCACTGCTTCTAAATAAGGCTTCAACAATTCTTTCCTTCGATTGTCGATTCAAGCCTCTTATATCTACTTGAAATTCAACTCTTCCCGGGACCACATTCATCGCTCCGGGAAAGACATCTAGGACACCTACCGTCGCCACAGTCTTGGAAGCCGATTCTTTTCTAGCTGCTTCTTCAACTGTTAACACAAGGTGAGATGCGGCAACTAACGCATCGTTTCTCAGCTCCATCGATGTTGCTCCAGAATGTGACGACATCCCGTTTACAGAAATGGCAAATCTCGTTGGTGCTGCAATTCCTGTAGCAATTGCTACTGACTTCCTCTTAATTTCTAACTCAGGGCCTTGCTCAATGTGTAACTCAATGAATGCTTTTAATTCGCTTTGAATTCGCTTCGCTTTCGGTACATCGTTTAGCTTTAATCCAGCTTGTTGCATCGCATCCGTTAACGTAACGCCACTCTTATCTTTATACGTATGAAGAGAAGAAAGTGGGAGTTTACCACACATCGCTTTGCTTCCAATTGTAGATATTCCAAACCTTGCAGATTCTTCACCTGTAAATGCAATCACTTCAATTGGAAATTCTGTCTCTATATGATAATCATTTAAACGGTGGATCACTTCTAAACCTGCCACTACACCGGCTACGCCATCATATTGTCCACCAGTATAAACCGTATCGAGATGAGAGCCGATCGCGACAGCTGGAGCATTCTTTCTTACCCCCTCTCTTCTCGCAATAACATTCCCTACTTCATCAACTCTGACTTCCATGTTTTCTTCTAAGCAAAGTTTAATGAACAGATTCTTTACTTCCTGTTCTTCTTTCGTAAATGCTAACCGCTCCATACCATTCTTCGTATACCCAATCGCATTGATCGCATCTAATATCCTTTTAACCCTTCCTTTAGAAATACTATGCATTTGCCTCATCCTTTTCTGTTCAACTCTATACTCTTATTTTCCCAAAAATTCAGATAAATTTCTTTGGTTGAACAGACATGATTTCTATCTTATTTTTATCTAAATCGATAGTCATTTTGGATAAAATGATGAATTTTTAAACAAACTTGTAAAATTAACTTATCCTCTGAGTTTCGTATATCTAAAGAAGTGATCGCTTTTATTCTCTGCAATCGGTATTTCATAGTATTAATGTGAATGAATAACGCTTCTGCCGTCTTGGATACGGATTCGTTATGAGCAAAATAAGTGGATAGCGTTGTAATGAGTTCTAAATCATGATTTTCATCATAATGAATTAAGCTCCCGATCGACTCTTCATAGAATTTCTTTACTTCTGTTGTATTATTGAATGTGGCTAATAAACGGTAAAAGCCTAGTTCTTCGTAATAGATAATGTGCTTATTGTCATGAAGCGTGCGCCCTAATATAACAGCTTGATAGGCTTGATCGTATCCATCACGAATATCATTTAAATTCATGGCAGGACGTCCGACCCCTATGTATATTTCGGTATCGATCTTATTCTTCAAGCTTTTGTATATCGTCTCAAGTTCTTTATCGATACGTTCTTTGCTTTTATTGGAAGACGGATACAAAAGGTATAAACCATTTTGAAATGCCCCGATGATCACTTTCCGGTCAAACTGTGAACAAACAAATTCTAAGTGTTCCACAAGTTCTGCAATGAACGTAATGCCTTCTTTATTAGGACTAAATTGAATGGTAACGAAAGTATACTGATGCTTTAAATCGAAACCAAACATTCGTCCTTTTTCTAATAATATTTCTTCATGTTGGATTTGAGAGAAGAGTAAATCTCTAAAGAAATCACTCTTATACTGCTGCTCCAGATCATAACTTGCCTTTTTCCTCAGAAACTCAATTGATAAAGTGGTAATCGCTCTTTCTAATATGTCGAGATCAACTTCTAGGAAGCCCTTTTCAACGCCAATACTTGTAATGGCACCAAGAATGTTACCTTCTATAATTAATGGGGCAATGATACAAGCCTGCTCTTTTTCTAACGTAGGATTCCACCTATTCATTCGAACTGGACGCTGCACAATCTTTAACTCTCTTTTTTGGTCTTCTGTTATTGGAGCGAGATCGATCTCTTGAGAAGGGATCGAAATATAAGGTACAAAGCTATCAATCTTAGTCTCGTATTTCATTAAATGTTTGAGCGTAACGGCAAGCTGATTAATACTCACTTTATTCAGCTTAATTTCATCAAGCAATTGATACGCCTGTTCGAGATCCTCTTGAATCACAACTTTGTCATTAAAAATAATATTCATAACCGGTGATAGGATATCTAAATAGGTCACTTCCTCTGGTATTTCAATGATAGGAAAATGATAGTTATCTGCCTCATCTAGGATCACCTTAGGTATTTTATCAATAAATCGATGAGGCTTAATCGCAAGTGCCGAAGTACCTCTCGCATGTAATTCCTTCACTAAATTCTTCATTGCATTCTCGTCATCTTTTATCGGATATAAACTAGTAAGTAAAAGTTCTTTCCCCTTTAGCCACCGGACAATGTCAGGTACCTCCATGATTGTCACATTACTAATATCACGCTCTATGCCCTTATGGCCTGAGACAACCGAGCATTTACTTAGTCCGCCTATTCGAAGCGCCTGATTTAAAGTGATCGCCATTTAGATCCCCACCAATTTAATTAAGTAAATTTAAAAGAAACAATGAACTCTCTGGAATATACGTAATAATGAGTAAAGCGGCTACGTTTACAACGAAGAAACGCATCAAACCTGGCATCATCTCAACCATATTTAATTTCGTGATCGATTGCGTTACGAAAATATTGATTCCAAATGGCGGTGTATACATACCGATAGCTAGATTCGCAATCATAATGACACCTAAATGAACAGGATCGATCCCCATTGAAATAGCAGTCGGATAAATTAACGGAGCTAGTATTGTAATAGCCGCTACCCCTTCCATGAACATTCCAAGGATAAGTAAAACGATATTAATTAAGAGAAGGAAAACGATCGTAGAATCAATATTTTCCGTAATAAACATCGCCACTTGCTGCGGTACGCCACCTCGTGTCAGAATCCAACCTAGTACTTGCGCTGCTGCTACTAAAACAAGGACCTGGGCAGTCGTAATCGCTGAGTCTAGTAACACATGGTAGAAGGACTTCCATGACATTTCTTTGTAGATTACAGCGCTGATAAACAATGCATACACTGCAGATACACCCGCTGCTTCAGTTGGAGTGAAGATTCCTGAATAAATACCACCTAGAATAATGACCGGTATTAATAATGCCCAGAATGCTTTAACAGTTGCTGTCGTCATTTCCTTTGCAGACGCACGTTTATCCTTTGGTATGTTGTTTCTTCTCGCATAATAATAGATATAGATAATAGAAGAGAGACCATAAATCAAACCTGCTCCAATACCAGCTATGAACAGACTACCTACTGAAACACCTGTTACCGATCCAAAGATAATCAAGGTAATACTTGGGGGGATAATAAGAGAAACTGCTCCAGAAGAAGCCAATAATCCCGCTGAAAACGAGCGATCATACTTCTTCCTAATTAATTCTGGATACATGATTTTCCCAATCGCAATAACCGTTGCAGGACTTGATCCAGATAAAGCACCAAAAAACATACTCGAAACCTGTGTTGTCATCGCAGCTCCACCCGTAATATGTCCGACAAGTGCACGAGACCAGCGGAGAATGCGTTTAGACAGTCCACCTACATCCATAATATTAGCTGCCAAAATAAAAAAAGGCAGTGCCATTAGCGCGAACTGATCAAGACCACCAAATAGTCGCTGAATTAAAATCATCGGTTGAATATCACTTAAGAACACTACCGCTACAAAAGACGATAAACCTAACGCAACATAAATTGGTGTACTAGCGAACAACAAGACCATAATGAGTATTAACAGTAAGACAATCACGATCCATCACCCTATCCCTATATAGTTTCAGCTTTGCTGGAGTCCTCTTTATTACGAATCATTTTCGTTGTTTGCAGAATTAAGTGAATGAACGAAAGCGTGGATCCGATAGGAATAGCTAAATAAACAATGTAAAGTGGTATTTGTAGAGAAGGCGTGATCTGACCTGTTTGCATCGTAAACACCACTAAATCTAAGCTATATTTAATAAGAAAAACCATAAAGATCATGGAAGCTACATTTACAAATAGATGTAAACCCTTCTTAGCCCTTCCTTTTAGAAGATCAACTAAAAAGTCTACCCCTACATGCAATCCTTTTCGAAAACAAACGCTACCTCCAATAAACGTAATCCAAATCATAACGTATCGTATAAATTCTTCTGCCCATGTCGTATTTGAAGCAAAACCGTACCTGAGAACAATATTTATAAATAGTAAAGATGTTGCCATAAATAATCCAACGACAATGATGATCTCTTCGATCTTGTTCAAATATTTCATCGAATACCTCCTCACTACAACCAAAGTCATCTTTTTAATAGCTTTTGAGGGACTGCTAGATTAGGAGTCCCTCAAAAGTAAAATTATTCTTTAACTTCTTCTATTTTGTCGTAAATTTTCTGAAGTAATTCCTTTTGTTTATCCGTATTGTAGTATTCTTCGTGCACTGGAATCGATGCCTCACGGAAAACTTCAATTTCTTCAGGTGTTAATTCATAGAAGTTGACACCTGCTTCTTTAATTTTCTCGCGATATTCGTCTTCTGTATCTGCTAATGCCTCTCTTGCTGTATTCCTAGCTTCTTCTTCTGACTCCGTAATAATGTCCTGGACAGATGACGGTAGTCCTTCGAACCAGCTTTTATTTGCCATCAAAGCATATGTCATACCGCCGTGATAACTCTCAATAATCGTATCCTGTACTTCATGGTAGTTATTTAAGTAAATAGTTTGCAATGGATTTTCTTGCCCATCTACAACTCCCTGTTGCAGAGCATTATAAAGTTCCGAATAAGGCACTGGGATAGGGTTCCCTCCCCATTCTTGATATTGAGCAAGAAGAATAGGAGATTCCATCGTTCTCATTGCCACTCCTTTGAAATCAGAAGGTTTATGAATTTCTATGCCATTCGTTGTAAATAACTTATAGCCACCAGGCCAAAAGCCAAGTCCTTTAAATCCACCTTGATCAAGAGTCGATAGAAGCTCACTACCTACTTCACTATCAAGAACCTCATACATTTGCTCACGATCAGCTGGCCATAAGTACGGTAGATCAACCGCCTTAATATCGTCAACGAATGGGGAAACAACAGCAGTAGGCTGCATCGTAATATCAATTTCTCCGATCTGAGTACCCTCTACTTGTTCTCTAAGACCACCAAGTTGTAAAGAAGGAAATAGTTCCACAGTCACTTGTCCATCTGTTTTCTCTTCAACAAGCTCTTTGAATTTTTCTGCGCCCTTATGCTCTGGACTATCGACGGGCTGGTTGTGACTAAATGTAATTGTAATCGGATCATAGTTCTCTTCATTAGCATCATTCGCATCAACAGAACTACTACTCTCATTGCTACCGCAAGCAGCTAGCAATAATACAAGAATGGCAATGAGGAAATACAACGGTACTCTTCTCTTCGACAAAACAATCGCCCCTTTAGTTGTTTTTTTGTATTGATATCAACACATTCTACCTAAATATTCAGATAATTAATATGTCTATTTATACAAAAAACACCCTTCAATTTTGTCACTATCGACAGATGGTTAGTAAATCTCACATAAATTCACGATAGCTATCTAACCGATTTACCCCTCTACGAAAACATTCATAACGCTTACAAGAAAAATTCTCTCTTCGTTCTATTCGACAAATATCGACATGAATTATTTTTCTCTTTCTCTAATCTTTGAATAAAGAATATTTACTTTCTACACCTTCAAGAGTAAAATGCTATAAATAATGAATGATAGAAAATTCAAACAACACACGAAAAAGGAGACGGTAGCATTGACAACCCAAACAAAAGTAGAAGATTTTAAAGAGTTATTTGATTTAATCATTTACTACTCAGAAAACCGCGATCGGCCAGTAGATAAAGGGTTTAACTTCTTTGAACACGTTGAATTCCATTGCAACAACCTCGGACTAGATTACGAGGAATTTAAAAAAACATTTGATCTCAAGCAGCTGTTTTAAAAAGAAGAGGTTTAGGAGCAAAAAACGTCTGCCCACAATGTGTTATTGTGGGCAGACGTTTTTTATCGTAATGCTATTCATCTACTACTTTCCCCTAATTTTCAGTAAAACACTCTTTTCTATTAATCCGACAACTCCAAACTCATAAACACACTATTCGAATCTTCCCTATACCCTGCAAACGGCTGACACTCGTGAAATCCAAAGCTTGCATACAAGCGCCTGGCTGGCTGAAAGACATCCATTGAACCCGTTTCAAGACTCAACCGTTCGTATCCACGCGCTCTCGCTTCATCAATAATATGTTGAAGAAGTCTTTTCGCGACACCCTTTCTTAGATGAGCAGATGCTGTTTTCATGGACTTAATCTCAGCGTGGAGACTATTCAATCTTTGAAGCGCCACGCATCCGACTAAGTCACCCGCTTCCCACGCACTCCAAAACGTAATCTCAGGCTTCCGTAACCCCTCTAGATCCAGCGCATGCTTACTTTCCGGTGGAGAATACTTTTGCATACTTTGGATATGGTCATTCAATAATTCAGCCACTTCAGGTCCGCTTAAATCATCTACTTTAATCTCCACTGAATTCACTCCTTTACCGGTACATTGCTCGCTTTTCATGATAAACAAATCACTCAATCGTAATATCATATTCCATTTGTTTCGCTGTCTTTAATGCGACTTCCTTACCATGTAGCCGAGCGATCATATGGAACGACAAATTGATACCTGCAGAAATGCCCCCTGATGTTAAAATCGAACCTTCATCAACGAATTTGACATGCCGTTGAACGGAGACCTCTGGAAATTCCTCATCTAATCGATCAAGATCCATCCAATGAGTTGTCGCTTTTCTTCCATCAAGCACACCTGCTTTCGCCAGCAGCAAAGCTCCTGTACAAACCGATGTCATCAACTCCACTTTTGACTTCTGATCTTGAATCCATTTAATCACCCGAGGATTGTTGATTTCAATCTGTTCAGCGCCATACCCACCTGGTATAATGACGATATCAAACGAAGGGTGGTCCTCAAAACCATAATCGGTTTGCACGTTTAACCCATTACGCGCCGTAACCATTCCCCCATTTTCTGAGATCGTTTTTACCACAAAAGGCTTTTCGTTCGACTCTAGTAAAGTTGTAATCGAAAAGACTTCAAAGGGACCCGCAAAATCCAAGACTTCTACCTCATTAAACAGTAAAATACCAATAAGTCGCTGTCTCATTTGTTTGACCTCCATGATCCATCGATTTCCTTTTCGATAGATTAACTTTACTATATTATGAGGTGGCATTTCTGATAAAATAACCGGATACGGAAAAAATAGTTCCGATTAAGAGGAGTTGTTTCATCCTGAGTGAATACCTTTTATCAAAAAAATTCATACCTACATACTTTATCGCCGCAATCTTCGTCATTCTCTTATACCGTACAATCGGAAATTCATGGTTCGAGGCGTTACTCGTCAGTTTTCCTTGTTTTCTTGTAGGCATTATTTCGCTTGCCCAAAATTTCGGTAAGAAAACAAAATAAGAATAAAAAAGCTACGTTACACTACACCTTGTAGAATAACGTAGCTTCTCTTCTATTCAGGATCCATCCAAAACAGCTCATCAAGCGATTTATTTAACGCCCAACAAATGGACAAGCACAACTGCAGCGTCGGGTTATATTTTCCGAGCTCAATGAGCCCAATCGTCTGTCTCGACACGCCAACCTTTTTGGCAAGCTCTTGCTGGGAGAGATCGTGCTCCACTCTTGCCATTTTTAGTCTCACATTCTTCACAATTGATCACCGCACATCTTCATCATCCATCTCTTCTAGTTCCTGCTCATTTATCTTATCACTTTTATACTTCGCTACCGCATAGGGTACCACCATTATGACAAATAAGACAGGAATGTAAATCATTAAGCACCCTAATAAAATACTGAGGAAAAAATATACCGTTTCCTGAGTACCCTCTCCATACATCAAAGAGTTCCTGATCGCAAGGAAAAGAGAAAACCCCACTCCCAAGAGAAGACTGATCAAGAAATTCCGTTTACTAAAGCTCACCTTACTCGATCGATCGTGCATCTCTACTTCATCTGAAAAGATTCCTAGCATCGCTGATCGTATAAGATAATATCCAGAACTGACACTAAAAATAATAATCTCCGTCCATACATGCTGTATTCCGCCCTCAACCAGAAACTGTTTATACAAAACTGATAGAGCACAAATCACCACAATAAGAATATACATTTCCCGGTAAATCTTATTTTGAAGAGTCGTCAATCGTTCGTCTTTCTGCTTCCCCTTAAATCCAAACCCCATTATTACCCTTCCTCTCCTATTTAGTAATCGATCATTTATGCTTTATTCTTTTGATAAATACGATTCCATTTCATGAGATTGAATAATTTTATCCAACTAGTGACCCCCTTTAATTTTATAATTCTCTTCCTCATCCTTCTTTTACCATTATATATTATTAACGTCTTTTTGCAATATATATTGTTCATTTAGACGTTTTTATTTTTCTTTATGTAACAAAAAACAGTAGTTGTACGTTTAAAAAAAGAATGCTTGAGCTAAGCATTTTTGAGAGAGAATGAATGAGGTCGTTCAAAAAATAGAGGCTAGGAATAAAAGATTCCTAATCCCCCGAATATCGTGAAATTTAAAATTCTTTTAGGTATCTCTCATTCGTTCATCTCCTGTTCACCTATACGTTGTAAAATACGTATGAAGTATTTCGTTCGTATAGAAAGGGTGAAAGTAATGATTTCCATTTTAATGATTGATGACGATCCCCACATTTTAAACCTTGTAGAAGTTACTTTACGAGATGTTGGATTTCATACATACAAATCAAAGAATGGTATAGAAGCTTTGGCTCTATTAGAAGAAGTGACAATGAGTGAGTGATGGGCAGATTGGGAACACACAGGAATCGACGGAACGATTGTGCTAATACCATCTGATAGTAAGCTTGCTCTCTGAATGGAAGATGAGCACTCCTTTTTCGTTTTTCTCAAATGAATAGTTAGTAAGAAGGTTCCTTCTGCATAGTTACCGCCTCTTGTGTGATATACACCACAGTTTAGTACAGGGAAATGGTTTACATTAAACGTGTACTTAAGAATAGTTAATCATTCAGGAGGTTATAACGATGGAAAAGATGTTTAATGGGGCTACCAAAACCGGGGAGATCGTGACACAATTTCCGAGAGCAAGCCAGATCCTAAAGGAATATCGCCTTGATTTTTGTTGTGGAGGTAACCGTCCTATACATGAAGCCATTGCTGAGAAGAATCTTAATGAAGAGGAAATCCTCTCCAGATTGAATACACTTTATGTAGAAATGAAAGATATGAAGGAACGTGAAGTGAACTGGGAGCTAGAACGGTATTCACGTTTAATCGACCATATTCTCGATACACACCACGCGTATCTTGATCATGTCCTTACTGAACTCAACGGCTTTGTAACAAAAGTCTACCGAGTTCACGGGAGTACACATCCAGAATTAAGTCAGGTTCATCGTTTGTTTCATCGCCTCAAACTTGAATTAGAAGAACACTTGATTCAGGAAGAAGAGAAAGTCTTTCCTAAGATCAAGGCGTACGAAGCAGAGCCTTCACAAGAGTCTTTAACGAAAGTTCTTGAAACCATTGCTGCCCTTGAAGAAGAACATGAAGAAGCCGGTCATTTATTAAAAGAACTTCGGTCTGTTACGAGGGACTACACTCTTCCAGAAGGTGCCTGCACAACTTACACTTTAATGTATCTTAAATTAGAAGAACTCGAATCCGATCTATTTCAGCATATCCATCTCGAGAATAATATCCTTTTCCCCCGACTCGAACGCGAACGAGCGAATGTTCATCAGTAATCGCCACCTCCTTTATCACAGACAAAAAGGCACAATATGTGCCTTTTTTCATTGCAAATGCTTGAGCCGGTTCAGATCATAAATAAATAAACCATGGCGATCGCTTTTTAATATCTGATCCTTTTTTAATTGATTCAGTAGCCGATTGATTGATTCCCGAGACGTGCCGACTATATTCGCTAGATCCTGGTTCGTAATCGGGAAATCAATCGCAATTCCCCCATCACGCTGGTTTCCATTTTCGTAAGCTAATCTGATCATGGTTTGAACGAAACGGTGCTGAACGTCTTGTGAAATGAGCGACTGTACTCGTTCTTGTAACTCAAGAATCTTCTTCCCCATCATCTCCATCACTTTAATCGCCAGGTGAGGTTTCACCATCATTAGTTGATTGAAATCTTCAATTCGAATCATGAGAAGGACCGCACCTTGTAGCACCATAGCATTCGCCGGATACGGAGATTGATCGAAAAAACCGACGTGTGGAAACATATCACCTGATTGCAGTAAAGAAAACACTTGTTCATTTCCGTCCTCATCGATTTTATGAGTCTTAACGACACCGGATTCAATGAAAAACACCGCCTCACGTTCATCACCCTCCATAAACACGAAACTTCGATTACTAAAGTGTTTTCTTCTTGTGATTTTTTCAATTTCTTCGATTTCTTCATCATCTAACCCTAGAAAAATAGAAGTTCTTTTCAATATGTTCTTCATGTTCCCCACTACAAAACCTCCCTTCATTCATCAAATTTCATTTCCATTACTATAAGGGATTCTCACCTTCTAATATGGAATGTCTAAAATCACTTTCGTTCCTTTTCCTGGAGCGCTATGTATATGTAACTCGCCACCTACTGACTTTGACCGCTCTTCCATACTAAACAACCCGACCCCACTCGCAAGCTGATCTTGGACAAACCCAATCCCATTATCTTCCACCATCACTCTAACACCTTCGCTAAACTCACGAATTGTGACAGAAGCTTGCTTGACCCCTGCATATTTCCGCACGTTGGTTAACGCTTCTTGGATGATGCGGTAGATTGTAGTTTCGGACTGGTTTCCAAGACGATTTTCAAGAACACATTCAAAGAAAACATCAATCTTATAGTTTTCTGAGTATCTGTTTAGGAAGGAGCGAATCGCCGGGATCAAGCCAAGATCATCTAACACAGATGGACGTAGTTCCCAAGAAATCTCTCGAACTTCTTCTATTATAGCGGTGGCCTCATTACGCATTTGATCAATAAGAGGATGATCCAATTCTGCATCGATACGGCTGATCGTAATAAGATGACTATATAAATTCTGACCAATTCCATCATGTAAGTTTCGAGAGAGTCTTTTGCGTTCCTCTTCCTGAACATCAATCATGCGTGTTGCCATTTGTTTTAATTCTTCTTCAACCTTTTTTCGTTTAGTAACCTCAGAACGAATCGCTAAGTATTGATAAGGCTTTCCTTCTTTATTTAGAAAGGGAACAATAGTAGTATCCACCCAATAGGAAGTCCCATCCTTCGCTTTATTTTTAATCTCGCCTTTCCAAACTTCCCCTGAAGCAATCGTTCGCCAGAGGTCTCGAAAGAATTCCTTCGAATGATAGCCAGAATTGATAATAGAATGATCTCTTCCGATCAGTTCTTCCTGCGAGTACTTTGAGATCTGACAGAATTGATCATTCACATACACAATTTTTCCTGAATGATCCGTGATCGCAACAATCGTCGATTCATCTAGTGCAAATTTAATATCAAGGAGTTCATTTACTACTTTTTGGGGCTCTAAACCAGCAATCGATCGATCATTCTTTTTATGGATGACAAGAAGGATATAAGATTCCCCTTTAAGTGTGAATGAACTTTTCCGCAAAAACACCGGAAAATACTTCCCTTCTTTCCCCACACCAAAGCGTTGGACCACGACCCCTTGATCCAACAGAGAATAATTAAGATTTGGTATAAGCTGTCGGACGGTTGTTACATCATCATCTCGAACAAGTCCAAACAGATCAATCGCTTCTTCGTTAAGAGAATAAATGTTGCCTTTCTCGTCAGTAACAATTGTGGCTTCTTCTGTTGTTTCAACTGAAGGCTGACTCTTATTTCTTTCAATCAAAAGCGATCCCTCCTATACGTAGCATAATGAGTGGATAAGCTTGACTGCACACCACGTGCTACTTCCATCACTCGGCTTTTCTCTTCTTCGGTAAAAACATGGACGTCACGATAACCAATTAACAAGGCACCTTTCGGAGAGTCATCACATAATAGTGGCACAGCATAAGCTGAAATTAGCTGTTCAGCTAGCATGATCGGATAATCGATTGATTTGCCTAGGATTCCATTTGGAAAAGAGGTTATTTCCATCTGACGACCGCTAGAAATAACTTTCCCTGCGATCCCTTTTCCATAGCGAACGGTGATATATTTGTACTTTTCATTCCGATGTCCTATGACGCATGGCCACGTAATATCGAGTCCAGCTCTGTTTTGTAGCGCTAATGCAACGACATCACAAGAAAGATCTCGCTTTAAGCGTTGGCCCTCAGGTGAGATCCACTTATCAAATGGTTCCATCAGCTTTCCTCCTTATTGAATGCCATACCCAAGCAACCCTTTCTTTAAGGCGAAGGATACGAGCTCTGGCCTTGTTTTAATCTTGAGTTTCCCCATGACATTGCCTTTATGCGTTTCAACCGTCTTCACACTAATGACGAGTTTTTCGGCGATCTCTTTATTAGAATATCCCTTCGCCACAAGCGTCAGCACTTCTTTCTCCCGATCGGATAACAGTTGATAAGTATCCATTTCATCCTGCTTTAAATTACCTATGTATTCCTCCATCAACCTCTTTGTTGCTGAAGGATGAAGGTATGCATTACCACTGCAGACTGATCGGATTGCTTGTACAAGTTCATCATGTGGCGCACTCTTCAAAACGCAACCAGATGCTCCAGCCTGGATCGCTCGAAATAAATACTCTTCATCATCGTGCATCGTAAGAATGAGGATAGCCGTATGGGGTAATTGCTTTTTCAGCTCAGATGTCGCTGATAACCCGTCCTTTCCGTGAGGCATACTTAAATCCATCAAAATCACATCAGGGTTCGTTTCCATTGCTTTCTCAATTCCTTCATTGCCTTCAGACGCTTCCCCTACAACTTCCATATCCTTAAGCGAGTTTAATAGCATTTTTAAACCCATTCTCACAACTGCATGATCATCTACTAAAAGAACTTTTATCACTTGAATTCCCCCTCTCTCTAAATAGGTAGACTGATCGAAACCGTCGTTCCGATTGCAGGCTCAGATGTGACCTGACACGCACCACCTACAAGAACCATCCTTTCCTTCATCGCAGCCATTCCGGTAAAATAGTTTCGCTTCATAACATCCGTAACATCGAAACCCTTTCCATAATCTTCTATTTGTATTTTCACTGATTTATCTTCCCATGTAAACCGAACCTTAGCATTTGTTGCATCCGCATACTTGGCGATATTGATTAGGGCTTCCTGACAAACACGGAAGACCGCCATGCTTTTCCGCTCAGAAATCACTTTCTCCTCACCAGTTGATTCAAAGTTAACTAGAATACCAAACGTTGATGTATAAAGTTTCGAATAACTTTTAAGAGCTGAGATGAGTCCTAACGTTGTGAGTGTATTCGGATAGAGCTCGACAGATAGTAATCTCACTTCTTGAATCGTACGCTCCATTAGCGTGGCCATTTCTTTCGCATAGCTTTTCATATGTGGATCTTCTATGCCTGTCTGAAGAAACCCCAAACCTGTATAGAGACTATACAGGTTCTGGCTGATCCCTTCATGAAGCTCGAGTGCAATGCGTTTAATTTCTTCTTCTTGTGATTGAATAATATAAGTACTCGCCTCGTTTCCATCTTTTAGCGCCATCTCGAACCCCCATTACTCATTCGTCAATTTCAGCTTATCTTCGGTAATATCGCTGAACACACCGGCATACTGAATGACCTCTCCCGAATCATCTTTAATCGCGTTGATCGTTAGCCATTCTAGGAAGTGATTCCCGTCTTTTCGTTTATTCCATATTTGTCCTTGCCAGGATCCTTTCTGTTTCAGAGTTTCCCACATCTGATGATAGAAAGCAGCGGATTGTTTTCCCGACTTCAACATATTCGGATTTTCTCCAATTGATTCTTTTGCACTGAATCCTGTTAGTTCCGTGAAAGCAGGATTGACCGCAATGATCTTCCCCTGTTTATCCGTAACCATCATCCCGAGCGGCGTCGTAACCATCACTTGATGAGACAAGATAAGTTTATCCTGATAATACATCCAGATGACAAGAACAAGACTGACGAGCGCTAACTGAGATAACGCCATAAATCCAATTGCATAATGTCCTGTTAACTGATAAAGCGATGCAAGAATAAGAGGCGGGAAGAAACCGCCAAGTCCACCCATTGCTGCAATGATACCATTGGCAATACCTGCTTGCTTCTGAAAATACATTGGCACAAGTTTGAACACAACACCATTTCCGATTCCGGCTGCCATCGCAATTGTAATGCATCCAACCGTGTACAACTGAATGGAAGGAGCGAATGATAGAATAAGTGCCGCAACTGTGAACAGACCAAATACGTACATGAGCAGAATGAGGGAATGGAACTTGTCAGCAAGAAAGCCCCCAACAGGACGTAGGAAAGTTGCCACTACAATAAAACCTGCCGTTCTTACCCCAGCGTCTACTTTTTCAAGTCCGAAATTAGCCACTAAGAAGTTGGGTAAATACACTGTAAAAGCTACAAAAGATCCAAACGTAATAAAATAGAATAAACAGAATAACCATAGCTTCTCATTCTTATAAATCCCTTTGATTTGTTTCACTAAAGGTACCTGAACCCTTGGTTCGTGTTTATCTCCTAAGAAAAAGTTAGCGATGATAAAGATGCCTAATAACACCATATATAACTTCACAGTAAATGACCAGCCGTAATTCGCCGCAACAACCGGAGCAGCGAACGCTGTAATAGCTGTACCAATGTTCCCCGCTCCGTATATCCCATTAACAAATCCGTGGCGTTCTTTTGCATAATATTTAGGGAGAGAGGTGACACCAACAGAAAAAATGGCTCCACCAATTCCGAGGAATAAGCCTCCAACTAGAAGATCAGCGAAGGAATCAGCTGCACTTAAAAAGTAAACGGGGAAAAGCAATAAAATGAAGCTAATCATAAATAATAGTCTTGCACCAAATTGATTCGCAAGGTAACCGATCGGTATACGCAATAATGATCCCAAAATGACAGGTACTGCTGTAACCCATGCAATTTGTTCTGGTGCGATAGCGATATCTTCAGTTATAAACGGGAGTAAAGATGAGATCAATACCCAGACCATGAAACCTGTGACAAGATTCATCGTCTGTAATGGAAGTTGCCATTTCTTATACATGTTCATTCTCCTCGTTTCTCATGACATAATATAGTCCAACCTGTTTATCATAAGCCCTCCATTCGCTTTCCGTTAGACGAACATCGCTCGTAAGTGGAACAGCAAAGAAGTAATGATCATCGAAGAAGATGCGAAGATGAGTGCGATCAGGACACCATTCTAGCTTTCTCACACGTTTATTCACCCAAGGGGCCATCTCTTCTCCTCGTTCCCCGTGAATACAAACGCGAACGGGTTGACCGATATATGATTCTAAACTTTGCATACTAACGTGTGCCACAGGAGCTGCACCCCCTATTGGCAGGATAGACAAAAAATTGATAGCCTTGTAAGGTTTCCCAGAATTTCGTATCCGCGCATCTTTCTAAATGCTGAATGACCTCATCTTCAGACATCCACTCGCTCATCCCTTTTACTTCAGCCACCACAATCTCTACTTCATTTTCGACTTTCTTATCTAGATACCAGTTAAGATACTGTTCCTTAAAAACTTGTTTCAGCATCTGATCCACTTCATCAGCTAGAGAACCGGTGACTTGCTGGATAAAACAGAAATCTAAGTAAGTTTCATTGTTCATGCCCATGAGTGCCTCCTTTATGCTTTTCTTTTCGATAAATGAGGAGCGCAATTGGAAATAATAGAATGTTCAACCCGCCGTATACTAGCGTAGTAGCGTAATGTTCATAGTAAAACTGGTGAACCATTAACTGCGTGAAAACAATGTTCAAGAGTAGGATAGTACAGAGTAATAGAACGCCAACATAACTACGCTTCATATCGCTTCACCTTGACGGCATATACTCCGCCGTTACTCACTTCTACTTGAATGCCAGGTAGAGGCCGTCTCGGCGGTCCTGCAGTTGGAGCCCCCGTTCCTGCATCGAACTTACCGTGATGACAAGGGCAAACCATTTCTTTTTCTTCCTTCACCCAATAGACCGGGCATCTCAAGTGAGTACAAGCATTCTGATAAGCAACATAGCGTTTATCGCTCAAGCGAATTAAGATCGCACTGTCATGCTCACTTGGAAAATTGAAATCCACCGAATCACCAATCGCGATGTCTTTAACGTTCACGATTTTCTGATGAGGGTACTCTTTTTCCCCTAGCCCTAATAACTCCTTAGCCGCAACCGCTCCCCACGGAAGCGAGGAGATGGCGAACACCCCAGCAGCACCTGCAAGTGTCTTCATAAACCCTCTTCGATCGAGCATCCGTTCATTGTTCCGATTAATATTATGTGTGTAATTATCTTCATCGAATGGCACACGATTGTTTCGATCTGACATACTACATCCTCTCCCTAAAAGAGTTTCTCTGTTCCTTGTAAAATACCAGGCAGGTTCACTTTCACATTCGTTGCACCTTCTAAATAAGGCATGCTTGTCACCCATTTACCGTTATCGAGATTGTGCTGCTCCTGTTTTTTCTCAATCTCACCTTCCGTTAACCACTGAAGTGTGTTGGAAGGACAGACGCTCGCACACATTGGAGGAATGCCATCTTTCGTTCGATCGATACAAAGATCACACTTATACATAAGATTTTGTTCTTCATCAAACTTCGGAATTCCATACGGACAGGCAATTGTACAATTCTGACATCCGATGCATTTCTCAACTAATGCCGAAAGAACAGCACCTGATTCATGAATTTGTATCGCTTGAGCCGGACAGCTTCTAGCACAAGCTGGATTTTCACAGTGTAAGCACATGAGAGGCATTGTTTGCCTATTCACATGCGGATTGACATCATACACATAGTTCCGATTTCGCTGCTCATGCCCACCGCATTGCGTGCAAGCAGCTAGGCAAGAGCGGCAACCAATACAGTTTTCTAATTCGATGTACAGTCGCTTCTTCATTTACAACACCTTCTTACTAGGTAATTTCTGCATTTGAGCAGCACATGCTTTGAATTCAGGCATTCTTGATATTGGATCAAGGGCTGCGATTGTCAGCAGGTTAATCGATTCATCATGACCAAAGTGATAAGGAACGAATACCGTGTCTGTTCGAATAGCTTCTGTCACTTTCACCTTATAAACGGCTTTTCCTCGTCTTGTATATAGAACAATCTTTTCATCATGTTCTAGATCGTACTCATGGGCCGTTTCTGGATGCACTTCTACATATGGCTCTGGACACATGTCATTAAGGAACTGAATGCGGCGCGTTTGATTTCCAGATAAGTAATGATAGACGACACGGCCCGTTGTTAAGCGAAGCGGATACTTTTCACAAGGCTCTTCTGCAGGCGGGCGATAAGGCAGCGCACAAATCTTCGCTTTTCCATCTGGATGATAGAATTTCTGGTCAAGGAACATGTGCGGGGTTCCTTTGTCCTGTTCATCCTTACATGGCCAGAACACCCCATCCTGTTGATCGATCTTATCCCAGGTCGCACCGTAGTAATCAGCGTTTCCACCCTTTGTAGCTAATCTGAACTCATCCGCCACATCTCGAGCCGTTTTCAAATGAGAGAAATACTTGCCTTTCCCAAGATGTTCAGCAAGTTCCACTTGCATTAACCAATCTGGCTTTGATTCACCAATTGGTTCCTGCGCCTGGTTAATTTTAATAATGCGCCCTTCAATGTTCGTAACCGTCCCTTCATCTTCTGACCAAGTCACGGACGGAAGAATCACATCAGCGAACTCGGCCGACTCTGACAAGTAGAAGTCACCGCAAACCATAAAATCAAGATTCTTCATCGCTTTTCGAACAAAATTTAAATTCGGTGCCGAAACAGCCGGATTCGAACAAAGAAGATATAGTCCTCGAATCGTTTTTTGCTCCATTAATTCAAACATTTCATAAGCTGATACTCCCGGCTTTGGCATTTCTTCAGGATTAATTCCCCACACTTTCGAAACGGCTTTAACGTGTTCAGGATTCGTAATTTTACGATAGCCAGGTAATAGATCCGATTTCTGACCGTGCTCTCGTCCGCCCTGACCGTTTCCTTGTCCTGTGAACGTCGCAACACCGGCCTTTGGTCGACCAATTTTACCAGTTACAAGGGCCATGTTTGTGTAGGCAGAAACGTTATCGACCCCTTTATGCTGTTGCTCGATACCACGCGCAAACATAACAATGGCATTTGGTGCCTTTCCATAAATTTCTGCTGCTTTCATGATTTTTTCTGGCGAGACACCTGTCAAAATGCTTGTATATTCAGGCGTGAACTCTTTCACAACTTCCTTTGTTTCCTCAAATCCGTTCGTATGATCGTTCACAAACGCTTCATCTGCATAGCCGTTTTCAATAAGAAGGTGCAAGATGCCATTCGCCAGTGCAAGGTCGGTTCCTGGTTTTAGATCAAGGTGCACATCCGCTCTTCTAGCGAGAGGTGTTTCTCTAGGATCAACGACGATAATGTAACCCCCACGCTCCTGCACATTCCATACGCGGAACATCGAAGTGGGGTGACATTCAGCTGTATTACTTCCAGCAATGAATAAGCAATCTGTTTCATGAATATCTGTCCACGGTAATGTCGAGCCACGATCTACTCCGAATGAGCGTAAGAAACCACCAGCGGCACTCGACATACAGAACCGACCATTGTAATCAATGTAGCGGGTTCCAAGCGCAACCCTTGCAAACTTTCCAGTTAAATAGCACTTTTCATTTGTCATGGAGACACCACTGAAAACGGATAAACTGTCTTTGCCATATTCCGATTGCAGCTCACCGAATTTCTTAGCAATAAGCTGATACGCTTCCTCCCAGCTCGCTTCTCTGAATCCTTCCTTCGTTCCTTTTAATGAGGCATCATCGCGGATGAGCGGTCGAAGGATTCGGTCCGGATGATTCGTTTGTTGATAAGCGGTTACTCCTTTCGGACACATCTTCCCAACCGTAACCGGCCAATCATAACGAGGTTCGACACCGATAATTTTGTTACTACTCGTGTTCACCCTTAAGTTCATGCCACACTGCATACCGCAATAGCTACAGTGGGTTTTAACTAATTTTTCATTCGGGTGCGTGACATTTTCGATATCTCGAAAAAATTTATCCCTTTGCATTCTGATTAGCCTCCTTCGTTTTCACTTCATGCGTTGCAAATCCTGAAAATCGTGCGATGCGATATTTTCTTCGACATGGAAGGCATAATTCAGCAAGATTAAAGCCCTCCTCCATATCGAACGTAATGTCATTCGTATTCAGCACATCCATAACATCTTTTGATTGTTCAGTAGAAACAAAACTTTCCCCACATACCTTGCATGCTTTCTTCGACTGCTCAGCATAATGTTCACGATAATTGCGCGCAAACACACTAAGCGGACGAAATGGAATATGGGCGAGCTTCCCAAACGGTAAGTAAATGAGCGTAATGATAACAGAATACTGATGGATGAGTGACATAACGTAATGCCCCTGCCCATGTAAAAAGACGTTCATAAATGTTAAAAGAAGACCTGTTACACTAATAAACAGCAAGAGATAGAGTGGTAGAAAGTCATACATAAAATTCTGTTCCGCTCTAGCCTGCATATTTTTTAAGCGACGATAAAGCGCCATACATACACCGGCGATCACCATAATCGCTGTGAAGTTCAACGCATTGTAAAAGAAGAAAGCAAGAATCCCATCGGCATTAACTGTCATTATGTTGATGCCCATGCCTACAACAGTGTAATAACCGCCTTCCTCCATCGTGAAGTACATCCATCCAAACACGAGTGGAAATGTGACAAAGCAGGACAATATGACGCCCCAGCCAAGCAGAAGATGTTGTGTCCATCGGTAAATTCCCCTATTCCAGATAAACTGATATGTACCAAGATGTTCAACAGATGTTTTTGGCGTTGATTTGCGCCCGAGCAGCTTAATTCCCTTTTTAATAATGATTTTGGTTGGAGGCCTTTCCCCCCAAGCAATGAAACGATAGAAGAAACCACCAATGAATACGAACGTCCCCACCATGTAGCCATAAAGGTTTAAATCGACGTGTGTGAACATTCTCGTTGCAATAAACGATAGGATAACTAAGCCACTTATTGTAAAAAACATAGATTTCGCAAAATTTGAAGCAAATGCATGATGGAATGACCGTATGGATTTGGATGATTTTCGAAGTACAGATTCTGCCATATAAATTCCCCCTCGCAGGTTACTTGTTACTTTTATTATAGAAAGGTGAGCAAATTTAGGTAATCAGGGAACTTCCCTATCATCTGAGGGGAACTCCCCTATCTTTTATAAATGGCTCAGAATGGCCGATCCGGTTCAATGGATTCCATCTTATGAAGAAAAGGAGTGCGATCGATAGAATAGCACTCGTCCCAGACGCCATCCTAATGACCGCTCGTACCGATTTCTTCCACTCCTTACCTAGTAACATTACCCAACCACTTCACATAATTTGTTGAAGAAGGTGTTTCATGAAGTAATTACTCATGACAAAGCAGTTCCATTTAGCTCATTAGAAAAGAATAATGATGGAGGTGACATAAATGAATCAATTTCAAAATGATCTTCAACACTTAGATGTTGGAGAATACCATGCCCAAAATTTAGTGCCATGTGAGCAAGCCAACTATCATACACATGTTGATCCAAATGATTCTCGCTTAATCGGGTTTGTTTGCTATGGCTGCTTCCGATGCGCAGGTTGTGTAGGCTGCGCTGGATGCGCGGGTTGTGCTGGATGTGCGGGGTGTGCCGGATGCGGCGGCGGCTGCGCGCGTTGTGCTCGATGCGCTGGATGCGGCGGTTGTGCCGCAAGATGTGGAGGTGGCGGTCGTTGCGGTGGAGGCGGTGGTCGTTGTGGCGGACGCTGATCGGATCAATTCCTAACATAAAATGAAATTGGATTGATTTTAATCACGCTTCTGATAAACGAATTACTTCATAAGCTAAAACCCCACAGAAAAGAGCTTAGAAGCACGATGCTTCCAAGCTCTTTTTCATTTCATTAAAGCTGCATGACCGTTGTACAGAACTAATGATATAGTGAACAACCTAAAAGTCTCTATACAATATAGATAAATCCTAGCCTCGGAAGTTCATAAATTTAAAAAGAGGCCGGTTTACCCAGCCTCTTTCTCCTTATTTCAATTTAATGTGCACTGGCTTACTTTCCTGTGTATGGATGATTTTCTTACGGTTCTTCTGCAGTGCCGTTCTTTTTATTGAGCTTGTTACATCGTGTATCATATCGCCCACATCATGAGCGGACTCGATTAAGGGGTCAACGGCTTCCATTTTCCCTTTTACATCAACCGAAATTTCATTGGCTTTATGAATCAGTTCCTCTGCTTCATCTGAAATGCCGTTTACAGAATTCCGAACGCCCGACAGCGTCTCCTTCGTTTCTGCCAATGTTGTCATAACTTTTCGTAATGTCAAAACCAAATAGACGACAAGAACAACAAACGCGATGGCTACAAGGGTAACACTCCACTCAATTATTGAGACCACCTCCCTTCTTTTCTCTAAGTCTATGAAGGTGGGGATTAGGACATTCCTTTATAGGAAACAGATGAAATATATAAATGTAAGATTGTTCAAAATGACCTGATTCTAGAGGGTACCAGTCGCCATAGCTGGAGAGTTCTAAAGGATTAGCAATCTCTTAAATGCAGTGCCTACCGTTCAAACTGTAGAACACGATATTTCCTAATAAAAATGAGCGATCTAGACTAAAATGTAAGCAACTTTCCTCAAGAAGACGCATTTTTGAAAGTACGTTTTTCTAATTGAACTATTAACTTTACGTATTTTCTCCATCGCTATACTTGTTGTCCCGGAGAGAATCTTTAAACTTAACTCCCGAGAATAACAAGGCTATTTCTCATAAGGCCCCTTTAAGATCCATATAATTCCACCAACTCTTCAAACCTATCTATAACCTCATCATATTCACTTACCTCTCCAAACCCATACTTTGCATAAACAAAAGGTATCCCAGCATTGATATGATCCCCTCATAGTAGACAGAAAAAAGAAAGCGCACTAAGCTGTCTATTATGGAGGGGATTTTTCTATGGGTAAAATTAATAAAACATATGATATTCAATTCAAGAAAAAAGCTGTAGAT
>NZ_JBEWYW010000007.1:0-203032 GCF_041366475.1 Pseudalkalibacillus sp. JSM 102089
TTCAACATTGCACCATGCGGTGCGATGTATTACCCGGTATTAGCTCCGGTTTCCCGGAGTTATCCCAGTCTGCAGGGCAGGTTGCCCACGTGTTACTCACCCGTCCGCCGCTAAGATCAGGGAGCAACCTCCCATCTCTTCGCTCGACTTGCATGTATTAGGCACGCCGCCAGCGTTCGTCCTGAGCCAGGATCAAACTCTCCGATAGAAAGCTCAATCTAGCTTTAAAACAATGTTTTGTTTCCGTAGAAACAACTACTTACATGGCGTTTCGTTCAGTTTTCAAAGATCAATTCGTTTCTTTCAATGTCGTTTTCAGCGACTTTATTAATGTACCACATTAACTCGGTCGACGTCAACAACTTTTTAAAAGTTTTTTTCGTTGTCGCGTTAATCTCTCGCGGCGACAAGTAATAATATACCACGGAGAAAAAATACGGTCAACCCTTTTCTTGATATTTTTTCTCCGTTTTATAAATCACCTATACAGCGCTATATTCTCGAATGAAAATACCAGAACCTTTAGTTTCGCTTCGGTGAACTTCGATAA
Source organism: Pseudalkalibacillus sp. JSM 102089 (assembly GCF_041366475.1). NCBI lineage: Bacteria > Bacillati > Bacillota > Bacilli > Caryophanales > Fictibacillaceae > Pseudalkalibacillus > Pseudalkalibacillus sp. JSM 102089. Next base: position 551 of record NZ_JBEWYW010000007.1, read on the forward strand.
GCCCTTTTTCAATCATATATTCTAGAAGCGCACCAAGGTCTATCCCGTATTCCTTTAGCTGTTCTTCTTCCATTAATTCTTGATATGTCCATAAACTTTCACGTTCATTCATGATGTTCCTTATATGAACGGTTGCGTTTTTTGATTTTGAAGATAAAGAAAAGTCATTAGCCAATAGCAATAACTCCAGTCGTTTATCAAGAGGATCTTCTCCAGATAAAAGCTCGGTATACAACTTGAAAATTTCAGGTTCAATATGTTTAACCTGATTCCACACAGTAATTTCAGGATGGAACCCATGCTCAATAACAGATAAGCGAGCAAGATGGTGCAAAGCATGAAGAATAAAGTTATACGCATCCATATATTGCTTAGAAGCGAAAAGTTCTTTCCCATCTGTATATCTTCGAATAAGTCTTGCAAACTCCACTCCAATTTTTTGAGTGCGCTCTTCATATGGAAAATCTCTAATTCTCTCTTTCAATCCCGCTATGTACTCGTTCCGATCAAAAATGATCTTTCCATTAACAAGCCATGCCACAAGACGACGGTGGCTACCAGAGATTAGCCATTCGTTAACCTGCTGCTCTGTTATAACGTGCATAGCAGCTTTCTTTCCTTCAAAATCATAATGTTTGACGAACCATGGTTTCTCGTTATTTTGAACGATGATTAGTAGGACAACATCAAAATTATCAGTAAGCGGGTGAAATGGCTTTGTCTTTTCAATAACTAGTACACCCAGTGTATCAGGATGACTAGCTCTCTCTTGATAAATCGGTCTTAAAAGGTTTTCCATAATTCGATCCTCCAGAAGTACTTATACTTTTGTTTCCTTACGATATTCAATTTCCCTTTTCCTACGTTAACTTAAGTATTCAACAGTCCATATTATAAATCCTGTAATGAAATAAGCAATCCCTGAATTTGAAGTTTCCACTATCTACTTGAAAATATCCAACTATATGAAATGCAGATAACGTTATTCACCTTATAAGGAAAGTGCTTACACCTCATGGTTATGCTATAATTGTGTGCAGGAGGGACTTGCAATGCAACTAAAGTATACTAATAAGATTAATAAAATTCGTACGTTCGCACTGAGTCTAGTGTTTATTGGAATCGCGATTATGTATATAGGAATATTCTTCAAGACATCTGTCTTGCTTATGACCATCTTTATGCTGATTGGATTTCTTGCAACGATCGCAAGTGCGGTTGTGTACTTCTGGATCGGAATGCTCTCCACAAGAGCAATCCAGGTAGTTTGTCCAAACTGTGAAAAGCCAACGAAAGTTCTTGGACGTGTAGATGCTTGTATGCATTGCAAACAACCACTAACGATGGACCCTAATTTGGACGGCAAAGAATTTGATGAGAAATACAATGTGAAAAGAGCCCAAAAAAGAACGCAGTAAAAGATAAGAAGGCTTCCGCCATTAATATGGCGGAAGCCTTCTTTAAATTAGTGTTTGCTTTGCTGGCAATCTGGACATTTTCCGTAAATCTCCATTCTGTGATCACCGACTCGGAAGCCTGTTACCTGTTCCGCAAGCGTTTCTACTTCGTCCAATCCCGGATAATGAAAGTCTACAATCTTACCACAATCATCACAGATAATATGATAATGATCTGTTGTGACACAATCAAATCGGCTGGAAGCATCTCCGTACGTTAATTCTTTTACCAATCCAATTTCCTTAAATACTCTCAAGTTATTATAAACTGTAGCTACACTCATATTAGGAAATTTTCCTTCAAGAGACTTATAGATCTCATCTGCTGTAGGATGTGACATGGACTGGATTAAATGCTCCAGAATGGCATGACGCTGCGGGGTAATACGCACTCCTGAATTTTTCATAGCATCAATTGCTTCATGCAGTTTTTCTTCAGCCATTCGTCATGCACCTCGCTTTCAACAAGCATTCTTACTTTGTAATGTTTATAATTAGTGTACATGGAGAAAGAGGGTTTTGTCAATAATGACAAGCTTATAGGCCTCTTTCTTATTTGTGCTCTTGATGAAGGATCGACTCATTCTCCCCCATATGGTAGTTAATGAAACGAGCTGCTACAAATAAAAAGTCAGAGAGACGGTTTAAGAAAGAAAGGACAAGAGGATTTGCGTCTTCTACCATTGTCGTAAGACGCTCCGCGCGACGGACAATCGTACGCGCCACATGTAAGCAAGCTCCTGCTGAGTGTCCACCTGGCAATACAAAGTTCCTTAGAGGTTCAAGCTGCTGCTCCCAGCTGTCGATTTGGTTTTCCATTTCATTAATATGCGATTCTTCAATAGTCCATCCTACTTTTTTCCCTTTAGGTGTAGCAAGCTCTGCTCCCACATGGAAAAGCCACGTTTGTATTTTATGAAAAATGGACCCCCATTCTTCTTTACCATCGAAGTTCGTAGCCCCAATATAACTTAGAGCAAGCCCGATCTGGGAATTGGCTTCATCACAAGTTCCGTATGCCTCGACTCGAATATCGTTTTTAGACACCCGTTGCCCATAAACGAGAGAGGTCTCTCCTTTATCGCCTGTCTTCGTATAAATTTTCACTATTAATACCCCCTATCCGGATCAATGACATTCTTAAAGTCATTCGTTCCTCTTTGATATTGAACTAAGTTATGCTCAAATATTTCAATCGCTCTAGGTTGATAATTGTCAGAGATAGCTGAATGGTGCGGCGTAACCGTTACATTTTCCATCTCCCAAAATGGGTGTGACGAATCAAGTGGTTCATCTTTAAACACATCCAATACAGCATGGGCAATTTGATGTTCATTTAGTGCGTCAATCAAACATTGCTCATCTACAGTATCTCCTCTGCCAATATTAATAAATACCCCAGATTCTTTCATGGCTGCAAATTGTTCTTTCGTAAAATAATTGGCCGTTTCACTCGTACTAGGCAGGACACTTACCACGTAGTCACATTTCGGGAGCATAGATAAAAGTTCTTCACTATTATAAATCACATCAAAATGGTCTACTTCATGCCCAGATCGATTAACTCCTAGCGTTTTCATTCGAAATGCTTTCGCTACTCTTGCAATCTCACTGCCAATAGCACCAGTACCAACAACCCCTATCGAGCTACCAGTAATTTCTCGTATAGGCGTTTTTTTCTTCCAGATCTTTGAGGATTCATTTGCTAGCACTTGTTTTGTATCCCTCGCTACTTGAAGCATAACAGATAATGTATATTCAGCCATCGGAATGCTATGGATGCCCCGTGCATTTGTTACGAGAATACCTCTTTCTTTAATAGCCTGAAATGGCATTCTTTCAAGTCCAGCCGATAGGACCATTATCCACTTAAGGTGAGAAGCTTTCTGAATTAACTCCGCGTTCAGGTCCTCTCCATATGTAAGAAGAATTTCTGCATCAGCAAGTTTAGGCTCCCCTTCTTGCATTGATGGATAAAAATGAAACGTTACGTCTGGATACGTTTCTCTAAGGCTCTCTTTAATATTTGTTTTCAGTTTCCCCGTTGATAGTACCTGCATTATTTCACCACTCTCCATTTATTTAACCTTTCTCCATGTATTAAGTATAGCTGAATGACCAATATGACTTAAACAAAATAACCTCTTCGAAACATCGCTAACAAAAAAAGAGCGCTTAATGCGCTCTCAACTGAAGATATGATCTACTATACTCTATGTTGCAAACATCTAAAGGTATAGTCTTTTGTCCCGCAAACAAAGGGTTATGATAAGTTTTCTTTAATGTAACCTAGTGCAGATTCCACATGCTCTTTAACGCGAACTTTCCGCCACTCTTTTACAAGGGTTCCTTCTTTGTCTATAACAAAGGTAGAACGAACAATCCCCATGTATTCTTTGCCGAAGTTTTTCTTTAACTGCCATACATCATATGCTTCTGCAGCAGAATGATCTTCATCTGCTAAGAGAAGGAACGGAAGGTCATACTTATCAATAAATTTTTTGTGTTTCTCGACTGGGTCTGGACTTACTCCCAAGATAACCGTATCCAGTTCTTCGAATCCTTCAATATGATCTCGAAAATCACATGCCTCTGTCGTACAGCCAGGCGTCATATCTTTTGGATAAAAATAAAGCACAACATTCTTTCCTTTATAGTCGGAAAGAGACACAATCTCACCAGTGCTTGCTTCTAACTTAAAATCAGGAGCTTTTTGACCAATTTCAACACCCATTTTTTACGCCTCCTTAAATCTTCTTAAGATAAGCGTAACGAAATTCATTCGAACTTACAACTTCGGGCTTTCACGATAGTCAACGATGGTCGTGACAAAAAATGCGGCTGGCATTAAGTAACCGATTAACGCCTCAAAAATCGCAATCCATCTTCCAACTCCAATTGGAGTAAGATCTCCATAGCCAACCGATAGAAGCGTAACCGCACTAAAATAAAGGACAGATTGAACTCTTGTAAGCGGCGTTAATGTCATATCCGCAAGATCCATTTGACCTTCTTGAAGTACAGGAATATCAAGGATAATGAGGCTTAAATACATACTCCCAAAAGCGATAATCATCGTTAAATAAACAAGAAATAGCAGAAACATCTTATAAACAGACAGAAGACTTCCAGGTACTCTCGTTCTTTTCATAAGTGCTACCATACTTCTCCCCACACTAATAAAGGCAAGAACAATTGCACAAATAATTAATAAGAGCATTAGAAAACACCTCACTATAGGTTTATGAGGTGTTTGTTTAATTTAAGACAAACTATTTTGATAGAAGTGTCGTGTAGACGACCAGACGTTCTTCGTGTGTTCCCGCATCACGATCGAAGGTCCCTGTACAAGTAATTAGATTAAGACCTGACTTAGAATTTGTTCCAAAAACTTTTTCGAGTGGCGCTTGATTCCTAGGATAAGATTCTACATTCTGTACTTCAAAATCATATGCACTTCCATTTACATCAGTAACCGTGACAATATCTCCTGGTACTAAATCATCAAGATGATAGAACACTGATGGTCCTGTTTTGTTATCTACGTGACCCGCAAGAACAGCATTTCCTATTTCACCAGGTTTTGCTCCAGGCTTATACCATCCAACGTTACGTTCATCTTTGGGCACATCCATTTGCCCATCTGGTAATTGGCCCACATGCTCCACTTTTGCGTCTACATTAATAGCTGGAATGGATAAATGGGCTGGAATGATCCCTACTAAAGCAGGTTCAACAGATTCGTTACTCTTAGATGAAGAAGATGCTGTTAAATCTGGAGCAGAGATCAGATGTGTTTCTTCATTATTAGGTAAAACTTCTTTCATTTCATCTGATTGATTAGAAGAAGAGGAGCAGCCTGCCGCTGCTCCTAAAAGTAACATACTTAATAAAAGCTTTTTAAACGGCATATGCGCTCCTCCTTCTACCTTGATTTAAGCTGTTTGCTTCTTACGAAGATAAAATCCAGTTCCTACTACTAGAATACCTCCTCCAAGAAGTGCCCATGCAACGGTATTAGACTGATCAGCTGTACCACCCATACCTGTTTGAGGCATGTCTGAAGGCATATTTGTCGCATCCACCATCGGCCATGCTTCAAGAGTTGGTTCACCTTCTACAAGACCTACCGCATAAACAGAGTAAACATAGCCTTCTTTTAATTCAACACCAGGAATTTCAAGAACAACGTCTTCAGAACCTGCTGGTCGAACTTCAAGATCAACAGTCATAGGATCAACTTCAGCGTAGTCTGACGTTGATTTAAATGCAACATCTGAGAATAGAACGTCTCCGTCTTTAACAGCTACATCTACATTAGGTGCATCTGGAGACGCATGTACAACCCTTACTTTTGCTTTTCCTTCAGAAGCTTCCATATCATCGCTTAGCGCCCAAAGCGAGATGCTATCTAGCGTACCTACTGCAGCAGCAGAATACTTCATGCCTTCTTCAAGCGTCACTGACTGACTGATAACCGGCTCGCCTTCTCCATTCTCACCAGCTGGGAATACTTCAATTTCGTGATCTCCTGCAGGAAGAGCCATGTATTCTGTCGCCTGTTTATATTCAGCACCTTCTACAACTGCCTCACCATCTACGTAAACATCAACTGCAGGTGCATCTGGGGATGCATGAATCACTCGTACCATTGCTTCATGATTATCTGCGAATGCCGTACCTCCAATAATCCCGAACATCATCACCATCGCAACTGCGGCTGTCATAAACTTCCTAAGCATTCAATCCACTCCCTTTATTTAGTTTTTGTTATACTTTTGTATAACCTTTGTTCATTTATTAATACGACAAAATATTTGTAACCGGATCACTTTTCTTACACTTTTATTGTTTTTATTTCGAATTCAAGGGAATAGAGCTACTAGAAAAGCTCGGAGGAGGAACTTATTAATGAGTAAAGGCAATTATGCGATTGCTTACTGGGATAGTGAAAACGAGGAGCCTTTTAAAGTCTTTTGTATTGAAAACCATCAAACGCTTTTACGCATCGCCCGTCGCATTGTAAATGACCAGCAAATTGCCGAAGAGATCGTTCAGGATGTTTATTTAGAAGTTTGGAATAAGCGAAGTCAATTCGAGCCTGATAAAGGAAAACTCTCCTCATGGGTTAATCAAATCACACGAAACCGAGCTATTGATCGGATTAAGAAAGAGCAGCGTAATTTTAAAGAAACAGTTGTTGAAGATCACCAATTGGTCGATAAAGAACTTTATTTTCAAGATGACTCCGGAAACAGAGATATGATTAATGGAGCCTTAAATTCTTTGAATACGGAACAAAAGGAAATTCTTAAACTCATCTACTTAGAGGGTTATAGTCAAGCTGAAGTAGCTTCCAAAAAGAAGATCCCCCTTGGAACAGTGAAAAGTCGCGTTAGGCTTGGCATGAAAAGATTAAAAGAAACGATCGATTTATCATTATTAGAACCTGTCTAATCATAATCAAAAAGTCCAGAGGGAGATCCCTCTGGACTTTTTAGTTACCTGCGCCCCTGTATTTCGTGACGCCAATATTCCACATAAAGATGGCGAATCCAAAAAACGCCATTCCCATAACAGGTGTAAGAAAAGCATAACCATACCATTCTTCACGACCTAAGAAATAAGCTGATGGATACACTCCTACAAAAGCAAATGGTAAGATCCACGTTAATACAAAGCGAATCACTTTATTATAAATATCCACTGGGTATCTCCCATAGTTCCCGATATTGTACATCATTGGCATAATACTTGTTCTGCTATCAGACCAAAAACTAATGCTTGCTAGTAGAATAAAAATACCTGCATATACAAATGCACCACCTAAAACCATAAAGAAAAATACAATAGGATCGTACCAGGACATACTTAGATCAAGTCGACTCCCCGCATACACCATCACGGCGATACCTGTGATAACCCCAAATAAAGATTCAAGCTCCATTCGTTCTAAAATAATCTGAAATAAACTATGAACGGGTCTTGTTAGAATCCGATCCATTTCACCTTTAACAATATACCGCTCGTTAAAGTCCCAAATGTTAAAAAATGCTCCGAAGATAGCAAAAGGAACGAGGAAAAATCCATAGATAAAGATGATTTCATCCTTTGACCAACCGCTAAGCATATTTGTATGCCCAAAAACAACAAGTATAAAGATCAGATTAACCGCCTGAAACAGTAAGTCAGACATAATTTCCATTAGCATATCTATACGATAAGTTAATCTCGTTTTCATATATTGCGAGACATATAGAAAGAAAATACTAGCATGCTTCATTTGTCACCCTCCCTGCACAATCAAGCGTTTTTTGGCAATTACCCATAGCGCTTGAATTGGAAGAATCAAAATAACCGCCCAGACAAGCTGGAAAAGAATCGCTTCCCATACCGCACTTCCAGTAAAACCTTCTGTGAAAATCATACTTGGAATATAGCTAATGGCTTGGAACGGTAGAAAGTCCATGACATTCTGTGCCCAACCTGGATAGAAACTAATTGGAAGTAATAACCCTGAGAACAAATCAATCACAACGCGCTTTGCTCGAATCAGTCCATCGTTGTTAAAGAAGAAAAAGGTCATAACGCCTGTCAGCAGATTAATTTGAGTATTAACAATAAAACTTAGAATAATTGCTACCATAAAAAACAACCATGTCGACAGTGCAGCCGAAAATTCAATCGGGAAAATGAGGCTAACAATAATCATCCCTGGAATTGAGAAGAAGCTTAATCTAAAAATCCCTTCTCCAAGCCCCTGCATCGTCTTCATTATTAAATAATGATAGGGGCGTATAAATTCAACTGCCACCTTACCCTCTTTAATCTCCTGAGCGATTTCTCGATCAATATTATTAAAATAGAAAGCTCTTGCCATCCATGCAACAGCAACATATGTTGTCATTTGAATAACAGATAATCCTTCAATTTCCCCTTTTCCACCGTAAATCGCATTCCATAGAAAGTAGTAAGCACCAATGTTAATGCTGTAAATTAAAATTCCGCTATAATAGTTCGTCCGATAGGCAAGCATCATTAAGAAGCGAACGCGAATCATCTCAATGTACTTACCCATTACGCATGCCCTCTTCATAGATATTTCGAATAATCTCTTCAGTCGAAATTTCATGAATCTTAATATCCGTAATCCTGTTTGATGCTACGACTCTCCCAATTACTTCGGAAATGACATGCTCTTCATTCACTACATTCGCGATCCACACATTCTCGCGATCACCTTTTGTCCATTCTGCTTCAAGTTCCTTCAATAAAGGTTGAAGTTGTTCACCACTAACCTGTTCACCAAATTGAAATTCAATTTGCTTCCCTTCTCCCCAATTAGAACGAAGCTTTGCAAGCTTGCCATCATATATAATCTGGCCTTCATCTAACATAACAACCCGATCACATAACGCTTCAATATCCGTAAGATCATGAGTCGTAAGTAAAATCGTTGTCTTGTACTTCTCATTAATTTCTTTTAAGAAGTTACGGATCTTTAATTTAACTAGCACATCAAGTCCAATTGTCGGTTCATCTAGAAATAGAAGCTTAGGGTTATGAAGAAGAGCTGCGGCTAACTCACACCTCATACGCTGGCCAAGCGATAATTTCCGAACCGGTTTATCAAGTAAAGGACCAATATCTAGAGACTCAATTACATGATTCATATGCTCGTTATAAACATCATCCGGTACGTTATAGACTTTTTTAAGCAAACGAAATGATTCTTGTACGGCAATGTCCCACCACAATTGAGATCGTTGCCCAAATACAACTCCAATGGATCGAACAAATTTCTCTCGTTCCTTATGAGGATCCATTCCATTTACACGAACAGTTCCAGAAGTGGGCGTTAGAATACCCGTTAGCATTTTGATACTCGTCGACTTCCCGGCTCCATTTTCTCCTATATAACCTACCATTTCACCTTCATTAATGGTAAAAGAAATATCTTTAACAGCCGAAATAACCTTATAATTACGCGTAAAAAGATCTCGAAACGCTCCTTTTAAACCAGAACGACTCGAGTGAGATTTAAAATCTTTACGCAGTTCTTGTACGTCAATCACTTTTTCCATACGTCTTCCTCCTTTTAACACACCAACTTAGTTTACAAGAGCAGCATGTAATAAACAATATTTGAGCTTTCACTTAAGCGGCAAGAGTGTTTCGTTACACTCTAGTCATGCTACAATGGAGTTTGATGAACAAGCATTACAAGGAGGTCAACATGAATTTCACGAAATCAGAACAACATCATAAAGAATCACTCGATATTATGCTAGGTGGAGTCAACAGTCCATCTCGCTCATACAAAGGCGTTGGAGGAGGCACTCCTGTCTTTATGGAAACAGCTAAAGGTCCTTATTTCTGGGATGTCGATGGTAACAAATACATAGACTACCTTGCAGCATACGGCCCTATCATCACTGGTCATGCGCATCCACATATTACTAAGGCCATCACAACAGCAGCTGAGAACGGTGTGTTATACGGTACACCCACCGTGTTAGAAAATCGGTTCGGTTCAATGCTTCAAGAAGCCATCCCTTCTCTAGAGCGCGTTCGATTTGTGAACTCTGGTACGGAAGCAGTAATGACAACGATACGCGTAGCTAGAGCCTACACAGGTCGCAACAAGATTGTGAAATTTGCTGGCTGCTATCATGGACACTCTGATCTTGTACTAGTTGCCGCCGGTTCTGGTCCCGCTACCCTTGGAAGTCCTGACTCAGCGGGTGTCCCAAAAAGCATCGCTAGAGAAGTTATCACCGTACCATTTAATGACATTGAAGCTTATAAAGAAGCAATGGAGAAATGGGGAGATGAAGTAGCCGGAGTTCTCGTTGAACCGATTGTTGGGAATTTCGGAATTGTTGAGCCAGAGGATGGTTTCCTTGAAAAAGTGAATGAGATCACACATCAATATGGCGCGCTCGTTATCTATGATGAAGTTATCACTGCATTCCGCTTTATGTATGGTGGTGCCCAAAACTTACTTAATGTTGAACCGGATATGACAGCGCTTGGAAAAATCATTGGCGGTGGCCTTCCAATCGGCGCATATGGTGGGAAACGCGAGATTATGGAACACGTTGCACCACTTGGTCCAGCTTATCAAGCTGGGACAATGGCAGGTAATCCAGCCTCTATCTCAGCCGGTATTGCGTGTCTTGAAGTTCTTCAAGAAGAGGGCGTCTATGATCATTTAGACAAACTAGGAGAACGTCTTGAGAAGGGAATCCTCCTTCATGCACAGGAAGCTGGTATCCAAATTACAATCAATCGTCTCCGAGGAGCTTTAACTGTCTACTTTAATAACGAGAAAGTTATTAATTACAAACAAGCTGAAGACTCCGATGGAGAGAAATTCGCCCGCTTCTTTAAACTAATGCTCAATGAAGGTATCAACCTTGCCCCTTCTAAATATGAAGCATGGTTCTTAACAACAGAGCACACAGAAAAAGATATCGATGATACGCTTGAAGCAGTAAAGCGCGTCTTTCATCAAATGGGTTAGCGAAAAGACAGAATGAAGTTCCTTCATTCTGTCTTTTCTACTATCTTTGTTATTATTGAAAATAGGGCTTGCTATCCTGACCATTCCGATGTATAACTAGAACGTCTCATATGTTTAAAAGAGGAAATAGAGGATACTCTCTATACTAAAAGTACTCGACGAAAGGACTTACAATAGAATGAAGTTTGGTGCCCGTATTTTTAAAACAGGGCTAGCGATTACTCTCGCACTTTATATTGCAACATGGCTTGGACTCGAGCCGCCGACCTTTGCTGGCGTAGCTGCATTATTTGCCATTCAGCCGTCAATTTATAGGTCTTATCAAACCGTTATCGATCAATTTCAATCCAATATTATTGGAGCCGTGCTTGCAGTTATACTCGTTCTGCTCTTTGGAAATCAGCCAATCGTAATTGGTCTAGGTGCGATCATCATTATCGCCATTAATATTAAATTAAAAATCGAAAGTACGATTCCACTCGCAATCGTAACTGTTATTTTAATCATGAATGCTCCTCAGGAGGAATTCATCACTTTTGCGACAAACCGATTCTTAGTCATTATGGTCGGTGTGATCAGTTCTTTCTTTGTGAACTTAGTTTTCGTACCACCGAGATATGAAACAAAATTATTCCACAAAATTGTAAGTAATACAGAATATATTTCACAGTGGATCAGGCTTGCTACTAGAAACGATGCCGAACATAAAGTATTGAAAGAGAACTTAATTAAGTTGAAAGAAGATACAGTTAAAAGTGATCAGTATTTTCTTCTATACAAAGAAGAGCGTACGTACTTCAAACGCAGAGATTTTGTAAAAGCACGTAAGCTCGTCCTATTTAGACAGATGATTGCTACAACAGAAAAGTCACTTGCTATACTAAAAATGCTTGATCAACTTGATGTGAAGATTTTGATCATGCCTGACGAGGTCAGAAAGATGATTCAGACTCACCTCGATGAGCTAACAAATTATCACGAACGCATCCATTTAAAATATATCGGAAAAGTGAGGAACCAGTCTCCTGAGGAAATGTTAAACAATGTTGGATCTGGGGAGTCTACCTTAACCGAACGCTATGTTGACTTATACGAAAATGGCGAATGTAATCGCGAGCTTTGGATGACAATCTTCCCCTTAATCGGAATGATTATCGATTACCACGATCACCTTGAACACCTTGATTTACTTGTCGATAGCTTTCATTCCTATCACCAGGAAGAAAATGAAGTTGATATTCAGGAGCTTCATGCCAAATAAAAAAATCAGCCGTATCGGCTGATTTTTTTATTTCTTCATTTTTGGATCAAGCGCATCTCGAAGACCATCACCAAGTAAGTTAAACCCAAGAACCGTTAGCATAATCGCAAGTCCCGGAAAGAATACAGTCCATGGTGCCTGAATAATATACGAACGCGAATCTGCAAGCATTTTCCCCCACTCAGGCTGTGGTGCCTGTGCACCAAGACCGAGAAAACTAAGGGCAGCTGCCTCTAGAATAGCCGTTGCAATTGCAAGTGTTCCTTGCACAATTATAGGTGCAAGTGAATTTGGCAATACATGATGAAAAATGATTCTTGAATCTTTCATCCCAACAGCTCTAGCCGCCATAACATACTCTTCCTGCTTCACACTTAACACCCTTGATCGAACTAGCCTTCCAAAGTTCGGAATATTAATAATCGCAATCGCGATAAGTGCATTTCTTAGCGATGGTCCTAGTACAGCAACAACAGCAATAGCAAGAAGAATACTTGGAAACGCAAGCATAATATCAAATATACGTGAAATAATCGTATCCACTAGCTTACCGTAATAACCTGCTACCATACCTAGTAAACTCCCTACCGCCGCTGAACCTAGTACAGCAAAAAAACCAACCCATAAAGAAATTCTTGCCCCATAAATTATACGTGATAAAATATCGCGACCGAAATCATCGGTTCCAAACCAATGACTGGCGGATGGAGATTGAAGTCGTTCACCTAATTTTTGTTCGTTAATCCCTTCAGGAGCGATGACCCCTGCAAAGATCGCTAGAAGAATGAAAAAAAGTACAATCCCCATGCCGACCATCGCTAGCTTATTTCTCCTGAATCCTTTCCAGGCTTCACGCCATGGCGATAATACTTCTTCATCTGGTTGCTTTTGAACATTCACTTTTTTTTGCGGAGCAATTTCAGCCATCTTAGAAGCCCCCTTTAGTTGTATTTAATTCGAGGATCAATTGCAGCGTATAACAGATCGACAATGAGATTAATAAAAACAAAGATGACAGCAACGATGAGAATACCAGATTGAATCACTGGGTAGTCTCTGAAATTAATGGCGTCGTAAATATAACGACCGATTCCTGGCCAACCAAATATAGTTTCAGTAAGAATAGCTCCACCTAGTAAGAGACCCATTTGAAGTCCAATAACAGTAAGTACAGGAATAAATGCATTTTTTAAAGAATGCTTGTACACAACCCAAAACATCTTTGTACCTTTTGCTCGAGCTGTTCGAACAAAATCAGAGCGCATAACCTCAAGCATACTTGAGCGTGTCATTCGAGCAATGATAGCCATCGGTATTGTTCCAAGAGCAATACCAGGTAGAATTAAATGCTTAACCACTTCTACAAATTGATCCATTCTTCCCTGAAGTAAGGTATCAATAAGATAAAGATGTGTGATAGCATCAACAGGGTTTCTCACATTTTCGCGACCTGTGGATGGTAGCCATCCAAGTTCAAGCGAGAATGCCCATTGTTCCATCAAACCAAGCCAGAAAACAGGCATCGACACACCGACTAGCGCAAGTACCATAGCCGTGTAATCGAACCAAGAGTTTTGAAACCATGCACTAATAATCCCTGCATTGACGCCAATAAAAATAGCTATAACCATCGCCACAAGCGAGAGTTCAAGAGTAGCAGCAAGATATGGCCAAATTTCTCCACTAATATCTGAACTTGTTCGAAGAGATGTGCCTAAATCACCTGTAAACAAGTTTTTAATATAGTCGATATATTGTAGATACCACGGCTGATCGAGGCCAAGCTGTTTGGTTAAACTTTTTATCGCTTCCTCTGTTGCCTGTTGACCTAAAATAACCTGGGCAGGATCTCCAGGAATAGCTCGAATCATAAAGAACACAATAAGTGTCATTCCAAATAAAACCGGGATAAGCATTAGCAATCGTCTAACTGTATAAGCAAGCATCTACTCACCTCTTCTTCCATCTGTAAAATCACATGCCGTTCTATATGTATAAAACTAATTTATTTTGAAGAATAAAAGGGGAGTTTATCACTCCCCTTCTTTATTTCCTATTGAAGCGTTACTTTCGTTAGCTTGTCAGAACCAGTTGGATGCGGTGAGAATCCTTTAATTGTACTAGAGCCACCTAGTGCAGGCTTAGAGTGTACAAGAGGAATCCACGGTGCATCTTCATGGATGATTTCTTGAGCTTCTGCATAAATCTTATTACGCTCTTCTTCATCTGGAGTCGACTGTGCTTCGATTAGAAGATCATGAAGCTCCTGGTTTTCATAGTACGTATAGTTGTTGCTTCCAATGTTATCCTGATCAAGGAGTACATATAGGAAGTTATCAGCGTCACCATTATCCCCTGTCCAACCTAGCAAGAAGCTATCAGCTTCACCATTACGAGCTTTTTCAAGATAAGTTGCCCACTCGTACGATTTGATTTCAGCATCTACGCCAATTTCTGCGAAGCTTTTCTGAAGAACTTCTGCTACTTTTTGACCATCTGGCATATATGGACGTGGAACAGGCATTGCCCAAAGCTCCATTTCAAAACCATCTTCATAGCCAGCTTCTTTTAGAAGTTCCTTCGCTTTATCAAGATCATATTCATAACCTTCAATATCATCGTTATATCCACCGATTACCGGAGGCATTGGGTTTTTCGCTGGTTCAGCTTGTCCAGCATAGAAAGAATCGATAAGCGCTTGCTTGTCCACAGCGTGGTTTAGCGCCTGACGTACAAGCTTATCTTTTAATGGTCCGCGATTTGTCGTTAATCCAACGTATCCAACGTTCATTGAAGGACGGAAGAAAGTTTGAAGATCGCCATTGTCTTCTACCTGCTGAACATCAGAAGGGTTAAGACCATCCATCAAATCGATTTCTCCAGCCATTAAAGCATTTAGACGGGCTGAATTATCAGGAATCGCTCTAAAAATAACACTATCTAATTTTGGATAGCCATCCATCCAGAACTCTTCATTTTTATTCAGAACGATTTTGTCATTTCTGTTCCACTGATCAAATACAAACGGACCAGTACCTACAGGATTTTCACCAAACTTATCGCCCTGCTTTTCAAGTGCATCTGGACTAGCAATCGCAAATGGAGACATCGCAATATTTTTTAAGAATGGCGCTTGTGGACGCTTCAATTTAAATTCAACTGTGTAATCGTCTTTCGCCGTTACGCTTTCAATAACGTGCCCTTCATCACCTTTAAATCCACCAAACATGGATTTATAGTAATAGAAAGCTTCTTCATTCCCATTCATCCAACGTTCGAAGTTGTAAACAACGGCATCTGCATTAAAGTCTGTACCGTCATGGAACTTCACACCTTCACGAAGTGTGAACGTATACGTCTTGCCATCGTCAGAAACTTCCCACTCTGTTGCAAGTGCTTCCTGTACATCTGTGTTATCATCACCGTAATCAAGGAGCGTATCAAAAATGTTCTTTGTTACTTTAAATGATTCCCCGTCTGTAACAGATGCTGGATCAAGTGATACGGAGTCACCACCGCGACCAAAGATCAACGTTCCACCTGCTTCTTCTCCTCCGTCTCCGGAGTCTCCCCCACCATTGCCATTCGTTTCGTTAGATCCACCGCAACCGGCTAGACCAATCGAAAGAAGCAATACAAACAGTAATGAAAAAATGGTCTTCTTCATGTTCTTCCCCCTTAGTTATGTGTGTGATTTATACATGGTCTTCTTCATACAGATGACACGCTGTATGGTGACCGGGTTCTACCTCCCTGAATTCAGGAACAACGGAGCTGCACACGTCCATCGCCTTAGGACATCTTGTGTGAAAAGGACACCCTGATGGCGGATTAGAAGGACTTGGTACATCTCCAGTAAGAATGATTCTGTCTTTCCCATATTCAGGATCTGGAACCGGCACCGCTGAAAGAAGAGCCTGTGTATACGGATGTTTTGAATCCAAATAGAGCTTTTCACTATCTGCCATTTCAACAATGCGCCCAAGGTACATCACTCCGACACGATCGCTAATATGACGAACAACTCCTAAATCATGAGCTATAAACAAATATGTTAGCCCAAGCTCTTTCTGAAGATCTTCTAAAAGATTTAATACTTGAGCTTGGATCGAAACATCAAGTGCTGAAACAGGTTCATCCGCGATAATTAATTTCGGATTAACTGCAAGTGCCCGTGCTATACCTATTCTTTGACGCTGTCCACCACTGAATTGGTGAGGATAACGTTTGGCATGATATGCACTAAGACCAACAATTTCAAGAAGTTCTCTCACCCTTTTTTTACGCTCTGCTTTATTACCAAGCTGATGAACGATAAGAGGTTCTTCGATAATTTTTTCAACTGTATGTCTCGGATTAAGCGATGCAAATGGATCCTGAAAGACCATCTGAATATCTTTTCTAAGGTGACGAAGATCCTTTTTGTTTAAACTGGTCATTTCTTTTCCATCAAAGAGAACTTCCCCTTCACTAGGCTCAAGAAGTCTCATCAACATACGACCAGTTGTAGACTTCCCACATCCACTTTCCCCAACTAACCCAAATGTTTCTCCTTTATGTAAGGTAAAGGTTACACCGTCTACAGCCTTCACTGTTCCTATCTGCTGTTTAAGTACGCCTCCCTGAATTGGGAAATGCTTCTTAAGCTGTTTTACTTCAAGTAATGCTTCTTGCAAAATAGGCGCCCCCTTTAGCTTTTCACATTCTCTAATATAGCTGCTTTTTTCTCGTCTTCATGAAGCCAGCACCTAGCCTGTTGTCCTGGTCCTGCATCTAACAACGTTGGATTCTCTTCAAAGCATTTATCGAAAGCAAAACTACAACGTGGAGCAAAATGACACCCTTTATGAATCGAACCTGGTTTTGGCACATTTCCAGGGATAGAATACAGTCTGTCTTTTCGAACTCTCACATCAGGTACTGATTCGATTAAACCAATCGTATACGGATGCTTTGGATGCTGAAAAATATCACTTGTTTTCCCTTGCTCAACGATTTTGCCAGAGTACATAACAACAATACGATCACAAATTTCTGCGACTACACCCAGATCGTGTGTAATCATAATAATCGATGTATTAGTTTCTTGGTTCAATTTCTTCATGAGCTCTAGAATCTGAGCTTGAATCGTCACATCAAGAGCTGTTGTTGGCTCATCCGCAATGAGTACTTCTGGTTCACATGCCATCGCCATCGCAATCATAACGCGCTGCCGCATCCCCCCAGATAATTGATGAGGGTAATCATTCATAAGTTCTTCAGCCCTAGGAAGCCCAACTAGTTTAAGAATTGATATAGCATGCTCCCAGGATTTTTTCTTGTTCCATTTTTTATGTATTCGAATTCCTTCAACGAGCTGGTTGCCAATTCTAAATACAGGATTAAGGGATGTCATCGGTTCCTGAAAGATCATTCCGATTTCATTTCCCCTTATTTTTCTCATCTCTTTCTCTGATTTCGTAAGAAGGTTTTCCCCTTTGTATGTAATTTCTCCTCCTACAACTTTTCCTGGGGCCTGAATAAGTTGCATAATGGATAATGAAGTCACACTCTTTCCAGAGCCAGACTCCCCAACAATACCAAGTACTTCACCTTTATTTACATGGAAGTCAACGGAGTCTACTGCTGGAATCTCTCCATCATCAGTAAAAAAGTGCGTTTCTAATCCACTAACATTTAAGACTGGATGTTCCATACACTCACCCCTTTCCGTAAATTCTGAATTTTTTAATTAAACTAAAATCTGTTTATCATTATTACATTATTTTTGTTAGTTGGCAACGCTTATTGAGGTAATTTTCTGTCTTTTTTTGACGCTTTTACGCGATAATATGCATATTTAAACAAAAAAAGCACCTCAAAGAGATGCTTTTTGATGAATAACTATAAATTTTGTACTTGAAACAAATGATGGTAGGACCCTTTCCGTTTCATGAGCTCTTGGTGATTCCCGCTCTCTGAAATTTGGCCGTTTTCTACCACCACGATACGGTCAGCATGCGTCACTGTCGCTAGACGGTGTGCGACAATAAAGGTTGTGCGATCTTTCGCAAGTACTTCAAGCGCTTCTTGAATAAGATGTTCACTTTCAAGGTCAAGTGCTGACGTTGCTTCATCAAGAATTAAAATAGGCGGATTTTTAAGGAATACTCTTGCGATTGCAATCCGTTGTTTTTGTCCACCAGACAGCTTCACCCCTCGTTCACCAACGGGCGTATCATATCCGTCTTGAAGGTTCATGATGAATTCATGAGCGTTGGCAGCCTTTGCAGCTTGTATAACTTCTTCTTCAGAGGCATTTGGATTCCCCATCATGATATTCATTCGAACGGATTCACTAAATAGGATGTTATCCTGAAGAACCATTCCAATGTTATCTCTCAAGCTTCTTGCTTCATAATCCCGTATGTCTGTACCGTCAATTAGAATACTCCCACCCGTCACATCATAGAAACGTGGAATTAAGCTGACAAGTGAGGATTTACCCCCACCGCTCATTCCTACAAGCGCAATGGTTTCTCCAGCACGTACATTAAGATCAATTCCTTTTAGAACAGGTAGATCCTCTTCATTATATTTAAATGAAACATGTTCAAATTGGATATTTCCACGAACTTCGTTTAACTTTTTTGCATCTTTTCTATCTACAATATCGTATTTTTCATCGACAAATTCAAATACACGATCCATTGATGCAATAGCTTGGGTTAATGTGGTAGACGAATTCACCAATCTTCTTAAAGGACTATAAAGCCGGTCCATATAAGTCACAAACGCAACCATTTCACCGATTTGAAGTCCACCCGAAATCACAAGATACGCAGAAAACGCGATAACAATAAGAGGAGCTACATCCGTAATCGTATTAACGACAGCAAACGTTTTGGCATTCCACCTTGTATGATCAAGTGCTCGTTCTAAAAAATTCGTATTTCTTTTGTTAAATTGCTCTTGTTCATAATCTTCTAAGGCAAAACTTCGAATCACCGACATCCCTTGTACTCGTTCATGAAGATGACCTTGAACTTCTGCAAGTGCTTGTGAGCGATCCTTTGTTAAATCACGAAGACGCTTATAGAAAAACTTAACTGACAGTCCATACAGAGGAAGAAGAACAATTGCTGCAAGTGTTAGCCAAACATTCATAAATGATAATATACCGATAATGATGACGATGGTAATGAGATCAAGCCAAACATTCATCATCCCAGTAATTACAAATGTTTTTGTTTGCTCCACATCATTTATTACTCTTGAGATGATTTCCCCTGCTTTGTTATTAGAGTAAAACTTCAAACTTAATTGTTGGATATGAGAAAATAATTTATCTCGTATATCATACAGAATCTTACTTCCAATCCACTGAGCATAATACTGACGGAAGTATTCTACCGGTGGTCTGACAACGACGAATAGAAAGAAAGCTCCTCCCATCAACCAAAGAAGCTGCTCATACTTATCCCCAGCTGGCATTTCTGCATTGATAATGTCATCAATGACGTACTTTAAAATCAATGGAAGGAGAAGAGGAATACCAAACTTTAATATTCCAATTCCAATCGTTATCCCAATTTGTTTTTTATACGGTCTTACAAAGGTCATATACCTTTTTATACTATCCAGATGGCATCATCCTTTAGTTAATCACATGCTGTTTTTATATCATGCAAAAACCTGTTGAAAAACATTCAACAGGTTTTTCTTACCTATATTGAAGGAACTGTTCATACCACTGATCTACAAATCCAGGGGCAAACGGTCCTTTTCTTTGATGAATCCAGTTCATCAGTTCTTTTACATTTTGTTGTATAATACGATCGATTGCTTCGGGATAATTCATTTCTTCGCGGTGTGCTTCATACTCATCTTCATCTAGTAACTTAAAAGTCATATCAGGATAGATCTTAATATCAAGATCATAATCAATATACTTCAACGCTTCTTCATCGTAAGTAAATGGAGTACCTAAATTACAATAATAATATAGCCCATCCGTTCTGATCATTCCAATGACATTGAACCAGTGGTTTGCACTAAAGTAGCAAATCGCAGGTTCACGCGTTCTCCATTGTCTTCCATCAGCTTCAGTCACAAGAATGCGATCGTTTCCACCGATTATTTCTTTGGAAGTGCCTTTAAGTACGATGCTTTCTTCCCAAGTACGATGTAGCGTACCGCGATGTTTATAGCTTTGAATTTGAATTCTCGTCCCGGTCGTTGGGAAACTCATCTTCTTCTCCTTTCCTAAGAAATTCCGGAAAACGATGAATGCCTCTTGCATACAGGCAGACTCACAGCATCCTTTCTTTCTTACCGTTCAATACATGACTATTATCAAAAATCTTACATCTCATCTATATTCTTCTCTATTATAACGCTTAACAAAATAAAATTAAAATAAAAGCGCCACTCGAAAAGAATGGCACCCAATTCCAGCTTAATAAATAGGGGTTTTTTCAAAGGTAGAGATGACATCCGAAATAAGTCGTTCAAACTCATCCTCCATAAGTGATAGCATCTCTTTTCTTTCTACAATTATGGCATTTCTGCTCTTTTCTTCATCCAGAATATTCTCTAAGCTTAGAATTTCTTCCTTCGTACGAATCATTTGATCGGCAAGCTTGAGCTGCTGTTGAATGAGCTCATCAAACTCCTTCATCTAACCTCTCCTTCCAAATTGTGATTCTTGACATTCCAATGGAGCAAGCTAATACCATTAGCGATTTCTAGCAAGCCTTCATCAAAAAAGAAATTCCATAAACTCATGTGAAATCCTTTGGGAACTTCTGTAGAGAAGTCAGGAGTTTTGTCATAAACTCCCTACAGGAGCAATACATTCTGGTTGTTCATTTCTAGGAGAATTCACAAGCGTCGAAACTTCATACGCATTCATTTCCTTAGAGGATATGGGCTTCATACAACTGCTTAATATTTCACTATCACTTACTGTATCATCCAGCCAAATCCTCTCATCATCTCTTGTTAAAATAACGGGCATGCGACTATGTATCTCTTTCATAAATTCATTTGCTTCTGTGGTAAGTATCGTACATGTATAATGATTTTTGTCGCCATCATTCCATTTTTCCCACAACCCCGCCATTGCAAACGGCTCACCCTTCCTTACTTGGATCCGCATCGGAATTTTCTGATCCTTCGTCTGCTTCCATTCATAAAAACCATCCGATAATATTAAACACCTTCGCTGCTTAAGAGCATGCTTAAAGCTCGCTTTCTCCTGAGCTGTTTCACTTCGCGCATTGATTAATTTATTTGAGATAGACGCATCCTTTGCCCAGAATGGAATTAGCCCCCAACGCAAGGTTCCCATTCGATTCATTTGATTTGTTCTAATCACAGCCGGGATTTGTTGAGATGGTGCTATATTAAATCGTGGTATATATTCATCCATGCTCGTTTGATCAATTTGAAACCTTTCAAGTAACACGTCGAGTTCTGTCGTTAGCGAGAATCGTCCGCACATAACCAACACCCCTTCCTATATTAGATTGTTTCTCCACTTGTCTTATAATCCCTACCAGCATTTAACTAACGAAAAACAGGGCTGACTAAGTCAGCCCTGTCCGGGAAGTTCGATTATTGTTGCTGCTGGTTCTTAGCAGATGCTTGCTGCTTATTTTGAGCAGACTTCGCGTTGCGAGCTTTCACTTGTTGTGCATCCGTTTCGCTTGCAAATTCAGCACCGTATTGTTGCTGAGCTGCTTTTCCTGCAGATGCTTGCTGCTTATTTTGAGCAGACTTCGCGTTGCGAGCTTTTACTTCTTGTGCATCTGTTTCATTTGCAAATTCAGCACCGTATTGTTGCTGACCAGCTTTACCAGCAGAAGCTTGTTGGTTCTGCTGTTTCGCTTGTTGAATGTTTGCACCAGCTTGTGTTTGTCCTGGTTTCTTTGCCATGGCTTATCACCTCCCACAAACAATAGAATATCCAGTTACATGATTCTTATGTATTGTTTTTAGAAAAACTTGTTTCGGGTGCAAATAAACAAAAATATTCCTTATAGGACTGTTACTTGATAGCTTATCAGGAATGAACATTTCATCATGCTTTCCATCTCTTCCCCTTCATACTGTTCAAATCAATGATACAAACTAAGAAGAAGAAGGAGGTTAAATGATGAATAATCGAGATATGACAGAGCTTTCTATGATGTCTAAAAAGGAGTGGGTGGACGAAGAACTATCTTTTTTTCACTATAGCCTTCAACAGGTTACTCCTTACTTAAATAGCGAAGGTGTAGCTATCCATCGAGAAATAATGAAAGAAATTGAACAGCGTGGTGGGCTCTCAGCATTTATGCCCGAATAAAATCCAGTTCTTCGTCAAAAAAACAACCTTCTGAAACTCTTCAGAAGGTTGTTTAAGTAAATGTTAGAAATTTGATTTCGATTGTCCGCCATCGACGTTGATTGTCGCACCAACAATCCATGAAGCTTTTTCAGAGGCAAGGAAAACAACGGCATTCGCCACTTCGTCAGTTGTCCCAAATCTTCCTCCTGGTATTTCTTTATCTACAAATTCAGCTATTTTCTCAGGATTATCATCAAGTCGTTTCTGCCAGTTCCCTGATGGGTGCAGAATGGCTCCTGGAGCAACCCCATTCACGCGGACACCGTCTTTAATTAGCTCATCACCCATAGCTTTAGTAAAACTAATCATAGCCGATTTTGAATTATTATAAGTTGGTTTCCCACCAGATTCACGACCGAAGATAGAAGAAATATTGATGATTGCGCCACTTCCCTGTTGCTTCATGATTTCGGCAGAAAGCTGACTAAGGTGTACCGCTGAGTAGTAATTAAGCTCCATTGCTTTATGGAATTGAGATATATCCGTCTCCATAATTGTCGAACCACTGCTTCCCCCGGCGTTGTTTACTAAGATATCAAGTGAACCAAATTGCATGATGAAAGAATCAATGAGCTGGACGCGCTTCCGCTCATCCGTCACATCCGCTTCAAAAATGGCTAAGTCCTGACCAATTTCCTTCCTAGCCAATTCGAGAGCATCACGATTTCTACCGCAAATCCCCACTTTCGCACCTTCTTCATAGAATACCTTCGCAATCGACTTTCCAATTCCCTTAGAGCCTCCTGTAATAAGAACGCGCTTGTTTTCAAGATTCAAATTCACTCTGCTTCATCTCCTTCTAGAATCAAATTGACAATTTTTTGGTGAGCGACAGGAAAGGCATAATCTCGCAACTCATTCTTACTAACCATTTTCGCCTTTTCATGATCGATATGGCCAATAAATGATCCTTTATAAACTGTTAATTGCCATTTTAAATGGCTAAAAATATGATTAAACGAGGATAATTCTTTCTCAATCTTAGGGTTAATTTCATAAGTATCTTGTAAATGGTGTTTGAGCTGATTTTCTTTCAAGCCACCTTCTGTTAATTCAACGTTTGGAAATTCCCACAAGCTTGCCAGAAGTCCTTTCTCCGGACGCTGTCGAATAAGAAATTTGCCTTCATTATTCTCAAGAGCTATAGCTGCAATCGGTACGGGTCTGGGGGCTTTTTTCTTTGATTTAATTGGCAGCTCTTCCTGCGACCCTTCAGCAAAGGCTCTACAATGCTCTTGTACAGGGCAAAGAAGACACGAAGGGGATCTTGGTGTACATACAATCGCACCAAGCTCCATCATCCCCTGATTGAATGAGGATGGATCCTCATCGGAAATAATTCGTCGAGTTACTTCTTCAAACGTCTTTCTTGCTGATGGTTTAGCAATATCCTCCCAAATCCCAATAATTCGCGAAAGAACACGCATCACGTTTCCATCAACAGCTGGCTGTGGTATGTCATAAGCAATGCTCAAAATTGCCCCAGCAGTGTAGGGCCCTACTCCCTTAAGTTCAGATATTTGCTTGGGATCATTCGGCACTATACCGTTATAAGTCTCTGCTACTTCTCGAACAGCACTTTGAAGGTTTCTCGCCCTTGAGTAATAACCAAGCCCTTCCCAGGCTTTTAATACATCTGCCTCTTCAGCATTGGCAAGTGCCTCCACAGTAGGAAAAAGGCTCATAAACCGCTCAAAATATGGGATTACAGTGTCTACTCTCGTTTGCTGTAGCATAATTTCAGATACCCACACACGATAAGGATCCTGATTCTCACGCCAAGGTAGTGTACGCTGCTCTTTTTTAAACCAGGCAATAAGGTCCTGTTGGAACTGCTTTTCCTCGAAATAATGTAAAAGGTCTGTCACTTTCTCTGTCATGGATCAACTCTCCGATATGGTATATTAAATGGTGTTAAAAGATTTATTTAAATTTACTAACAAACTTCCTCAACCTTCGTCTATCACATATAATAACGCATCATACCTTTTCATTCACCTTTTAACTTTTCACATTCGTTCAAATTGGGTATAACTAAATAAAGAATGCAAATTAGACATAAATTCATTTGGTCTATTTACGATCGTTAGCGAAACGATCGATACGTTTCATAAGGAGGATTCTTAGCCTATGGATACTGGGACACATGTGGTCATGGGACTGGGGATTGGAGCTCTTGCAACGTTAGATCCAGCTATTGCACAGGACCCCATTACCGCTCAAAGCGTTCTAATTGGAGCGCTAATAGGATCGCAGGCCCCGGACTTTGATACTGTGCTTAAACTTAAAAATAACGCTGTCTATATCCGACACCATCGTGGAATTACTCATTCCATTCCTGCAGTTCTTCTCTGGCCAATCATCATTAGCAGCGGAATAATGGTGTTTTTTCCTGAAACAAATTGGCTCCACCTTTGGTTATGGACATTTCTTGCTGTCTTCATTCACGTATTTGTCGATATTTTTAACGCATATGGAACGCAAGCCATTAGGCCATTTTCTAACAGATGGGTAGCTCTTGGCGTCATTAATATTTTTGATCCATTTATTTTTCTCAGTCATATTGGTGGATTAATTCTCTGGTATTTGGGAGTCAATCCTGGGTACACTTTCCTCACGATCTACGGCATTCTTATTCTCTATTATGTTTGGAGAATAATTGAACAGAAGAAAGTGATTCATGCTGTGAGAGAGCGAATTCCAGATGCAGTCGAAGTGATCGTCTCACCAACAATTCGTTGGAGCAGGTGGCATATCGCAGTTAAATCTGAGACACAGTTTTATGTAGCTCGCGCTGAAGGAACTACGATCCATATTCAAGACGTATTTGATCGCGTTCCTGTTCCTAAAACACCAGTACTGGAATCTGCGAAGGAAGACCCTAACTTAAGTGCATTTCTTTCATTCTCACCAGTTTATAGATGGGAGATTGAAGAAAAAGAAATTGGATATGAAGTTCGCTTTATCGATCTTCGCTATCGAAATAAAGGGCATTATCCATTTGTCGCCGTGGTACAAATGGAAGATCAGCTCGAAATAACGAGTTCTTATACTGGATGGGTTTACAGCGAAGATACGTTACGAAAGAAATTAGACCCCGCTCTTGATTAGTCGTTAACTTAATTTATAACACAGAAAACCGGCTGGGCACATAACGTGCCCAGCCGGTTTTTGTTTAATGTTTTATGCTTCTGTCATCTCCAAAATACCCTTTATATTTTGGATTATTCATCATGAAATCGTGTAAAACAGGACCATAGTAGTCAATCCATTGCTTAACAATTTTTTCAGTTACATCCTGACCTTTATACTCTCTGCCAGCCTTGGCTCTTGACGATTCAAAATCCTCCCAAAGCAACTCTACCATTGTTCTCGCTTGACCATAAGAGAGGTGATCATTTTTCTCAAGAAGGTTATGAGTAAGCCTTTGAAATAAGTCTTCCATGAGGCATTCTCCTTTCGTGGTGTAATTCAAATTCTGTCTAATAAATAACTTTGTTTGGCACATAACATTCCGACCGAATTCGCATACTAATGGTGTGCCTGATTCACAACACGATATTGGAAAGGGGCGCACGCTGATGAGAAATAAAAAAACCGGATTTCCAGATGCTAAATTTTCTGGTGAACCCCGCGCAAAAGAAGAATTCGCATCAAAACGTGCTGACGGGTCGATTAACACTCATCCACAAGAGCGGATGAATGCTTCAAATCGGACAGGCCACCGTCAGGGATAATTCTCTTATACAGGAGGTAGCATCTATGGGAAAAAATAACCGAGATAGACTTCATCCGAAATATGAGGATCCATTCCAATCTCCGCGTGCAAATCCAAAACACGCTCATAATCAGGTGAATGGAGAAACGCAGCAAACTTATAACGATATCGTTCTACAGGTACAAACACGTAAACGATCGTAAAATGATGAAATAAGAGAGCAGCGTTACTGCTGCTCTTTTTGAATTAACATCGAAATAGGAAATGCTTCAATCTCATCGCTACCGTCACGGTTTCCCCATGCAAACGTTCCATTCATATAATCGATAATAAACGTAGAACCTGGATCACCGTCAATTTCATATTTATGGCCGGGTATAAAGTCATCCGGGTTTAATAAATACGATTTAGCAAGTGCAATCCTTCGTTCATGAACGGCGAATTCATTGACCATGCCCATTTGCTCCGCTCTACGTGCTTTTTCGCTTAAGAGGGCAATTTCATTTCTTATTTCCTGCTCACTCATATCACTGAAACGCTTTTCCATCCTTGACCTCCATCATCATCAATTCTTCCCCAAGTATAGTTCATTTTCTACTTCCTGACAAAAATATGCTACGCTTACCGAAAGGAGTGATTTTATATGAAAACCATTTTAATTACGGGTGCCGGTTCTGGTCTCGGAGCTGAGCTTGCAAAACAGTGGGCAACTAAAGGACACCATGTCGTACTTGTTGGTCGAACCAAACAAAAACTTGAATCCATTGACCAGGAAATCAAAGATAATAAAGGTGTTTGTTCCATTTATGAATGCGATATAACTGATCCTGAAGAACTTAAAAAACTGAAACAAGCAATGGATCGGGATAATCTACAAATTCACATGCTTGTAAACAATGCTGGTACAGGAACGTTCGGGGCTTTAGAAGACATTACTATTTCTGATATACATAAGGTTATTGATACAAATGTGAAAGGCACCATTTTTGCAACACAAACGTTCCTCCCTACATTAAAAAGCACGGAAGGTCGCATCATGAATATTATTTCTACCGCTGGTTTAAAAGGGAAAAATCACGAAACTGTATACGTCGCTTCTAAATATGCGATAAGAGGGTTTACTGAGAGCTTATGGAAAGAACTAGAGAGCACCGGTGCCAGTGCAACTGCTGTTTATATGGGAGGGATGAATACTCCATTTTGGGCAAAATCCGATCATATTAATGATTTATCAAGACTTAAATCCCCATTTGAGAAAGCCCTCCAAATTATCGAGGAAGATGAAGGACAGAATGAGATATTTATTGATCGTTAAGTTCTTCTAGATATTTATTAATAAGCGGAAAAGGAAAACCTTTACGATATAAAAATTGTTTCATTTTATGATCGAATTCACGGCGCTCGAGTTTGCTATAGCGTCGTTCCGCTTTTTGGGCCTGAAGCACGAGCGCTTCCCATTCCTCGTCTTCTCCTTTTTCTAGATCGATTTGCTGCATCACTTCCTGAATGATGTCACGATCGAAGCCTTTGGCTCTTAGTTCCTGATTTACTTTCTGTCTTTGTTCCGTTGCTGAGGAAGTCTTTAGCTTTGATGCTTTTTTCTCAGCTAACTTAATTGCAATCTCAAGCTGTTGCTCATATGAGTATTCTTCGAGTGCTTTATCGGTCATCTTTTTATTAACTCCTTTTTGGTTGAGCTCTTGCGCGATGACAAATGGACCTTTTCCGCCTCCATTTACTTTTGTTCTTACAAAAGCAATAGCGAATTCAAGATCATTCACGTATCCATAGCGATGAAGCTTTTTGAAAATAGCTTCGAATGCCTCTTCAGGTATTTCCTTTTTAGTAAGGTATTCTTTCACCTCTTTTTCAGAGCGCATCCGGTAAGATAAATAATTTAACGCGTAATTCATGCCTTTTTTCACCTGGTCTTCAAAATGAATTCCTTCAAGCATCTCGTCGCTTAATTCGACACCTTTTCGAAGACCAAAGCTGATCAGAACATCTTGGTCAACACCGAAACCAAATTCTTCACCTGAACCTTTATCTATAAATATCGAAAATCGTTCGTTATTGTTTTTTTGCGTTGTTATACGCGTAACCTTGACCAATGCACTCACCTCCACTCACATTGTAGCACTTTCTGAATAAACGAATGAAGTTAAAGCATTTGATTAGAGGAATATGAATATGGGTAAAGAACTAGTAGAAGTATATCGCGTACGCTTAGGAGGAAGATGATATGAACATTGCGATTACCGGAGGAACTGGTTTTGTTGGAAGTGAACTAACAGACTCTTTTGTTAATGACGGGCATTCGGTATTTATTCTCACACGGAACCCTGCAAACAAACCTATAAAAAAAGGGGTTACTTATGTAAAGTGGCTTCAGGATGATGCTGAGCCAGAGAAGGACCTCCCAAAGATTCACGCCATCGTGAACCTTGCAGGCGAATCAATTAACAGCGGTCGGTGGACAGAAGAGCGTAAACAGCGTATTCTAGACAGCCGCATTTCGTCAACGAGAGAGATCATTTCCATCATTCAAAAACTTGATCATAAACCACGCGTTCTTGTAAACGCTTCTGCTATTGGATTTTATGGTTCATCACTTGATAAATCATTTACCGAAAATGATACAGAACCTGGTTCTGACTTCCTAGCAGATGTTACACGCAAATGGGAAGATGAAGCAATGAAAGCACAGAATCATGGAGTTCGTACCGTTCTTGCGCGATTTGGTGTTGTCCTTGGCGAAGAAGGAGCCCTTCCTTTGATGACCTTGCCATATAAATTATTTATGGGTGGTAAACTTGGTGATGGACGACAATGGTATTCCTGGGTACATATTATGGATGTAGTTGGGATGATTCGATTTGCTGTTGATCACGACTCTGTCCAGGGGCCATTAAACGTAACCGCACCTGAACCAAAGAGAATGAATGATTTTGGTAAAACAATTGGGGAAGTAATGAATCGACCTCACTGGATGCCTGTTCCTGAAGCACCTGTTCAAGCAGCTCTAGGAGAAAAAAGTGGGATTGTATTAAAAGGACAGTGCGTTCTTCCCCAGAAAGCTAAAGAATTAGGCTACCCTTTCCGCTACCTTAAATTAAAAGACGCATTAGAGAACCTGCTGGTCTAAACCAGCAGGTTTTTTCAAACCCTCCCTTCATTTGAATAGAAGCATTACCTATTTTCTAAGAAAAGTGAAATCGTTATGTTTATGAAAAGTTTGTATCTCAATTAAAATATCCTTCGACATCTACACATTCGATGATGTAGTACCGATGATGGATAATGGATATAATGGATTAACTAGCTGTTTTCGACGATGTGTCGTTATAAAACTAAAAGATGATAGGTGAATAATGTGACGATATTATTTAAGCAAGCTCGAGTTTATCCAGTTTCATCACCATTACTCCCATGTGCTGATGTTCTTGTAAAGGACGGCCTTATTCATGAAGTCTCCCCCTCTATATCTGAAGAAGCTGATATGACCGTAATTGATGGCAAAGGTTATCACCTTTTACCCGGTTTCATTGATGCCCATACACATGTAGGCCTTTATGACGAAGGCACTGGCTGGGCTGGCAATGATGCAAACGAAACCGTTGAAGCTCTAACCCCCCATGTAAGGGCACTTGACGGTGTAAATCCACTCGATGTTGGTTTTAAAGATGCGATTGCATTTGGCGTAACTTCTGTTCAAGTTATGCCTGGAAGTGCGAATATTATTGGCGGTATAACAACTGTTCTGAAAACGCATGGAAAGAACGTAGAGAAAATGATTGTCAGAGAAACCGCCGGTCTAAAAATTGCATTAGGTGAAAACCCGAAACGGGTTCATAGTCACTCCAATAATGATTCTATTACCCGCATGGGAATTATGGGCCTTCTTCGAGAAGCGTTCTATGATGCTGGGAGATCTAATCAGATAGAGCACCCACGAATTTCACCCATTATTGCAGCACTAAATCGTGAAATTCCTGTCAGAATTCACGCTCACCGTGCAGACGATATATTAACAGCTGTTCGATTTGCTAGGGAGTTTAATCTTGATCTCAGAATTGAGCATTGTACAGAAGGCCATCTTATTGCAGATGAACTTAGTGGACAGAACCTTAAAGTAACTGTAGGACCTTCTATGACGAGACGTTCGAAGATAGAATTAAAGAACAAAACTTGGGCGACTTATGGCATTCTGAATAGCCACGGGATTGAAGTGTCAATCACAACAGATCATCCATACGTTCCTATTCAGTACTTAAATATTTGTGCAGCGCTTGCTGTTAGAGAAGGGTTAAGCGAAGAAAAAGCGATTGAAGGAATTACACTAAATCCCGCTAAAAGTCTTGGAGTCGAACACCGTATTGGAAGTATAGAAGTTGGAAAAGATGCCGATTTAGTGCTCTGGTCTAATCATCCATTCCAGTACGATGCCCGTCCAATATTGACGATGATTAACGGAGAAATTATTCGTTAAAATGGCTTAAATTTCTTGTCACATAGACACTTACAAAAGCTTTACATTTAGAAGTGAAAAATACGCAAAAAACTAGTATCTTTTTTTAAATAAATCGAGTATGATACTTTTGTAATTACAATAAAATGAACTAACAACTTCATATCTGAATATGGGAAGGCAATTGGTGCGCCACCAGCAGTGACTGGTCCTAGTGGGTTCGATTCCCACCCCGAATAATAATTCAACATACTATTATTCGAGGGTGGGGATAAGTCTGCCCTCGACAGGAGGGAAACTCATGATTAAACATCGTGACCTGTCGGAATGTCATGTGCTATTTGACTTGATGGTTGACCCAGCTGTCTTCCCATTCGTGCGTCATAAAGCAAGCTCTTACGAAGAATATCTATTCTTAACAAAACAACTTATTGAAGCTGAGGAACAGGGAGAATTAATTTCAAGGACCATTCTTGATGAATGGGGTGCACCTATTGGTACAATTAATTTGTTTGATATTGAACATCAAACTGGCTTTCTTGGAACGTGGATTGGTACCCCTTACCACGGCAAAGGTTATAATCAAATCGCGAAAGAAGCTTTCTTCAATGAACTGTTTTTTGATAAGCAAATTAATACAATTTTCATGAGAATTAATAAGGATAACATTCGCTCTCAAAAAGCGGCAGAAAAAATCCCTTATGTTGAGAAAGCTAATGAGAAATGGCCTGAAGTTTATAAGCAAATTAATACTGGAGAGAAATCATATCATTTATATGAAATTGAACGCGATAACTATCACCTTCACGTCATGCGCGAAGGTACAGAAACAGTTGAAGTTCAATTAGAAGCATAAGTTCCTCTTAAAGGAACTTTTTTTATTGCCTTATTTCTTTTGACTTTTTGTTGTAGAGTGTCATAATCCACAGCGTTACTATCAGCCCCTGGTCATTGCTTTTATCCACATGTGCATAGAACTTTATGTGATGGCAATGCTAGTAGCATCTTAAGGAAAAGAGGGGTTATTATGGATAAACGTAAAGGCAGAGAAAATAAGGAAGCAAAAATGACGCTAACGAAGACCCAAGATGTTCTTTTCGGAAGAGAATTCAAACGTGCTGACCGAGCTGGGCATAAATAAAGACGAATAATTAAACAAAAACGAGCCATTCTAATGAGTGGAGAGATCTTCTCCAAACACATTTACAGGAGCTGATTAAGATGGCAAAACGTCCAAATTTTTCAGAAGGTAAACAAAAGCGTCAAGCTAAAAATCCAATTCCATCAGCACAAAACGAGGATGTAGAATTCGCAAATGAATTCGACACCGCTGATGCGAAAGCAGCTGAAAGATCAAAGGCAGCAAACCAGCGCGCGAAGAAAAACAAATAATCAAAAAGGGGACCATATCGGTCCCTTTTTGATTTCAGAAAAAAATAGCGATTCAGAAGTTAACAAGAAAGTTACGCACAAGCTGTTAACAATGTGGATAACAGGTACCTTTCCTTTTTTAGAGCACACTTATTATAAACAACTCTTTCTGTTGATAACCTCTTATCAACCTGTGGATATTGTTGATAAACTTGTTAGTAACGCTATAAACATCTATTCATCTTGTGTATAAGTCTGTGGAAAGTGTTAATGACTGTATTTAGCTTCCAGTCGGAAAGGTTTAACTACTGATTTTATCCATAAATAAGTTTGTAACTATTCCTTATTTCCTGTGTTTCTTTTAAAAACAGATACTACTTCGATATGAGACGTTTGTGGGAACATATCGACTGGCTGTAAATGCTGAAGCTCATATCCCTTTTTTATTAAATAAGAAGAATCCTTTGCAAGCGTTGAAGGATTACAGGATACATAAACAATTCGATCTGGCTTTGCTTTTACCATCGTAGCTAATAACGTCTCATCACAGCCAGTTCTCGGTGGATCTACCACAATTACGTTTGGTTTGAACCCTTCTTTTATCCACTTAGGAACGACCTCTTCTGCTTTACCTACATCGTAAGTCATCTTCTCCTGATAACCGTGACTTTTAGCATTCTTTCTTGCATCATCAATCGATTCTTTAATGACATCCATCCCTCTGACTTCTCGCGCATTACCGGCAAGCCATAATCCAATCGTACCTACTCCACAATAAGCATCTATAATGTTTTCTTTACCAGTAAGCGCAGCAGCTTTTTTCACTTCATCATAGAGGTGAACAGTTTGCGTGGGATTTAGCTGGAAAAAGGCACGAGCAGATAATTCGAAATTTAGATCTCCTAATGATTCCTCTATTACTTCTTCCCCATCTAATACGAAGGTTTTATCACCGAATATTAGAGATGTTCTCTGCCCATTTACATTTTGAATAACCGACTTCACATCAGGAAGCCTTTTCTTCACTTCTTTAATAAGTAATTCTTTCCGAGGAATGTTCTCTTCTGAAGTGACAAGCACTAATTGGATTTGTCCCGTCTCAAATCCAACTCTCGTTACGATTGTACGAACGAGCCCCTTCCTCTTCTTTTCATGATAGATCGAAATATTTAAATCCTCGAGGATCTTCACAACTTGACGAGTGACTCGATTTGTTTCCGGATGTTGTACTAAACAGTTTGTCAGTTCCACAAGCTCGTGTGACCCTGCTCCGTATAATCCTGCAATGACTTTTCCCTTTTGCTTTCTTACCTGAAGCTGACTTTTATTTCGATAGTTCCAGGGATCTTTCATTCCAATTACGGGCTTTATCGTTATGTCCTTTTCACCCAATTTTGCATGCCGTTCAAACGACTGAATCACAATATCTCGTTTTTCACGAAGTTGTGCCTTATAGCTTAAATGTTGGAGCTGACATCCTCCGCATTCTTCATATACCGGACATGGTGGAGTGGTTCTGTCATTCGATTTTTTTCGAAGCCTTTTTATTTTTGCTTCAGCACGATTTGAAAAAACCTTTGTGACTTCAGCTGTAATTTCTTCCCCAGGTAGTGCCCCAGGAACAAATACCACTGTCCTCTTAAAAAAACCGACCCCTTCTCCATTTATCCCCAATCGTTTAATTGTTAAAGGAATTGTTTGACCGTTCGTAAGCCCTGTCCCTTTCACATTTTTGTTATCCAAAAATATCTCTCCTTCTACTTAACCGCTTAAGCTTTCCCATAAATACATGGACACATAGCTTGAATACGGAGACCATTTCTCTTTATACTTACCGACTTCTTCTTTTGTAGGTTTTGTTGATAATTGAAACCATTTCATAATGGCATTTTGAATCCCAACATCACCTACGGGTAATATATCTTTCCGTCTTAGTCCAAAAAGCAGTACACATTCAACTGTCCATGGACCAACACCTCTTATTGGAAGCAGTTCATCATATACTTCCTTAGTTGTTAAATTGTTGAGGTTCTCTAAATCAAGCTCTCCTGATACAATCTTTTCAGCAATTCCAATCACATATTCTGCTTTTCTTTTGCTAAATTGTAAATCGCGTAATTCTTGAACAGTTAAACGACTAACCACCTCTGGTTCAGGATAGAACCACACGCCATCCATTTCAGTTCCATAGCTTGTCACAAAACGATAGGTCAGCGTATACGCAAACTTCATATTAAGCTGCTGATGAACAATATTCTTCAGTAATGCACAATAAGCGTCAGGCTCACAAATAATTGGCATACCGAGGTAATTATTCATCAATGATCGAATATTTGTTTCTTTTAGTACTGACGAAATCCCTTCAATGTCCATATGAAAGTCAAACATTTGACTAATCTGAGTAATCGCTTGTTCCTTATTACTTACATCATTTCCGTATATCTCAAAGCAAGGGTATTTACGATTTCCAGTTGATTGAACTGTATATACGGCTTTTTCATTATTAATAATAAGAGGAATCTTAAATTGTTGATTGTGACCATCGACGTACTGAAGAGGATCCATTCTCATTCTTTGGAAAAGTCGATCTACGTCATATGGCGCTTTAAGATATAACTTCTCAATCCACATCATACCGCCTCCATTCGATAGGTCGTCTATATTATCGCAAATCCAAAACAGGATTACTAGGTACAGAAGAGCAAGTCATCCTTTCTTCTTTCTTCTTAAATCATGCAAAAGACTGCCATTTCTGGCAGCCTAGAATATTTATTAAGGAATAAGCGGTTCAGGAATTGTTTCAGTTAGGACAAGATCATCCAGACTTTTAAAGGTATACCCGTCTTCTTTTAAATCCTTAATAACTTTCTGAAGAGCTTCAGCGTTATCTTTTGAGACTGTATGAAGAAGCAGTATCGCTCCCGGGTGAACTTGTTTCATAATCGAATCATAAGCATACTGACTCCCCTTTTGCTTATCCGTTTCCCAATCTTTATAGGCAAGTGACCAGAAGATGTTACGATACCCCTCTTCGTAAGTAATAGCGAGTGACCTTTCGCTAAAAACGCCGCGAGGTGGTCGAACATACTGCATCGTTTCATCTCCGGTTAATCGGGTGTACTCTTCCTTCACTTTTTTTAATTCAATTCTTATTTTTTCATCAGAAATGGCCGTCATATCAGGGTGACTCCAAGAATGATTCCCAACGATATGTCCCTCTTTTACCATTCTCTTAACGAGATCTGGCTGGTCCTTTAAGTAATGACCGGTAACGAAAAAGGTGGCAGGTACACCTTCTTTCTTTAGAACATCCAAAATATCGTCAGTGAATCCATTCTCATACCCATTATCAAATGTCATATACAATTCCTTCTGATCCGTTCGACCAATGAAGTAGCTGTCATAGGGCTTTAGTAATTCCTGAAATTCAGGCTCTGTTGTGGCAGGTGCATGATTTTTGCTTCGTTTAAAATACCAATCATGAGACGTGTTATCTATCGCATAGGTTCCCGTCACTGTTCCAATAAATATAACGATCGTCATTACGAGTATCCTCATTTAATCCCTCCTTTGTCTGTCCCCTTATTTAGTGTGTGAAGTTTGCACTGTTTTCTATCCTAATTCCATCTCTTTGGCTAAGGAAATTACTTCCTCAAACCGAATACTTTGTTATCCCCATAAGAAAACCAGCATTTCTGCTGGTTATTGTCGCGTGTTAAATTCAAAACTAAGGTAGTCTTGAACCGGGATCCAAGCACCAATTCCTTGCTGAGTTACGTTACGAACCTCAAGTTTCATTTTGCTTCCTTTTAAAACAAGATAAACTTCTCCATATGTTACTGTTCCTTTTTCATTTACAGCAGGAACATAGCTCGTTAAAGTACCATAGTTCTTAGCTCCCACATTATACACATTACCTTTTTTAGTATCTTTCCCAATCATTGTTTGAAAAGATAAAGAGAGCTTCGTTTTTTCAGATGCCTTCATCATCATCATCTTCTTCACGTCTTCACTATCAGGAATCGAGGCCGTTAGACCACCATTCACCTTCTTCTCTTCCTCTTGGCGATACGTCATCTGAATTGGACCACTTCCACCTCGATTATCTACCCGATTTATATTCGCCTGCTTGTATTGCCAGTTAATATTTGTTTCAGCAGAATCATAATTTAACGCCCACTTACCTAGATAAATACTCGCACGATAACCGATCGCTAGCTTAGACGGTGAAATCGAAGAATCATTTAAAATCTGAATCAATTCAGGATTAGCAATGGGGACATCTGCAGATCCTGTTAACTCCTTCGTCAACTCACTCGGCTGCAAAGTAGGTAAATCCTGTGCGGGATTTGGATAAGTGTTTTCTTTCGAAATATTAACCGTAGAGTCAGGAACTTTTAGCGATTGATCTTTCTGCGCTTTCTGACCTTCTGCGGCTAGTGTGTTTAGAGGTAGAATAACAGCTAGAATAACGAGCATTAACACGATTTTCTTCATACAAACTTCTCCTTTGTTAGCATTCATTTAACCGAATGGCTTCAAACTCTTATCAGTATTTTTTTCTAGAACCATCCCTTTTATCCAACAAATTTAGATATTAAAAGCGGAAGCGAACATTTAGAGTCGATAAGCGCTAGACATTTCCCAAAAAAAAAATGAACGCTTAAGCGTTCATTTTCTCAAAAGTAGGATAGAAAAATTGGACAAGAGGCCCGATGCCAAACGTAATGGCAATCGTGCCCACACCAATCGGCCCTCCTAAAAGCAATGCAGCAAGTAGCGCAATAAGTTCACCAGCCGTTTTCGAAGTTCGAATGCTTAAACCAGTTCTATGATGAATGGCAAGCATTAAACCATCGATTGGGATCACCGCAAATTTGGCTTGAAGGTATATCGCAATACCTAGGCCGATGAATATCATTCCTACTATAAAAACCGCGTAAGCAAGGAATACGTCAGTAATCGTCCAATTTGAAAACAATGTAATTAACCAAAAATCAATAAACAAACCTGTTACGATAATCGTGATAAGAGCAAAGAAATCTGGCCAGGCTTTCATCAGAAGCGCATTGACTATAATCAAGATGACTCCAACGAGGATTACCCAGGTCCCAACCGTAAAACCGACCTTCTCAGATAATCCTACGTTAAGCGCATCCCAAGCTCCTGCTCCGATATCAGATTTAATTGTTAATGTTATTCCAGCAGTTAATACGAAGAGCCCTATTACATAAAATAAGAATCGTTTTATTTTCACTGACTGCATCCTCTCTTTTACTATATCCTTTTCATTGTAACGTACGATGTAGTAAAAAGACGACACTTTCTAAGCTATTCCTTTTAAGCCTTACTTTGACTTGAGTCTTCTTCCTTTTGCTGTTCGAATAATTCTATATCACGCCATTTTCCATAACGGTAATATCCAATAGCAAATACGCTCGAGATAATAAAGCTCACTCCTATACCGTACGCAATCCCTTCTGCTCCTAACCATTTTGAAAAAACGTAAGTGAGGGGAACGCGAAGGACCCAGAATGAAATAATATTAAGTATAAGCACTTGAACCATAGCACCGGCAGCTTTAACCACTCCATTTAAAACAAAATTAATACCAAGAAACGGATAGAAAAAAGCAACGGTTTTTAAGTAGTTCTCACCGAAAGCAATTGTCTTAGGGTCATCAATAAAGAGACGGATCATTGATTCAGCTGATAAAAAGATAATAGCACTAATTGTAAAAGAAACGGCAAGGATTAAAACAATCCCATTCTTAGATATCGCTGAAACTCTTTGCCACTTTCCAGAGCCAATGTTCTGTCCAGCCATGCTATTTACAGCGGCCCCAAGCGTAAACGCCGGTAACATGATAATACGATCAAGCCTTTGCGCAGCTCCAAAACCAGCAACCACTTGTGTACCAAAACTTGCAACAATCCCCATAATCGCCGTCACTCCCGCTGAAACGGTCATCATTTGTAAGCCAGCAGGAATTCCAAGCTTTGAAATACGTTTAAGCTCTTTCATGTCTGGAAGATGGGGAACAGTAAACGGGATTTTAGACTTCCAGATAGAATAAACCACACCATATAGAAAGGCTGACCCTTGAGAAATAATCGTTGCATATGCAGCACCTTCAATTCCCCAGTTGAAATAAGCAATAAACAACGGATCCAGTGCAGTATTTAAAATTACAGCAAAAAGGACAAATCGAATCGGAGTTTTACTATCCCCTAGAGCTCGCAATACTGTGCCAATAAAGTTATACCCAAATAAAAAGAGAATGCCTAAAAAGTTAATTCGCAAGTATACTTTCGTACTTTCAAATATCTCATCTGGCGTTCCAAGGAATTTAAGAATGGGGTCAGTAAAGAGGAAGCCAATAATTCCAAACGCAACCGATAAGATCGTTAACGCAACAACAAAAGCATTTAGCGACTCGACTAACCCTTCTTTATCAGATGCCCCTTTCCGCTGAGACAGTACTGTTAACGTTGCACTATTCACTCCGATGATGAAGGAGAGAACAGTGAAAATGACGGGAGCTGCAATTGAAATCGCGCCAAGTGCATTTGAACCGAGTAAGTTACCAACCCAAATGCTATCTATAAATTGATAAGACGTTTGCAGTAAATTAGTTAAAAAAATAGGCAATGAAAAATAAACCATTTGCTTCGTAATGTTACCTTGAGTAAAATCATAGCTCTTGTTCATCTGATTACCTTCTTATGTTGAAATTAGAATCTACATATGGCTATACCCCTAGTATCTGATTGAAAAACGAATGAATGCGCTAAAAGCTCCCGTAGTAAATAATGGCATATTATCGCGTTTTAGAATTCGAGATTAGAGGAAGATTAAGATTAGAGTTAAATTCGAAAGGAGAATTTGTAATGGCAATGTCTCAATCAGAAATTAAAAACAAGGTACTGAGCATTTTTGATTCTCACTATGTAGGAACACTTAGCACAGTGAAGGAAAATAAGCCTCATTCAAGATTTATGACGTTCTTCCACGATGAACTTACACTAATGACTCCAACTAGTAAGGAAACTCATAAAGTAGAAGACATCGAGCAAAATAATAACGTGCACGTTTTGCTTGGATACGACGGCGAAGGTTGGCATGACCGTTACGTAGAAGTACAAGGTCACGTCACGATAGATGACTCAAAAGAAACGAAAGAAAAACTATGGGGTGACCAGCTGAAACGATGGTTCGATTCACCAGAAGATCCAAACTATGTCGTTCTCAAAATCACTCCGGACACAATTCGTTTAATGAATGAGGGTGAAAACACACCAGAAACACTTGAGTTATAAAATAACCTCCCATTCGAAGAGTTTTACTACGCATAGATAGGTAAAATAAAGAAACGAAAAAAAGGGCCACTGTGGTGACCCTTTTTTTCGTTTCTTTATTTTGATACAATCTCGAAAGTTTCCTTCAATTCAATACTCCCTACAACAGACTGTGCCATTGAACAATGCTTTTTCGTTAATTCAAGCGCTCTTTCTACTTTCTGCTCGTTCAGCTCTCCAACTAGTGTGAAATGAAGATGAATTTCTTCAACACGATTTGCTTCCTTTTCATTACGAGTGACATCCGCTTTTATTTGAATATCTTCATAGTCCATTCGCTTT
The DNA here is from genome assembly GCF_041366475.1 of Pseudalkalibacillus sp. JSM 102089. Taxonomy (NCBI): domain Bacteria; kingdom Bacillati; phylum Bacillota; class Bacilli; order Caryophanales; family Fictibacillaceae; genus Pseudalkalibacillus; species Pseudalkalibacillus sp. JSM 102089. The sequence continues at coordinate 40,364 of NZ_JBEWYW010000007.1, forward strand.
TTATCAAGAATTTGGCGTAACACACCACCACTACATACTGCTATCGATGAAACAAGTAGTTGATATGGACGAAAACCAAACTGCTCGTCCCCCGAAATATGAAGCGTTCCATATTCAAAATCAGCTGTAAAACCAGTTTCTTCTTTCTTCATGTTAAATTCCAACATGACCACTCCTTTACTAGACGTTGTCCTTATTTTAGATCAGCTTTTAAAAAAATGCGAACGGTGGCTCTTTTTACCCCATTCCATTATAATAAGCACTGATAAGAATTTCCTTTTTTGGCTAATTGGAGTGTGAACAAATTGTTTGAATCAAGCCGTTACCGATTTCTGATTCTTATTTCAATCGTTTTTATTTCCGGGTATTCTCAAGGGATGCTGCTTCCTTTATTATCTATTCTTCTAGAGGAGGCAGGCGTATCGTCTAGCATGAATGGCCTTAATGCTTCGGCTCTTTACATAGGGATCCTTTTTGCCTCACCCTTTATTGAGAAACCCGTTCGAAAATATGGTTATAAACCAGCTATAGCCGTTGGACTTCTGCTTGTTATTGTTTCAATTACGCTAATACCTATATGGCAGGCTTTTTGGTTTTGGTTCATTTTAAGAATCATTGTCGGAATAGGAGATAACCTTCTTCATTTCGCAACACAACTTTGGATTACAACAACGACCCCAAAAGAAAAAAGGGGGAGAAACATCGCCATTTATGGATCTGCATTCGGACTTGGTTTCGCTGCCGGTCCCCTCTCGACTATTCTAGTTGAGTATTCTATGTACCTCCCATTTTTACTGGCATCAGGCATTGCTATGGTGACATGGTTGATGCTGACAAAAATCAAAAATGATTTCCCTGATCCATTGACGCAAGGTTCTGAACGAGTTCTATCTAAATATGCGCGCGTCCTGAAAGTTGGCTGGGTAGCCCTCTTACCTTCTTTCGGATACGGTTTTCTTGAAGCATCTCTTCACGGTAATTTCCCTGTGTATGCACTTCGGAACGGAATTGATATTAAATCGGTTTCGATACTACTTCCAGCCTTTGTAATCGGAAGTCTTGTGTTTCAAATGCCTCTTGGCGTTATCAGTGATAAATTTGGTCGAAAAAATATCTTGCTCGTTAGTATTTTTATTGGCTGGGTTAGTTTTTCGTGTGCGATCTTCACCACATCAGTACCAATACTTTTTATCTTATTTTTCCTTGCAGGCATGATGGTTGGATCTTTATTTTCACTAAGTATTACCTACTTGGCCGATCTGCTACCAAATAGTCTTCTCCCAACCGGGAACATTCTAGCTGGCATATTTTTTGGCATTGGTAGTATACTCGGACCCTATCTTGGTGGAGTTTTCATTGATTGGTTTACAGAAGGAAGCATTTTCTATGCGATTAGCGGGATGCTACTCTTCTTATTTACAGCAACGTCCGTTCATAAGAAACCCGAACCACATGCTCAGTATTCTACATCGTGAGTAAAGAAACCTTTTTATAGCCATCTTAATAATATAATACATGAACCCTTTTCATTGACTTATGATTTATATGTACTATAATGAGAATTGTGATTATCTGATAATGATTATAATTAATTCCGAACAAAGGAGTCGATACAGAATGAAACTACGCGAAGAAATGCCTGAACTAGAAGGCGCTAAAGAATGGTTTAACGGAGAAGTTAAGAAGAGTGACCTCGTAGGTAATAAACCACTTACTCTTATTCACTTCTGGTCCATTAGCTGTGGTCTATGTAAAGAAGCTATGCCAATGGTTAACGAATTCCGTGATGAGTATAGCGAAGATATGAATGTTATTGCTGTTCATATGCCACGCTCTGAAAAAGACCTTGACCTTGAAGAAATTAAACAAGTAGCTGATCAACACGATATTAGCCAACCAATCTTCGTTGATAGTGATCACAAATTGACAGACGCATTCGAAAACCAATATGTACCTGCCTATTACGTGTTTGATTCAGAAGGTAAACTTCGTCATTTCCAAGCAGGCGGAGAAGGTCGTAAAATGCTTACAAAACGTATTACTAAACTTCTTGATAAAGCGAAAAAAGAAGACTAAATAACGAAATGATAAAGAGGCAGCGCAAGCTGCCTCTTTATTTTTTCTTTTTCATTTTCCTATATAATGAAAGCACTATGCGATAGGCACCGTAGCCCACGATAGCTCCAAGAGCATTTAAGAGAATATCATCAATATCAAATATACGGTGAGCGACAAAGTACTGCAATAATTCAATAACTGTACTCGTTGAAAAACCGATCAGACCAATAATAAGCACAGACTTTCCTTTTTTATAAACTAGCGGTATTAAAAATCCTAGCGGCATAAACAACATAATATTTCCAATAATATTTTTTAAGATGAGCCAGTAGCTTCCGCTTTCCCACATTAACTTTATACTATCGAACAAGACAAGGTTAACTGATTTACCATATGGATAATAATTATAAATAAACAATGTCGCATAGAAAAGCGCAAGTAAGTAGATACCTAAAGCGAAGGACCCACCCCTCTTCACCCATTTCTGTGTTGACATACCTTCATTCTGAGTCTGCATATCCTATGTCTCTCCCTATTCTTCAGATGCCTTATGGGCTGTCTATATGCTATAGTATTCTATACAAAATATATTCATGTAACAAAATTGAGGTGGAAAAATGCCAGAACTCCAAGAAAATGTCTTAAAGAACCTTTCTTCAAACCTAAACAACTATAACATTCCTTTTTTCTTTATAAATGAAACAGCTCTTTGGCTTCAAGGAGCAGTCGATGCCCCTCATTCTATAGCCGTTTCGATTCAATGGGATGCTTTTGAGTCCGTCGTAGGTGATTTCAATCTTAAATATGGAGTAGCAAAACCAGAATACACTTCTGAAACTTCTCACGCTCTTTATGTGATCGATGAGTGTCCGGTACGTATTGAGTGCACATACAACACCGTTATCCGCACGAACCCTTATCTCATTGAAGTCTCACTAGGAGAACAATCGGTCCAATGCCTTTCACTCTATTACTATCAAAAGCTTCCGGAATGGCGGAATATAATTGATGCTCACCTAAAAAAAATACAAGAGAATGTGACAGCCCAGAATGAAAAATCTTGGAATCAACAAACTTACGAAGCGTTGCTTAATCGATTTGGAAAACCTGAGGAAGCCGCAACAAAATTAAAAGAAAATCCAAAATCACGTCTTAAATCACTTCTACCGTATCTTCCTTCATTACAAGGAAAGAAAGTAGCCAACTTAATGGGATCACATGGTATGAAAGCGACTGCAATGAGTTTACTTGGTGCAAATGCAACAGTCATCGATTTTTCCTATGAAAACGAGCGATTCGCCAAAGAAATTGCAGAAGAGTGTAACGTGGACCTCTCCTATTATGTCACTGACATTTTAAAAATGAACCATGACCTCGATGGAAGTTTTGATATTATTGTTATGGAACTGGGGATTTTACATTACTTCCTTGATCTGCACCCTCTCTTCAAGGTTGTTTCACGTCTCTTGAAACCAGAAGGCACCTTTGTTATCCAAGATTTCCATCCTATATCAACAAAGCTTATTTCGTCTAAAGGAAAGAAGCATAAAGTTGATGGTAACTATTTCGATCCGACAATTTACAGAACTAAAGTTGCTTTTGAGAAGCATTTAACGAACGAAACAGCAGAAAGCCTGGTGCTTCAGCGTAAATGGACACTTGGTGAAATTCTTACAAGCATTGCTGATGAGAACCTTATTATTAAACAGGTAACAGAGGAACCTAATATTAAGCTCCACGACAGAGGCATTCCGAAAATTTTCACTGTTAAAGCTGTCAAATAGCCCTAATAAAATAAGGTAATGCTTATTAACATTCTAGATTTTTTGCTCGCCCTGTAATGACCAATTGAATGAGTCAAAAATCGAGAAGCAACAGTGGAAGCTAACGTCGCTCATAATAATAAAAGCACCCTCAAGGGTGCTTTTATTATTATGAGACTAGCGATTCGATCACTTCATCATCTCTCTTATCAGAATAATTCTTACCAACTACTGTCGCTTCCTTATTCATTAACTCATTTAATTCGTTTGCTTCTTCTTTTTCACCAGCCACGTAGATTTTTTCCCACTGCTGAGTTTTTGCTTTTTTATCAAGCTTTGCAGCCATCGATTTGTACCATCTCTCACGATTGGCCTTTACTCGATCTTCATATAGCTCTCGCTGTGCTGTACTTCCATTTCCAGAGATATTCTCATTTCCCGTTGTTCCTTCGTAAATTCTCCAGTTATCCTCGTCCGGATCCCAGGCATATTCTTCACTTTTGGTTAGAAAACCAAGTTCAGTTTCAATAATCCGAACATAATCATGATGGACAAGCACAATACCAGTATTGGGATAGTTGTTTTCAAGTTCTTCTACTACTTCTAGTTGAGGTTCTTCTTCCCAATAAAGGTTCGTTTCGACTGGAACTTGCGTACGCTCTACGAACCAAATCTGATCATCTGAAGAAGCAATAATAATAAGTCCGCGTTTTAAATCATTTTCTATACGATTAAGCTCATCTTGAATTTTCTCTTTTACTTTTTCATATTTTTCAAGATCTTCTTTATTACCACTTTGCTTTAAGTATTCCTCGAAATTTCGAAATCCGTTTTTTAATTGAATTTTCCATTCACCATTTTGTCGGTCCGCATCACGACGATCCGTATTTAAATACAAAGTAAACACTTTATCAGGCTTTTGGACACGAGCATGTTTCAGTTGTTCTAGCTTTTCTTTTAATAGCATTGTACTCCTCCTCATCTTTTCTTTGTTACAAATTCAATTCCCTGTTCATTCCCATTTTTAAACATAAAATCATTCCATCCAATTGTTCTTTTTCTTATAGTCAAGATGAGAAGCATGTGATAGAATAAAATTATTAAAACATGATAATCATTCTAATCTACATGAAAAACATTCTCAATGCGATTTAGATAACTCCGTTTTATCAGCTTTCTAATGCTGTGACTACTTTAAGTGGTCACAGCATTGCACGTTTAGCAAGGGAATGAAGATGACTATTATTCTCAATTAGAAAAAGGAGGAATGATAATGGAACAGGCAAATATTCAATCAAGTACTTACACCTCACATACTTCTTTCTGGTGGAATACTTTAAAACGTCACGGGGAGCTTACTGCTGCCCTAATAAGTGGATTAATCATTGCCTTTGCTTGGATCATGGAGGGTGCATTTTCACCTTCCGTTGAAGCCAGTCTCTATATCACGGCATTTGTAATTGGCGGTTTCGCTAAAGCAAAAGAAGGAATAGAAGACTCGTTTGCTGAGAAAGACGTGAATGTTGAGCTTCTTATGATCATCGCAGCGATCGGTGCTGGTAGTATTGGGTACTGGACTGAGGGAGCCATACTTATATTTATTTTTGCATTAAGTGGTGCCCTTGAAACTTATACATTGAACAAGAGTGAACGAGAGCTTCAATCTCTGATGGAAATTCAACCAGAAACCGCAACCGTTATTTCAAACGGTTCTGAAATGGTTGTACCTGCTAGTTCACTATCTGTAGATGACGTTATTCTTATTAAACCAGGAGAGAGAGTCCCTGCAGACGGATTAATTATGAAAGGGCAAACTTCTCTGGATCAATCTGCAATTACCGGCGAGTCTATTCCAGTCATTAAACGAATCGATGAGGAAGTATTTGCTGGAACATTAAATATATCAGGACATTTAACCATAAAAATGACTAAAAGTAGTAAGGACACCGTCTTCCAAAAAATCATTGCTCTTGTTCAAGAAGCCCAAGATCAAAAAGCACCCTCACAGCTGTTTATCGAAAAACTTGAAGGCTGGTATGTCAAAATCGTATTACTAATGGGCTCTTTACTTATGATCCTCCCTCACTTTCTTTTTGGATGGACGTGGGATGAAACGATCTATCGTGCTATGGTTTTTCTTGTTGTTGCTTCCCCATGCGCCCTAGTTGCTTCCATTATGCCAGCTACACTATCAGCTATATCAGCAGGTGCACGAAATGGCATTCTATTTAAAGGAGGGGTTCATCTCGAACAACTCGCCTCCATGAAAGCTGTTGCACTTGATAAAACGGGAACATTAACGGAAGGTTCTCCAGTAGTTACAGATGTTTTCACTCGTTCAGATATTGATGAGAATACATTCATGAACATCGTAGCCTCTATCGAACGGCAGTCGACACATCCACTTGCTAAAGCCATTGTTAATCATTCAAAATCACATAACTGGCTAGAACCTGAGGAAATGATGGATCATTCTGGATGGGGTGTTGAAGCGAAAATTAACGGAATCAGCTGGAAGGTAGGGAAGTTAGATTTCTTTAGTGATAAGGATGGATTTGATTCTTTTCAAGAAAAGTACGCCCAGTTGCAATCAAGTGGGAACACCATTGTATTTGCTGCGGATCAACATGGTTTTGCTGGTATGATAGCTTTAAAAGATAAAGTACGAAGTGAATCCGCAACAATGGTTAAAGCGTTGAAAAAACGTGGGATTGAGCCTATTATGCTCACAGGTGACAGTGAACAAACAGCAAAAGCGATAGCAGAAGAAGTTGGCATAGAAACCTATTTCGCCAATTGTCTTCCAGAAGATAAAGTAACCCACATGAAAGAATTAAAGAAAAAATATGCAACGGTTGGCATGATTGGAGACGGCATTAATGATGCACCGGCTCTAGCGGTTTCTGATGTTGGAATTGCTATGGGTCAGGGAACAGATGTAGCGCTCGAAACGGCAGACGTTGTTCTAATGAAAAATGATCTTGGAAAACTTACTCGAGCCGTAAATCTTTCTAACCGATTAAATCAAATTGTTAAACAAAACGTGATCTTTTCCATTGCTGTCATCTTCATCCTTATTGCATCTAATTTCTTTCAATTCCTCACCCTTCCATTGGGAGTTCTCGGTCATGAAGGCAGTACCATTCTTGTTATATTAAACGGATTACGCCTACTAAAATAACAAAAGCCCAATAGTTATAGCAGCATATCGCCGCTAGCTCTATTGGGCTTTTTTCCTGAAATAATTTGAAGTCGCGTTCACTTCGCCCCCTATGATAATCACAAGGCCAGTGAGATAGAACCAGAGCATAAGGGCAATAACCCCTCCAAGACTGCCGTATGTAGCAGAATAGTTGCTAAAGTTGTTGATGTAGTAGGAAAAGGCTAATGATACGAGCTGCCAAAATACCGAAGCAAATACAGACCCTAGCAACACATCTTTATAATTCAGCCGTTTATTTGGAGCATAGTAGTAGATAAACATAAAAACCACAATCATAATGGATAGGCTTAAAGTCCACCGGATGATCGCAAACATAAAACTTAATGATTCAGGTAATTCAAAGAACGATACAAAAAAACGCCATAGTGTTTCTCCAAATACGGGTAAAACGAGTGCCACAACGATTACAAAGATCATCGCTAACGACAATAGAATCGATAATCCTCTCGCTAATAAAAAATGTCGACTTTCCTGAACGTTATATGCTCGGTTAAGTGACTTAATGATCGCATTGATGGCATTAGATGCTGACCAAATGGTTGCGATAATCCCAAATGATAAAAGACCTTTGCGTGCTCCATCTTCGAGAATAAGATTTTCTTGAATGGTCACAAATGATTCAGAAGGTGCGTATTGCGCAATTAAATCAAGAATTTGATCCTGAGAGAAATCAAAATGAGTGAGGAGGGTAATCGCAAAGATCAGAAACGGAAACAGCGATAATAAAAAATAGTAAGCAAGCTGTGCTGATAAGTCGGTTACTTGGTGTTCTTTTATTCTTGAAAATAGCTGTTTCGAAAATTGCCCTATTGATGCATCCACCATATACCCTCCTGCTGCTCAATTAATGTGTCAATTTATCGTTAGTGTTGCCAGTTAATTCTTCACCAGCTTCCACAACTCTCGAGCCTATTTCTTTAAGATCGTCCTGTGTTTCTTTGACAAGATTAAACGCTTCAACCGAACTTTCTTTCAATCCATTGAATTTCTGAGACAGGGTTGAAATGTCATCTTGTACTTCCTTCATTAGCCCGCTTGCATCATCTACGGTTTGCTTCCATTTATCCGTATAGTATGATGGATTATTCTTAATATCACGCAAAATAGTGCCTGCTTTTTTTGATCCGTTTTGAATGGATTCTCTCGTTCCTCGATCGAACAGTGAAATAAGTGCGCCTGCTAATCCACCAATAAGGACTGCCTTAAACAGTTTATTTTGACTACCGCCTGAATATGTCTGACTCATTTGATTTCCTCCTTGTTATATAAAGATGCGATTTAATTCCCTTTATTTACGCTTATGAAACGCCTTCATAACATTCAGAGTGTGTACTTTTGCAGTATTCGATCTACCGCACTTCCATAGCTTTCCCCAAATAAGATCAAATGAACAAGAAGATAATATAACTGATAGATAGGAATTCGATCCTCAAATTCTTTCTCTAACGGATAATCAACTCCATATTGCTCGTAGAACGTTTTTGAATAACCACCAAATAAATATGTAAATGCGATATCTACTTCTCGGTCACCAAAATAAACAGCAGGATCAATTAAATAAGGTTGCCCATTCTCACCATACAACCAATTACCACCCCAAAGATCACCATGTAAAAGTGAAAAAGATGGTTTATGCCCTATGATTGAATCAAGCCTCTGGCGGAGTTGGGTTAAGCGGCGGTCACGCTCCCTTGAGATTCTCCCCTTTTCAATTGCTAGCTCCTGCATGACCCCAAGACGCAAATCTCTGTAGAACGTAACCCAATTGGAAGAAGCGCTGTTTAATTGAGTTAGCTCTCCTATAAAATTGGGCTCATTCAGACCAACCTGATTGGAATGCTGTTGATGCATTTTTGCAACAAGACTACCTAGTCTCCGATCGCCTGTTTCATCAGATGGTTTGGAACGAATCCATTCCATCAGAAAAACCATTTCTGTTTCATCACGCGCCTTAAGTAGAAGGGGATTTGGTACCATCAATCCATTATTCCGTAATCGTTCAAGGCCTTTTTTTTCAGCTAGAAAAAATTGTTCAGAAGCTGTTTTATTTATTTTCGCAAAGTATTCCCGCTCTTTCGTTCGAACGTAAAATGCCTGATTTATCGAGCCTCCTAAAACAGGCTGCATATCGACAATTGAAGTTCGATCACCTGTTTCTACAATCGCTTTTTTTATATCAAGCTTCATATGCCCTCTTCATCTCTAATATGTTCAAGTAATTTTGAACAGCCCTCTTCAACCATTTGGTAAACTTCTTCAAAATTCCCTTCAAAATAAGGATCCGGCACATCTTCAATCTCACTTTCGCTTACGTAGTCCATCAATCGTGAAATTGAGCTCGAGGAGTTCATTCCCGCCATTTCATGAAGTTCTCCAAGATTACTTGCGTCCATTGCAATCACATAGTGAAATTGAGAAAGATCGGCTTCCTTCACTTGTCTTGCTTTCATTCCATCCACTGAAATTTGTTGCTTTAAAAGAATTTCCCGAGTTCCCTCATGAGGAGGTTCTCCTACATGCCAATCACCTATACCAGCTGAATCAATTTCAATCTGATCCGATAATCCAGCTTGAGCTACTTTCGACCTTAGGACTGCTTCCGCCATTGGTGAACGACAGATGTTTCCTAGACAAACGAATAAGACTCGGATCATCGTTATCCCTCCATTGTTTTGATATAAACGGTACGGTTACGTGGGCCATCGAACTCACAGAAATAAATGCCTTGCCACGTGCCAAGAATAAGACTGCCCTCTTCTACAATGATCGTTTGCGATGCACCTACTGTACTTGTTTTAAGATGAGAAGCAGAGTTTCCCTCAGCATGTTGGTATTTTTCGTGCTCCCATGGATACACTTCATCTAATCGCATAAGCATATCGTGCTTTACATCTGGATCAGCATTCTCATTAATCGTAATACCAGCCGTTGTATGAGCCGAATAGACGAGAACAGTTCCCTGTTTAAGATTCTCATCACGGATAACCTTTTTAACCTCTGAGGTAATATCAATCATTTCATCTCGACGATTTGTTTTAACAGATATTTTTTTAAGCATCTGATCCCTCCTATAGCTACTATCTTACTACTACCCTTAAAAGCCTCTTTTCACTCTAGTCTTGCCACAAACTTTCTATATGACGCAAACCACGTGGAACAATGACTTTCTACGGAGCTTATGTTTACCACTCTCTAGTAGTCATCTCGTTCATAAAGATAGAGGTATGGTATATCTAGAAACAAGTAATAAGATTCATTTATAGGATAAGAGTAAGTCCGGATGAGCTCATTTGTTTCAATATCACTATATAGGTCAGACAATATCCCAACCTTTTCATGCTTCATCCTCACGATATTTTCAAGAAAATATGGACGCCAGCTCCAATTATCGCCTTCATATTCAGGCTGAAACTCCCACCCTCCTTCTCCATTTCTATAATAGTTAGACGAAACTTGGTGACCGTCTTCATCACAAATGTAGCCTCTAAAACAAGCTTCACCAAGAGAATGGGCAGCTTCAGCTACCATTGTATTCCAATCATTTTGCTTGCTCCTTTTTATGTGCTGCTGCAAATGACGATTAAAGTCCTGAGACAGCTCATAAAGCGAGAGAAGACGCTTTCTCTCATGCATGATAAAATGTTGAAATTCATTTGTTAGCAAAGATTTATATTGGTTAACATCCAAATAATCTGCTCTCGGCTTACCAAGATAGTACCCCTGATAATATCGCCCGCCGTTCTCCCATGCATATTTTAGCTGACCTACTCCTTCAATTCCTTCAAATAGTAGAGTTGAACCAATTTTTCTTCCTAACATAGATAAGGCATACAAAACTTCTCGATATTCTGGAGGCATACCCTTATCTTTCAAATTCAATAAACCAACCTTAATAATATTAGGATTAAGAATAGCGATTTTTTCAATATTACTCATCGTATTACCTGCATGGCTAACAGCTACTTGTACACCAAGACTCTTATAATATGTAAGGATATGCTGAAGAGTCTGTAACGCTTCATCTTCAATATCATAATCAGAAACCTCTATAACAATTTGTTCATAAGTGATCCCCTTATTCGCATACTCTTCAAGATCGTTTGTGAAGGTTTCACCATGGTCATAAAGAAGGTGCCTGGCACTCGAATTAAAAAATAGGCTCTGACCGTTTCCGCGCTCTAAAAGAATATCAATCGCTTGACTTCGAATATGTGAATCAATTTCTAATATGTACTCTTCAGGTATAGACTGATCTTGAAAAAAGAATCCAAGACTTTCTATTCCTTCTTCTGTTCGAATTCTTCCGAGAACTTCATAACCGATAATTTGCTGCTTATCAGCACTAACAATAGGCTGGAAGTATGGGAAGATCTCTTCTTTTTTTCCCATAACATCAAGTGCATCCATTACATAACCCCTCCCGTTCATTCTAAATAAATAATTTTATTATATCATGAATACTAAACATGCTTTATATCTCTATCTTATTTGTCTGATTTCTTCAGTTTATTATCTGAACATTTTTATAAGCTAGTCGAAAAAATGGGTTTTCATTGGTTTTTCTACGATAGCGATTTATACTAGTAGTACCATTCAATGTAAAAGGTGATGATCAAATGAGAAATATGACGTCATGGAGCTGTAAGCTATGAAAGTAAACAAAGAACAGCTTAAGCGTATGAAAAGAAATGAATTCGTTAGAACAGCAATAGAATATGTAGATACAGGAGTCGTCATTACAGATCCTGAGCTTCCCGACAATCCAATTGTTTATACAAATGAAGGTTTCGAGAAATTAAGCGGATATTCAACCGATGAAATTATCGGGAATAATTGTCGTTTTTTACAAGGAGCGGATAGCGATAAAGAAACGGTTGCTCAATTACGTTCCGCTATTCAAAATGAAGAGAAAATCAAAGTTGAAATCAAAAATTACAAAAAAAATGGAGAGTTCTTCTGGAATGAACTCCAAATCTACCCAGTCTACTTCGAAAGTGAACATCAAACATTTTTTGTAGGGGTACAGCAGGATGTTACTAAACGTAAAATGGCTGAAGAACGATCTGAACATTATTTCGAACAGGTGAAACGTTTATCCACTCCAATCGTTCCAATTGACCGTAAAGTCTCGATCGTTCCAATAGTTGGGCACATTGATGACGAACGAATCGATCTCATTCTAAAGAACGTAAGTGCCCATATTCAGAAGAGCGGAGATGAATACTTGATTATCGACCTTTCTGGTGTCAGCCATTTCACCTCTGAACTTCACAAAGGAGTCTATCAACTCCATCAGCTCATTAAACTCATGGGAGCTGAACTAATGCTAACCGGAGCTAGACCTGACTTTGTCTTAGAAGGTGTACAAGCTGATTTCTCCCTGTCTTCCATCAAAAGCTTTCCTTCTGTTCAGCACGCTCTCATTACAATCAATTAAAGGATTGAACTGAGCTAGCCATTTAGTGGTTTTTCTTGATCAAAATACTATGTACAGATTCTTTAACAATCTCAATAAATGAAGCCAAAAGCTTTCGAATAAACGCTTTTGGCTTTTTTATAATAGCTAACTTGATTAGAATAGAGGTTTTTTTAGGAATGGAAACTTTTTTCTCCTGGTCGACAGACAACCGCTTTGCTCTTTTTTCGTTTCCTCACCTATCAGCGTTGTTTACTTTAGGGGTAATGATGTTGCTTATTTTTTGCTTCAGATCAGACTTAAAAGAAAAGCGTGCAAATCTTGCGATGCGACTAATGATTGCCACTGCTTTATTACTGTCAGAGGGTAGTTTTCATCTCTGGTTTATTTACTATAGCGAATGGAGCATTACTACGACCTTACCTCTTCAATTAAGTAGCATTTCACTTCTGTTATCTGTTGCTCTGCTAATAACTAAACAGAGGCGATTGTTTGAAATAACTTATTTCGTAGGTACGTCTAGCGCTCTCCTCGCAATGATCACGCCTGATCTTGGCTTCTATTCTTATCCACACTTTCGATTTTTTCATTTTTTTGTAGCTCACGGCGGGATCGTTCTAACATCATGGTTATTTATTGCCGTTGATAAATATATCCCCTCCTATCGCTCAATATGGACGGCCTTTACAACTCTGAATTTATATGTAGCTGTGTTATTTGCAATCAATCTTAGCATCGGTTCAAACTACATGTTCTTAATAAATAAGCCACATAGTCATACCATTTTGGACTACTTAGGACCATGGCCATTCTACTTACTTTCACTCGAAGGCATTACCATTATCGCCTTCCATCTTCTTTATCTTCCATTCTATATACTGAAGAGCTACTCGTTTAATAGAACAACAAATAGGAAAAGTACTATATAGGACTACTTTGAAAGGATGAAGCGAGATGAAACGGTATCATTATATTGTTAAAGGAAGAGTTCAGGGTGTAGGGTTCCGAGCATATACACAGCAAAAAGCAGCCCAATATGGCCTTACTGGCTATGTCATGAATCGAATGGATAGCTCGGTCGAAGTGGAAGCACAAGGAGAAGAAGCCGCTATGAGACATTTTCAATCTGCACTAGAATCAGGGAGCCCCTATTCCGTCGTTGATAACGTGATTATGGAAGAAAAAGATGTAAATGAGAATGAACGGTCTTTTACTATTCGTTATTAATAGGCAATTGGTATGCTTTGAATTATAATATGATTAATATGTTAGTTAAATTTGCGGAGGTAATGAGTTGGCAGAAACGACTTTTTTTTCACATAGTGAGACAACAAGAGCGCTTAATAGTTTAGGCGATAATATATTTGTATGCGATTTAGATTTAAGTATTGTGTGGTTTAACCAACGTGCAGAAATGCTACTTAAGTCACTTATACCTTATTTACCTATTAAGCACCCTATAGAACTAATCGGGAAAAGCATTGATGAATTCCATCAAAATCCTTCACACCAAAGAAACATTTTGCTCTATCAGTTGCCATATGAAAGTACCATTACCTTATTTGACCGATTTGCTGCTAGTATCGTTATTTCTGAATACCTTAACGAGTCAGGTGAAAAAACTGGTTATCTACTTGTCTGGCGCGATGTAACAGAAAAGCAAAAGGAGCTTCAGGAAAACAAAAAACTTGTTAGTGAACTATCTTCAGCAATTATTCCAACCATTATTGATAATGCAATTCTTATCCCTCTTATCGGCACCATGAATGAAGAAAGATCAGAAAAGCTTATTAACAACACATTAAATTATTGTGCAGTTAACAATACGGATTATGTTCTACTGGACTTCTCAGGGCTATCTGAATTGAATGCGAGCTCAGCCCAAGCCTTATGTGAGACGATGACAAAGTCACTCTCTTTAATGGGTATCCTTGTCGTTTATGTGGGAATCACGAAGCGGGTTGTGCAATGGTTAATGAATCTTGATCTTGATCCGAAGATTCCTACATTTTCAACGTTTCGCCAGGGTATTAACCATGTTGTTAATCTTGAAGGATATTCACTCATGTTAAAAGAACGTGACTAGAAACACTAACATCACTTATTCTAGTGAAAGAAAAAGGACTTCCCAAACATGATAAGTTGGGGAGTCCTTTTTCTGTTGTGCTTCCGTATAGCTTTCATTTTTAGTAAAAGATAAAGATTTTTTCGTTATTCACTCCAAATTCTATATTCCTTTACTAGAAAACTGTTGGAAAACGGTATTTGTATTAACTTTGAATAACGATTTTCCTGCTACGAAGTTCAACACGCGCTTGTTTCGCTCAACAGAAAGGGCAAGGTTTGTTGCGCCAGTTCCGTGAGAATGATCAAGATTCGTTAACGTAAAAATGTGGTTCTTCCTTCCATCTTTAAAAACCAGTTGCTGATCCATTTCTACTTTAAATAGGTTCTCATCTTCCCATTCGATTTCGTCTTCTATCCGTTTAAACCATTCAGGGAAGTGAGGTTTATATCCAGTCGCAAGCACAACTTTATCCGTATTCGCTTGGAATTCATGATTTTCTTGCCACTGTCTACAGGCAAGTTCATAGCGATCATCTATCTTTTCGATACCATTTACCTCTGTTAAAGGTTGAATCATCACATCTAGCGAATCCTCTGAGGATCGATGATAAAGAAGGTGATAAATATTCTTTAATGTAGATGGATCTATGCCTTTTCTTAAAGTTCCAAGTGTTGAAAGAGCATCTTTCCGGTCGTCAAACGAAAGGCCGTGAAAATAGCTAACATAATCAGGTGAGAATACTTCCTGCCCTAGCTTAGCTGATTCTAATTGAAAAAAACCTGCTGAGCGAGTCAACCAGTTCAAATGATAGCCGTACTTCTCCTGGTCATGAAGCAAATCATAAAACACTTCTGCAGCACTTTGCCCTGACCCGATCACTGTTACTGAACGTGATTTTTTCAACTCTTTCTCGTGATAAAGATAATGATTTGTATGAAGAACATCTTCAGGTGGATATGAGTCGAAGCCATCAGGTATATTTGGCACACTCCCTGTTCCTAGGACGACATGCTTTGCTTGTAAGGTCTCTGTTCGACCCGTCTTTACCTCTTCAATCGTAACGTTATAACATGCTTTTTCTTTATCATAAAGAACATCAATTACTTTTTGACCAAAGAAACAATTATTTAATTGTGACGCAACCCATTTAGTATAAGCGTTGTATTCTTTTCTCGGTATATCGAATTTATTAAAAAAATAAAACTGATAAAGTCGATCATGCTCATGTAAGTAATTAATAAAAGTATAAGGGCTTTTTGGATTTGCAATGGTAACCAAATCTGCAAGAAATGGAACCTGAAGATCTGCTCCATCAATCAACATCCCTGGATGCCAATTGTATTCTTCTTTCTGATCAAAATAAATCGCTTCTACCTCTGTCTCATCTGCAAGTGCAGCCATCCCTAAATTAAACGGCCCAATCCCAATTCCTATAAGATCATATAACTTAGCTGTATTCAATGTCTTCACGTCCTTTAATCTCCATTCCAGATTCACTAGGTTTGCAGTATCGATTCAATCGAATGTTCGCATACCTTGGTTTACCCTAATCTCTGTAGTTTTAAATCCTAATTGATTATAATAACTTTTTCTCACTCTCTACATCTTCACTGCTATAATGGTAATTAATAACAGGAGGGGTTATACGTGATAACAGATCAAGCATTTGAATTTCACATTAAAGACATCGAAACACCGTTCTCAGGTTGGGATTTTTCTTATATTACAAATACAGAAAGAATGAACGGCGAACCGCTTCCCTGGTCGTACACTTCTTATGTTCTACACCATTTCCGCTCTAGCTACAGTGTACTTGATATGGGAACTGGCGGCGGAGAATTTCTTGAAGCATTAAAGCCATTTCCAAATAAGTTAGCAGCAACAGAAGGCTATCCCCCTAACCTTCCAATTGCCAAATCAAGACTTGAGCCCCAAGGTGTCATTGTAAAAGGATTCGAGGATGACGATACTCTTCCTTTTTTAGATGCTGAATTTCAATTCGTGATGAACAAGCATGATTCCTACTCTCCAAAAGAAGTCCATCGTATACTATCTGCTAATGGAGCTTTTATTACTCAGCAGGTTGGCGGGGGAGATATGAAAGAACTAAATCGAGTGTTGGATGCTCCAATGAAGTCTGAATACGATCATTGGAACTTGAATTACGCCGTTCAAGAGCTGGAATCTTACGGATTTTCCATTGTAGATGCTAAAGAATCTTTTCCTTCTACACGTTTTTATGACATTGGTGCAGTCATTTATTATTTAAAAGCGATTCCATGGCAGATTCCTAACTTCTCAATCGAACGCTATCGAAACGCACTCTATCGTTTACATAAAAATATAGAAAATAACGGATTTATTGATATACCTTCACACCGCTTTATTCTACATGCAGCTAAAAAATAGCCTATATTTTAAAAAAGCCCGCAATAAAATGCGAGCTTTTTCTCTTAATCAGCACTTACAGCTTTGGAGGCACTTACCGCTGAGAAACTAATCGTAATAGCACATAATAAACCAATGACCAAAAATCCTCTAATAAGCGGCCAAGCTTCCCAACCATCAATAAACACGGAGCGCATCGCCTCAAATAAGTATGTAGTCGGATTAATCGTTGCCGCAACTTTTAACCAACCTGCTTCAATCAATTCATAGGGAACAAAAGTTGTGCTAAGAAAAATAAGTGGAAAGAATACAAAAGTCCCTGCTTGTGCAGATTGAGCATTCTTTGTTCGTAACGCTACACCAACTGAATACCCTGCAAAAGCAAGCCCCCACCCAAGCGTTAATAAAAGAATGACGATTACTCCACCAAATCCTGCTGCAACTTCTAGACCAAGAAAATAAGCAACTACTAGAATTAACACCGTTTGAATGAGCAGCTGCAACATTCCCGCAATAATCGGACCAAGTACGATAGCAAGTCTTGAGGAAGGGGTAAGAAGAAGACGTGAAAAGTATCCATTTTCTAAATCCTTAACCAGCGCTTGCCCCGCTCCACCAGCTCCCCCGATCGCAGCTGAAACGATAGAGACAGGTAAAATAAAGGCAAGGTAGTTTGCTCCTTCAAATGCAGGAAGCTGTGAAATCCCACTTAATCCTCCTTCATAAACAAACAAAAAGAAAAGACTAATGATTAAGTTAGGAATGAAAATCAATGGATTCCGAATGATTGTTATGATACTCCTTTTTGTAAAAACCAGTGTATCTACAAGAAAAGAGCCTTTCTTTTGCTCAGCCATAGCTTTACGCCCTTTCCTTTTGCTCGTTCGTCACATTAATAAATACATCGTCTAAAGATGGTGGCTTTACATTCAATGTTTTTGGTGAAAGGTTGTGTTCATCAAGCTTACGAACAAGTTCTGATAGAAGTTGAGTTCCATTCTTAGTGTACAGTGTAACCTCTTCTTTTGATCGCTCAATATTCTCTGCAAGATCGGCTAGCGTTTTACTTGCTCGCTCCGCTTCTTCAACCTCTTCGAACATAAGTTGAATCGCATCAAATCCGAGCGTCCTTTTTAACTCTTCGGCACTTCCAGATGCGACAATTTTTCCTTGATTGATGATACTGATTCGATCAGCAAGTTGATCAGCTTCTTCAAGATATTGAGTTGTAAGGAATATCGTCGTTCCTTCTTCTTTATTCAACCGCTTAATTTCTTTCCAAATAGCTTTTCGATTCGATGGATCAAGTCCAGTTGTTGGTTCATCAAGAAAAAGAATTTTTGGCTTATGAACTAAGGTGAGCGCAAGATCCAACCTCCGTCTCATTCCCCCAGAATACTTTCCACATGGACGATCAGCTGCATCATTTAAGTCAACCAGGGTAAGTAACTCTACACCTCTTGTTTTGGCTTCTTTCTTACTAAACCCAAATAGTCTTGCCTGCATTTCAATTAACTCTCTCCCCGTTAACACTGGATCGATACCCGTTTCTTGGAGCGCCACACCAATATTCCATCGTACCCGTTCGGGTTCTTCCCCAACATCAACACCACCAATGTGGATGCTTCCTGTCGTTGGTTTCACAAGCGTTGTAAGAATCTGAACAGTCGTAGATTTACCTGCACCATTAGGGCCGAGAAAGGCAAAAAATTCGCCTTCAGCTACTTCAAAACTTACGCCCTGAACAGCTTTCACATCACCTTTATACGTTTTAACTAGCTCATGTACTGATATAGACCCATCCATTCTCTAACCCCCTCTATTGTTGGAAGGCTTTTCTGCAAGAAAACACGCCCGTGCTGTTATACTTACATTCGCCTTAGTTTAAATTTCTCCTTTAATAGAGTGTGTTCGTTCAAAAAAAGAACCCCCCTTAAATTGAATTTAAAGGGGGCGTTTACCATTCGGTTAGTTTCTTCTGCACTTTATGCTGATATTCTTTGGTTAAACGGGAGCGTCTTTCCTTATAAAGCTTATTGTAGCGAAGCTGCTTTTCTGAAATTCGCTGCTTTAGCCGCTCTTTCTCCCTATCATCCTCACAATACTCAAGAAGTTTCTCTAGAGACAGTAACTCATTTTTTAAATCCATTTCTTCAGGGAGATAGCCACTATTCTTTAGAACTTTGTAGGCTATTCTAAGATCTTCTGGAATCATCGATAAATCCTCAAGATTCTGTCGTTTTCCTTTACCAGGGAGATCGTCAAAATCACCATGTTTTAATGCTGTTTTAATCTTATCCTCTGCCACAAACCATGCAAAATCCATGCACATCCCTCCTTACTTTCATTATCCTTTTCTGTTAATGAATTGTCATGAACCCTGTAACAAAATTCCTTCAAAAAAATAGACTTTTCCTCTTTTCATAAAGAACAATGGATGATAACATGGTTGACGGTTAAGGTTTATAGAATACTCCTTATAGAATTTTCATTAGAGAAAGGATGGTTCGATGCATTACGCAAGCAAAGGCTGGTACGTTGAACAGCTTAAAAAACATGATGTACGTTACATTGAAGGACGCAAGACAGAGAAATTCAAGAAACACGTACTTGCATCTCTTCTTGAAAAGCAATAAAAACGAAATTCCAAAGGGGGATTACACCCCCCTTTTCTTACATACTCACTATCCAAATAAACATAAGGATTGATACATAGGAACGAACTGGTTTTCTTTCCACTGAAGTGGTGTAGAAAGAAAACCTAGCCCATCCGCGTTATACCTTCCGATTACTCTCTGATAAACCAACAATTCATTAACTCCGTCACGCTGCAAATCAATGGGATATACGCCACTAGGAGGCAAGACACTTCCCTTTATCGGGGCTTTTAATTGCCCATTCTCCTTATAAATTTCCGAAAGATACTCTTCTCCTTTATAAAGAAGACTCACAATATAGTTCTGATTTAACGTTTTATTATCAACCTTCGCTTGATAATAATCAAGGTAGTATACATCATAAGTAAAAGCTTCATAGAAACTCTGTTGATCAAAAAGCAACCTCAGGGTTTGATTTAGATAGGAATACAAAAAGTCATACGTAAGCCCTCCACTCCCTCCAGAATCAGAACGCACTAATATTTCCTTCACTTTGTTCCCGGTAAAATCACCCAAATAAAGGGTCGGGTTATAGCCACTACTACCCGGAAGAGCAAAAGAGACATCGACCGCTGTGGTATCATTTTTGATCGTTAGAACAACGCTATCGACTAACGGTGAATCGTCCCCAAATGGTTTATTACCAGTAAGGGTCACAAGATCAGGAATGCCGTTCCCTGTTACGTCTCCCACCTTCTGATCTAATAAAATGCGCGCTGCTCTCATTGCTTCCAGCCCCTTTCGCTTTATGTAACAGTCTATGTTCATAGACGAACGCTTTTTCGTTGTAATGATTTGGAAAGGAAGCTAAACTAGTGTGAAGTGATCTTATGGAAACGAGGAAAAACGATGAAATTTTCAGATAATGAACAAATGATTGGGATACTTTCGGGTGCCGGCGCCTATTTCTTATGGGGCATTCTACCGCTATATTGGAAGCTCGTCGGGCAAGTACCATCTGAAGAAGTGTTAGCTCATAGGATCATCTGGTCCTTTGCTTTTATGATTATCATATTAATCGTGCTGAGGAAATTAACTTCATTTAAAATAGAGCTTCTCGGTATTTTCCGTCGTCCGAAGAAGCTAGCAGCGATCGCTTTTGCATCCGTATTTATCACTATAAATTGGTATGCATTCATATGGGCTGTCAATCATGATCACGTCATTCAAACCAGCCTTGGTTACTATATCAACCCATTAATTAGCGTTCTTCTAGGTATTCTATTCTTAAAAGAAAAGCTTTCCTTCTGGCAACTCATTTCATTTGCACTTGCTACAATTGGCGTATTAAATCTCGTCTTTCGATTTGGAGAAATACCATGGGTCTCTCTCATCCTAGCCATGAGCTTCGGAATGTATGGTTTATTGAAGAAAAAAGCAAGGCTTGGTGCTTTAACAGGACTAACAATTGAGACGCTATTCATTACGCCGTTTGCGCTAATTTATTTAATGACCGTTCGCACAAGCGTGGCCGATGCCATGTATTTAGAAGACGCCTCTCTTTTCGGATTGTTACTGGGCGCTGGAATTGTCACTGCTGTACCACTTTTGCTTTTTGCAAGCGGGGCAAACCGTATTTCGCTTTCGATGATTGGTTTTCTTCAATACATCGCACCTACTTTAATGCTCATACAAGGTGTCTTCCTCTATGGAGAGTCGTTTACGACTGTGCACTTAGTCAGTTTTGCTTTAATTTGGGCAGCACTGATCATTTTCACCCTTGCTCGCACCAAATTATTCCGTCGCATAGAACCCCACTCGTTTCAAAGGAAGCATTCACTAGAATCGTAATATTAAAAACCCCTTTACTTAATGTGAAGGGGTTTTTCAGTCTAGGTTACATTCTCAAATGGCCACAAATAAGTTGTCACCTTCTTAGAGAAATGAGTAACAACTTGATCAGAGTAGTGATATGGGTGTGATAGAGTATCACGAAGAACAGCAACATCAACCTTTTGAAGTGCCCATCGATCATGCTTAATTTTCCCTTGAAATACTTTATTTCCTCTTACAATAAAAAGCCGATCTCTTTCTGTAAGCCAAAAATCAAGATCTCCATTTCGCGCTTCATAAGATGTTCCTAGTGGTTCATAAATAATATGGTAATCGGATTTTTCAACACCTTTATGTGTTCTAGAAGACCAAAAGCTAATTTGCTTTCCATCACTTTTTTTACCCATTTTTGCTTGAAGGTAAGGAAGGTGAAAAAGATTTCTCGCCACCATAACACCTGCTTTATGACTAGCATCAAGGCTGAAGAAATACACACCACGTTTTTGGCCATACTTCACATAAGTCCGCACATTAAGTTCAAGTAGTTTTGAAGCAAAGGGAACTGAAGGTAAACCACGAAATCGAATTTGATTCATTTCAAACGGAACGATTCCAATCCAGGCCTTCCCTTCAAACGTATCTACTTCTAGTTGAGGTGGAAGTATGGATTGAAGCCAATCACGATCAACAGACCAGTGTAGAAACAAAAGATCCTCCCACGTTTGTTTCATAATCCATCCGCTAGTTCTGGAACTCAATTGACCTTCCTCCTCTCTTTCGTATCATAACCAATTATGCCCATTCCTTTCAAAAAAAAATAGAATTTGAATGTGTTGAAGAAGATGCTAAGGACTGTTTGAAGATGTGCTTATTTACAATGCGAATACTTTGATAAACTGTAATGTTTTGTGGTACCGTTTAGGTGGAACAGCTTAGATAAGAAATGAATGAGGCATCAATCATATAATGGAGGGATTATGAATGAGTAAACAAAGACAAATTCATCTAGCAAAACGACCAGAAGGTATGCCTTCAATGGAA
Organism: Pseudalkalibacillus sp. JSM 102089; assembly: GCF_041366475.1. Lineage (NCBI taxonomy): Bacteria > Bacillati > Bacillota > Bacilli > Caryophanales > Fictibacillaceae > Pseudalkalibacillus > Pseudalkalibacillus sp. JSM 102089. The sequence goes on from NZ_JBEWYW010000007.1 coordinate 62,751, forward strand.
CACTTCGACATTGTTGAAGCGGACATTCCATCACCAAAAGATGGAGAAGTTCTTCTACGTGCACTATACCTTACAGTAGACCCTTACATGAGAGGTCGTATGAGAGATGCAAAATCGTACGTAGCACCATTCCAAATCAACGAACCATTGAACGGTGGTGTCGTGGCAGAAGTTGCCGAATCTAAGTCTTCTCAATTTAATCAAGGTGATGTCGTTATTGGCCACCTAAACTGGGAAGAATACTCAGTTGTGAATGAAAAGCATCTTCGAAAAATCGATCCATCTATTGCTCCAATCACCACACATCTTGGAATCCTTGGTATGCCGGGACAAACAGCTTACTTCGGACTTCTCGATATCGGTCAGCCTAAAGAAGGCGAAACAGTAGTTGTATCAGGCGCAGCTGGAGCAGTAGGCTCTGTTGTTGGTCAAATTGCCAAAATCAAAGGGTGCCGCGTTGTAGGTATCGCTGGTTCAGACGATAAGATCGACTATATCAAAAACGAACTTGGTTTTGATGAAGGAATTAACTACAAAACCCAGGATGTATACAAAGCGCTAAAAGAAGCTTGTCCAGACGGCATTGACGTTTATTATGAAAACGTTGGGGGCGAAATCGGCGATGCTGCCATTAGCCTACTAAATAAATTTGCTCGTATCCCTGTTTGCGGCGCAATATCTTCTTACAATAAGAAAGAAGCGGATCTTGGTCCACGCGTTCAGACAAAACTTATTCAATCAAGTGCTCTCATGAAAGGCTTCGTTGTAGGCGATTATTCAGATCGCTTTAGTGAAGGTGCTGAGCAATTAGGGAAATGGTTACAAGAAGGCAAGTTAAAATATGAAGAAACAATCGTAGAAGGGTTTGAAAACGTTCCTGACGCATTCCTTGGTCTCTTTGAAGGTACAAACCTTGGTAAACAACTTGTAAAAGTAGCAGATCCTGAATATGCTACACTTCCTAATCGCTAATAACACTCACCTGCCCCTAATTAAGGGGCAGGTTTTTCTATGTGCTCATGCACATAAAAAGACGGTTATGTTTAAGATTAAGAAGGAATAGTATGTACTATAGACTTTATATCTAGGAGGTCCTTATGGGTAAATTTCTTCTTAATCTCATTGCGTATATACTCGTCGTAACAGTAAATGGCCTTGCTAATGCACTACCGTTAAATGGTCAAACGACAGGAGAAATATCAAATAGACTGAACGTACTTTTTACACCTGCCGGCTATGTTTTTAGTATATGGGGGCTGATCTATCTTCTTCTAGGGATATGGATTATTCGTCAATTTCCTAAAAGTCGGAGAGATTTGCCAATCTACCAGGAAACAAGTGGATTATTTGTTCTAAGTTCCATTCTTAATAGTCTTTGGATTTTCATGTGGCATTATGAATTCTTCGGCTTATCGGTGATCGTTATGCTTCTTTTACTCTTCACACTCATTAAGCTCTATACTAATTTGAAAGCAGCAGACGCTTCTTTCTTTGATTTGTTACCTTTTTCCGTTTATCTGGGTTGGATTAGCGTTGCGACGATCGCCAACATTAGTTACTACCTAACATACATTGACTGGGATGGATTTGGTATTTCCGATACGATATGGACATTTCTACTATTAATCATCGCGACAATTCTTGCTCTTTATTTCTTGAAAAGCGAGCAAGATTGGATATACACACTCGTTTTTGTTTGGGCCTTTATTGGGATTGGAGTTAAAAATCAAAATGGAGATGTACCATTAGTCGTTTACTCATCTTATGTACTGGCTGCTCTTATTTTGATCGTTACGCTTCTCTATACTTTTAAAACTAAGAAATAATTTTAAGTAAGAAACCCCTTTTCCGTTTTGGAAAAGGGGTTTTAATCTATTATGCAAGAGATTTGAAGTCTTGACCAAGAATTTCTTTCATACTGTGAACCGTAATAAAGGCTTTCTGATCAACAACACCAACATGCTTTTTCAATTTAAGTAGATCTTTTCTACCAAGGATTGTTGTAATCACTTCTTTTTCATCAGAAGTAAACGCCCCTCTAGCCGTGTGGATTGTTGCGCCTTTTCCAATCTCTTCAACAATAAAGGATCGAATTTCTTCACTTTCTTTACTGATAATCACAATCTCTTTCTTAGCTTCAAAGCTCTGAAGCGTATAATCAATGACTAGGCCATTTAGAATGACACCAAAGATCGCATACATTCCGATTTCAGGTCCAAACAAGACGACTGAGAATAGTGCAATTGAAATATCCGAGATCAGAACGGCTTTTCCAACCTCCATAGAGAAATACTTATTTAGAATCATCGCAATAATATCTGTACCACCAGTAGAAGCTTTCTGATGAAAGACAAGTCCCATACCAGCTGCAGCAATACATTGACCAATAATTAATTGAATTAAGATATCCTGGCTAAATGGCTCAGTTACTGGAATAAAACGTTCAAATGCCCATACAGCAAGGGATAAAGCGAAACTCGCATAGATCGTTTTAACACCGAATTTAGGACCGAGAAAAAGAATTCCAACTAACAAAAGTACTGCGTTTAAGATGATCATAAACATTCCGACTGACAGGTTCGGGACTAGATGGTTCATCAGAATCGATAAACCACTGACTCCCCCCGTAGCAAGACTATTAGGAGATAGAAAGAAATGAACGTGGGTTGCAACACCGAGCGCACCCAAAGTAATTAGCAGATAAGTTTTGATGTGATGAAGCATCTATTATCCCTCCCGTTGTTTTGTTTTCGTTTCGTAAGCACAATCGGGATTATAATAGGGATTCAGTGCTTTGTAAACAGCCTAAACCTAAGATTTTTAATTGAAGCGGTTACAACTCATAAATAGGTCTTTGTTACTATATTATCTATTGAATTCGACACTAATATACAAGAATTTTCTAAATTTTCGGTTGCTAAATAAGTAGAATCACCTTCTCTTCATTGTATTAAAAAAAGCAAAAACAGCTTCTGTTTTTGCTCATTTTACAAGGTCATGCTTAAACGCATAAATAACCGCCTGGGTTCGATCATGAACTTCAAGTTTTCCAAGAATGTTGCTCACATGAACCTTCACTGTTTTAAGTGCAATAAACAGTTCATTGGCAATCGTCTGGTTGGCCTTTCCCTGAGCCATTAATAAGAGAATTTCCATCTCTCGATCCGTGAGTTCTTCATGTGGCAGCTTTTGAATTCTGCTTCTCATCCGCGACATCATTTTCCCCGTTACTTCAGGTTCAAGAACAGATTCCCCATGGTGTGTTTTTCGAACTGCATTTGCAATTTCAACTGCTTTCGATGTTTTCAGCATGTAGCTTGTAGCTCCAGCTTCAAGTGCTGGATAGACTTTTTCGTCGTCTAAAAAGCTTGTTACGATAATGATTTTTGCATCTGGCCATTGTGTAATAATCTGTTTTGTTGCTTCAATCCCATCCATTTCTTCCATAACTAGATCCATTAATATGATATCTGGACGAAGGGATAGCGCGAGTTCTACCCCTTTCTTTCCATTATCCGCTTCTCCAATGACGTCAATATCAGCCTGAGCAGATAAATAAGATGAAACACCAATCCGAACCATTTCATGATCGTCAACAAACAAAACTTTAATCATTCTCTACCCCTCCCAACAAGTGGTACGCTTACTTCCAGCCTAGTCCCTTTATGTGGAAGACTGACTAATTTAAGAACTCCTCCGATTTCGAGTGCTCGTTCATGCATGTTTTGTAATCCATATGATGCAGCTTTCTTCTCATCCATCTTAAAACCAACCCCATCATCAACTATTCGTAAGATCGTACGTCCATCTCGATGAATAAGTAGGACATCTAGTGTCGATGCCTTCGCATGCCTTAGTGTATTGGATACACATTCTTGTAGTATACGAAACAGATGGTCTTCAACACCTTTATCGAGCTCAATATCTTCAAGCTTCCAATTCACTTGGATTGGCACCTTTTGAGACAGTTCGTTCAATAGCTCTTTTATCCCTTCCTCGAGTGAACGATCTTTCAATGCGGCAGGTCTAAGATGAAGTAAGAGAGCGCGCATTTCTAGTTGGGATTGATGTATGGTTTCTTCAATCATCTTAAGGTGTTTTGTTTCTAGATCATCCGCTGCTTCACGACTTTCCGTTATCGTACTCATTAACATGGAAGCAGCGAACAGCTGCTGACTCACGGAATCATGTAGCTCACGAGCAAGACGATTGCGTTCTTCGGATACGACTTGTTGAACTCGCTTCTCATGATCCTCTGCTTTCTCGTTCGCAAGCTTCTGGGCTAGTCTTACTTGATCATTCATTCGGTTTTGCAATTTATCAATTTGTTCAAAAACGACATTTAGACTTGTACCACTATAGTTATGTAAAGCACGTCCCTTATCAAGTTCCTCTAGCGTATCTGCAATGTTTTGAATTTCTTTATTCGCATATAAACCTGATATTCCTCCAACAGCCGCTCCAATCATTACACATATAATTGGAACGATTAACCCGAACGGTAAGTCCATTAAATCTTTCTCAAATAAAAGGGAAAGAGACGCCGGTGGAAAGACAGTCAAATAAGCGGCAGAGAAAAGAAAAAATAGCAAGAGTGACAGTAATGCACCAAATAGTATATGACGCTTCATGACACTCATACTCGCTTCACCTCTAAATCTCCAGCAAACATCGAGGTGACTAGCTTTACCTTCTCAGTAGCATCATCATATCCATTCGTTTTATAAGAGAGGACTTGATTAAACACTCCAGGTTCTTCATGTTGTAACAACGTCGCAGATCCGATCATAGCTGAATGTTGAATATTCACTTCGAGTTCATAGGGAATGAGTATTTGCACTTTTCCTACGAAGTTTCGAATCAAAATAACGGATTCTCCTTTAGGGAGAACCGTGTAACTTAAATCGATAATCGTTTCACCAAAACCAGCTTGAATGTTAATATCATTCCACTCGTACACATGATCATGGGTTTTCTGTCGACCGGACCACTTGTTTTGCAACAATGGCTTTTGATGAACCATTCCTTCTTCATACACTGAAGGCTTTTCAAGTACCGGCCTTATTTTCTTCGGTTTTTGTTTGGACTGATAAAACTGGAAGCCAAGATAGACTAATAGAACAAGAAGAAAAAACTTCACGACTACCATATTCATAACGGTCGTTATAAAGAAAAAGATACCGAGTCCAAGAAAAACTTTTCCTGAAGTTCGTGGAAGACCTTTTCTCCCCATATAAACAAATGCAGCGGAAAGAATTAATAAGAATAGGAGGCCGCCATTTAAAGAAACTTCTAACAAGATAAGAATAACCCCAATAATCAGAAGTCCATTAACAGTGTCATTATGTCTATTTTTCCACACTAGCGACCCTCCATTCATCACTCATTTATCGTTATTCCACCTTTTATACTCATGACTAAAAAAGGCGCACGCGCCTCTTTTAGAATACCACTATTTCTCTAAGAATTTGAATTTGTTTCTTGTTTTTTCGCCTTTTTCTCAAGTAAGTGGAACTTTGTATCAATAGTAGACATATCGTAATCTCTGTTCACTTTCTTCTCAAGTTGCTCAATATAACTCTCCATCTCATCAAAACGATTAAAAGGTTGATCTAGATTCCTTTCTTCCAGAACCAAATCCATCTTATGATGAGCCCTCACACTATTCTCTTTCCCCATTAATTCCATTCGCTTTATCGACATATCTTTAAGTTTATGCTTCATTTTCTCGTACTTTTGTTCGAGACGTTTAAGTTCAAGGTCTGCCTCATCCATCAATTGTGATAAGTGGTTAGCTCTTTCTTCATATTGCAACTGCTCTTGTTTGGCGAACTCATACAGCTCAGCCTCGCCTGCTTCATTTGCTAAAACAGCTTGTCCAGCGCGTTTCTCAGCATTTCTTCGCGCTTTATCTAATTCTCTTCTGAATTCTAAAAGTAGCGTTGACTGCCGCTCGACAAGTTTCCTCGCCTTTTCCACTTCTCTTTCACACTGTCTTAAATAGTGATTTAAAAGAGAAATTGGATTTTTCTCCTCCTTCTGGTCAAGGATGCTATGAAAATCAGCTTCAATTGAGTTTTTGATGCGATTAAGTAAATTTGGCATGTCCATTCTCTCCTTTGTTTGATTAACTTTTCTTCAGTTCATCCCATTGCTTTTCAAAATTTGTGAATGGGTCATCGTCTTTCTTATCGGAACTTGCTCCATCCCACTTTTTATAAACGACATAAAGAATGTAGATAGCTACGAGACCAAGAATAGCTGGCATATTCGCCACGGCAGTACTTAAACCGATGAATCCTAAGATCCCCCAGATGACTTTACCAGTTGTTGAATCTGCCTGAATAAACTTCTTAAATGCAATATAGAGGATGACTAGGCTAACCATCATACCTACTAATGGACCAAGATTCGACAGCAATACAATCGCAGCGATAATCCCAAGTAAAAGCAAACCTGCTTTCTTCATCTTAATCGCCTCCTTTCATACTTTGATTCTACCTGCTTATCAATGCCTTCATAATGAGCTAAAGCTATATATTTATATAGGACCAGCGACTTAGACAGATTAAGCTATATGACACCCCTCATCAGATCATGTTCTATCTTAACCGCGATAATCATGGTAAAGTGAAAGCAGACATCACGGAAAGGAGTTCGGGAATGGTTATTACGATAACAGTCATCGTCGTTGTCATTATGACGATTGTCATTGCCGCTGCTTTTGGAATGGCTGTATCAAAAGGATACAGTGTCAAACATACTGTCGATCCGTTGCCTGAGGAGCAGCATAACGAAACGACAGAGAAAGAGGTTACTGATGAACGGACAGAACAGAAGTAATATAGAACCAGGGAAAACCGTTGATATCGTCTTGAAACAAGATCAGCGTTCAGGGAAAACGACAAGAGGAATCGTGAAAGATATCCTGACGAAGTCTCCGACCCATCCGCATGGTATCAAAGTACGTCTTGAAGATGGACAGGTTGGTCGCGTCAAATCAATTTTATCGTAAGCTGAATTCATAAAAATAACCCCCGGCTGATTTTCAGTCCGGGGGTTCATCTTTATTATTGTTTTAACGCCATCTAACTATCAAGATAATGTATGGAAAAACCTTGTACTGAAGAAGAATGCTCATATGCAGTCTTTACTTTGAGAAGTTCTTCTGTCATGACTGCTTCTCCCTTTGCAAAGAATGAAATGTAGGAAATAGCAGAGGTAACTTTTAAACAAACGTTTGATTATACTGGTAGCAATTGTGAAGGAGTATCTATATAAAAGAGTTTTAATTCATGCAATGCTCTTGTACATCCTACATATAGTAATTTCGCATCTGTTGCATGTGTACTATAATTATCTTCGTTAGCATTTGCCAATATAACTCCATCGAATTCTAATCCCTTAGTAAGATAGATCGGCACAATTGATAGTCCCCCTTCATAAGATCGATCATCCGCAGTAATAAGATGCAACTTCTCATCATACCTACTAAGATTGCCATACAAATCACGACATTCCTCTTCGCTCCTACCAACAATCGCTACTGTATTCATACCTCTCTCTTGCATTTCTTTAGCTGATTTTATCAAGCTACTAACATGCCTCTTCTTATCTATTTTGCTTATTTCGACTTTCTTCCCACTTCGAAAAACAGGCACAGCCGGTTGAACCGGTATATCCGCATGAGCTATCACTTCATTCGCAAATTCAATAATTTCTAAAGTCGATCGATAACTTTGTTCAAGTTCCATATAAATGTCTTTACCGTTAAAAAGCACCCTAAATTCTTCCCAGTTATGAATGCCCTTATATGAATGAATGCCCTGTGCCAAATCCCCTAATATTGTAAAAGATTGACTTCGATTCACATCTTTCAGAAGCGCCAGTTGAAAAGGTGAAAAGTCCTGAGCTTCGTCAATTACAATATGCTGAAACCTATGTTCTTTATCAATACCGTTTAATTGAAATTGAATGTAAAGGAGAGGAGCAAGGTCATCCGGCGATAACTTCTTCTTTTTTAATCGCTTTGCCGTTTCCATCACAAGTTCTTCATTTATAACATCTGCTCTTTCTGACTGTGTTATGTAGCTAGGAACATTCGATTGAAAGAGTGATTGATAGAACGAAAGAGCAGTTTGCTTCGGCCATGTTTTAAAATAATTCTTCAGCTGATCGTTTGCTAGTTTGCGATATTCTTTCTTTAAATGGGCTCCCTCTACCGATTTGATCTCATCTTTTATCCAAATTTTAAATCGATTCATCATCATATCGCGTTTACGTCCAACAGGATATGCAGAAAGGTCTTTTAACCATTGTTTGATCTTCGTTTCTGAAAGCTCTCTTCTTTCAAATGGGTGAAAGGAGCCAACCGGACCGACTGAGTTGCTATAACGATGTATAGCTTGATCAATCCATTCTTTAAATGCCAGTGATCCTTTTACTCTTCCTTCTGCAATTGAAAAATCGAATCGACTCTTCCCAAACCACTTTCTGAGGTCGTGACCAGATGAATCAATCGTAATCTTTTCTTCAATCGTCTTTATTGTCCAATCCGTGAAGGTTGATTGTTGAATTCCCCCTACGCCTAGCTCCGGAAGGACACCTGAAATATAATCAAGAAACATCCTATTCGGTGCAAAGATAATCATTTTACCCGCTTGAATGGTATCTCTGTATTCATATAGTAAGAAAGCTAATCGATGAAGCGCAACCGTTGTCTTACCACTTCCTGCTGCTCCTTGTATGATAAGTGGCGTCGATCGCTCAGCACGAATAATATCATTTTGCTTTGTTTGTATTGTTGATACGATGTCACGGAGACGGTTATCTTTATTTTCACTCAGACGATATAGAAGAAATTCATCTGAGCCACTTAAATCATCGCTACCTTCTACATAGGTGTCTACGACTCGCTGAAGTTCTTTATCTCGAATCACAATATTTCGCTTCAGCTCTATATTCCCTTCGATGACGCCATCAGGAGATACATAATAGACGTCCTCTTCGGCCCTGTAAATGCGTAGAACATACTCGCAACAGGAGCTCTCCAATCTACAACCAGAGAATCCTGTGAATCTCCATGTGCTACGCCAACTTTCCCAATATAATACGAATGTGATTCCTTCTCATTCTCTTGAAAATCCATTCGTGCAAAGTAAGGTTCTTTTGAAGCTATGACAAGAGATTGACGCTTCTCCTCTCGAATGCTCTCAAGAACTTGTTCTGTTACATTATCGCCAGAATACCTGGGGTAGTTCTCCAACACCTGCCGCTGTTTTGTAATCTCTGCAGCGATTTGATCGAGTTGCTGCTTCTCTTTCCGATAGGCACTTTGAGTCTTATTGTCCAAGATCAGTTACCTCCTTATGAGATTTGTCTCTAAATCAGACAGAAGATTAATATTACCACAAATTAGGTAGTTCAACCAATTGTTTTTAGAATATTAAAATTAGTGTTTTTACCATTTAAAAAAACTTTATGAAAAAGTTTATAAATAAATGATCCAACTATTCACTTTGAACGTTAGCTATGTGTAATCAAAATAAACGGTAAAAAAATCGAGGAGAGTGAAAAGTAAAATGAACATGAAAAAAGCATTCAAGAAATTAATGGTTCCCGCGTTAGGCCTAACCTTATTATTTCCAACAGTCGCTGGGGCAGCGACAGCTGAGCCAACAGCCAAAACGCCTGCTTCAGATCTACGCGCAACACTGGATCAGCTCTTATCCGAACATTTTGTACTAGCTGTTTCATCCATGACGAAATCATATGACGGGACAGAGGATGCAGAAGAAGTAACTGAAGCCCTGGATCAGAACGCAGCTGATATGACACCAGCGATTGCATCTGTCTATGGCGATGAAGCCGCTGCACAATTTGAAGATATCTTTCGAGGTCACAATGATTACTCCGCTGATTTCGTAAAAGCAGCAACCGAAGATGATGCAGAACTTCGTAAAGAAGCTGAAGCTGAAGTAGACGAATTTGTTGAAGAATTCTCCACTTTCCTTGATACAGCTACAGAAGGTAATCTTCCTAAGGAAGCCGCTGCAGATGTTCTAGAAGTTCACGAAGATCAAGTCCTAACAACTTTTGATGAGTATACAGAAGGAAATTACGAAGAAGCTTACACATCATTTCGTGAAGGGCATAAGCATATGTTTGCGATCAGCAAAGCACTATCTAGTGCAATTGTAAAGCAGATGCCTGATAAATTTGAAAATACTAAAGCTGATACTCCTGCTGCAGAATTACGCTCAACTCTAAACAGCCTTGCATCTGAGCACTTTGCTCTTTCTTCTCTTGGTCTTGAAAAAGGCTATGACCAATCAGAAGACTATGACTTTGTAAACTGGGCTGAAGACAGAAACACTGCTGACTTTAAAGCAGCTATCGGTTCAATCTACGGAGATGAAGGTGCTGCTCAGTTTGAAAAGATTTGGCAAGAAGATCATATTGCTGCACAAGCTGACCTTGTAGTTGCATCTCTATCTGAAGACGAGGAAGCTATGGAAATGGCGAAAGAACGTATGATGACAACATTCCCTGAGAACTTTGGAGCATTCCTAGGAACAGCAACAGAAGAAAACCTTCCAACTGACGCTGCTACTGAAGCTCTTATGGATCATGAAAAACAAGTAATTGGATCATTTGAAGCTTACATGTCTGGTGATTACGAAGGTTCAATTGAACAATTCCGTGAAGGCTATGCATTCATGTTTGGTGTAGGCGAATCTCTTGGAGGCGCTATCGTTAAGCAAATGCCAGACAAATTTGCAGGAGAAGCAATGCCTGGTGATATGCCAAAAACAGGTATGGGTGGTGCGAGTGAGCAGTCATCTGACCTAACAGCACTTTGGATTACTCTAGGTTCTCTAGCAGCTGCTGGTTCAGCATTTGCCATTCGCAAGAAAATTGTTAATCAATAAAACACATGTCTTCCCCCCTTATAATAGATATGGAAAAACAGAGAAGTCTCGAGCTTCTCTGTTTTTTTTGCATAAAAAAAGCCTCTAACTAATAGCTAGGAGCTTTTCTCTATGCATCATACAGTCAATCACAATACATTTAAAACCGAATCGATTTTCGCATGATCTTCTGGCGACTGATCGATATGATGCCAGATTAACTTCCCTCTCTCATCAAACACCCACGTTCCACCTTGAATATATACATCTTGCGTTTTCATCGACTTTAATACAAAATCTTTTTTCTTTTGGTCTTTTGGAATAAACCCATTCATTTTACGGGTGACAAATCCAATCGCTGCTTGGCCAAGTAATTTCCACTTCGGCATCGTATGATGTCCCATGCCACGGTATGCTTCTCTCTTCGGATCACCTGCAATGACAAACGGAAATTCTCCAAAAGCCTCTGTAAACTGGCTAATATAAGTAGCATTTGAGGGGGCGACGGCTATAATCTGAAAGCCCTCATTCTCAATTTCATTTACGCGCTTACGCAACTGCGTAAGATAAGCTCGACAAACTGGTCAGCCAAGGTGACGGACAAATATGACCATCGATTTCTTTTGATTAATCAGTTGCTCCAGAGTAACAGTGGTACTTCCTGGAACTTCGAGTTCATAATTTAATTTATCCAATACAATCTCTCCTTACCTGTTCGATGCTACGGTTGATCGGTGTTAAACACTTGTTTCTTACTATCGATTTTACACCTTTTTCGATAGTAGTGATACCCAACGAATCCAATAACTGCCACTACAACAATTAAAAAGACATATTTCTGTATGCTTCCTAAAATCGCTTGAACTGATTTTATATTCCCATTCCGCCCAATCCACAACATAGCGATTGTCCAAGGAAATATACCGACAAAGGTAAGTGTTCCAAATATCCAGGGCTTGACCTTACTCATACCAGCCACATAGGATACATAGTTCCCTATCCCAAGTGGGCGTGTAATTGCAATACTCCATGATCCACATTTTCTAAACCATCTTTGAACGCGTTCAACCTTCTTCTTTTTTAATTTCCTTTCGACTTTACCCTTTACTTTCAAACCGATCCCATATGGAATAAAACTAAAAATCGTGTAAATACCGCTCGTTAGAAATGCAAAACCAACCATCTCGATCATCGAAGCATTCAATAAATAACCGTACGTCAATGTCATCATCCCCCCCGGAAAAGGTAGAGATGATGCCTCAATAGCATTGCTTATTAAAAGACCCCAGATTCCAAGCTCTTTCAGGAAATGAATCAGAAATTCCAGCATAGTGGATCCCCTCTCAATTTAAAACTATGTATTAAGTTCCCTGATCAGTGAGTCTGAAACCAATGTAACACTGTTTTAATACGTAACAATGAATTGATATGTCGTTTTAACCCGCAAACTTTGAAATATTTCCGCGGAAATGAAATGATTTACTCGATTTATTAGTTATATCCACGTAGCTGTCAACAACAAACCCCCCATCATGTTCATAGTGATGGGGGGTATTAATACATTATCCTACAGAAACAACGTGTTTCTCTTGTTCAAACTCCGTGACAGCTTCCTCAAAAATGCGGAGGCCTTCATCAATTTGTTCTTTCGTAATAATCAATGGAGGAATCATTCGAATCACTTCTTGATGTTTTCCGCACAGATAGAAAAGCACCCCTTTTTCAAGAGACAGATCTAGTATCCGCATCATTCCATTTCCGTCTGGTGCGCCTGTCTCTGGATCAATAATTTCAATTCCAATCATTAACCCTACACCACGGACATCTCCGATCACATGGTGCTTTTCCTTTATAAGAGCTAATTTTTCTAATGCATAAGCACCCATATCCTTCGAATTGGAAAGTAATCCTTCTTCTTCAATTACGTCGAGAGTAGCTAGCGCCGCTGAACAAGCAATCGGATTACCACCAAATGTTGTGCCATGTGTTCCCATTGGCCACTGACTCATTAGTTCTTTGGAAGCTACTGTGGCGCTAAGAGGCATCCCAGAAGCAATTCCTTTTGCTATCGCCATAATATCAGGTGTAACATCAAACGTCTGTGCAGCGAACCAGTCACCAGTCCGTCCGAATCCTGTTTGAACTTCATCAAAGATTAGCAGCATGCCATGGCGATCACAAATCTCTCTTACTTTTTGTAACCATTCTTTCGGTGGAATGATATAGCCACCTTCTCCTAGAACAGGTTCCACGATTACGCAAGCCACTTCTTCAGGAGTTACCTGATGATCAAAAAGCATTTCGAAATCTTTCTCAAGCTCACCAACACAATAATCCTCTACACTTTGCCCTGCTGGACAACTAGCAGCATCCGCATATGGAATTTGATAGGTTAGTCCATTAGGCTGTAAAAATTTACGGTATTTGCTTTTTGATGTACTTACACCAAGAGCGCCAAGCGAGCGTCCATGAAAGCAACCCGTAAAGGAAACAACATACGGTCGTTTCGTTACATATTTAGCAAGTTTCATCGCACCTTCAATGGCCTCAGTGCCACTGTTCGCAAAGAAAAAGCAATCTAAATCTTTCGGCATAATGCCTTGAAGACGTTCTGCTAGCTTTAGAATTGAATCATACATAATTACTCCAGAAGGCCCGTGCATAAGGGAGTCCGCACCGTCCTTTATAGCCTGTACAACCTTAGGGTGACGGTGGCCCGTATTCGCTACGGCAATACCTGATGTAAAATCTAGATACGTTTGGCCATCTGTCCCATAGTAATAGCAACCCTCTTCTTTCACGACTGGTAAATTCGGATGATCCTTTGCCATACTTGGTGCAAGATAGTCTGACATGTTGTTGTATCTATGTTCAAATGATGTAGCCAATGTGATATCCTCCTTTAAATTCTGCTTTTATACAAAGAAATGGGCCATGACAACAATAATCGGAAGTGTTATAACCGTACGTTGCAAGAAAATAATAGCAAGTTCTAGAACTGAAATTGGGATTTTCGATTTCACTAGCAAAATACCAATCTCTGACATATAAATTAATTGTGTTAATGAAATAGCTGCAATAACAAATCGCGTTAATTCACTTTCAATCCCTGTTCCTATAACTGCAGGTAAAAACATATCTGCAAAACCAACTAACATAGCCGGCGCTGCTTTAGCAGCTTCAGGAATTTGCATAAGTTCAAGGACCGGTACGATCGGCATTGATAAATATGTGAAGAAAGGCGTAAATTCAGCAATAATAAGGGCAATTGTTCCAAGTGCCATCACAAGCGGTATAAGAGCAAAATAAATATCAAGCACGGTGTTAACACCCTGACCAGCTACATGCTTCACTCCTTTTACTTCAGAAGCCTTCTCTAGTGCTTTTTGTATTCCCCATTTGAAGCTAGAGACACCCTCAGGTACATCTTCAGAAATTTGTTTTCCTGTACCCTCATAGTACGTGTCCGCTTTTCGAGATAGCGGTGGTATACGTGGACAAACAAACGCAGCAACTAGCCCTGCTACCACAACCGTAAAATAGAACGGAATAAACATATCTTCTAAACCAATGAAGCTAATAACAACAAGACTGAATGCGATCGAATTGATCGAAAAATTTGTTGCAATAACAGCAGCTTCTCTTTTTGTATAATAGCCTTCTTCATACTGTTTCGTTGTGATCAGTACCCCAACGGTTCCGGCCCCCATCCAGGAAGCAAGTGCATCTATGGATGAGCGACCAGGTAACTTAAACAAAGGACGCATCACATAACGAAGGGCTGTTCCGAAGAAATCCATTAACCCGAACTCTAGTAAGAGAGGCATTAACAGACCAGCAAAGAGAAACCATGCTGCAAGAACGGGAACGAGTGAGTATAGCATTGTACCACCCGAAACATCCGAGATGATAAATTCTGGACCGAATTTAAACAATGTCATTACTGCGAATAATGCACCAATTAACCTCGTACTAATCCAGAACCAATTCACATAAAATAATTGCTTCAGAAACGGACGAAGCATGATGGCTTTTGGTTCAAACGCTTTTGCAATAATAGGAATAATAGCAGATAAAATAAGAATGGCGGTCATAAATCCAGGCAAGATAGGCGCTAGTTTTATTTGTATAGACTCAGCCAAAATCCCGACCCCAATCGTCATTTTCCCATTAAAAGGAACGGGAACAAGAAATAATAAGATACCGATTAACGATGGAATAAGAAACCATGCATATGCTTTTTTTGTTTGAGATTTCTCTACTGATTGACCCGTACTTTCAAGAGGATAGGATTTTTCCTGTTTAACTTCCATTCTTCACTCTCCTTCGACGTTTTTAATATTAATTCATATTCTTGCATATAAATCAGAAAAGAAGCAAGAGTAATTTTCACTTCTTGCTTCTTTTAATATGCAAGTATTATGCCAAAAACTATTGAATTCTGTATTTTTTAAGTTTTCTAACTACTGTAGGTTGACTTATCCCTAACGCATCAGCAATCTTTGTCGTTGTTCGAAACTGACGCCTAGCCTGCTCAAGTCGTTCTTTCTCAACTCTTTCAACCGTTTCTTGTAAAGTTTCATTAAAATTATTCATTTCTGAATAGTCTTCACTCGAATTTTTATATGTTTGAGGGAGATCTTCCTCGTGTATAACGAATGCATCTGAAGTAACAATAAGACGCTCTATTAAATTCATCAGCTCTCTAACGTTTCCCCTCCACACATGCTGAGTTAACTCATGCATCACTATCTTATTTAGCATCCGCTTTCGTTTATATTGTCTAGAAAAATGATCGACAAACGATTGAATGAGTGGAAGGATATCTTCTTTTCTATCTCTTAGTGGAGGGATCATCAATGGGACGACATTCAACCGAAAAAATAAATCTTCTCGAAATTTCTTCTCTCGCACAGCTTGTTCCAAATCCTTATTCGTTGCGCTGATTAACCGAAAATCAGAATGAATTTCTTTTGTTCCACCAAGTCGATAGAAGCGTTTTTCTTGAATTAACTTTAACACTTTCACTTGGTTTTGCAGTGAAAGTTCACCGACTTCATCTAAGAAAAGTGTTCCTGTCGACGCCATTTCTGCTAACCCCATACGTCCACCTTTTCTAGCTCCCGTGAATGCGCCATCTTCATAACCAAACAATTCTGCTTCGAAAAGCGCTTCAGGAATTGCTCCACAGTTCACCTCAATAAACGGTCCATTTCTACGATCACTTTTATGGTGAATGTATCTTCCCATTTCCGTCTTTCCTACTCCGGACTCTCCTAGAAGGAGAACATTAACATCCACACCTGCAACTTGTTTCCCTGTTGCCATCACTTTTCTCATTTCATGACTTCTAGCGATAAGCCCTTCATCATCCTGCCTTTGCTTAAGTTGCTCAAGCTCATTTTTAACACGCTCCATCTCGGAAGACATTTCTTCCATCCCGGCCTTTATTTCCATTAGTTCAGTAATATCATGAGAATAACTTACAATCCTTACTAGCTCTTTAGCATCATCAAACACTGGCAAACCTGTTACAAGCAGCTTTTTGCCATCAGAACCCGTTTGCACAAACGTAACACGCTTCTTATCCTTTACCACCAGTGGCGTTGCAAGTGGTGTGAATAAACCTTCTCGTTCCAGTTCATATACTGATTTCCCCATTAAGTCATTTGCGTTAACACCATAAACCATCCCTGTTCCTTCACTGACTTTCACAATGATTCCATTAGGATCTGTGACAAGTATATCCTCTTGTAAAGAATGAAAGATTGCCTCATATTCATTCCATTTCGCCATACGACCACCTCATCTATTCATTAATGAATACTTTTGCAATGTGTTATTAAATCCCTTATCTATCAAGTTATTCACTATTCATTTTTGAATAATCTCATTTTTATATTTTATCACACTATTATAGTCGCAAAGCAAAATTCTTTCCTGCTTAAAGCTAACCCTATAGAATAAACGTTGGAACTTAAAGTTAACGAGGGAGGAAACAACATGGTAGCTCTTAAAGGAAAAACAGCATTAATTACAGGGGCAGCTCGAGGAATTGGTCGAGCATCGGCAATTGCCCTTGCAAAAGAAGGCGTAAATATCGCAATGATTGCCCGTACAGAAGAGACACTTCAGAATGTAGCGAAAGAAATCGAAGCAGAAGGTGTAAAAACTTCCTTCGCTATTGCAGACGTTTCATCTAATGAGGAAGTAACAACAGCTGTAGCTAAACTGAAAGAAGACCTTGGGGAAGTAGACATTCTTATTAATAATGCAGGTATCGCTAAAATGGGTGGCTTCATGGATCTCGAAGTTACAGAGTGGGAAAAGATCATTCAAGTGAACTTACTAGGTGCTTACTATGTAACACGTGCTGTACTGCCAGATATGATTGAGCGTAAATCAGGAGATATTATTAACATTTCTTCTACAGCAGGACAAAAAGGTGCACCAGTTACTAGTGCCTATAGTGCTTCTAAGTTCGGACTTATGGGTCTAACGGAATCACTAGCTCAAGAAGTTCGCAAGCATGACATCCGTGTTAGTGCGCTAACACCAAGTACCGTTTCTACGGATCTCGCAGTAGAAAATAACCTAACAGATGGAAATCAAGAGAATATGCTTCAACCAGAAGATATGGCTGAGTTTATCGTTGCTCAACTAAAAATGAACAAACGTGTATTCATTAAAACAGCAGGTTTATGGACAACTAACCCATAAGGTAAACTCTCACAAAAGTTACTCTTATTCTCACGATTAATTTAAATGAAAGAAGCAGCCAGCCTACTTATGCTGGCTGTTTCTATATTCTCTAAGTGATCCATAGTACTCATAAGCTTCCAATTGGGCTTCATTTGAATCAAAGTAAACCCAAATAGGTAAATTATCTAGTTCTGGATATGCTTGATATAAGTGTTCATCTCCTACCCTTATAGCCGATAAAGCTCCAGGTAACTCTTTTCGAAATATCCGATTTCTTATACTCGACTTCCCCTCTTCTGTAGGATCGTCAATTAAGACATATACGTAGAAATAGAGTCCACAATCATTTCGAAAGCTTCCAAGCACCTCATCTCTTATGGAAGAAATACGATCAAAGGCATATTCTTTTCCAATCGTTAAAAACAATTCTCCAGTTATATCGGAATGTGTTAATGTATATTTCCTTCCTAATATACAGTTCTTCTCTCTCATTCCATCACGATACGTAACCATCAGATTCTGCTTCACTTATCTCTTCCCCCTCCTTTTTACAGACTATGGGTCATCACTCATATGGGTTCATTCCATTCTTATCGACTATGACAACCTATACAGTGCGTAAATTAATATAGCTTAAGGACACTTTTGAGAGGATGAGAGAAATTGAGTCAACAACCCCAATTAGTCAGTTCTGTAGATCCCTCTATCAAACACTGATATCAATTGAAGGGAGATTGATATCAGTTCAAACAACAAATGGCTCACTCCAAGGAATGCTCGAATCCGTGATGCCAGATCATATTGTTTTATAAGTGAACGAAACCCCTTTTTTTGTTCCCATTCAACAAATTGCCTGGGTATTTCCTAATTAAAGGGGGGATTGCATGTTTTAGCGAATCAATAAGCAGTTAATTGAGCTTCCGATACTAGATCATAGGGATGCAAACGCAGCTGCTGTACAGGATTTACTTGGAGGGCGCTTTGGAGAATTGTCTACACTAAATAAGTACATGTTCCAGTCGTTTAGCCTTCGTGAGAAAAAAAGCTGAAGCCTTTTTTATGACCTTGTTGCCAGTATTACTGCAGAAGAATTTGGACATGTGGAATTAGTCACAACCTCGATCAACTTGTTGACCACTGGAAGTTCTTTTCAAGTGCCACCTGATTTAACTCCATTACAAAATAGTAAAGACGTGCGAAATACAGCTCATGCTGCAGATGAAATGGGCAACTGTCCCGGAGATTATGTCTTCAGTAGCGGCAATCTAGTGCTTGACCTCCTCCATAATTTTTCTTGAGGTTGATGCAAGAACGCATAAGATGCGCGTCTATGAAATGACCGATCATCCTACAGCCCGAGAAATGATTGGCACTTACTCGTAAGTGGTGGAACTCATGTACTTGCATACGCAAAAGCGATCGAGATCGCGACAGGTACAGACTTAACAAAAATGTTTCCGATTCCGAGCCTTGATAACTCCAAATTTGACTATGCTCGAAAATTTGAAAAACAAGGATTGAACAATGTTCTTTATACTTGGAGTGTTAGCGATTACTTAGGTATTAAACAAATATGGAAAAGGACTAACCCGGAAAATGGTGAAAAACTAATGGTGATTGAGGGGCACCAGAAGGGGCTCCTCTTCCTAATCTAGATGATCTTCCAGAAGAATTTGCGCCAGGGATTACTAAGGATCATTATGAACAGATCGCAAAACGTTTAATGCGAAATTTATAGAAAAAAGCACCTACCTAAGGGCAGGTGCTCTTTTCTTGCTACCAAATCGCTTCCACCCATTCTGGATGATCAATAAACGGATTGCGATTATGTTGGTATTGATCATAAATAACATTGTTTCGATTTTCTTCAAAAGAATCCACGGGGTCCATTTCATTCCATGCTTTTAACACAGAGACTTTCCCAATAAATGGTGAAGAGCCATTATTCACAAGATTATTTACTTCAAGGTCCACTTCACCACTGTCCCCTTCGTAACGAACAGCCATGTAGAAAATCATCCGTGCTACATCACCTTTCACACTGTCACGAGGCTCCCAAGAATCACTATCATAATAGTTACCGGGTGCTTCAGATTGAGGCGATCCCCCGTTATCAAAATCAAGATTACCACGTGAGCTATTGACTGTTACATCAGTTGGGCGTAAATGATGAATATCTGTTCCTGGCCCCATAGATGTCCCAAAATCCCCGTGAGACTTCGCCCAAACGTGTTCACGATTCCAGTCGTCAACGTTACCACCATTCTCATATTTGCTTTGAGATCTGCCACTATAAAGGAGAAGTACGTTGTTCGGGTTCGCTGGGTCTTCATCCGTCACGCGTAGGGCATCCCAAACTTCACTGTAAGTTAGCTCATTGTGATCATCGATGATAAGATGCAGCTCAGATTTTAAGGCACTACCAGTTTTACCAACAGCCGAGCTATAGTATGTATCATCGTAAGGGGATGGTTCTCCATCACCTGGGTCGTTAGGATCCCCACTTCCTCCACCATCACTTAATTCCATATCGGAAACACTCTTCACTCCAGTATGAGCGAAATAATCTGTTAGACTTCCACTGACCACAACAGCTTCACCTAGTAAACTAGGATTACTTTGCAACCCAAATTCACTTCTGAAAGGTGATGGAATCTGGACGAAAAGCATTTCATTTACATTTGTTTCATTCACTTGATCGGCAATCGCGATCGCATAGTCATCTGAGAAGTCAGACGTAGTTACGGAGGAAGTTGAGACTGGCTTTCCAACAATATACCCTTCAACTGACCCTGTACTACCTTGATTTGCTATTCCCTGATTAACTGAAAAAGGTGATGATGAAGTTCCAGATCCATCAGCAAAAGATGGTGTAATCGTGAAATACATCATAATCAACGACACAACTAACATAAAAGCAACCGTTCCATAAACCCTACGACGTGTGGTATTCATTCATATTCCCTCCCCTTTAAAATAAAAGCTCCGTTTTATGAAGCCCCTCTAGTGTAAACGTACACTATTAAGCTAAATGAAACACGATGTAAATGTTCCTTTATTTTTCATAGGTCAAATGCCTCATCACGCCTTATGTTGTGTCTTTCTTACTATACGGCTGCTTTTTACGAAAATTCCCATCGTTTTCTCATCTTCCTTACTTTCATCCCAGCCCATAGTCCGATATAATCAATGAGGATTGTTAAACCATAAATAAAGGGTGTTTTCCTATGAGTATATTAACCGTGAAAAACCTAACACACGGATTCGGTGACCGTGCTATTTTTGATGATGTATCATTTCGTCTTCTAAAAGGCGAACATATTGGACTTGTTGGGGCTAACGGCGAAGGTAAGTCGACATTTATGAATATTATTACTGGAAAGTTAGAACCAGATGAAGGAACAGTTGAATGGTCGAAAAATGTAAGAGTCGGCTATCTCGATCAGCACACTGTTCTTGAACGAGGCATGACGATTCGTGACGCCCTTAAAGGCGCTTTTCAGTATTTGTTTGATTACGAAGCAGAAATGAACGAGCTATTTGCGAAAATGGGGGAAGCTTCTCCAGAAGAGCTAGAAAAATTGTTAGAAGAAACAGGAACAATGCAAGATATGCTCGCTAACAATGATTTCTACGTAATTGATGCAAAGGTAGAAGAAATTGCACGTGGGCTTGGACTAGATGAAATCGGACTTGAAAAAGATGTACAAGATTTAAGTGGTGGTCAAAGAACAAAGGTCCTTCTTGCTAAACTTCTTCTCGAGAAGCCTGATATTCTCCTTCTCGATGAACCGACAAACTTTCTTGATGAGCAGCACATTGTATGGCTCAGGCGTTACTTACAAGAATATGAGAACGCGTTTATACTCATTTCTCACGATATTCCTTTCTTAAATAGCGTAATCAACTTGATTTATCACATGGAAAATCAAGAGCTAACAAGATACGTAGGTGACTATGATAACTTCTTATCTGTATACGAAGTGAAAAAACAACAGGTTGAAGCAGCGTTTAAAAAGCAGCAGCAGGAGATCTCTCAATTGAAGGATTTTGTTGCGAGAAACAAAGCAAGAGTTGCAACGCGTAACATGGCGATGTCGAGACAAAAGAAGCTTGATAAGATGGATGTAATTGAGATCGCCAAAGAAAAGCCAAAACCAGAGTTTCATTTTAAGCAAGCTCGGGCTTCTGGCAAGCTCATCTTTGAAACAAAAGATCTTGTTATTGGTTACGATGAACCACTATCCCGTCCATTAAATCTTTCAATGGAAAGAGGGCAAAAAATATCCCTTATGGGTGCAAATGGGATTGGTAAAACGACACTTCTTCGCAGTATACTTGGCGAAATTAAGCCGATTGAAGGTTCAGTTGAGCTTGGTGATTACCTTTATACTGGTTATTTTGAACAAGAAATTAAGACAAGAACATCTAACACTTGTATTGAAGAGATGTGGAGAGAGTTTCCCCACTACAGCCAGGCTCAAATTCGAGCTGCCTTATCCAAGTGCGGCCTAACAACGAAGCATATTGAGAGCAGGGTCGACGTTCTTAGCGGCGGCGAGAAAGCGAAACTTAGACTTTGTAAATTGATGAACACAGAATCCAACTTGCTCGTATTTGATGAGCCAACAAACCACCTTGATGTAGAAGCGAAAGCTGAATTGAAACGTGCTTTAAACGAATACAAGGGTAGCATCATTCTGATCTCCCATGAACCTGAATTCTATCAAGACATTGCAACAGATGTATGGAACTGTGAAGATTGGACAACGAAATTAATTTAGAAAAAAGGCTTATCCGATTATTCGGATAAGCCTTTTTTTATATCTTCAATCGAATAATCCGGAACTAGTATCTTACCGTTATTATTCTTGTTAACGATAGATTTAATCAATGATTTTGTAAGATTTTGAGGGGGATAAGGCTTAATAAGGTAGTCATTTGCACCTAGCTCAAAACCTCGCTGCTTCTCCTCACTTACTGTAGATACAAAGATTGGAATATCCTTCGTACGCTCTGATTGCTTCACGGCTTTCAAAACATCCCATCCGCTCATTCGCCCATCTAACATAATATCTAGCACAATTCCTTTTGGAGTCATTGTCTCAAGCATTTTGATCGCTGCTTCACCACTGCGGCAATGATGGGCCGCAAATCCACTTTCAGTAATTTCCTCCATCAATAAAAGGGCAAGGCTATCATCGTCCTCTACAATCAATACACCTGAATCCTCCAATTCCCCTGATTTCGGTTCTATTGGCAACCTTTCTCTTATCAGAGGAAAAACAAGTGTGAATGTACTTCCTTTCCCAAGCTCAGAAGTAACTTCCACATCACCATCATGCGCTAACAAAATCTCTTTCGATATAGCAAGCCCGAGCCCAGTTCCACCAATTTGACGTCGATCTGAATTATCAACGCGATAAAACTTCGTAAAGAGTTTAGCTAGAGCATCTTGTGGAATTCCAAGACCCTCATCTTTAATATCCACATAAAGCTGACCTTCTCCTACTCTGAATCGCGTTAGTATCGCCCCACCTTCTGGAGAATACTTTACCGCATTGCTAATGAAATTATTGATGACCTGTTTGATCTTATCTGCATCTCCAATAATCTCATGTTCATCTGTTGTGTCTTCAATCATAAAAGAATGAAGATGAGAATGAACGCGATAGTTATCGAGCACTTCTTCAATAATTTCTTTCAAATTCACTCTTGCTTTGTCATAATTTTGCTTTCCAGCTTCCATCCGCTGTATATCAAGAAAGTCATTAATAAGCGAGGTTAATCGCTTCGCTTCTTTATAAATCGTGCTTAAATATTTCTTTTGCTTCTCAGGTTTTAGCTCTTTTGAGAGCATAAGCTCTGTAAAGCCAAGAACACTTGAAAGCGGCGTTCTAAGTTCATGACTAACTGTACTAACGAATTCATTTTTCATTTCATCTACCTCATGTTCACGAGTAATATCGCGATGAACAAAAATCGATCCAATGAACTTATCACCATTATATAAATGCTCATAATACATTTGAATAAAGAGCGCTGGTTCTGTATTTGTTTGATAAATTAATTCACTTTGCTTAGGTTTAACACCCGCAATGACGTCATGCACGTACGACTTTACTGCATCGCGATCATCTAAATCAACTTGCAGAAGAAACTTCGAACTCCACTCAGCAAATGTTTTTTCGTTTACGCCATCAGGGAAACAGGCATCCAACATCGTACACATTTGATCATTAACAGCACGCGTCGTTCCTTCCCTGTCTACGAGTTGAATTCCCTCTCGAATCGTATTCAATATTTCTCTATTCACCTGTCGTTCATTCTCTGTTGTTTCATATAATAGGATTTTATCTAAAGCAAGAGAAATTTGACGTGATAAACCATTGATTTCCGATACTTCTTCTGGCTTGTATTCTACCCCAGTTCTAGTAATGCACAATAAAGCTACTACTTCATTACTTGAAACCACAGGGATATACAGATCATTTGAGAGAACTTCATCACCATGATATCCTGCTTCTCCAACTGAGGCTGGTCTTTGTACAATGTGATACCGCTTTTGTTGAACTGCTTTTATTCCAGGGCCATCCGTAAGATGATCAATCCACTGATGTACCTTCTCCTGGCTAATGCCTAACGACGCATAATCTTTTCCTTGATTCAGCATCACAATAATCCCTTTATCTGAACTTAAGATATGAATCATGTTCGTAATAATACTTTGTAATAACTCATTCTTATTTAGCGTTGAAGCAAGTGAACGGTTTAATTCATTACGATGTTCTAACACTTGCTTCTGAACGTTCATTACTTTTACATTTTCTTCAAGGGTATTTTTACTACTTTGAAGTTCTTCGCTTTGCTCCAACAACGTTTCATTTGATGCAATAAGTGCTTTTTCGTTTTGTTGAATATTTGTGATCATTAAATTAAATGATCTAGCAAGCTCTCCAAGCTCATCTGACCTTCTGACATGCGGTACCGCTACATTTTCACCGGAAGACATTTGACTGGATGCCAAAGCGAGCTCTTGCAGCGGTTTCCCAATACGACGAGCCATTATCCCAGCAAGAATGGTAGCTATTAAGAGAAGGAATACTACAAAGAGAACAAATAGAATTTGTAAGTTCGCTAAACGATCAATTAAATTCTTCTCTGTTGCGGTTATTTCATTCTCAACGTCAGAAACTAAATTTCTCGTTTGATCTCTTAAATTGTAAACGAGATTGCTGCCACCTTGATTTTGAGATAAGATTTGTAATCCAGTCGTATTATCACTAGCTACCTGACCTTTCGCTTCTTCAAACAGGTTATAATAATTTATTAACTTATCTTGAAGATATGTGAGATATTCTTTCTCTTCGGGACTGTTCAATTTCGGCTCTAACTGATTGATTTTATCGACGATCGAATTCTTTTTGGCTTCGTAATTATTGAGAAACGGATCATCCAAACGAAATCCCAGATAGCCTCGTGCTTCAAAAAACATATCATTCAAACTATCTTCTAGTTCAACAGCGTACTGCTGCTTTTCTCTAAGGTTAACAACTTTTTCCTCATATTTTTTTTCAATCGACTGACTATAGAGCCCCAATCCTACGGCTACTATTAAAATCAATAACAAAAACCCGCTCATAAACCAGACAAATTGACGTGATAAACTACTTTTCCACCTTCTATTCACCAAGAATATCCTCTACGACGCTCGCAAGCTCAACAGGACTAAACGGTTTTGAAATAAAATAATTCGCCCCAGCTTCTCTTGCAATCTCTTCATCTTTCTTCTGAGCCTTTGCCGTTAGCATCATGATTTTGACATCCATGTTCCCTTCAGAGCGAACTTTTTTGATAACTTCAAGGCCAGTCATCTCAGGCATCATGTAATCAAGTAATACTAAATCATAGTCATTATCTTGAATAAAATTGTATGCTTCCGCCCCATCTTCAGCCTCATCGATGTCATACCCATCATCTTCAAGTGTATCAACGATTAACATTCTTAGAATCTCTTCATCTTCTGCTACTAATAGTTTTGGTCCCATATTTCTCCTCATTTCTATTTATTGGAGTTAGAAAGCTTCCTAAGTCATTTCTTCTTACTCCATATATCGACTGAATTCTAATATCATTTAGTATAGAGAAGATTATAATATCTTTTGAATTAGTTTATTTATCCTTGCTTCAAGTTCTTCAATTCTAAATGGTTTTGTAATATAGTCATCTGCACCAAGCTCTAGAGATTGAATAATGTCTTTTTCTGCTTTTCTCCCTGTTAACATCATAACAGCATAATCACTATGGTCATGCTCTTCTCGTAGTTTACTAAGTACTTCATTCCCATCCATACCAGGCATGATCCCATCTAGAAGAACGAGACACGGTGCGCCCGTTTTATGCCATGTATCTTCAAAGAAAGAATAGCCTTCTTCATAACTTCTCACTTCTATTTCATAGTTTCCATCAATGGGAATATTGCTAAGCTTAGAAGTTAGAAGATTTCTCATAATTTCATCGTCATCAACAATAGCAATACGAATAGATTTTAGTCTCTTCGACATCATTTTATCGCTTTGATAAATAACTACCTGGTTTCTTCCATTGGCTTTGGCTCGATAGAGAGCTTCATCCGCACAATTTAGTAACTGTTGATTTGAGGAAGAAGCATCTATATCGACTACCCCACCTGAAAACGTGACCGAAAAAGAATTATCATTTGTTCGAAACTCTTTCTTTCTGAAACCTGCGAGAAGCCTTTCAAGAAATTTCGCTGCTTGATTTGAGTTTGTATCGGGGAGGATCAAGACAAACTCTTCACCCCCATAGCGTATAAATGTGTCTGTATTTCGCTTTTCTGAAATGATAAATTGAGCAAGATTTTTTAATACTTGGTCTCCCATAAGATGACCATACTTATCATTCACTGCTTTAAAGTGATCAATATCAAAAATAATTAAGGAGGCGTTCTCACCATTCCGAACGAGATCATACCGCATATAATTAAGCTGGCTGTCGAGAAATTTACGATTATAGGCACCTGTTAGTTCATCAGTTAGTACAGAGTGAACGATTAATTTTCTTTTCTCGATTTTACGATTCACTCGTAATAAGTACTCATCTTTTTTTACATCTAAATCGAGAAAATCATCTGCTCCAAATTCATAGGCTTTCATCCGATTAGATTCTGACCTTTCTGTGTTCGTTAGAATAAGAGGGATGAATTGGAGCTCTGCTTTTTCTCTCACTTCTCTTCCAATACCGCTCTCATCTCTTTCAATTAATTGAAATTCTATGATAATGCAGTCAGGATACATGTCATATAAAGCTGCACGAGCCTTTGATAAATCCATAGCAGCAAAGACGATGTACCCCGTTCTTTCTAGCTCCTCTTTCATCTCAATTAAATAGAGGGGATTTGAATTAATGATCATAATCATTTTAGGTGTGTCGCCCTCCTCAAGACTAACATCCGGTGCTTCTTCACGAATATCAACCATGACATTATCTAGAAACCTGATTGTCTCCACGCTGCTATAAAAGCGCCCACTTTCGAATTCAAATTGATTGAGAAGCGTTTCTGCTTTTTCGGCAGCTTTTGTATACCCTACCGTTCCTGCAGTTCCTTTAAACGTATGTAGCAACTGATACAATTCCTTCTCTGTAACACTTTCATTTCTAGTTTTTATTTCCTCATATTTTTCTTCCATATTCGAAAGGAATTTTTTCTTATACTTTTCCAATGTATAGCCTCCCCCTTGAGATCAAGAGTGATTTTTGTCGAATTACTAAATACTTTCATCATAATTTAGTTTACGTTCTTCCACAAGAAACATCGTCCATATTTTCCATCTTTTTGTATGAATAGGAATTTCGGAATCCACCTTTCTCTGTTTTAGTCAAAGTTCAGATACACCTGCCTGTCCAGAACAATTTCCTTTACAACCTAAGCGCATATAGGTAAACTAGTGTTTATGCAATTATTTACCTAGGTAAATAAAAAGGGGAGTAAACATGATTTCAACAAGCGATATTTTCCATTCGTTACATCAACAAGTGCGACACATCACAAAAGAAGTAAACGAGCTATTGAAAGAGTATAACTTGTATAGTTCACAATGGACGATTCTCTATTGTCTTGATCAATTCGGTCCTATGAAACAGACAGATATCTGGAAATACTTAAATGTTGAAGCGCCAACTACCACTCGTACTCTTGTTCGAATGGAACAAAATAACTGGATTAATCGAATGGAAGGTTCCGATAAGCGTGAACGCATTGTTAGTCTTACTCATGAGGCAGAAGGGCTTTTGCCTACCATAAAAGATTCTATTAAAGAGATGGAAGAATCCCTCCTTCAACACCTATCAACTGAAGAGCAGATTCACTTTTATCATCTTTTAAACAAAATAGGGCAACAGAAAGGAGAGAAAACACATGTCTAATAAACAACCCATTTGGACAAAAAGCTTTTTAAATATCTCAACTAGTAATCTATTTATCTTCATTGTTTTCTATGCACTTCTAACCTTACTCCCTATATACGTTACAGAGGAACTTGGCGGAAGCGAATCTCAAGCAGGTCTTATTATTACGATTTTCTTACTATCTGCTATTATTGTTCGCCCTTTCTCTGGAAAATTAATTGATCGGTTTGGCAAAAAGAAAATGCTCGTAACGAGTGCTTCTCTATTTGCTGCGGCTTCTTTTATCTATCCATTAGTAGACAACTACTATGCTTTACTCTTACTACGATTCTTTCACGGTGTATGGTTTAGTATTGTTACCACGGCAGCCGGAGCAATTGCTGCAGACACAATTCCAAGAGAACGACGTGGAGAAGGTTTAGGTTATTTCGCAATGTCTATGAACCTTGCAGTTGTTACAGGTCCCTTCCTGGCCCTAACGCTTCTTCAATATGTTTCATATATAACAATTTTCCTTGTATTAAGTACCATAATGGTGATAGGGGTTCTTTGCACACTAGGCGTAAAAGCCATAGAAAATACCGAACCTATACCTAAGAAAAAATTGTCATTTGATGACCTTTTCGAAATAAAATCATTCCCAATTGCAATCGTTGGACTCTTTGTTGCTTTCTCTTATGCAAGCGTCATTTCATTTATCTCTCTATACGCGAAATCAATCGGTCTTCTTGAAGCTGCGGGATTCTTCTTCGCAGTATTCGCTGTAGCTATGCTTGTCTCACGACCATTCACTGGCAGGATGTTTGATTTGAGAGGACCTAATACTGTTATTCTTCCTGCATTTATTTTGTTTGCTCTTGGTCTCGTAACTCTTAGCTTTACAACACAAGCATGGATGTTACTTCTTGCAGGGGCATTTATCGGGTTAGGATACGGTTCGATTGTACCAAGCTTCCAAACACTTGCTATCCAAGCAGCTCCCGAATCAAGAAGCGCGCATGCAACGGCAACTTTTTTCACCTTTTTCGATACTGGAATCGCAACGGGGTCATTCGTACTCGGCATCATTGTGACTTCTCTCGGTTATGCTAATCTCTACATGATTCTAGGACTCTTTGTGATTGGTATTCTTTTCTTCTATCAATGGATTCAGAAACAAAAAAGCTCGAGAAAACAACTTCAATCACAAACTAATTACTAAGGAAATGTATACCATAGCGATTTAATGGGTTGAAGTATAGTGAAAAAGTAAGCTATTATGGGAGAATCTTATTTTTTCATGAGAGCGAGTTGACAACAGTGCAAGTAATAGAAGCAATTAACGCGGTTCTTTGGGGACCCATAATGATTTCCCTCCTCCTTGGAACTGGGTTGTTTTTCACGATACGTCTTGGATTTATCCAGTTTACTGGCTTAAAAGAAGGATTTCGACAAACATTTGGACCTCTGTTTTCAAAAAAGAAACAAAAAGGTATTTCGTCTTACCAGGCCCTCTCAACAGCCATTGCGGCTCAAGTAGGGACAGGGAATTTAGCCGGAGTAGCCACTGCTATTGCAGCAGGGGGACCAGGAGCTATTTTTTGGATGTGGATCTCTTCCTTTCTTGGTATGGCGACGATCTTTGCTGAAGCTGTTCTAGCTCAGAAATTTCGCGTAAAAGAAAATGGTGTCGTAAAAGGTGGACCCGCTTACTATATTCGCGACGGTCTAGGTAGTAAAAAATTAGCCGCCTTCTTTGCGATTGCGATCATTTGTGCGCTTGGTTTTGTTGGGAATATGGTGCAATCTAATTCAATAGCCGAGGCTTTTCAAACCGCATTTCAAATTCCACCGCTTGCGATCGGCATAGGTGTAGCGATTTTAATTAGTTTAATACTATTCGGTGGTATCAATCGAATTGCTCGATTTGCAGGCAATGTCGTTCCGATTATGGCGTTACTCTACATTATCGGAGCTCTTATCATTCTTGTCTTACATTTCGATCAAGTACTTCCAGCACTATCACTTATCGTTGAATCGGCATTCACTCCAGAATCAGCTGGAGGCGGGGTACTTGGCGCTTCCATCAAAGAAGCCATTCGTTATGGAGTTGCAAGAGGTTTATTTTCAAATGAAGCCGGTATGGGATCAACGCCACACGCTCATGCTGTAGCGGAAGTGAAACACCCTGCCCAACAAGGATTTGTAGCCATGGTAGGTGTTCTCATCGATACCGTGATTATTTGTACCGTTACAGCACTCGTGATTCTTGTAACGGACGGGGCAAGTTCTAACCTTACTGGAATTGAATTAACCCAGGCTAGTTTCACGAGTGGACTCGGTGGCTTTGGCGTTTACTTTATTGCATTTAGTCTTTTGTTCTTTAGTTTCACAACAATTTTAGGCTGGGCTTACTTTGGCGAAACAAATGTAAATTATTTATTTGGACAAAAAAGCGTCCCTTACTATCGTGGTGCTGTTCTTGTTTTCATCGTCCTAGGAACTGTTTTAAATGTGCCGTTCGTATGGCAGCTTGCCGATACATTTAATGCATTCATGGTGTTGCCCAACGTCATAGCCCTGATCGCTTTAAGTAGCGTCGTAAAAAAATCATATAAAGAGCTTTCTCAATAAAAAAAGCGATGCAGCTGCATCGCTTTTTTCTATCTATCTGCACTTAGATGAGAGTTGATATTCAGACTGCGGATCACGATTTCATCGCCAGCCACATCAAGGATATTTATTCCTGTATTATCTTGAAAGATGCGACGATAGTTGGCAAAAGGCATCCCAAGTACTCCTGCTAGAAAGAAACGAATCGTGTTGTTGTGCGCAACAACGAGCACCGTTTCACCGGAATGCTTTTCACTTATTTCCTTAAAAAAAGATGACGCTCTTTCATACATTTCACGAGCCGTTTCACCCGTTCGCCCCGCTCTTGTTTCCCATGGGTTAGCCATCCAATTATCCCATGAGTCAGGATCTTCTTTAATAAACTCCGCTTTCGATCGACCTTCCCACTCTCCAAAATCACCTTCATAGATCCGTTCATCTATTTGAATCGGCAAATCTCGTTCTCCTAAGATATGTTCAGCTGTATGACGTGCGCGTATTAATGGAGAAGCATAAGCTCGATCAAACGAAACCGAACTTAGAAAGTCGCCTGCATTCTTCGCTTGAGTGGCTCCCTCCGTAGAAAGTCCAATATCTGTTCGTCCACAATAAAGATCTCCTGCTGCATTCCATTCACTTTCACCATGTCGTACAAGATAAATACGCGTATGACTTTGTTTCGTTGCTTTATTTATACTCTTATTGGTCACTACTTGTTCACTCTCTCCTACACAAATTCTAACCTTCATTATGGCTATCGTATCGAGAGGATGCAAGTGGAAGAAAATGTTTCTATTTCTCATTACACACGAAATCCGCTAGCTATGTGCCAGCGGATAATTATCTATAAAGCGGCCTGTAGACCAGCCTGATTTAGAAAGTTCCACGGTTTATTAAAATGTGGTTGGAAAAAGAAATCGATGTATCCTAATTCATCTATAGTCATTTTGTTTTGAATACAAACAGATAGTGTATTGATTGATTGCGTTACGTCTGCTTTAGAGATGACTTGAGCACCAAGAATTCTCCGAGTATCCTCTTCATAAACCACCTTCAGTGTGATCACTTCATAATCTGGCATAAACTCTGGACGATTGTTTTCTTTTATTGTGATTGTTTTCACATTCTTCCCCGTACTAATAGCTGCCTTCTCAGTTAAACCAGTAGAAGCCATACTGTGATCAAAAAGGTGTAAACCAGATGTCCCCTGAGTGCCCATATATCTGATCGTTGGTTTCATAATGTTCTGTCCAACGAGGGTACCCATACGCACAGCATTTGTGGCTAAAGGAATATAAGCATTTTCACCAGTTGGATTGTATTGTATAGCACAGCTATCACCAGCAGCAAAAATATTTTGCTTACTCGTTCTCATATATTCATCTACAATAATGGCCCCGTTTGGCATCATCTCTACCTGCCCTTTAAGAAGATCTGTGTTCGGACGAAAGCCTACAGAAAGAATAACGAGATCTGCTTCATACTCTCCACTGGTTGTCACTACTTTAGAGACGTGTTCCTCACCTTCAAATCGAGTCACTGTTTCGTTAAGCGCAAGACGAATGCCACGAGTCTTGAAGTCCTCTTCAATTATATCTGTAAACTCTGGATCAAGATACTTACTTAAGATACGGTCTTCTCCATCAATTAAAGTTACTTCTTTTCCATATTTCTGAAAAGCCTCTACTAACTCAACTCCAATATAGCCTGCTCCAATAACGGTTACGCGCTTAGCTTCCTTTGCTCGTTCGATAATTGTATTAGCTTGAGTATAGTTTTTTGATAAAAGGATATTATTAAGTTGAATTCCTTCAATTGGCGGAATAATCGGCCATGATCCTGTTGCCATCACAAGCTTATCGTAATCATCCTCAAACACTTCTTTTGTATTCAAATTTTTAACACGAATACGATTGTTTATAGAATCAATATCTAATACTTCATGCTTCATTTTCATTGTGACACCCATCTCTTCTAACTTCTCAGGAGATGAATAGAATAAACCTTTTGGATCTTTTACAACTCCTCCAACATAAAGAGCAATTCCGCAAGATAAGAAAGAGACATTATCATTCCGCTCATAAACCGTAATATCTGCTTCAGGATAACGTGTTGCTATATTCGTAACTGCCGCCGTTCCGGCATGTGTACATCCAACAACTGCTACTTTCATCAATCATTCCTCCTTGTATAATTGTGAAGTATTTCACATAAAAGGATGCAATCATGTGAAATACTTCACAATTTCTATATTCTAATTATATGTCTGTTTTGTATTAAACGCAATAAGTTTGTTCAATATTTCACAATAAATCTTAAATAGAAAGTCATCTTACTATCACATGCCTTCCTATCGCGTTACGATAATGGTAGAAGGTTAATACTATTTATTAAAGCGGAAGGAGTCTAACCATGGTTACATTAAGCATTCTTGATCAAGCCCCTATACCTTCAGGGAGTAATGCCTATAAAACACTTGAGCATACGCGTGAACTCGCACGTACTGCAGAAGCTCTTGGTTACTACCGATACTGGTTTGCAGAACACCATAGTACAAAAGGACTTGCCAGCACTTCTCCAGAGATTATGATGTCTCACATCGCAGCCTCAACCTCTAATATCAAGGTAGGCTCTGGTGGTGTCCTACTTCCACAATATAGTCCATTCAAAGTGGCAGAGAATTTCCGACAACTAGAAGCTCTTCATCCAGGACGTGTAGACCTTGGAGTCGGCCGTTCACCCGGTGGTACAGCAAAAACACGATTAGCTTTAACAGATGGCATTAATAAAAGCTTGAATGAATTCCCACGTCAATTAGAAGAGCTCTCCCACTACTTGACTGACTCTATGCCGAGAGGACACGAGTTTGCCGGCATAAAAGCAGCTCCTCAAACCGACTCACCCCCTTCTCTTTGGCTATTAGGGATGGGTGAGAATAGTGCTAAAAAAGCAGCAGAATTGGGCATTGGCTATGTCTTTGGGCATTTTATTAAACCTGATCGAGGGAAGAACGCTCTCCAAACTTACTATCAACAGTTCCAACCTACTTATTATAGTCCTTCTCCCTCAGCTATTATTGCCTTATTTGTCGTATGTGGAGAAACTGACGAAGAGGCGGAAGAACTTGCTTTAAGTCAGGATCTCTGGCTTCTGCGAGTAGAAAAAGGTCTTGATAGTCGAGTGCCATCCATTGACGAAGCTAAACAGCACCGTTATACCGTAACGGAAGAAGAACGAGTAAAAAATAATCGAAAACGAATGATAATAGGATCTAGAGAAACAGTGAAGAAGAAAATCGACGCATTAGCCGAACACTATCAAACTGAAGAATTCATGGTCCTCACAAACATACATGATTATGATGAGCGAAGAAAATCATATGAGCGTCTTGCACATATTTATTTATAAGGCGATTACTCAACATGTTTTTAGGTGTTACTCAAATAAAAGCCCCTACTTCTCAATGAAATAGGGGCTTTTACCGTTATTCAGTTAATTCGGATCGATGCCGTATTCGATAAAATTCATAGAAATTCTTAACGATGACCTTAATGACGGAGTAAAGTGGAATAGCAATCAGCATCCCAATGAACCCATATAAAGCCGCCGCTACAATTAGTAGTAAAATGATGGTTAAAGGGTGTATGTTTAACCTTTTACCTAGGACAACAGGCGCTACCAAGTTTCCTTCTAACTGTTGAACAACTATCGTAATAATAATCACATACAATGCTAACATCGGCTCTTGTGTTAAAGCGACAACCAGAGCAGGTATAACACCAATAATCGGCCCAAAGAACGGGACAACTGCTGTGACCATCACAAATAGGCCTAATATTAATGCATAAGGTAGTCCAATGATTAAATAACCAACATACATTAGGACACCGTCCACGATTGCTACAATAATTTGGCCGATAATATAGGCCGATAAAGTTTCATCAACTTTATGAAGGATCTTTTCTCCTTCACCCTGATGTTTATTTGGAATAAATCTCAGGAGAAATGGGCTTAATTTATGATCATCTTTAAGAAAATAGAATAAGACAAAAGGTACGATTACAAGGACTGTCGTAGCACTCGTTAACGCACTCACAACCTGCATAATATGATCACCGAGGCTTTGCGTTAAATTCCCTAAATAACTCGTTGCTTTTTGTTGAAGGTTTTCTACAGAAAGCATCCCCATATCATTTTTCTCCATCATTTTCTCAGCTTCTTTTGCTGATTCTTTCAGCTTCTCAGGCAACTCCTTCGAAAACTCTGACACTTGACTCTGAATTGGATTTGCTAGAAAAGTGAATCCAGTATAGAGGATACCCGCAATCCCTATAAACACAATTAAAATCGCGACAATATCTGATACAAAAGGAATCTTTTTTAATAACTTAACAATAGGCTTGATCGCATAATACAAAAAACCAGCAATTAATACTGGATAAAACAATGTACCTATAATTGTTTTCACCGGTTTCAATAAATCTAATTCTGTCAAAAAGAAAAAACAAATTAATAATAGAATAATACCGGTTATATACTTGAAGAAATCATGTCTAATCCACATTGGCCGTCTCCTTTGTTTTTATTCATTTCACTCTCATCCCTATACCACTCAACACTCTTTTACTAACTTGATTTCCACAAAAAGTTTACTATTCTAAGGGATCTAAAAAGTAGCCTCTCTCGTAAATATTGTTTCTATAAAAGTGAGGGGTGATTCCCTCTCCAATCAGCTAAATGGGGTTTTAAATATAAAACAACCATCTTTTAGAGAGGAGCCAAAGTAAAACGATAAAATGTCTCACAGCTAACAAAAGAGAGCCGGAATATTCCGGCCCTCTTTTCGGATTATAACAACGCTAGGATTTCCCCTAGATTCTTGCTTGTTTTTTTACGATCCAATCTTGTTTGAGCACGTTTTTGGGCTAGCTCGTTAAGTTGCCTCTCCCCTTCAGTTTCCGGCTGAATTCCAGGTACTTTCATTGGTCTTCCTTCTAGCAAGGCAACAAACGAAATAAAGCACGTCGCTGCTATTCGATTGGCACCCGTTAAAAGATGTTCGGCGTTTACTTTCACAAAAACTTCCATTGAGCTTTTACCTGTCCATATGACAAATGCTTCATAATGAATCGAATCTTCTTCCGTTATAGGATGTAAAAACTCAACCGTATCCATTGACACCGTCACGCACTCTAGACGAGAATGCCTTGTCGCCGCGATTGATGCTAGCATATCCATATCGGCAAGGAGTTTACCCCCAAATAATGTCCCATGGCTGTTAAGGTCAGGCGGAAAAATACGGCTGCTCTTATACACTCTTGATTCGCTTACATTCTTTTTCATATCATCTCTCCTTTTCTAAACAATAAAAAATGCATACTCTTTTCATAAGAGCATGCATAACAAATAGACTTTTCCCAGTCTTCTCCGTTACACCCCCCTATCGTCCGTAGGTCAATCAGTGCTTTAGAAAAGGCAGGTCTCCTGGCTTGAAGCTTTGTTGAACGAATGCCCCTTCCCTATCATTGATAAGTGGGGTAACGCACCGTCCTTACTTCTTACAGTGGCGGGACCGCATTGGATTTTCACCAATTTCCCTATTAAGTACTGGAATCAGTACACCTTTTCCATTTTATTCAATTGTACTTCTCTATTCTTCATGCCGGGGATCTAAAAGTCAATACCATTCGTTAATCAAACGTTTGTTTAACTATTTATACCTTAAACAAACGTTTATTTAATGATTTTTCCGCCGGCAGAGGAACCAATTAATTAGAATGCAACAAAAAAAAGACGCCTTCACAGCGCCTTTATTTATTCGTCGGTTGAATCCTCAACCATTTGTTTTAATTCAGATAAACTAGTTCCGTCAAAACGCTTACCATCTACAAATAAGGTAGGCGTTTCTGAAACATTCTTTTTATTTGCATAAGCAAGGTCAGCTTCTACTCGTTTCTCACCTGCACCACTCTTATAGGCTTTAACAACTCTGTCCGTTTCTTCTTCACTAACTAGACCACTAAGGGTTTTCGTTAAGAAAGATTCAGTTAAAACATCTTTCGTCTCAGATCCTTTTTTATGTTTGTCATACAGAACATGATGAAATTGCCAAAATACATCATTACCTAATTCTTTATAAACAACCTCAGCAAATTCAGCAGCCCTTGTGGAATCTTTATGGAGGAATGGATAATTAACAAAGTAGAATTTTACTTTCTCAGTCGCAATTAATTCCTCTTGGATTTTTGGAAACAAAGATTCATTAAAGGATTGACATGAAGAGCATTTATAATCACCAAATTGCACAATTTCAACTGGCGCTGTTTCCTCACCCAAGTGCGGTTGAGACTCTAATTTAAATCCTTTTGTATTTGCAAATGGATGAAACAGAAAGTTAATAAACAAAAATAGAATAACGAGTCCCGCAAATAATAATAACCATTTGGCACCCGGTTTTAACTTCTTTTTTGGTTTAGCCATTCAGTCACTTCCTCTTTAATCCTATGTTTCTTTCTCCTGATCGATCTTAAACGACCAACCTTTTCTCTTAAGGTATGTTGAAAGACTATATGGTCCGCCGCCTCCTAGAAACAAAGACACTGACATAGCTAGAAAAGCAATGTCTAGTTCATAACCGCCCAGCATTCCAGTTGATCGCTTTACAAAGAGAAGAGCTCCTAATAAAATCATAGAAAACAGTACGCTGACAATTCGCGTTCCTAAGCCGAGAATCATCAAAACTCCTCCAGTTAACTCTACTACAGCCACAACATAAGCAAGAAAACCAGAAATACCGATCGTCTCAAAAAAAGCTACTGTATTCGTGATCCCTTCAGAAAACTTTAAAAAACCATGAGCAAAAAAAAGCATACCTACGACCAATCGAATTGTTAACAACCCGAGATGGGGATAGGTTTTCATTATTGATCCTCCCCAGATACTAACATTATTTGACACCGTTCGACACAGATATCCAACTAAACGTTATCATAATGAATGCCTACATTGCAAAAGGATGAAGACCTATTTCTGACCCCTTGCGAGTGTGGAATGCCGAATGATTTGATTGATCACTTCCGAAAATACTAACCCTACTGCAATGGATCCCGATATCATAAATGCTCTGGCTGCAAGGTTAATGGCACTATTGTAATCATTTTGAACGAAATTCCTCATCGCATCGTAAGCCAGACCACCAGGAACAAGCGGAATAATCCCCGCTACACTAAATATAATCACTGGTGTCCGATACACCTTTGCAAACACCTGACTAATAACAGCGATGACAAAGGAGGCTGTTACAGTGGCAATGACAGCATCAATACCTGATGCCTCCATCCCGTAATAAATCATCCAGCCACACATGCCTACAAACCCGCCCTTAATAAGGGAGGATTTAGGAGCGTTAAATAACAATCCAAACGCTGCACTTGCCACAAAGCTCGTCAAAACCTGAGCAATAATTGTCATAATTGTCCTCCCTTTCTATAAAAATGATACAACAAGGGCAATGCCTGCTCCAATCGCAAATGCGGTAAGAAAGGCTTCTGCGCCTTTAGATAGGCCTGATATTAAATGCCCCGCCATTAAATCCCTCACAGCGTTCGTGATTAATAGACCCGGAACAAGTGGCATCACTGAACCAATAATAATTCTATCAAGTTGCCCACCGATTCCAGTAGACACAAAAAAGACAGCGAGTAATCCTATGACAAATGAAGCGAGGAATTCTGCGAAGAATTTTATCGGTACAAGGCGGTTAAATAGTGAAACACTATAAAAGCCACCTCCCCCTGCAAGAACCGCTGGAAGAAAATCTCCCCACTCCCCTTGAAACATAATTAGAAAACAACCGCTCGCAATCGCAGCAGCAACTAACTGCTTAGGAAATGTATACCGCTCAGTCATTTTATCCAATCGGTCAAGCTCTTCATAAGCTTCCTTAATCGAAAGACCACCACTGCTAATTCTCCTCGATATACTATTTACCTTCGTTACTTTATCTAAATCCGTCGTGCGTTCTGAAATGCGCATCAACTGTGTTTTGGAAGGCTCAGGACCTTCTAAAGAAAAAATAATCCCAGTAGGGGTTACGTAACTATTCGAATGCGTTGCCCCATAAGCGTCCGCAATTCTAGTCATCGTATCTTCTACACGGTACGTTTCACCGCCATTTTGCAGCATTACCTTTCCGGCCAAAAGGCATACTTGAATAATGTCATAGGCATAACTCGTTTGATTTTCCATACGTCGCTCCTGACAACCGTGAAGTATTCATTGTTCGTTGTTTCTTA
Organism: Pseudalkalibacillus sp. JSM 102089; assembly: GCF_041366475.1. Taxonomy (NCBI): domain Bacteria; kingdom Bacillati; phylum Bacillota; class Bacilli; order Caryophanales; family Fictibacillaceae; genus Pseudalkalibacillus; species Pseudalkalibacillus sp. JSM 102089. Next base: position 101,677 of record NZ_JBEWYW010000007.1, read on the forward strand.
GTTTATATGAACCTACTTATGTTTATCAAATGTAATATAAAAAGAAGAAGATCATTATGAATGTCACTTTAACAAAAAGGCTATGTTAGCTTATACTGTTGATTCCCGATTTTTGGCTCATTTATATAGCCTAAAAAAATAGCGCTGGCATAAGCCAGCGCTATTGTTGAGACACTCTTTGCATTTTAGAATAAATCGACATATAGGTATTCGATTCCTCCACTTTACCCATCTCACGATAAACCTTCGTCAACCACTGAACAGGGGTTGGGTCCGTTGGATGCAGCTCCATCTCCCAATCGAAACAAGTAATTGCTTCCTCATATTGTTTAAGTTTATGGTAGAGCTTACCTAGCTGAAACTGCTTATCTGGATCATCTTGAATATCCGCCATTGTTTGTAGCGTTGATAGGATAGAGAGATCTTGGTTTTTCTCGAATAAAGGCTTCACCCAGCTATAGACGTATCCTAAACCAAATTCATGCAGCATCCTAGGGATGAGTGCTTGAAGTAAACCATCTAGATAAGGACGATTTTCTTTACGTTCCAAACAGCTTTGAAGGGAAGGATAATCAAAGGTTTTGAAATTTGTAGTCTCATCTTGAAACGCACTTAGAAGAAGGTCATATTCACTTTGGGTGATTTCACCTTTTCGTTCTGTCATTAATTGAATGGCTTCACTTGTTTTATTTAAATACATTAGAGCTTGAAAAGCATTGTTTCTTAGAGTTTTATGGTGAGGTGCTTCTGCATACATCAATGATAGCAGACGGGCTCGCTCAGATTCAGAGAGCGTAACATCGATGAGAGATAGTGGGTCCAGATCATCCTCTTCAGGTGATTGGAGATAGAGGTAAAGGCGTAAAGCGGATCGTTCAATAACACGTTTTTCCTTACGAAGAATTGATTCAAGGTAGGCTTGATGTGCTTCAAGGTCATCATAGGCCTGAATTTCTGCAAAAAGCGGATCCACTTCTTTAAGACCATCATGATCTCCTTCATAGAAGCTTCTAACTTTTTGATATTCTAATTTCCGCGATAGTTCAATCGCCCATTTATTTGTTGGATCGAAATAAAGCATTACAGCTAAAATTTGAAACGCCATCCGTAACTGGCCATTTCTGCGGTAGTCATAAAAATGCTTTCGCATTAATTTAATAATGGTTTCGGTTGAGAGAAAAGAGTCAAAATAAGAAAAGATAAAGGATGTTTCTTGAGGGGTGTACCGTTTCTGTACAGATTGAAAGACTTGCTTTGTAGATTTAAGATGAAGTGTTCGATCAGCTAGAAAGTGATCAATAAGCGGGTGAGGTGCTTGGAGTACGATCCCTTTCAGGAAAGCTTTCTCAATAAGAGAGCCATTTTTAACTTCTGCCGTTTTTCCAGTAATGAAATCATCTTTATAAAAGAAAAGGTAGAAGTTACTTCCATCTGTCTTCTTAGCTTCTACAATCTTCATTCTTTGATGAATTACGAGTCGCTCAACACGTAATTGGACTTGTCGTTGATTCGAGATAACAGTAACACGTTGTGGTTGCTCGATCATTAAAATCCCTCCCGGGCAGAGCTAATTTTTAATACTTCCATCTTTATTTTACCACTCCATTCATCAGGAAGAAAGTGATCATTCTTGAGCCTGCAGAAGCTGCTCATATAAACGAATCGTTGAACCTCCTTTAGGCAACTTAAAGATGAAGCTAAAATTCATTTGTTGAGACATTTTCTCCATATGCCTATCGCTTCTTTTACCATTCCGATACAAGTTTCATTAGCTCTGAATCTATAGGATGCTTTACCTGCTCCTTCTTTACCTGAACATTTTTTGAGCCAGTAATTGCAATAACTAGACACTCTACTTCCTTTAAATAATCGCGCACTTCAAACTTCTCATGTTCACGATTCCATTTAGCATTTATTTTTTGACCATTGTATCGTATGGTTGGCGCATCAGTTCTTTTAATTTTTCGGGTCATTTTATCTAGCTTTTTATCTGCTTTAATGAATCGAAGCAATCCCCCCTGGAAGCCACTTAGCGTTTGCATATCTTCTTTCATTTGACTTCTTTGCCAAGTTGTCGTTTCTGCAAGCGGCTCAGCTGAGGGAGATAATAGAATCATTCCTTGCACAGTGGTCCTAGTGTGGACGACAGGTGACACAAGACAGCCCTCACTATGCGCTAGAAGATAAATTCGCTCTTCATCAATACTTTCAAGTGATTTAGCAAAATTCACAACGTCTACAGCATCATCAATTAGATCATAGTACCCTGTTTGATAATAATCTCCTTTACTTTCACCAATTCCCCTCTTGTCATACCGAAGAGTGGCATACCCTTCTCCTGTCAAAAAAGTAGCGAATTCCTTAAACGCATTTATTTTTAGCCTTTTGGCATTCTCATCACGATTACGGGATACTTATCTTATGAATCGGGAGGAAGAGTAAGGGGTGCGCTTAAATCATATCCATTCTTAATCAAAATATCGATCTCTCTCATGCTCATCGCTCCATATCTCTGATTAAGTTAGAATTCACTTTTCATTTTCCTCAAGGGTTTTTCTATATTATATCGAATATCAAAAATAGAGGAGAATAAATAAGATGGTTTATTTTACAATGTGAGGTTATCTTACATCAAGTATCCTTTTCAACCAATACTACCTGTATAATAAACAATTGTGTTGCTGTGTCTAACATTATTTATTTTCTGAAAATACGATTAATTTTCCATTTTTATTAAAACACAAATAAAGTAAGTTAGATTCAGTTGAATTAAGGGAAGTGTGATCATATCTTACATTCTTCTTTCCTAAATTATATATAGAAGGGGCCTACATATGGATATTTTAAAAACTATTGTTGATGCTGGTAATGAGCTTATTTGGTCAAATATTCTAATCGTCATTCTAATTGGTGTCGGACTTTATTTTACAATTCGTTCTCGATTTGTTCAATTTCGCTTATTCGGTGAGATGTTCCATGTTCTTTCTGAAAAGGACACAATGAAAGGAAGAAAGAACTCTGTTTCAAGTTTACAAGCTTTCTTCATTAGTACGGCTTCACGTGTTGGAACCGGGAACCTTGCCGGCGTTGCCTCAGCAGTTAGTATCGGTGGTCCCGGTGCTGTATTTTGGATGTGGGTTATTGCCCTACTCGGTGCAGCAAGTGGATTTGTTGAAAGCACACTAGCTCAAATTTACAAAGTGCGCGATGGAGACGATTTCCGTGGTGGACCTGCTTACTATATGCAACGTGCACTAAATGCTAGGTGGCTAGGCATTATCTTCGCCGTCTTAATTACATTCAGCTTTGGTCTTGTATTTAACTCTGTACAATCCAATACGATTGCACTTGCTTTCGAAAATTCATTTGATGTGAATCGCTGGGTATTAGGTGCAATTTTAACTGTTGCAACGGCGATCATTATTTTCGGTGGCGTTCGTCGAATTGCTGTTGTTTCTCAAATCATTGTACCAATTATGGCAGGGATTTATATCATTGTTGCTGGTTTTGTTTTAATCGTTAATTTCACTGAAATTCCAACCATGATCGCTCTTATTTTCCAACATGCTTTTGGTTTAAAAGAAGTGACAGGAGGCGGTGTTGGTGCCGCAATGCTTCTAGGAATCAAACGTGGTCTTTTCTCTAACGAAGCTGGTATGGGTAGTGCTCCCAATGCTGCTGCAACTGCAGACGTATCACACCCAGTAAAACAGGGACTTATTCAGGCGCTTGGTGTGTTCGTGGATACTCTACTGATCGCTACAGCAACAGCATTTATGATTCTAATGTCAGATGGCTATGTTGATTCAAAGCTAGATGGTGTACAGCTTACTCAGGAAGCAATGAATCAGCACTTAGGAAGTGGCGCAGGTATATTCGTAGCAGTTGCCGTTCTCCTCTTTGCTTTTAGTTCAATTATTGGTAACTATTACTACGGTGAAACAAATATCGAATTTATTAAATCAAGCAAAACTGCTCTTTTTGTTTACAGACTTGCCGTTCTTGCCATGGTTATGTTCGGTGCTAAAGCCGGATTCGGTATCGTTTGGGGCATGGCCGACCTTTCCATGGGTCTTATGGCACTCTTGAACTTAATCGTCATCTCCATTATTGGTAAAGTGGCGTTTGTAGCATTGAAAGACTATCGCGATCAGCGAAAAGCAGGTCAAGATCCTCAATTCTACGCCGATACGATAAAAGGCTTGAAATCAGATATTTGGACAGATAAGCCTGTAAAAGACAAATCAAACTAATGTACTATTTTCTGCCCCTTGAAGCAAAATGCCGTTTGGCATCAGCCTTCAGGGGGTATTTTCATCACTAGATAAAAGTAAGAGAAAGGAGCGTTTTTGCAATGAGTGATCGCAAAGGACTAAGTGATAAAGTGAAAGGCGCTGTTTCTAAAACTAAAGGTGAAGTAAAAGATCAAATTGGTAATGCAAAGAATGATCAACACCTTCAAGAAGAAGGCAAACGTGATAAATCGAAAGGTGAATATCAGGAACGAACTGGTAATCTCAAGGATAAAAACTAAACAAAACTCAATTATAAATAAAAGGAGAGCGGGAACCCGCTCTCCTTTTATTTATGAACGTTTAGCATTATTACCGATTTGCTTCATATTATCTTGAAGTTCAAGAATTCGCTTCGTACCTTCATCTCGCAGACGTTTATTCTCATCCTCAATGGCTCTCGTTTCTTCCATACCTTTAACGATTGTATTCCAAGATTCTTCGATCGTCTCAATCTTAACACTCGGTCTACCAGATAATTTAGCTATCTCAACGCTTTGATTCGAGATGTTCTGCGCATTGTTTTTTAACATTTCGTTTGTACGACGGTCCAGCTCGTTCATTGAATCAGCAACAAGCTTCTGACGCTTCGCGGTAACAGCTTGAATAACACCGTTCTTAAAAACAGGAATGGTAATAATAAAGGCTGAATTGATCTTACCTATTAGCTTTGTGTTTCCGCGCTGCAACAGGCGAATTTGTGGAGCTGTTTGAATTGCAACCATTCTCGCCATCTCAAGATCGTAGATGCGCTCCTCTAACGTCTGAATAGCATTATTCAAAGTATCTAGCTCCATTTGCGCCATTTGGTCGCCAGCACTAACTTTTTGTTGGATCGCAGGGACCTTATCTTGAAGTTCTTCTAACTTTATTTGACCTGCAACGACGTACTTCTCAAGTTCTACATAATAGTTCAGGTTATGTTGGTACATTTCATCCAACGTCCCAGTAGAACGAGACATTTCATCTTTGTACTTGGAGATTTCAACGTGTACCTTCTCAATTTCTCCACCGAGCGTCTGATATTTACCAAAAATCTTTTCTACCATATCATTGCTTTTTTTGAAAAACTTAGATAGAAAGCCTGTTTTCGGCTCTTCAAAATCTTTTTTATCAAAACGATCCATGATTTTCCCAAGTTGTTTCAGCATCTCACCTGAGTCCGTGACGCTAGTTGTACGCATCATAGATAAGATTTTATCTGAGAACTTCGAAATCTCTACTGCTGGTTCTTTACCAAATTCGAGTAATGCCATTTGGTCTTTTACATCAATTTCACCGGCAAGCTTTTGAACTTCTTGCTCTTCGCGAAGTTTTAAACGTACATCTTCAGCCTTCGCTTCTGTAATCTCTTCATTCTTATCGAGCGTAGTTAGGCCTGTCTCATTCGTCATGGACGATCACTCCCTGATTATAATTTAATCGATTTAAATAGCTTACGAAATACAGAAGGTTCTTTAAAATCCTGTCGAAATGCCATTTCCTCTAACCAATGCGTGTCAAACTGATTCGAATCGAGGTAGCGCTCAATACATTGATGACCAGGAGGATTATATAGAATGATATCAATACCGAACTCATTTAGCAGGTGTAACACTGCTGCATCTGATCGTGATAATGTGCCGTTCATTTCTGTATTATATAGCACTACTTTCGGCACTTCCTGAGAATAATCAAACGTTTGCATTAAATGAACAAACTCCTCAGGGATTTTTGTAGTTTGAGAGAATAAATAAAGCTTAATATCTTCTTCCGTTTCATTACCTTCCGGAAGCAGCTTCGGATTTGCACACATTCTTGAGATAGCTTGTCCAATCGCTTTCTGCGTCTCATTAGGAAGGTGTTTATACTGCCACCAATTACCCTGCATCATCAATTCAGGATCTAACATTCCTTCCCGATTCATCGTATGCTGGTAGTGAAATTTCTGATTCGCTCTCGTCTCTTGTGTGAAAGGAAACTGACGAATCATCGTAGTCGATTTCGCTTCACTTATATCTTGAAGTCGGTTCCAGTATTCCTTTTTATTCTCAGATACTCCCATAATTTTAGCAAATAAAGAGGGGATATGGACCGTGCCATCCTCTACTTTAAAATTGGGTCTAATAAATGCTTTTTCCTTTGCAATCAGAAATAATTCATCATAAGTCGTTTTTAGAGTAACAGACTTAGGGGAATAATTTCGTAACTGCCAAGGCTTAAAAAGTTGCGATCCTTCATGATGAAGCACCGTATCCATTTCCTTTGTTGCTCGATAAGCAACCGTAGAGCGTCTCTCTGGTTTTTCAATCGGAAATGGTTCAATTGCGACGGTAGTAGGTAATTTCCTTTTCTCCATCAATTCCCCATCGGGATCGAGTTCGTCAAACGAATCAACTCCTTCAGGATGAAAATAAAGGACATCGCATCCAATCTGAACAAGATAAAGTAAAAAGTATTGTTGACTTGTTGAAGCTTCACCGTACCATACAATACCGGGCATCTTTATTTCAAACTCCACATCCACTAACCATGGATCAAGATGATTCCAAGTCCATTTCATTAAATCAACAAGTACTCTGCGAAATTCCGGGTGACTAAATCCACCATTATGCTGTTTCTCAAACAGTTCAAGAATGGAAATTAATGATTTTCGCAAATGACGATGTAAGGCAGGATTTTTGTGTGAAGGAATCAGTTTAGCACCTTCCAAAAAGGCTACGAATCGATTCGCAGAAAGTCCGTTTTCTTTTTGGTTAATAGAATGAATCGATTGAATAGCCTGAAGTCGTTCAGGGCTTATCACCTTATTTAATTCTTCACTTAATACGTGAAAATAGTTAGAATTCGATAGTTCGTGCAGCTGAAGAAAATATTCGTTCTCATCATAATAGCTCCCCAAAAATCTCCCCACGATTTGCGTTATAAGTAATTCGTTCCCGTTCTCATAAGGAGTTCGTTCAGGAAACGGATTGAATAATAGTTCATTTAAATTCTCATCATCAAGTGGTGCTTTCTTGATAAGAATTTGATCATAGTGACTCATGATGTTCTCCCCGCTTTCTCATTCCTTTCCGGAGGATGGTCAGTTCCGATCAAGCCTCCCTACATTCATAATTTTATTATACTTTTACAAGTAAGAAGTAACCTTATTTATTTCTAGCCATTCTTTCATCAATATAACATCTTCTATCTTTCAGAATAACATACTATTTCTTCCATACTTAACTCTTTTGTTCTACTGATTCTTGTTTTAAAGATAAGTCAACGACAATGGAGTCTAGAATTTCTTCTGAGGCCTTCATTCCATGTGCTGTCGTTTTGGGAAGATCGGGATAACTTTCGAGAACTTCACCATGTGCAGGTACATAACTACAATCACCATGAAAAACAAGTTCATAATCTAGAAGGGAGTCTCCTGCTGTATACACGTAAGATAATCCAATTTCTTTCTTCAAATAGTCGACGGCTTTCCATTTGTTCACCGGATTTGGAACAAAATAAAGCTTCCTCCCCTGAAGACTAGGTTGCCATCCCTGCTCACGTGACCACTCAAATAATTGATAGAGTTCTTCGGACGTTACATGATCTCGTTTAATAATTAGGTAAACAAAAAGGTAGTCTGCATGACGAATTCGCTCAACCCAGTTTCCTGTGATAAGGTTCTCCAGTTGCCGAACAAAGGCATCAAGCGACAAGCACTCTTCTAACGAAGCATTGATTCGATTCGACCAATCACTCAATACTTTTCCGTTCTTTAAAATTCGACCGCCGTTACTTGTTATGGCGTATTCTGGTTGAATCGTTGTTTGAAAAAATGTGATACGACGGTATTGTTCAACTGTTCTTGTTGTAACAGGGATAAAATAAATCTCTTTATTTACCTTCTGTAATAACTCACTAGCATAGTTGGAAATATATGAAATTTCCTTTCCATCAAGTGTTTCAATTAATTCATAGTTTTGCTGGGTATCTTGCTCGATCATTCTACTAGAATAAATTAACGTGCGATCTAAGTCGCTAGCAAATGCTCTCATGAGTCTTTCTCCATAGGCTTAATCAGTCCGCAGCATGAATAAGACATGTTTGCGTACTCTTCAATTGGAACACCACGGTCTCTTGCTAAAATAAGAATATGTTCTAAGTTCATTTCCGCATCTGGATGCACAAGAATTTTCCATGGAACACGCCGTAACAATACTCTCGTTGTTTCTCCAACACCAGGTTTGATGAGGTTACTGTTTGCTATACCATAATCCCTCTGGATGTTTTCGATCGATTCAAGTCCTTTCCACTTGGGCTTGCGATCTTCCTTTGAGATATCTTGCAATCCATCTTCAACCTCTGTAGCGATCAAGGGATACTGTGTACAAATAGTATCGACGAATAAGTTGGAGACATCTTCTGCAGCAAGCTCCGAGTAGTATTTACCTCCGTGGAAATCTCCCTCATGAATCCAATTATTATTAAGCACAGTACGACTGACAACCCCTGAAACGGTTGAATTTAAACAAGCACTTGGAATCAAAAAATCTTCACGAGTTCCAAAAAGAGAAGAACAGTCACCTGGGTCTGCTAAAACGGCTAATTCGCTTGATAAATTCTTGCCAGTACTAGCATTAAATTCTGCTACTGACTTTGTTAATTCCTTTGTAATCGCACCTTTTCCAGTCCACCCGTCAATAAACGTAATAGACGAATCAGGATGCTGATTTAAAATAAATTGAAGAGCATTCTCATCAATGCCTCTGTCCCTAATAATAGAAATGCTGTAATGGGGAAGTTCTCGATCATACTTATAAGAAAGGTAACGCTTGATTAATACACCTATTGGCGTGCCTGCTCTAGCAAGCGAAACAAGTACTGTTTGAAAGCCTCTTTCCGCCACAAGCTGTTCAGCAACAATCCCTACTGCTACAGCCACTTTGTGCTTCGCCTCTTCGAGTGAAGTATAGAACAATTTCATATATTCATCTGTCGGCTTATACTCAATAGGAAGCATCTCAGAATAGTGTGTACCTTTCTGAATTGCCTGTTCTCTCTCCATCGTACTTTTTTCCATTGTGATGTCTGATAAATCTTTTAGAAGGAAAGTTACATCTTGATCAGGATAACTTCCCATTTTGGTAGTCTGTGCAGTCAATTTGTTCATCCCTCTCTTCAAGAACACGTTACAATATAAATCGTTTTTATATCCCGTTCTTCTAATATTGCTATTATTTCTTTAAGGTCAGCATCTGGGACACTTTTTTCAAAAAAGAGAAAAGCTTGCTCATATTCACCTTTAAGAATGTTGTAGACGTAATGCTGAATTTGTTGATCTTCTGGATTCTGAAATGTGAATCCATTTGATATCGCATATCCTTCAATATCTACCGGCTGTATTGGACTTCTTGTCGTGGAATGATAATAAACCTCACCATTTAGATAAGAGGCGATTTTCATTGGGATATACATAAACTCCCCAGTGCCAAGACATAGAGTCTTCCCTTCGACTGCTTCTTTCTTTAAGAGATTCGATGCTTTCTGACATGAATCCTCTATCTTCGCCTTATCCGCTCCATTAATTCCAAACCTACCGCTATAAGTTAAATAGTCATTTTCATTACGTGAATCGAAACAAGATGATAAATCAATGCGATTAATCTCGGCTGCATCACTAAGATATCGACTTGATTGAAAGTCATGAATCGGATGCTCAAGAGGCTTTCCTTCGAATTTAATAGTTCCTTTAAGCAAAGAAAGAACGCTAATTGTAATCCCGAGTTCGATTTCTAATGCTTTATATTGTTCCATATGTTCATCAGATCGCCAGTCTAATAGAGAAAGTACAGCATATTGTTTGCGAGGATAGTTGGCGTGGAGTTCCCTGATAATGTTTAGACAAGTCTTCCCAGTTGTTATTTCATCATCTACTAATACAACAGGATTAGACTTCATTAGAATAGACCGATCTGCATAACACCGTTGATCCACAGCATGAGAATGCTCTTCTTTAAAGTTGAATTCTGGATCTAAATCACTTACGTTTTCTCTTGTTGTATGAATATAGTATCCTTCTTGAAAGCTATCAAATACAGCATGTCCGAGTGCTGTAGCCGTTTCAGCAAATCCAATTACTATTGGTGGTCCCTCAAGATGGAGAGGACTGTTTAGCAATCGCTCGTACGATTTCTTAACTTCTTCCAGATCGTCGCTTAAAAACCCATCTCTTACTTCTGATAAATAATCGATTGACTCCCCTGTCACGCTCTCATAATAAGTGATTGCTAAAAGTCCTGAGGCAAGTAGCGATTTATGAGGATGAACCGGAATATGCTTGCCAAGCATTTTACTAACAAACAAAAAACCTCTTTTTTTATTAATTCTAGCTGCCATTTGAAAGAATTCCTCAACCGGTATGTTCAATTTATTTTGAGTAACCTCTAAGTTAACGCTCATATCCGACAGGATCTGAAAATGGTACTGTTTCGGTAAGCATTTTGATGAAATTGTACTTGTCATGATACACCCCGTATATATTCGATTTCGTAATGATCTTCATCGCCCACTTATAATGCGGTTTAATCTCATTCATCTTATTATGTGATTCGCTTTTCAGCACGCCTACATCCCCACTTACGTGATCCAAAATGCTAAGTGCATCAAGATATTCTTCTTTCGATACAATATTTACACACTGTACGACTTTCATATGAGTAGGGTGGATGACAGTTTTACCAATTAGCCCATTCGTCAAATCAAGCAGCGTCTCGTTCAACAGTCCTGTGTTATAGTCCAGTATGGTTTCATTCGCATGGGCACTTACTTCTCTTCTGCTATTAAAATACTCCCATACAGGACCCGAGATAACAAAGGTTCTACCAAAATAATTGACGACATCAGATATAAAGTCTCTCATTATCGATATATCGTATATTGTTGATTGGGCACTGCGGCGGATTCCATAAAGTCCACATAGATCAGTTGCTCCTATACGGACGTTAAGAATAGAGGATTCGTATTCTTTTAATAGCAAAGAAAGACGTTGGAATTCTGTATAGCGTGATTCCTTATAGAAAAGCTCTGGCGACTCTAAAATCGGCATGCCATATAGAAGAGCACCTGCCGTTCGTTCTACTTTTTTGAGAGTATGTAAATACTCTCTACCATTATTAGAGGAAAATTTAGGGAAAACAAACCCTGTCAAATAGTGAATAGTAGCACCTAATTTATTTGCCACTTCGTTTAATTGCTCAGCTGACCGGACACGAATGAACAGTAGGGGAAGTGTCTCCCAACGCAACTGACGATCGTTCATAGCCTGCGCAATAGAGGAAAAGTGTTCTACCGTCTGATCGATCGCCTCATCCACACAGTTGTCCCCAATGGCATCTTCAAGATCAAGCACAATCGTAGTCAATTCTTGGTACTTGCCTTGGATCACGATTTCAGCAATATCTTTTCGAATCGCAGGCATATACAAAGCCGCCCCAACCGCATATGATAGCTGTTCACGATCTATATGTTTATTAATAGGTGTTGGTTTTTTATAGAAAATTTGCTCCTTTTGCATTTCTGATAGATATTTAAAATATTCCAGCGTCTTCACCTCCTAATTCCTGATCATTAGGTTATATTAGCTTCTATTTTTACTAAATTGAAAGTTTCATTGTATAAAAAAGAAGGAGAGCACCAGCGTCTCCTCCTCTTTATATTATTCGTTCTCTTTTGCTGATGCTGTTTCTTCAGCGTATGGTCGATTTTTATTGTTAATGTAGTGAACAACAAACGTTCCAAGGAAGGCAAGCACGATAATACCAAAGAAAGCAACGTGCGGTATTTCAATATGAAAGACGCTTAAGAACATCTTCACTGAGATGATTGCAATTAATACAAACGCTGTATTTTCCATTTCAGGAACTCTTTCAATCAACTTCAGAAATACACCCGCTACTGTTCTCATAAGAAGAATACCAATCATACCTCCGAGTAACAGCACCCATACTTGTTCTGAAATCGCTAATGCAGCTAAAATACTATCAGCAGAAAACGCAATATCCATTAATTCTACTGAAATAACAGTTGCCCAAAATAGACCAAAGGTTCGAACAAGCCAGGTATCCTTTTTCATACCCTCCGTACCTTCTTCTTCACCTTTACTTCTAAAGTGTTGAATTACAATCCACGCAAGGTAGGCGGCACCAAATACTTTGATCCACCAAAATTTAATAAGATACATACCAATACCAATAAATAAGAATCGGAAGAAATATGCCCCTATTAACCCATAGGTTAGCGCTTTTCTACGTTTTTCTGGTGGAAGGTGTTTAACCATAACAGCAAGTACTAGTGCGTTATCAGCTGATAGTAGCCCTTCTAAAAGCACCAGCGTACCGATAAGTCCCCATGAAACAGGGTCAGTTAAAACTTCTCCCCACATTTCCCAATCAAAGAAAGAGGCATATGTGTTTAGAATTTCTTGTAAGATTTCCACTTGATGTTTCCTCCTAATGTCAACTAGCTAAGCCTTAAACCTCAAGGCCATAATTTTTACAAAGAGATGCAAGTCCACCTGAGAATCCGCTACCTATTGCATTGAATTTCCATTCGTTACCGTGTCGATATAGTTCACAAACGACGACGGCTGTTTCAATTGAAAAATCTTCGCCAAGATCAAATCGCAATAGCTCTTCTCCAGAAGATTCATCCGCAAGACGAACAAATGCGTTTGATACTTGTCCAAAGTTCTGGTGACGCGCTTCAGCATCATGTATCGTGACGGTGATCCCAATTTTATCAACATGCGCAGGAATTTTTGAGAAGTCGACGATCAGCTGTTCATCATCTCCATCACCTTCACCTGTTCGGTTATCACCTGTATGAATGACTGATTTACTTGGATGCTCTAAGTTGTTATAAAAAATAAAATCCAGATCGTCCTGACACCGATTATTTGCATCAACTAAAAATGCCGATGCATCTAGATCAAAGTCAGAGCCTCCCTGGTATTTGTTCGTGTCCCAACCAAGCCCTATAAGTCCTTTAACGAGTCCTGGATTTGTCTTTGTTAAATCAATTCTCTGTCCTTTAGATAGTTGAATTCCCAATGTGATCCCCCAATTCGCGTTTATATTGGAATGGCAAGAGGGAGGCATCCCTCTTGCCAAAAAAGAAGAGTTTATCCGACTTGTAAACCAAAATCAGTTGCGATTCTAGCAAGTCCTCCCTGATAACCAGATCCTACTGCAGAGAATTTCCATTCGCCGTTATGACGGTAAAGTTCTCCAACAATAATCGCTGTTTCAATCGAGAAATCTTCTCCAAGATCATAACGAATGAGCTCTTCATTTGAATCTTCATTTAGGATGCGTACAAATGCATTAGATACTTGTCCGAAATTCTGATTACGCGCTTCAGCATCATGTATCGTAATGACGAAAGAAATTTTCTCAATTTCAGCTGGAACATCATGAAGATGAACTTTTACTTGTTCGTCATCTCCTTCTCCTTCACCAGTACGGTTATCGCCTGTATGAACAACCGAACCGCCGCCACCTTCTGTTTGATTATAGAAAACAAAATCTTTATCAGAAGAACACTTACCAGTGCTGTCTAATAGGAAGATACTTGCGTCAAGGTCAAAGTCATTTCCGCCATCGTATTTATTTGTGTCCCATCCAAGTCCTACAATAACCTTTGATAGACCTGGATTTGTTTTTGTTAAATCTACTTTTTGTCCTTTAGATAATGATACAGCCATGCTCGTCAACCCCTTTAGAATTTTAGTAGTTTAATATTTTTTTGCAATGTCGCTTAAGCCAGCATCGTTCGTTCCATTACCAATCGCGGCAAATTTCCATTCACTGCCGTGGCGATAGATTTCTGCTACAAAGAGACTTGTCTTACCAGAATAGTTATCTGTGAGATTAAATTTGATCATTTCTTCTTGATTCGACTGGTTTACTACGCGAATAAACGCATTTTGAATCATACCAAAATCCTGTTTGCGTTTCACAGCATCATAGATGTTTACTACAAAAACAAGTTTTGTGATACGCTGTGGCACCTTACCGAGATCAACCATAATTTGCTCGTCATCACCGTCTCCAGCACCAGTCAGGTTGTCACCAGTATGATTGATACTTCCGCATGCGCTTTTTAAGTTACCGAAGTAAATTAAATCTTTTTTAGAAGTTAATTTGTCGTCCTCAAGCATAAGGAGAGAAGCATCACAGTCGACGTTAGCGCCACCGCTTCCGCCTCCAAAAAGACCGCCTAGAAGACCACCTTTCTTTTGCTCAACTGGATCCCAACCAAGGCCAACCATAATTTTCGATAAGCCGGCATTTCCTTTTGTTAAGTCAATTCGTTGACCTTTCTGCAAAGAAATTGTCAAATCGTTTCACTCCTGTTAGTAGATTTAAGTTAAATATGAGATGGTGCGTGTTAAGTTTAATAGTTAACTGCCTATTCTGTAATACGTGCCTAGATTCAGAAAGTTTCATGTTTCAACAAAAAAATTGTTTTTAACAAGAAAAATTGATTCTTTCTATTTAAAACTAACATATTTTCAGCTAAAATGAATCCTTTAACCATTGAGCAACGATGATAATATGAAAGAATTTTGTCGATTCTGTTAACATAGGGAATTAGCTACTTACTGAATAACTCCTTTATCTTTTGCTTCCTTCAACCAATCTGGAAATTCACCTAGAAGATTATTGTACAACACTTCATCACTTGTCCGGTCAATATCTTCTATATGGAAGAAGTTGGCGTTATCAATGAACCGTCCCGTCATTGTGTCCAACTTCTCTAATACATCGAAGTTTGAATCTCCTATACCAATAAACTGCCAAAAAAGAGGTTGGTCTGAAGATTCGACAATCGCTTTCTTAATTCCACGTTTACAGCCTCCATCATTAATAAACACAATGAACACCGGTTCTTTCGATGGATCTTCTTCGACGTATTTATTAATGACATCTTCCATAACGAGAGGTTCATCATTTCGACCAAATTTATGAACGAGATCGTTCGAAAGAATTTGACGATCCACGTATCCTTCGAAATCAAATTCTGTTACTGGCTTTAATCGACTAAACTCATTATCGTATACCCATACATCTAGTGAACCATCATCATCGAATTGACTTGCGACTGCAAGAACACGCTCGACGACTTTTTGAACGACACCTTCTTTGTATAAATTCCGCATTGAACCGCTAATATCAAGGACAAGACCTACTCTAGCTACAACTTGATCTAAATTCTTTTTCTTTAAAACAATACCAGCGTTTTTCTTCATTAATGTAATACTCATCAGAGTACCTCCCTTAAATTAAGAAAGAACAACTTCTTTTTCTATATGGCTAGCGCGAATACCCATTTCTGGATTTAAATTAAGGAACGGATTACCACCATTTTGCAACAGTTTAATCGCTTCGTACGGGATGTTTACACCCGATAAGCAGCTAATATTCAATCCCCCAGCCATCCTTGGGTTAATTTCAAGAAGCTTTGGAATTCCATTGCTGAACTTAACTTGAATATTTGAGATGTAATCAATGTTATATTCCTTATGAATAGCTCGTGCAATCTCTAGTAACTCTTCATTGTTCTCAAGTTCTCTTACTCTTCCCTCAACTTTCTTACGAGGGATAGCAAGATGCAGCTCTCCATCATACGCAAGACAATCGATACTATACTCATAACCATCTAAGTACTCTAAGACCATTAAGTCTTGGAACGAATCTTTCTGACTTAAAATAGAGCAAGCATGCTCAATTGAAATTCTTCTAGATCCCCCACCCGTAAAAAGTTCTTCAATCGTTTCCTGCCCCTCACTAATAACCCGAAAGCCATTGGCGCCTTCACCTATCACAGGTTTAAAACAGACAGTATGTCCTTTTTTACGAAGATGATGATAAGCTTTTTTGAATTCTTCTACATTGGTAACAACTGCGTAATCTGGAATAGGAACGAGCGATGTTTTTTTCTCTGCTTCCTTTGTAAGAATGGATTGGTACATAGCCGCTTTATTATCCATAAGAGCCATTAATTCAGCGTCACATACGAGAACTTTTACACCGATGCTGTGGAATTTCGAAAGGTTTTTCGAGATGAGGACATTTTCTTTACGAGGTATGAACAAATCGATGTTCTTTTCAGCACAAACTTGTAAACAATACGCTACGTACGCATCGCCACTAATATCAGGTTCAACAAAAGAATGATCGCAATACTGTAAATACAAAGCATCTTCGTTCGGGTGTGAACCATACACTTCAAATTCTGCTCCATCTTCGTTTTGTCGAATTAACTCTATGTAATGTGCCACAGTAGTAAACCATCTATTAAACCAAATTTTTGTCATGTTTGACTCCTTCTTTGCTGTGAAAGTTGTTTCTCGATTCAGCTAATATAGTTAGCTTAACATGAATACTTATCTCGAGATTTCACCCTCCCCGTTTATCATTTCATTCCAAACTTAAACATTCGACAGGTTTCAAAATTCTCCTCTATCTAGTAAAAAATAAAGTGCGAACCTTAATAGGTCCACACTCTATTCTTAATTAAACGTTTATTTAATTTGTTCTAATAGTTGATAAGCTTCTTTCGTTGTTTGAACTGTTAGAAGCTTTTCTCTAAATTGATCATCCATTAATTGTCGTGAAAGCATTTGGAGAATCTTTAAGTGAGCATCCCCTTCGCTCTCTTTAGGGACAGCAATCATAAAGATTAATCGAGCTTCTGTGCCATCTAAACTGTTCCAATCAATTCCTTCTTGTTTCAATCCAAAGACCACGCTTGGCTTACGTACAGCGGAAGATTTTCCATGTGGAATCGCGATATTCATTCCGATGCCAGTTGAACTTTCATTCTCACGGCTAAGGATTGCTTCTCTAAATTCCTTCCTTGAATTAAGAACGCCATCTTCTTCTAATTTCGCAATCATCTCATCGATCACAGCATCTCGATTTGACCCTTTTAAATCAATATCGATAAGTCTTTCATTTGTAATATCTGTAAGCTTTGAAATCTCCTCGGTAGTAGATTGAGTCGCTCCCATACTTTGAACAGGCTCCTCCTCCACTAGTTCTTCACTACTGATTTCCATCCCAACTCCAGCTACCTCTACAACGGCATCTTTTTTCAAAAGGTTAACGAGAATAGCTGTTACGAATGCCCCTACAATAACCGCTATGAAAAACATCAATACGTTATCAACTGCTCCTAAGACGGCTACGATCGGCCCACCATGAGCAACGCGATCTCCCACATTACCTATCATCGCTATAACGGATCCCGTAATTGACCCTGCCATAATACTCGGAATCACTCGAATCGGATCCTGAGCAGCAAACGGAATGGCTCCCTCCGTAATACCGAATAATCCCATAGTAAAAGATGCTTTACCAGTTTCTCTCTCAGCTTCTTCATATTTTTTCTTCTTAAGAAATGTTGCCAGTCCCATCCCGATTGGAGGGATACAGATAGCGGCCGCGATAGGCCCCATAATTTCATAATTTCCTTCTCCAATCATTGCAGCTCCGAATAAGAAAGCAACTTTATTAACAGGTCCTCCCATATCAAAGGAGATCATCGCTCCAAGGATGACCGCAAGAAGAATCGAACTTGTTCCTTGCATACCTGCTAACCAGTTCGTTAATGATTCAAATACTTGCGCAACTGGCGCACCTACAATATAAACGAATACTAATCCCACAATGAGCGATGCAAAAACAGGTATAATAATAATCGGCATGATTGGTTGTACTGCCTTAGGTACTTTCATTCGCTTAATAGCAAGTGCTACATAACCCGCTAAAAAACCAGCGATCATACCACCAATGAAACCAGCTCCAGCCTCGCTTCCATAAAAACTTCCGTTAGCAGCAATGTAACCACCAATGACACCAGGCGCAAGTCCAGGTCTGTCAGCAATACTATAGGCAATAAAACCTGCAAGGATAGGGATCATGAATGTGAACGATGCTCCCCCTAATTGTTCAATCGTTTTCCAAAATGAATCTTCAGGAATAACAAGACCACTCTCTGTCGGCTTTCCTCCTATGGTTAAGGCAATTGCAATTAATAATCCTCCTACAACGATAAAAGGAATCATGTAAGATACACCATTCATAAGGTGGCGATAAATGGGATTTTGCTTATCCTTCTTTTCCTTCTTAAACTCATTAGCTGCTTTACCGTCTGAATGAAAAACAGGCACCTCTCCATTTTGGTGCTTGTTAATTAACTGCTCCGGCCTACGTATCCCATCTTGAACCCCAACTATGAGAACTTTTTTACCGATAAAACGTCCTTTCTCAACCGTTTTATCTGCCGCAATAATAATGCCATCGGCTTCCTCGATGTCTCTCTCAGAAAACTCATTCTCTACTCCAATTGATCCTTGAGTTTCAACTTTCATTTCAACACCTAACTTATCGGCTGCTTTTTGAAGATTTTCAGCTGCCATATAAGTGTGCGCAATTCCATTTGGACACGATGTAATCGCTAACAGTTTCATTTCTTATTCCCCCTCTTCAATCGTAATCGCTTACATAAATAGTAACGTAAGATTAGATAGAAAAAGGAGCTATATTTTACCGAAGCTTTCGGTAAAGTTGATTTTATTTCTCGATTGCATTCGTTTCCAAACAATTAATAAAAGCATTTGCACTTGTTTGTTCTGTTAACTTTTTTAAGAAAAGAGGTTGCTCACTAATTGAAGAAATCTCCCTGAATAATTCGCGAGTAACTCCGTCCCCTTGATTTCCAAGGGCTAATAAAAATACTAAATTAACTCGTTCTTCGCCCCATTCAATCGGCTCTTTCAAGACAGCCACTGCTATACCTGGTGTATGTATAAAGTTAGGGTTACCATGTGGAATCGCGATACCAGAACCAATTGCGGTAGAAGATGTTCGTTCTCTTATAAGAGCTTGATGCACGTATTCCTTTTCTACAAATCCCTTCTCATACAATGCATTCGAGAGAACTTCAATTACTTTATATCGATGATTTCCATCGTGCTGAACGAACACAAGATCCGACTGAAGGTAATTAGAAAATACGGCATTCCGCCTTTCTTCGCGGTTCGCTTGATCCATTTCTCCTAAAAAGGATTCTAACTTACTTTCCTCCTCAGTATTAAGTAGTGGTGAAATGACAATATGCGGTATAGACTGAGGCTCCATCTCGACTGTAGAAATGATAAAATCCACCTGATGTTGAGTAAGAAAATCATGTAAAGCCGTACGTCCGATACAGTTTAAAATTATTAAAGAAGAGAATTTCCGTTCAAGCTTTGTTTGTAGCAACTGAGACATTCCAACACCTAAATGACAAACAATCACCACACTCTTCTTTTCTCCACGATTTGATTGTAATCGCTCAACCGCGGCTTCAAAATGAAGGGTTAAATAAGCTATTTCATCTTCTGGAATCGATAATTTCCACTTATCCTGCATTCCTACTGTTATTTGGATTAATAAATCAAACAAGTAGGGATACATCCTCTTAATTTCTTGAAGCATGGGATTAGACACAGACAGCCCATACTGTATGCGGTTTAGAGCAGCATACAGATGCACGCGAAGGCCTTCCATAAGGTTAGCGTCAGCATTAAAAGACAGATTCGTCATTTCAGTCATTTCATTGATTAACGCTAATCCAATTCTCTCCACCTCTGGCTCTCGTATGATCGAAACACCAGTACGTTTAGCCCCTATCAAATGAAGGGCAAGGTAAGCAACTTCACCTACCGGGAAATGGGCGACGAAGACGATGCCCAGCTTTTTAAGAAGTGATTTTGACCACTCATACTCTTCATACTCTTTAATTTGTTTTTCTTCCTTATCCGTAACTTGAATCGATTGACGCAGTTTTGTTCTTTTAATAATAAAAAGGGTATGATAAAGAAGATTTTCGAAAGATTCATCGGTATACGTAATCGAGTGCTCGTTTTGCAGATTTCTTAATTCCTTCTCAACAAGCTCTATTTCATATAACGTGAACTGCTTCTTCAAGAACGGACGAATAAGTGCCTCATTTTGTACAAGCTTACCTAGATTAACAAGAGCGCTTCGACGCAACCGCTCTTTTCCTTCGATCATTACTCCTACTTTTTGTCTTGAATGTAATGTTAAATTCATGGTCTTTAACCACTGATTGATTTGTTCAAGATCTTTCTTAAGAACAGAGCGAGTAATAAAGTGACAGGTGGAAAGGTTTTGTAATGTCATCGGTCCTTTAGCTGTTAATAGCTTATATGCAAGTTCAAGCAACCTTTCACTTTGGGACAACTCGTCAGCATGGCTACTTTCATACGAAAACTTCTGATAAAGCCAATCACGTTCTTCATTCTCTATTACTAGTTGAATTCCAAGTCCTGTTTTACGAATCAGTGATCCACCTGTTTCTTTTCTTATATAAGGTTGTATGACATCAAGATCATTCCTTATCGTTTTATCTGAGCAACTCAGACGCACAGACAAATCTTTAACAAGGGAAAATTCTCCACTTGTCTCCAAAAGAATACACATTAACTTTTTTTGTCTTTCATTCATGTTCTCACCTACTTTAGATGGTCGACTTAGTACCTATAAGAATTATAGCAAAAGAAAAGTAAGAGGAGAAAATCACTACAATAAAGAACCCTCCATACACATTAGTATATAAAGGGTTCTATAATCACTCTTATTCTTTTATAAAATCGGACATCGAATGAACTTTTATTCCCTCCGCAATCCCTTTTGTAAAACCTTGATCTTTTGATCGAGTTAGAAATTCAATTCTTTTTTGCTCTCCAGGTATGAGATCAAAGTAATTATCCGTAAAGATTCCTTCCAAATCACTTGTTACATATACCTGCTTAGCAAGTGTATTTGTTTCCAAAGTGTAGTGCTTCCCTGAAGATGTGGAAACCTCTTCTATTTTTAAATTAGGTTTACAAAGTGAAAGGTTTTTCACTGATGTAAAATAATGATATTTTGCATCTATGATTTCACCTTCTAATTCAAGTTCAGCTTTGAACACTATGTTATTAGGGTCACGATTCTCAATTACTTCTTCAGTCTCTAATGTAACAAACTTAGTTGCAGAGTTGCTTTTTAATGCGAATGACTCATTCCATTCACGAAGCAACGTTCCATCGAAAGTCGACAAACTCATGCGAATCGAACCGTTCATGTCACTTAATATATCTGAAATAATATGAATATCTATTTTGGTGCGATTAGTACCATCTATTGAGAGCGTTATATCCCGGAAACTTCGCTTCACATAATATTGAAGAGCTTTCCATCTACCGTAATAATCCATGCTTGACCATGATGCCACTGGCCAGCAATCATTCATTTGCCAGTACAGAGTTCCCATACAGTAAGGTTTCTTTCTTCGGTGAGCTTCAATTGCTGTCTTGATTCCTTCTGCTTGAAGAACATGACTCATATAAAGAAATGAGGGGAAATCTTTAGGCTCTGGGAGATAGGTCTCCATGTATTCTTTGATTAAATAATTTCCTCGCCCATTTTTCTGATGGTGCAGCATGACCTTAGAATCGAGAGCCATATCTCCTTCTCCAGCGTATGATTCTACAGTCTTCAGTTCCGGAAACGATTGAAAACCGTATTCACTCATAAAACGACCAACATGGTGATTATACTCTTCGAAAGGCTTTAAACCATGCCAGACATCCCAATAATGAATATCTCCACTAGTAGATGTATTACTAGTATGCTGACGACTATCACCTGTCCAATCACTCATCGGTGAAGATGGCCAGTAGTAGACACCTGGCATATGGTTCTCTACCGCTTCAGGTAGAATGGTATGAAAAACATCTTCATACGCTTGCCAGATTTCATCCTGGATCGGTTTAGAATACTGCTGTTTCCATCCCCAACCACCATCTTCATCATAGGCAGACCAGGCAGTATCGATCTCGTTATTCCCACACCAGAGTGCGATACTCGGATGATTGCGAAGTCGCTTCACGTTTTCTATCGCTTCAGCTTTCACATTCTTTAGAAATGCTTCATCACCCGGGTACATGCTGCAAGCAAACATGAAATCCTGCCAGACAAGAATGCCATATTCATTGCATAGCTCATAAAACGCATCGTATTCGTAAATACCTCCGCCCCAGATCCGAAGCATATTCATATTACTTTCAACTACACTTTGGATTTCATGTCGGTATCGTTCAAGCGTAACTTCAGTTACAAAACTATCATTCGGAATATGGTTTGCACCTTTCGCAAATACCGGAACACCATTTAACTCGATATAGAATGTTTTTCCTTCATCGTCTTTTTCTCTAATCACCTTAATCGATCGTAAACCAGTTCGCGTTGTTTTCCCAGCAACAAGAGATCCGTCTTTTCTAATTTCAGCTATGAACTCATACATATTCTGATCGCCAAGTCCCCGTGACCACCATAGCTTCGGATCCTGAACTTTCATATCTAAACTTACTTCATTCATGCCACGCTTTAATTGTACGGTTTGAATCAGCTCGATTTCTTCAGTTTGAATTCTTAGTTCTCGTTCTCCTTCTTCCTCAGCCTCAATCTCTACAAGAGCAGTCAAATTAGCCTCTGAAGCGGTTACATTTTTCTGAAGAATCGACAAGTCTTCTATTCTAGCTTCAGACCATCCGCGAAGATGAACGTCCTTCCAGATTCCGCTTGTAACAAAGCGAGGACCCCAATCCCATCCATAGTGATACGGCGCTTTTCTAGCAAACACACTTAAGTTCTTATCGCCCACACCGCCATCTTCAGAATGGTCATTAACTGCCGGGAAGTTATACCCCTGTTTTTCGAGCTTTTCAAGATCCGTTTGGATCGGAGATTTGAAATGAATCCGAAGTACGTTTCCCTTTTCTTTGACGAATGGCTTTACATTTGCTTTCCATGAACGAAACATATTGTCGGCAGATAGTAGATGTTCATCATTAAGAAAGACCTCCGCATAAGTATCCAGACCATCGAACACGATTTCGATCTGATTTTTATTCAGCAGTTCTGCAGGTACGTCGAAGGAAGCCTCATATTCCCAATCTTTTTTATCGATCCACTGCAGATCCAGTTCATTTTCACCGTAAAAAGGATCTGAAATAAGATTGTTCTTTAATAGATCGGTATGGACACATCCTGGAACTTTTGCTGGAAGCCATTCCTCTCCTTCAGTCTGTCTGAATTTCCAATCTGACAATACCGCCTTTTCTTCATTTACAGTTGAATGATGCGAAACTTTAATCATCAGAAACTCTCCCTTTTTTATATTTTTGATTCAATCATAATGACACCGAATAAAAATTCGAAACGAATGTTCAAAAAAAAGAGGACTTTATTATTGTCTCTCCCTCCATGTGAAATAAGCGGTATGATGTTTGAATTTTTTAGCTACTTTGTATGCAAGCTCTCCATCTATTTTGTTGTAAATAAATTTCATTTCTCTTTTAAACTCGGAATACGGTTTAATGAATCCCAAACTCCAAGCAAATACATGATTCCAAGTGCTCGGTCATATAAACCATAACCAGGGCGACAAACTTCATCCCATATATGTCTCCCATGATCCGGACGCACGTACCCTTTATAGCCACTCTCATGAAGAGCCTTTACTACATCATAAATATCAACAGATCCATCTTGAGTTCGATGGGAAGCCTCTATAAAGTCTCCGTTGTCCTCGGTTTTTACATTGCGGATATGTGCGAACGCAATTCGATCAGCAAACTCTCTCACTATGTTGCCGGGATGATTCTTAGGATTCGCTCCAAGAGAGCCACTACAAAATGTCAGGCAGTTCGAGGCACTGTCGACCATCTTCAGCATGCGAGATATATTTTCTCGATTCGTGATAATCCTCGGCAAACCGAAGGTAGACCAAGGCGGATCATCCGGATGAATCGCCATTTTCACGCCATTTGCTTCTGCCATAGGAATAATCGCATTAAGAAAATAATGCAAATTGCTAAAAAGATCTTCCTCTGTAATGCCCTGATAGGAATCAAGCAGAGTGGATAATTCTCCTAAGCGCTCGGGTTCCCAACCGGGCATGTGAAAATCAAGATCATCCGCATTCTGCTTAACGATCTGCCTTACATTCATATTAGTTACTTTCTCATGCTCATAGAAAAGAGCCGTCGACCCATCCTTTAACCGTTTTTTTAAATCGGTTCGAAACCAGTCAAACACAGGCATGAAATTGTAGCAAATCACTTTCACCCCAACGCTTGCTAACTTTTCTATCGTCTTATTATAGTTTTCAATATAGTAGTCTCGATCGGAATGACCTAATTTGATCGCCTCATGTACATTGACACTTTCTACAACTTCATTAGATAATCCGCTATCAACGGCCTGTTTTCTCACTGCCTCTATCTTTTCCATAGGCCATTCTTCTCCAGCAGGGAGATCATGCAGTGCCCAAACGATTCCTTCAGTACCAGGGATTTGTTTGATATAGCGCAATGGCACCGTATCATTTCCTTCACCGAACCATCTGAACATCATTTTCAACCTGTCCCACCTCTTTCATTAGGAGAAAAGCGCTTCAATGCTGCCAAGTTTTCTACAAGACTATCATATGGGTTCCCGTCGAATTCCTCTTGTTCTACAGTGAACCAATCGATGTTGACCTTATCCGCTTCACGCATCAGCCCGGGATAATCAATCATTCCTTTACCTACTTCAGTTGACCTTTTCGTGCCATCTCCTATCATATCTTTAATATGCAACGAGACGATTCGATCTTGGTAAATCTGAATGATTTGAAGAGGATCATGACTCGAATAGGCTGCCCAATAACAATCCAATTCCATTTTCACTAGATCTTTGGATGTTTCTTTAAACAAAAGATCGAAGCCAGTACCTTCGCCCATATCCGTAAACTCAAAAGCGTGGTTATGATAACCAAATTCAAATCCTGCATTCTTACAGCTTTCGCCTATACGGTTTAGCTTTTCAGCCGAACGCTTATAGTCATCGGCTGTTTTCCTCATTTCTTCTGGTAAGGCAGGACAAATCAGTAAATGCTCACCGATCGCTTCATGATAGGAGAAGAGTTCCTCAAGTCGATCTTCTCCTAGCTGATGAATGCCCACATGTGAACCGGCTCGCTTTAATCCCTTCTTATCTAAGCTTTCACAAACTTGTTCTGCTGAGGCATCAAAAAAACCCGCAAATTGGACGCCATCGTATCCCATATCACCAACACGTTCGATCATGCCAAGAAAATTTTTTTCGGCTTCTTCTTTCAGTGAATAAAGCTGAAGGGTGATGTTTGCCAACTTCTCTCTCTCCTCTCGTATTAAAAGATCCTCACCCGACCTGTTAGTTCTAGGGGGGAGTCAATACATTATCTCTGAAGTTCTTTAATGGGTATTGTCTTTCTGCTATTCATAGAACTTACGGAAATCCCCTCAAACTGAATCGCCTCTCCATTCAATTGACAGAGATTGATCGTTTTGGATTCCCCAGGTAGAAGATCAAAAAAGTTATCTGAGCACGTTACGCCGCTTTGATTAAAGTCCACTTTCACGAACCTCGCTAGCTCTCGTGAGCTTAGCGTTATCGTGTTCTCGGCCTCGTTATTTTCAATCTCCACTACAGCAGCAGGATAGTTCATGTCTTTATAATCTCTTAAATAGTAACGATTTTCTTCGAAAGAGCCAGTCGCTGCATACGCTCTAACAATTACTTTAGAAGCAGATGCACCATTTAGCACTTCTTCTTCAGATAAGACAGCTAATTCTGTTACCGAATTGCTTTCTACTGAAAAGTCGAGTGATCTTGAGAAAACCACTTCCCCATTAAATCCTACTACGTCAACGTTAAGTGAATCTTTAATAGAAGTCAGCCGATCATTTATAACAGAGAGTTTTAATGACTCTCCTGGATCATGATCAATTACCGCCATAACAGGAGCAAAGAATTTCTTAGCATAATAATAGGAAGCCTTCGGTAGGAGCTCATAATCGATCATCGACCAGCTTGTACCTGGCCAGCAATCATTAAGCTGCCAGATCAATGCGCCAGCTGTAAATGGTTTCTGCCTTCTATAGTGTTCGATTCCATACTTTAGTCCTTCTGCCTGAGTCAACATAGAGTAATTCATATACTCATCGATCGTTTCCGGTATGCCAGTATAACCTTCCATAAGGAGTATTCCTTTTTCATGAAAATGGTCCTTATTTCGATAAGACATTTCATCACTTTTCCAATAAAATTCACCTTCAGGAATGTAGCTTTTTAATGTGAACTGGTTAGAAGATGCATGCATCCCAAATTCGCTCGAAAAACGAGTGTAGTCTTTCTTATAATTCTTAAATGAAACACCTTCAAGAGAAATGTCCTGAACAACAGCCTCCCCTTTTTTTCTTGGTTCAACATTTCCATGCCAGACTTGCCAGTTATGACGATCTCCCATTTCCTCAGCGTCCAGATCATTTCCTCCAAATGGTGAACTCGGCCAATAAAGACGGGTGTTATCCAGCTTCTTCAGTATTTCCGGGATAAGGCTATGATAAATTTGTTCACCATAGAAAGGAGTCGTGATCTCACCATCGGAATGTTTACGATCATAGATCCAATCAATTTCATTATTTCCGCACCATAGAGCTAGACACGTATGCTTTCTTAAACGCTTCACAACCTTACTTACTTCATTTCGTACATTCTCCATGAAGTTTTCGTTATAATCTGGATAAAGCGCATTAGCGAACATAAAGTCCTGCCAGACTAAGAGCCCTAATCGATCACACTCTTCGTAGAAGATATCTTTTTCATAAATACCCCCACCCCATACTCGCATCATGTTCATGTGAGCGTCTTTCGCTAATTCCAACTGGTTCGAATATCGATCATTCCGCGCTGCACCTATGAAACTATGAACGGGTATCCAGTTCGCACCTTTAGCAAATAACCGAACACCATTCAAATTAAAAACAAAGAGGTTCTCCCCATTTTCATGTTTTTGCTCAACAGTAACCGTTCTAATGCCAAACTGCTGAGAATGTTCATCCACCACGGTACCGTCTTCATCTTTCAACTTCACGTTCAATTCATAAAGATATGGTTCACCAAGATCATGCGTCCACCATAGCGTAGGATGATCGATTTCAAGGTGTAGTGTCGTCAGATTTGACTTAACAAAACATACCTCTGCACCATCAGCTGTAAGCAGCTCTACTTCAATTCGGAAATTTTCTGTATGAAATGGATAAAAGGACTTGATGTCTGTTTTAATTTCAACCAGAGCCTTTTCCTCATTCGCCTTAACGGTTTTAGCGAACACACCGTCAAACTTCCCTTTCGTTCGCTTGTGAAGATGAACAGCTTTCCAGATACCAGTCGTAACGAGTCGCGGCCCCCAGTCCCATCCGAAGTTCATTGCAGCTTTTCGAGCCCAAATCCTCTCCTTACCATAGCTACACCAATAATTACGCTCTTTGCCTTCCACCTCTTCAGTCACTGGATCGAATCGAACAGCAAGCTTATTCTTCCCCTGTTTAATCGCTCTACTCACGTCAAAGGAGTGCTCGATAAACATATTCTCGGTACTTCCTATTTCCAGTCCGTTCAGATAGACAGTTGCGAAAGTATCCAGACCTTCAAATTCCAATTCAAGCTTCTCACTTTTAGACAAAGACTCGTCCCAGCTAAAAGATGTACGATACCACCATTCTTTCTCCTCTACCCAGCGACAATCCAGGTCATTATGACCGATAAAAGGATCTTTAATTAACTTCTTATCGATAAGAGTAGAATGAACATCTCCCGGTACAGCTGTCGTCATCCAAAAATGATC
Source organism: Pseudalkalibacillus sp. JSM 102089 (assembly GCF_041366475.1). Taxonomy (NCBI): domain Bacteria; kingdom Bacillati; phylum Bacillota; class Bacilli; order Caryophanales; family Fictibacillaceae; genus Pseudalkalibacillus; species Pseudalkalibacillus sp. JSM 102089. The sequence continues at coordinate 129,756 of NZ_JBEWYW010000007.1, forward strand.
GATATAGTAAGGAGCGGCTAATTCGAGCGGATTCTTTTCTCCCGCTTCAAACCACTGTAATTTCCATTCGCTACTAAGTTTCATAATCCATTCCTTTCTCCATGCGCCTTACTCTTTTGAAAAATAATACTTCTATATTGAGTAGGCGTCATGGACGAGACTTTTTTGAAGTTATGAACAAAATACTTATAATCGTGGTATCCTACCATCTGAGCGATTTCAAAGACACGATAAGGCGTTTCCTTCAAGAGCACTTTTGCCTCTCCAATTCGAATTTCATGTAGGTAATCATTAAAGTGAAGATCCGTCTCCCGTTTAAACAGCTGGCTAAAATAATTAGGAGAAACATTGATCACATCCGCTACCTCAGAAGCTTTCAAATCATGCCCATAATTTTCTTCGATATAAGAAACCGCTTTCCTGATCAACCAGCGTGAACCTGCATTTGCCGTCGTCTCCTGGTAGGCTCCATACGCGATAAGATCTTGATAAAAGAGCTTTCCCAGCTGCTCATACGAGTTATGAACTCCAACATTCAATTTGCCATATAGATTCACATTGATCTCCGGATAAAATTCTTTGAATATTTTTTTCTCGAAATCTTCTAAAGATCGCACGATATTTTCAAGATACCAGCGATTTTGTTTAAACGTTTGTAAAAGACGCACACTAAAATCCTCGTACTCTTCTTCACTATGTAGTTGTTTCACATCCTTCTCAAAGGGTTCTAGTGAAAAAGGGATGTTTACTTGATGAAGAACAGCTTCCACTTCAAGCACCTCATCACTATGAAAAGCCTGAGCTTTCATCGCTTCGTTTAATAAGTAATACTGTCGTTGAAGAGTATCAGCTGTTTTTGCCTCATGAGAGATCGTTAGGTTTAGCGAGAATCCCAACTTTCGAGACGTTTGCTCAAGGAGACTCTTATGCTCACTGAAGGAAGCTCCTCCACAACATGTAAGAAGACTGTTTTCTCCCACTACGATCGAAACGTTTCTTATCCCTCTTTCACTCATCGCCTTGCTTAACTCTTTCATCCATTGTTTCTTAAGTTCGATTTCTTCCAACGATGAACAGTTATTTACAACATTCGAGAAGTGTTGAATCTCACTTCCAACTAACTGAATCCCTCCAGAAATTGCTGTTTTCACACTTCCTGGTAAATAACTCAGCTCCTGACCTGTAGCAAGTGAAGAGAGAATCTGCTTGGCGCCGCTTTCCCACTCTTGTTTTTTTAAGTGTTCGGTCTCTTTTCTAATGGAGATGATCAATTCCATCAGCTCATCGATATCAACAGGCTTAAGTAAATAATCTTTAATCCCAAGTTTCATAGCCTGCTTCGCGTACTCGAATTCATCATATCCACTGATTATGATCATCCGAATCGATGGATAGCGCTTGTACACCTCACCCGCTAGTTCAAGTCCGTCCATAATGGGCATCTTCACATCGGATAAAACGACATCCACATCATGTGCTTCAATCACCTCAAGTGCTTCTTCACCGTCATAGGCCTCTCCAATCACTTCAGCCCCCATTTCATCCCAGGGCACAGTATTTTTTAAACCTTCGCAAATAATTGGTTCATCATCAACAATCAACACTTTGAGATTCATATCATTCACCTGCACTTTTCCAGACTTCAATTTCTTCTTCTGTTTCAAGATAGGGGAATCTCACTCTGACCCAGGCTCCAGGCGAAGGTTTGTCTTCAATCGTCAGAGAAGCTCTTGATCCGAACGCAATGAGTAGCCGATCTTGTATATTTTTCAGCGCATATCCAGATTGAATACTTTCCATTGTAGTTCCTTCTCCGAATCCTTTACCATTATCCAGTACATCGATCACCAGATCCTGGTCGTCCCGAAAACAACGAATATAGATTTTCCTCTCCGTCCTCATATTTTCAAATCCATGATGAAGGCTGTTCTCTATTAATGGCTGGATCGTTTGCTTTAGCATGATAGACCCCATCGCGGCATGATCACAATAAAGGGTGTACTGAAGTTTTTTCCCAAGACGTCTTTTTTGTAAATCTAAGTACCCCTGACTGTAGGTAAGCTCGTCTTTTAATGTGATCCATGGTTTCCCACGATTCAAACTAATTCTGAACATCTTTGATAATTGTTCAATTAGTTTACTAGTCTCCATCGCTTTCTCTAAGCGTGCCGTCCAGCGAATCATATCCAATGTATTGTAAAGAAAATGAGGGTTGATCTGACTTTGCAGAAGCTTGAGTTCTGACTCACGATTTCTTAGCTCCATCTTGTACTCGTTGTCGATCAAATAGCGTAAACGCTCAACCATTTTGTTAAACCTCATTCCTAATAACCCAATTTCATCACTTGATCCTACAGAGACATTTGCAGAAAAGTCCCCACGCTCTAACTGTCGAGTTTCCCTCGTTAATTCACGGATTCTTCGGATATTAAAGTAGTAAAAACCAAAGATCGCGAGTAATCCAAAAAGAGTCAAAGCGATCATCATGATTAAAATCGACTGTTGTATACTAGTGATCCCCTCGGCAACACTCTTCTCATTAACTGCCCCAAGGATGACAAGATCCGCCCCAGCAACTGGCTGCGTAACAATAGTATAGTTCACATCGTCTCTCTCATATTGGAGTGTGCTATTTTTATCACCGTTACGAATAATAGCTTTTACAATATTCTCGTCAGGATAAGGTTTACCGATCATGTCCTCATCTGGATGCATCACAACTTGCCCATGGTGATTTAAAACGAACATCGTCTCTAAATTCTTAAAGTCAGTATCGATCAGTTCATAGAATTTTAATGCATCAAAGCGAATCGTAACCATTCCAAGCGGAAGTGACACGTTATTAACATCATTGATAACACGAAATAAACTCACGACCTTTCGATCACGCCCCCACGCGTCACGAATCTTATAAGCATCGCTCCAATAAGGTTTGCCAGCAAACTCCTCCGCCTTCACTTTCCAGACGTCCTCCTGATTTTCTTTAAGAGGGGTGCCCATATCCAGGTGATGGCCGTTAACAGATGACAATGAAATCGAATGTAAATAAAATTTAGACGTAAGATGAAACGTAGTAAAACCAGTAATTCTGCGTTCCATATCGTTTAAATACGTACGGTTACCGGGCGACTCTTCCGTTCTTAGGAAGGAGCGGATATCTTCGCTATAAATCATGTAAGATGAGATATCTTCAATATCACTAGTGAATGCAGAAATATTCTGGTCTATTTTCTCGAGATGTCCTCTTGTATTATTAACAGCTTGAAGCTGAATCGCCTGATTCGCTTCCGAATAAATATAGAGACTGAAAGCAAGAATCGGAACTAATACAAGGGTGAAAAAGATGAAAAAGAACTTCCAATGAAGTTTCCAACCGGAAAAGGACAGCAATCGCTTCATGTCATCTACCTCTCATGTTGACGTTTACTTTAAAGCTTATCCTTTCACTGCGCCAGCTGTCATCCCTTTTACAAGATGCTCTTCTAAAATCATGTAAATAATGATGGTCGGTATGATCGCGAGCGTTAGCCCCGCCATCTGTGCTCCGTAATTCGTTGTATATTGGCCTGCAAAATTCGCTAATCCTAACGGCAGCGTCTTAAGCGCATCTTCGTTAATCAATACGAGCGCAAAGGAGAACTCGTTCCAGTTATTGATAAAGTTCAAAATAACCACTGTCGCAAGTGCTGGTTTTGTCATCGGTAGAATAATAGACCAGAAGATTCGAAACACACCACAGCCATCCATGATCGCTGATTCTTCGATGTCCTTTGGAAAAGCCTTCATGAAGCTTACGAGTATAAATATCGTGATCGGAAGATTGAAAGCGATGTAAGGCAATATGAGACCCGCGTGTGTATTTAACAATCCAAGGTTTTTCATTAGAAGAAACATCGGTACAAGTGTGGCGTGAATGGGAATAAGCATTCCAAATACAAAGAACGCATACATGTATTTGCCCCATTTATACGTAAAGCGTGAAAGAAAATAAGAAGCAAGCGCACCCGCAAGTACGGTTACAGCGACCGCGATAACAGTAACGATGATACTGTTTAGAAAATAAGTATCTAACCTAGCTGTTTCCCATGCTGTCTTATAGTTTTCAAATAACCACGTTGCCGGGAAAGAGAAAGGGTTCTCTGCGAATTCAGTATTGCTTTTGAATGAATTCAGTACCATCCAGAGAATAGGATAAGCATTCATCAACGCATACATCAGTAATAAAATATAAATCAATGTCTTTTTCGAGACCTTTCTAGCTTTTAATCTACTATCCTGATAATTAACATTTGTCTGCTTTCGATAAGCTGTCTCAGCCATGTCTTGATTCCTCCCATCCGATCAAACTGACTTTCTTCGTAGAATTCTCGTAGACAGATAGACGAGTGCCAGGCTAAAGAAGAAGATAAACAAAGAAAGCGCACTCCCATACCCGTAGCGAGTAGAAGAAAATGTCTGTTCAAACATATACATCGCCATAACTTCAGTAGAATGTCCTGGTCCCCCAGAAGTCATAACGTAAATTAAATCAAACGTTCGTAGACTTCCGCTTATACATAGAATGACTGCAACAATGATCGAGTCCCACATCATCGGCAGCGTAATATAAAACGTTTGCTTTAAACCAGAAGCTCCATCAATTCTAGCTGCTTCATATATTTCCTCCGGAATGTTCTGAAGTGCAGCGAGAAAGATAATGAGATAAAGACCTACGAACTGCCAGATGATCGTAATACAAACCGATATCATTGACCACTTCGGGTCACCTAGCCAGTTCTGAGTAAGAGATTCAAGGCCAATAGATTCGAGCAGTTGATTGAATAACCCTATTCTTGAGTTGTACATCATTCCCCACACTAACGAAATGATGACCGTAGAAATAACGACTGGCATAAAGCCAACAGTTCTGAAAAATTTCCCACCTTTGATCTTTCTATTCAATAAGAGGGCAATAAATAAGGCGATCGGAATCTGTCCAAATACAGATGCCCCGACAACGTATAGATTATTTTTGAGAGATTGCCAAAAAATCGGATCCGTAAGGGCTTCCTGGAAGTTAGCCAGGCCAACAAATTCCATTTCGGTGAACCCGTCCCACCTCATGACAGAGTAATAGAACGAGATGAGTATCGGAACGATTGCAAACAATATATAAATAAGAAACGCCGGGGCTAACCCCACAAATGCAGGCCATTTACTTCTGCTTAACAGATGCATAACTCTCCTCCTTTGAAAAAAAGAAGGAAACCAAGTTTCTAAAGACCTGATTTCCTTCTAACCGTTACTTACTCTTCTCAACAGCTTTCTGAAGCTGTTTCGCTAGTTCCTCAGGTGTCATCGTGCCAAGTGTTACTTCCTGTAAACCAGAGTTAATAGTATCTGTCACGTCAGTTGGAAGGGTCGCATCATATACAGGCGCGATTTGACCATTTGTCAGCTCAGAAACTTCTCTAAGGAGTGGACTGATGTCAGAAGGCGGTTCAATATCCGCTGCAACTAGAATGTCTGCTTTCATAAGATTTTGATAGTATTCTTCAGAATAGAAGCTTTTCAAAAATTCCTGTGCCGCTTCAAGATCTTCGCCTTCAAGTTCACTATTCAATGCGATACCAGTACCCGTTACAGCAGAAACTGCTGAGGGATCTCCTTCCCCACCATCAATTTGAGGGAACAGGGCGATACCGATATTCTTATCCGGTACAGATTCAAGAAGTGGTCCAAGAGACCATGCTCCATCGATCATCATAGCTGCGTCACCCATAGCAAATAAATCTCGATGCTGGATGTTATCGATCGAGTTGAAGTCTTCATTGAATGCTTCCATGTCGGAAAGCTCCTTGATCACGTTTACTGCATCAATAAACTTTTCATCCGTAAACTTCTTATCCCCATTTAGTACTTCTGACAGGAATTCACTGCCTGTCATGCGGTCTCCAATCGTACTGATATACGAAGACTGTAATACCCACTGCGCTTTGTTACCAAGTGCAATCGGAATTGCATCATTTGATTTAAGTGTTTTTATTAACTTTTTGAACTCATCATACCTTTGTGGAAACTCATCATAACCAGCTTCCTTAAGCATATCCTTGTCATAATACACAAGACTTGTTGGTGTGATATTTGCTGGGAGTGCGTACTGCTTACCATCAACGCGGTAATCACCAAGCTGCCCTTCTTTGATAAGGTCGTCCCAGTTACTTAAAATATTATCAATTGGTTGAACGAGTTTCCCATCTACTAGAGGCTTAAGTTCTGCTCCAGGAAAAACCTGAACTAGATCTGGTAACTGCTTACCTGCAGCTTGTGTTTTAACTTTGACTTTAAATTGGTCATGTGGAATACTCTGTTGATTAATGACAATATTAGGGTGTTCCTTATTGAACTTTTCTATCTGCTTAAGACTCGCTTCATTTTGTGGTGAAGGCTCGGTCCAAATGTTCCAGAACGTTAATTCGACCTTATCTCCGTCTCCCCCAGATGAACCGCTTGAAGTATCATCACCTGAACATGCCGAAAGCATCAGTACAAGGACCAGCATAGCGATAAATAAACTATGAGATCTTATCTTTTTCAACATTCCCCATCCCCCTTATCGTTTTAAAAGCGCTTACAAATAAATTGTAAACGGATTCGACAAAACTGATAATCCGAAAAAATTAAGATACTATCCTAAAAATTATTTAGTTTTTAGATTATTCCGCACATTCCAAAAGATTACTTCACGATTATTATTATAATATTAGATAAATAAAACAAATAAAAAAAGCTAAGGACTTATAATCCTTAACTTTTTCTTTAACGATATCCCATTATCCTACTCGACAAAATTTGAGCTTAATCGGGTGGTGACAGGCACTAATAAACAATAACTAATTTAAACCTCCAATAAACTCATCAACAACTCGATTAAACTTATCAGCTTCTTCTATAAACGGACAGTGACAGCTTTCTTCAAACAACTCAAGTTTCGAGTTAGGGATCGCTCGATTTAAGTGCTCCCCAGCTGCTACTGGTATAAGCTTCTCCTCTTTCCCAAAACATAGTAATGTTGGTTTCGTTATTTGGTTTAAATAAGGGCGGCAGTCAATGATGGATTGATCGAAAAGAATTGCACTTGCAATGGAAGCAGGCACTTTGGTTGTCTCTGCTAACATCCACTCGAGCTCAGATTCAGACAAATCTTTTTTAAACATCAGTGGAATGAATCCTTGAAGCAATCCCTTTTGATCCGATTGAATCTCTCTCATCATTCCAATAAGTGCCGGGAGATCAAATGCGCCTATTTCAAAATCTGGCCACTTAAAATCCGATGCTAGCTCATCAACAATAACTGTCCCCTTCACGTTATCCTCACCGAACTGCTGTAAGTATTCCCATATAACAAAGGCACCCATTGACCATCCAACTAGCGTTACGTCCTTCAGATGAAGCTGATCAATAAATTTCTTCAGATCACGAGCATAGTTTGCTACTGAGTGCCCTGTTTGAACGTGAGAGGATTGCCCATGACCTCTTAAGTCTAGAGAAATAGCACGATACTTCTGCCTGAAGTACGGAAGCTGTTTTTTGAAAAAGCGGCTACTCATCCAAACGCCATGAATGAAAATCACAGGCTGCCCCATACCAACATCTTCATAATAGAGCTCTACATCATCTTCAATATTCAAAAATGGCATTGTTACCCCTCCTATAAATAAGAAATAATTGCCGTTAATCCTCATCGTATAGCTAACTCAAGTTTATCACGAGCATCATACGATACGTATGCAAGAACCTCTTCTTTTATCCATATATTGCTCGACAGCATTCGAGTCAGTTCGGGTGGTGACAGGCACTACCTATGCTAGAATATGAGAGAGAACATAATACAAATGTGAAGGAGGAGTTACAATGGGTATTTTAAGCGGATTTATGGGGAATGCTTCAACGATGAAGAAGGAAGATGTGCAAAAAGAGCTTTCTACCATTCTTTCAGAAACAGAAGAGGTGAATGCCGCATTTAAGCTTGTGAGGGATTTAATTGTCTTTACAGACAAACGCCTTTTGTTTGTTGACAAGCAAGGCATGACAGGTAAGAAAGTGGAATATCATTCTGTTCTATACAAGAGCATTTCGCACTTCAGCATTGAAACGGCAGGACACTTTGATCTTGATGCAGAGCTTAAAATCTGGATTTCCAGTTCACAAGCTCCTACCTTCTCGAAGCAGTTTAAGAAGGATGATAGCATCTACACAATTCAAAAGATCCTTACTGAACTTTGTGGATAATGTATTACAATCCTAAAAAAAATTCAAAGAAGCTAGCGAACCTTAGTTCACTAGCTTCTTTGTTCAGTTTTCAATATTCATAAATTTATAAAATAAGGTTGCTTTATTACTTGGACAACACATTTACGATTTTAGCTATGGCCCAATCAAGATCTTCTCTTGAAATGATAAGCGGTGGCGCAAATCGGATCACCGTATCATGCGTTTCCTTACATAAAAGCCCTTCTTCTTTTAACTTTTCGCAGTAAGGTCTTGCAGCCTCTGTTAATTCAACTCCGATAAATAATCCTTTACCGCGTACTTCTTTAATTAGAGGGTTATTGATTTCCTTTAATTTTTCTTGAAAATAGTTTCCAAGCTCGAGTGACCGCTGAGCTAACTGTTCGTCTTCTAAAACTTCAAGAGCAGCAACAGAAACGGCACAGCCAAGCGGATTTCCACCAAATGTGGATCCGTGTGAGCCAGGATTAAAGACACCAAGAATTTCTTCATTAGCAGCAATACATGAGATTGGGAAGACGCCTCCACCTAGCGCTTTTCCAAGAATGTAAATATCCGGCTCCACATTTTCCCAATCGCACGCAAATGTTTTACCCGAGCGCCCAAGACCAGCTTGAATTTCATCCGCGACGTAAAGCACATTACTTTCTTTACAAACATCATAAGCTTCCTTTAAAAAGCCTTCTGGAGGAATGACAATCCCTGCTTCTCCTTGAATCGGTTCAAAGAGGAAAGCAGCTGTATTTGGTGTAATGGCATTTCGTAGCGCATCAATATCACCGTATGGAATCAATTTAATTCCCGGTAACATTGGACCAAATCCTCTTTGGTATTCTGCCTCAGAAGAGAGAGAGACAGCCGTCATTGTACGTCCATGAAAATTCCCGACGCATGCAATAATTTCAGCCTGATTTTCAGAAACGCCTTTGACATTATATGCCCAGCGTCGCACCGTTTTAATAGCGGTTTCCACTGCTTCTGCCCCAGTGTTCATTGGAAGAACTTTTGCTTTATTTGTTAGCTTTGCGACCTTCTCATAAAACGGAGCCAATTGGTCGTTATGAAAAGCTCGGGATGTTAATGTAATGCGATCTGCCTGGTCCTTCAAGGCTTGAATAATTTTCGGATGACGGTGTCCTTGATTAACTGCTGAATAAGCACTCAACATATCCATATATCGGTTACCTTCAGGGTCTTTCACCCACACCCCTTCTGCATCCGTAATCACAATTGGAAGCGGGTTATAGTTATTCGCTCCATATTGAGTTGTTTTTTCAATCACATTCTCAGTCGTTGATTGTGTCTTCATGTTCTTCCTCCTTTAAAAGTTCGCCTCACCTAGAGGAGCAAAAAATCTTCGCTCTCCCTCTCGTTAGTAACAAGCAAGTTTTATGCCAACTTTTTAAAACGATTAAATCTTAGGGAGAACGGGGATTATTCATTTTTGCCATGCAAAACATCTTTGCATACAATTGATTTATTTTGCATGTGTGTGCAAAATAATATTGCAATCCATGTACTTTCATACATACAATAGCGATAGCAACAAAGGAGGTACGTAACTTGGATAATGAAACGGAGAACGATTTGAAAGTACTTAACACCATGAACCAGGTATATAAAAAAATCATCGATGAAATCGACGTCGGCGTTCATGTGATTGATGAAAAAGGCAAAACGATCATTTATAATCCTAAAATGATGCAAATTGAAGCCATGGATCGCCAGGATGTGGTTGATAAATATTTATTAGACGTCTTTATGTTCTCAGCGAATGAAAGCAGCACGCTTGTTAAGGCACTTCAAAAAGGCATCGAAACGTCGAATGTGAAGCAAACATATTTCAATAATAAAGGGAAAGAAATCACAACAATTAACAACTCATTTCCCATTATAGTAAATGGAACTATTAAAGGCGCTGTCGAGATTTCTAACGACGTAACAAAGCTTGAACGGTTAATTCGTGACAATATGAATCGAAAAGGAAACACTCGATTCACATTCGATAGCATTATTGGAGATAGCCTTGCCATTCAAGAAGTGATTGAAAATACAAAACGAAGCACACGGACATCGTCGTCTGTTTTGATCGTTGGGGAAACCGGAACAGGGAAAGAATTATTTGCTCAAAGCATCCACAATGGTAGCCACCGTTCTTCCGCTCCATTTATTTCACAAAACTGTGCTGCCTTACCTGATAATTTGATTGAAAGCCTTCTATTCGGTACGAAGCGAGGCGCATTTACAGGAGCAACTGAGCGACCAGGCTTATTTGAACAAGCAGAAGGCGGGACGTTATTACTTGATGAAATCAATTCTTTAAGTATGAATTTACAAGCGAAACTATTGAGAGTCCTACAGGAAAAAACAATTCGGCGCATTGGTGACACAGAAGATAAGACCATTGACGTTAGAATCATCGCTACAATGAACGAAGATCCCATTGAAGCCATTGCGCAGGAACGAATGCGTAAAGACTTGTATTTCCGACTTGGGGTTGTGACGCTATTTATCCCTCCACTTAGAGAAAGGAAAGAGGACATCTCTTTATTAGTGGATTCGTTTATCTCAAAATATAACGAACTCTTTCAAATGGATGTTAAAGGAGTAGATACCGAAGTCTCTGAATCATTTCAGGTTTACGACTGGCCAGGGAATGTACGAGAATTAGAGCATATTATTGAAGGTGCCATGAATTTAATGATGAGCGAAGACATCATACACTATTCTCATTTGCCCATTCAGTATCGAAATAAAACTCCATTACAAAAGGAAAGACATTTGATTGAGGCTGATCATCTTACCATTCATCATTCCAATCAAATCATCCCATTAAAGGAACAAATGGAGAAAGCTGAAAAAGTTTATATCCAAAAGGTGCTTCAAAAAAACAAAAACAATATCTCCCAAACCGCAAAAGTATTAGGTCTGAGTAGACAAAGCTTGCAGTACCGGTTAAGGAAATTTGATATTCTAACGTAAAAATAAGCGGTTAGATGAAATCGGAGCTGATATGCAAGTGATTCGTCTTCTCTCTTCCATCCATTTTATCTCTACATTAAAACCCGTATAATAAGAAGTAACCGCTTTACCATTCGACAGAATTTGACTTAAACCGGGCGGTGACAGGCACCAGAAACCAGAAACCAGAAAGGAGCTTCCCCTCATGTTCGAACTCTTGCTTACGATGCTAGAGCGACTTGGCATTATCGTCACAATTGCGTTTGTGCTAACCCGCTTTCGCTTCTTCCGAGATATGATATACAGCGATCAGCTTGCTCGTAAGCAGCAGTATGTTGCGATTGGCTTCTTTGGTTTCTTTGGGATCATAGGAACATATACAGGATTAACATTTAGTACAGATTCACTCCAATTTAATTCATGGCCACTAGAAGTTTCTTCTGACGAAGCCATCGCGAATTCAAGAGTAATCGGAGTCGTTCTTGCTGGACTTCTTGGTGGAAAGAGGGTTGGATTTGGTGCAGGACTTATTGCAGGGATTCATCGCTATATGCTTGGTGGATTTACAGCAGTAGCTTGTGGACTTGCCTCCATTATTGCTGGACTTATCGCTGGCTCTCTACACAGACGAAACCGTCATGTAAAACTTCGATCAGCCTTTATGATCGGTGCAGGTGCAGAAGCCGTTCAAATGCTCATTATCTTGCTTCTTTCAAAACCGTTTCAAAATGCCATGGCTCTTGTAGAAGTGATCGGAATTCCAATGATTCTCGCAAACGGAATTGGCTGTGCTCTTTTCCTCCTTATCATAAAAAATGTTGTAAACGAGGAAGAAAAAGCTGGTGCTCTTCAGGCACAGAAAACCCTTCGTATCGCAGATCAAACACTTGGTTATCTCAGACAAGGGCTTTCTGAAGCTTCAGCTCATGAAGTCTGTCAGATTCTTCATCGAGAAATTGAAGGTAGCGCAGTAGCTATAACGGATCGTACACACATTTTAAGTCACGTCGGCCTTGCGAACGACCATCATCAATCAGGACACGAGATTCAAACGACCATTACGAAAGACGTTATTCATAAAGGTGAAATTGTTATAGCAAACGATCAAACCATTCACTGTGCTGAGAAAAATTGTCCGCTCGGAGCAGCCATTATTGCTCCCCTTAAACAGCGTGGTAAAACAATCGGCACGCTAAAATTCTATTTCCGATCGGAAAAAGAGATTACCCATATTATTACTGAGCTCGTTCTCGGTCTCAGCAATCTTCTTAGTAATCAGTTAGAAATAGCTGAAGCGGATAAAGCCTATCAGCTTGCAAAAGAAGCCGAAATCAAAGCATTACAAGCACAAATCAGTCCGCACTTTCTCTTTAATTCACTTAATACGATCATTTCGTTAATTCGAATTGAACCTGATAAAGCACGTAAATTACTCGTTTCCCTTTCACACTTTTTAAGACAAAATTTATCTGGTACTACAGCGAACATGACCTCGCTTAACCAGGAGTTAAAACACGTGAAAGCCTACCTTGAAGTGGAAGAAGCACGATTTGTAGACAGACTAACCGTTAAATATACAATCGATGAAAGTGTATTATCTGTCCAACTACCTCCACTCACGTTACAGCCGATTGTTGAGAATGCTATTAAACATGGTATCAAAAATAAGGAAAACGATTGTCTTGTTGAAATTACAATTGCTCAAAATCCAAACGGGGTTACTGTTTGCGTAACTGATAACGGTGAAGGGATTTCACCTGATCGTTTACCAGAGCTTGGTAGAGCACACGTGTCGTCAGAAATTGGTACAGGGCTTGGCCTCTATAACGTTAATCGTCGCCTAACAATGCTATTTGGAAGCGAAGCAAGCCTTGCCATTCATAGCGAGCCTAGCAACGGTACAACCATTTGCTTTTTGATTCCACTAATGGAGGACGAATAGATGAACGAAATGAAATGTTTAATCGTGGATGATGAACGATACAGCCGCCAGGAACTCGTTCATTTACTCTCACATTTTAAGTCGATAAATGTGATCGGTGAGGCTGATTCAGGTGAAACAGCAGTGATCAAAGCACTTCAACTTCAACCAGATGTTGTTTTTCTTGATGTTGAGATGCCCAAAATGAATGGGATGGAAGCAGCAAAAGCCTTATTGGAACTTAAGAAATCTCCTCTAATTGTTTTTGCGACTGCTTATCCTGAATTTGCTGCAGAAGCTTTTCGATATGAAGCGATTGACTATCTTCTGAAACCCTATGATGAAGAACAGCTTCATCAAACCGTACAACGTCTAGAGAAGTTGATGCAAGTATCTACTAAAGAAGAACCTCCGCCAAAGAAAGGCAAGCTCTCAGTTGAACTAGAAGGTGAGATTCATTACCTCGATCCCAATGATATCCTCTTTATTTTTCGCGATGAAAAAGTCTCACGGATCGTTGTAAAAAATGGCGAGTACGAAGTGAAGATGGCGCTGAAAGAACTGGAAAGCAGACTATCCTCCTTTTCGTTTTTTAGAATCCATAAAGGATATCTTGTTAATCTTCACTACGTCACGCGCCTGACCCCATGGTTCAATGGTGCTTATCAGCTTGAATTAGAAGGTGTTCAAGAAAAGCTTTCTGTAAGTCGTAATTATGTAAAAGCGCTACGTACTGAACTAGAATTATAATTCCGAGTGCATTTCAGTCTTTCATACAGACATCTCAATCCAACTTTCAGACATGTTAGAGCGGAATTAGTCCATTCCTCCCTCTCATCTCTTATACTTTATGTAAACGCATACATTGTACGGAAAGGGATGATTTCATGTATACATTTCTAGCAGGAATTGCACTTCTTATAATTGGTTATTTTACTTACGGAAAATTTGTTGAGAAAATTTTTGGCATTAAGGAAGCACGGCAAACCCCCGCCTATACGCATCAGGATGGCGTCGATTACCTTCCAATGAACACGAAGAAGAACTCCTTGATTCAATTATTGAACATTGCAGGAGTTGGTCCAATCTTCGGACCGATTCTTGGTGCACTCTACGGGCCAGTCGCTTTTCTCTGGATCGTGTTTGGCTGTATTTTCGCAGGAGCTGTTCACGATTACCTTACAGGAATGATCTCCATTCGTAACAGAGGCGCACACTTACCTGAACTTGCAGGAAAGTTTCTTGGAAAAGTGATGAAGCACGTTGTAAATGCATTCGCTGTGCTACTTCTCCTTCTAACAGGAACGGTGTTTGTCACAGCACCAGCTGGACTATTGAACAACTTAATGAACGGCTGGGCAACAATAGGTCTTATTCTAGGAGCAATTTTTGTTTACTATATCCTAGCTACATTGTTACCGATTGATAAAATCATTGGACGCTTTTATCCGATTTTTGGTGCACTTCTTCTTATTAGCGCACTCGGCGTTGGTGCTGGACTTGTGTTCACTGGCGCACCGATTCCTGAAATCACGCTAAGTAATTTCCACCCTGACAACGCACCAGTCTTTCCTTTACTATTCTTAACAATTTCTTGCGGCGCACTTTCTGGATTTCACGCTACACAAACGCCAATCATTTCACGTACTACGCAAAATGAAAAACAAGGTCGTAACATTTTCTACGGAATGATGATTGCAGAAGGTGTCATTGCGATGATTTGGGCTGCTGCTGCTATGAGCTTATTCAATGGACCGGTTGGGTTAAATGAACTCCTTGCTAATGGTGGACCGGCTGCGATTGTAAGTGAAGCTTCTACTCTCATGCTCGGTGCAATCGGCGGGACGCTTGCCATTCTTGGTGTCATTGTCCTTCCAATCACGTCCGGTGATACAGCCTTCAGAAGTGCTCGTATGATTATTGCAGACTACTTTAATTACTCACAGCGCAAAGTAACAAATCGCCTCTGGATCGCACTACCGCTTTTCGTTGTCGCATTTGGGCTTACGAAAATTGATTTCACCCTTCTGTGGAGATACTTCTCATGGGCTAACCAGTCTACAGCGATGATTGCCTTATGGGTTGGCGCGATGTACTTGTTTATTGCAAAGAAAAACTACTGGATTGCCATGATCCCAGCAATTTTTATCACAATGGCAACGACAACTTACATTCTCAATGCACCAATCGGCTTTCGCTTACCAATGAATGTCGCCTACATCGGCGCAACCATCATTACGATCGCCGTTATTGTAGCTTTCTTCTACTCTGCTCGTAAGCAACGCGCTGCCAACATTCCACTAGAAATCGATATCTCCGGTTGGGATAAGGATAGCGTCGCTTAGGGATACATTGAACAGAGAATCCCCTTTGACGGATAGCGTATTAAACCGAAAAGGTGTGATGATATGGGCTGCTGCCAATCGAAAGATAAAACGACTCTTGAAGAGGAAGAAGAACGTATTAATGAGAAGGGAAAAGAACAGCTCCCTCTCTTTGGAAAAGTGATTCTTAGCGTTTTGTTTCTTTGCGGAATTGCGCTAATCACCTATTTATGAAATTTTAAAAAGGGAGCGAGATCGAATCCATGATCTCGCTCCCTTTTTACTACTCAATCGAAAGATGCCGAACTCTTTCAGGGTTATACTCATTTAGCCAATCATTCGCTTCTTGAATAAGCCAACCCCCATACTGATCCAAAAAGTGAGTAATCTCTTCTCTTGAGGATGTAGGAAATACAGCGTATGTTAAGGCTTGTTTCATATAAGACTCTTTATGTGGATAAAAATTACTAAACAGCTTATAAGCTGGATAAAGGTCTCTTGTATACATTGGATCTTTCTCCATCACAAGCGCGAGACCGCTCCGGACAATAATTTTCATAATCCATCCGCAGCAATCCGCTATATCCTCACTATCTTCATTTCCAACAAGCTCGCTTTTTGCCTGAACGATGTGGTTTTCTAACTGAATCAGATGATCATTTGCAAGAGCTCTATCTGGCTTGAACCTAGGAATAGCTTTTGCCATATCTTTTCCATAAACACAGAGACTGGACGTTTTCAGCATGAATGGAATGATTGAAAAGGAAGTTAACCCCTCTAACTCTTTAGCTGAATGGAAACTTATCTCACACCCATTTAACCATGGAAATTCATCAACTAATTGTTGATTCAATAATTCTGCTACTTGCTCATTCCCGTTCTCTGTTAAAACAATGAGATCGAGATCAGACACACCTTCTATCCCTTTCCCCTTTGGCACTGATCCTCTTAAATAAATGCTGCTTAAAGGCATAGCTATAGTTAAATTCTCCACAGCACGATCGATCGCGTTTCGATAGTTTCTATTGATTTTCTCCCAAGACGTATCATTTACAAGGTACCCCTCATGATCGACTTGATAGAAAGACCCAATTTGTTTAATACCGTCCATTTCACCCCTCCTTCGTTCTATCCTTATCATAGCTAC
This sequence comes from Pseudalkalibacillus sp. JSM 102089, assembly GCF_041366475.1. Lineage (NCBI taxonomy): Bacteria > Bacillati > Bacillota > Bacilli > Caryophanales > Fictibacillaceae > Pseudalkalibacillus > Pseudalkalibacillus sp. JSM 102089. The sequence goes on from NZ_JBEWYW010000007.1 coordinate 146,380, forward strand.
TTTATTTCTTTTATAAAAGAGCTGTTATTTTGTTTTATCTCCATTCCTGTCCAAACCTCACCTATTTGAATTTCATAAGGTAATAATGCACGATCTAAGAGTTTCCCGAATCTTACATTTAACAAGAAAAGAGGAATAACATGTCTTATCACGACGAATTTACTAAAAACGCTGGTAGGTGTGTAGCCATTCGATGTCATGATGGCAAAACGCATTACGGTTACATCGATCACTGTGACCGCGACAATGTCTACCTTCGCCCGATGGATGGCGAAAACGATGGGCCAGGCTTTGGTAGCCACTTCTTTTTCGGAGCGGCTCTCATTGCAGTCGGTCTTGCCTCCATCGCCGCTTATAGCTGGTCACCTTTCTTTTTCTGGTAAAAAACAAAACGCTCAGATTTTGAGCGTTTTTTTACATAGACTTCTCATTTAATCATGTTTATTTTACCTTTTAAAATTAATTTTATATGTAAACCCTTCCATGTGATCTTTGTCACATATGAGCATTTTAATCCACGTTATATTAAGTATGTGAAAGACATCACATACAATAGATTGGTGGAATGAATATGAAAAACGAACGATATACAACGAGAGTGGCTGTCATTGGAACGGGATTTGTTGGAACAAGCTATGCCTTCGCCTTATTAAATCAAGAAGTTGTAAATGAAATGGTGCTCATTGACTTAAATAAAGAAAAAGCCGAAGGAGAAGCCAGAGATTTAAATCACGGGATGCCGTTTAGATCAGCTATGAGAATCTGGGCAGGGGATTACGAAGACTGCCGAGATGCTGATATTGTCGTGATTACAGCCGGCGCAAATCAGAAACCTGGGGAAACGAGACTTGATCTTGTTGAAAAGAATGTAAACATCTTTAGGGGAATTGTCACTGCTGTTATGGAGAGTGGTTTTGACGGACTATTTATCGTTGCAACCAATCCAGTAGATATCCTCTCTTATGCTACATGGAAATTCTCTGGACTACCGATGGAACGCGTTATTGGTTCTGGTACGATTCTCGATACCGCAAGACTTCGTTACTTAATCGGCGATCATTTCCAAGTCGATTCTAGAAATGTACATGCTTATATCCTCGGCGAGCATGGCGATACGGAGCTTCCAGCATGGAGCCACGCTACCATTAGTAGCCGCCCAGTAACGAAAATGATATCAGAAGAAGAGTTGCTAGTACTTGACGAGATTTTTACGAACGTCCGCGACGCAGCTTACCACATTATTAATCGGAAAGGCGCAACTTATTACGGTATTGCAATGGGACTTGTTCGTCTGACCAAAGCAATTCTAAGAAACGAAAGCTCTATTCTAACGATCTCTACGTTGATGCAAGGTGAATATGGCCTTAATGACATCTATATTGGCGCCCCAGCCATTATCGACAGAAACGGTATTCGAGAGATTGTAGAGCTTGATCTCACAGAAACCGAGATGAAACAACTGCATCATTCTGCAAGGACGTTACGCGAAGCAATGAAACCGTGTTTTGAGACGATGAAATGAATACCTACTATAACGCTTAAGAGGTGATCCCCTTGGAAACATGGACACAAGTATATGACCCATTTAATAACATCTGGCTATCCGCTTTTATTGCTCTTATTCCGATTATCTTTTTCTTTCTTGCTCTTACCGCTTTTCGAATGAAAGGGCATATCGCTGCTACAGTTACAGTGATGCTCGCTATCGTAATTGCGATCCTCTTCTATGATATGCCTATTACGATGGTTGCAGCAACTACTGGTTACGGATTTGCATTTGGCTTATGGCCAATCTCTTACATCGTTATTGGTGCTGTCTACCTTTATAAACTTTCTGTAAAAAGTGGGCAATTCGATATTATCAGAAGTTCCATTGTATCCATTACAGATGACAAACGAATCCAAATGTTGCTCGTCGCCTTTTCATTTAATGCGTTTCTTGAAGGCGCAGCTGGTTTTGGAGCACCGATTGCGATTACAGCTGCTCTTCTTGTAGGACTTGGATTCGAACCACTTAAAGCAGCGGGCCTTTGTTTAATCGCCAATACAGCTAGTGGAGCATTTGGGGCAATGGGCATCCCTGTCATTGTTGCTGGTCAAGTGAGCGGGCTCGCTCCAATGGAAATTGGTCAATTTCTTGGCACGTCTCTTCCATTTATCTCTTTCACAATTCCATTCCTACTCGTCGTCATTATGGATGGTATGAAAGGTTTGAAAGAAGTATGGCCAGCAGCTCTTGTAGCCGGAAGTACTTATGCCATTACACAATGGGCAACAGTAACGTTTATTGGACCAGAGCTGCCTAACATCACGTCTTCAATCGTTAGTTTAGTAGCCGTAGCTGTATTCGTGAAGGTTTGGCATCCAAAAATGCAGCAAAACCATACGATTGACCCAGCTGAAGCACAGCTTGCTGTGTCTCTTGATCCAGAAGCTCAGCTAACAGCTGGACGAATATTAAAAGCATGGTCTCCGTTCATTGCATTAACAGCAATGGTCACGATTTGGAGTCTAAAACCTTTCAAGAATTTATTTGTAGAAGGGGGATTACTTGAAGCAACAATCCTTCAGATTCCTGTACCCGGACTCCATAATCTCGTTATTAAAACAGCACCAATTGTAAGTGAACAAACACCCTACGGTGCGATGTTGAAACTTGATCTTCTTTCAGCAACAGGAACGGCTATCTTCATCGCTGCGATCCTATCCATCTTCATTCTTAGAATGAGTCCTAAAGCAGCGCTAGAAGCTTTTGTTGAAACAGTAAAGGAACTTCAAAAGCCCGTTCTTACAATTATGATGGTGCTAGGATTTGCCTTCATTGCGAATTATAGTGGCATGAGCTCCACATTAGGTCTAGCTCTTGCTGCTACCGGAGGTGTCTTCCCATTCCTGTCTCCACTTCTAGGATGGATTGGCGTATTCTTAACTGGTTCTGTTACGTCTAACAATGCTTTATTCGGAAACTTGCAACAAATTACTGCTCAACAAATTGCCGTTCTTCCGATTGTCCTCGTTGCTGCGAATACAGCAGGCGGTGTTATGGCTAAGATGCTCTCTCCACAGTCTATCGCTGTTGCAACAGGTGCGGTTGGCCTAGTAGGACGAGAAGGAGATCTCTTCCGGTTCACTCTCAAATATAGCTTCGTCTTTTTACTCATCACCGGGGGCATCACTTTTGCGCAAGCGATTTTCATAAGTTAACCATTTATTTTAGGAGTCAGGAAACTGACTTCTATTTTTTTGCTTAACTAAATTTAGACGCTAATTTTAAAGACATGTCCACACCATTCAATCAGTTTGTCCATATACTGCTATCAGAAGATGGCTTTTGAGGAGTGAAATAAATGGGTTGTTTTATTAGAGGATCAGTGATCATTACAAACAACAGCGGAACGGTAGTTCAATGTGCACACACGATCTCCCCAATCTCCGTAAGTAATACGGTTAGCGGATCAGGTGGGGGCAATACAGGATCATTCATGATTGTAAATAATTTTTATAGCGTTGCAAAGGGAATAAAGTCCGGACAATAGGCATCATTATTCTTTTTATGAAGTAAAGCCAATCGATTAACGATTGGTTTTTTCAATTCCTAACGTAATGAAAGTTTCAGGAGATATGCGATAATGAAAAGGACTCTAATCCAATCTGAGAGGTGTTAAGTAACATGGAGAAATTTTTCTACGGAGAGAACGAAAATCAATTTGGCGAACTACGACTTCCAGAAGGAGAAGGACCTTTCCCCGTAGCAATCGTTATTCACGGCGGCTTTTGGAGAAAACCGTTCACACTCGAGATTATGAGAGAAGTGGCGGAAGATTTAACAGCGAGTGGATTTGCCACGTGGAACATTGAATACCGTCGAACGGGACAAGAAGGCGGAGGTTATCCAGGAACACTTACAGATGCTGCAGAAGCAACTGACTACATAAGGACACTTGCAGAATCCTTTCCGCTCGATCTAAACAAAGTGGTTACGATTGGACATTCAGCTGGGGGCCATCTTGCTACATGGATTGCTGCCCGTCACCGCATGGATAAAAATAGTGAGTTATTCATTACGGACACCCCTCTTCCTATTCACGGAGTGGTTAGCCTTGCAGGTGTGAACGACCTTGAGATGATGCATGGTGTGCATGAGTACAGAGATCAAGTCCTCTCTCTTAAACCAAATAATCCTACTGCAGAACTATTAGGTGGTTCGCCTAAAGAATATCCAGAGCGCTACAAAAATGCTTCCCCTGTGGAACTTCTTCCACTTGGTGTTCAACAGATTCTCGTTCATGGTGCGCTAGATATCAATGTTCCGATCGGGATTAGTGATTACTACCAGCGCGAAGCTGAGGGCGAAGGCGATTTTGTTAAATTGATCGAACTCCCCTCAGCAGAACACTTTGTGCTGACCAATACGACTTCATTTGCATGGGAAACGATTAAGGAAGAACTTTCACTATTAGTCGAATATTAAAATAAACGAAAAGCCGGGGAGTGCCCCGGCTTTTCGTTTATTTCTATACAGACTCTTTCGACTCAATCGGTTTGCCAAGGACGTTCTGATTGTAATTCTTACCCCACTCATACATGGAGTCGAGTATAGGCATCAATGTTTCACCTTGCTCGGTAAGGGAATACTCTACTTTCGGAGGGACAACAGGGTATACTTCTCGATGTACGATTTGGTCGTCTTCTAATTCTCGTAGCTGGTTGACTAGCATACGCTGTGTAATTCCCGGCATTAGTGACTTTAGCTCACCAAATCGCTTCGTTCCCTGCTTGCCTAAATGCCATAAGATAAGCATTTTCCATTTGCCTCCGATAACCGCAAGCGTTAATTCTTTTTCACAATAAAATGTTTTATCCTGGGTACGTGACATACACATCACCTCCGTTTAAGCCTAGTATAACTCATAGTATACTTTTTGACACTATGTAAGTTTAATGTGCGTACTTACATTAATAGGTTGTAAGCAGTATACTTGCTACTACACCAACAGATCGATTATATTGGTGTCGGACAAGAGAGAGAGAAAGAAAATTATGGATTGGGAGTGAACGTATTATGAAATTACAGCTAGCATTAGACTTGGTAAACACAGAAGAAGGAATTGAACTTGTGAAAGAAGTTCAGGAACATATTGATATCGTTGAAATCGGTACGCCGATCGTCATCAATGAAGGTCTTCGTGCTGTCAAAGATATGAAAGCAGCATTCCCTAACCTTGAAGTCCTTGCAGACCTTAAAATTATGGATGCAGCAGGTTATGAAGTTATGAAAGCATCTGAATCTAACGCAGATATCATCACAATTCTTGGTGCTGCTGAAGATGAATCAATTAAAGGTGCTGTTGAAGAAGCGAAGAAACAAGGTAAGGAAATCCTTGTTGACATGATGGCAGTGAAAGATCTCGCAACTCGTGCGAAAGAAGTAGACGCACTTGGCGTTGACTATATTTGTGTCCACACTGGATACGATCTTCAAGCAAAAGGCCAGAATTCTTTCGAAGACCTTGAAACAATTAAAGGCGTCGTAAAGAACGCGAAAACAGCAATCGCTGGTGGCATTAAGCTTGATTCTCTTGAAGAAGTTGTAAAAGTACAACCAGACCTTGTCATCGTAGGTGGCGGTATTACTGGTGAAGACGACAAAAAAGCCGTTGCATCAAAAATGCAAGAGCTTATTAAAGGATAATCAATCATGCAGACTACTCACTATTTAGCTGAAATCATTGATGAGCTAAATCGTTCAGTAGATCTCATTGCTGACGAAGAAGCGGAACAGCTCGCTAACGAAATTCTCGAAGCGAACAAGGTTTTTGTTGCTGGCGGTGGTCGATCTGGCTTTATGGCAAAGTCTTTTGCGATGCGCATGATGCACATGGGAATTGATGCTTACGTTGTTGGCGAAACGGTTACACCAAACTTTGAAGAAGGTGATCTTATCATCATCGGATCAGGTTCTGGTGAAACGAAACAGCTCGTTTCCATTGCGAATAAGGCCGCCAATATCGGCGGAAAGATCGCTGCTGTAACAATTAATCCCGACTCAACAATTGGCGAGCTAGCAGACATCATCGTAACACTACCAGGTTCACCAAAGGATCAGTCAGGTGATTATGAAACGATTCAGCCAATGGGCTCTTTATTTGAACAGACTCTTTTACTTTTCTATGATGCGATCATTTTACGCTTTATGGATAAGAAAGGGTTGGATACGAATAAGATGTATGGAAAGCATGCGAACTTAGAATAGTGTTAAAAAGCCTGTGAAACCTCTACTTTAGAGGTTTCACAGGCTTTTTTGTATGATAATCCACTCCACCTTCCTTTTATCCCCAACAAACCCATGACATTTATCATGGTTATGTCCTGACGTTTGTGTCTTACACCATGACACCAAATCCTCTATCATTAGGCTTAACGTTATTTCAACTATGCCTAACAAAGGGGTAACCATATGAATGAACAAAAACAAAAACAAAAAGAATTGAAAAAAAGTGTATCAACTTTCGCAAAACCCGACACGGTCGTAGGGGTACGACAGCTCTTGAACACCCTTCTTCCATTCTTATTGCTATGGTTTCTAGCTTATCAGAGCTTAAGCGTGTCTGCCTGGTTAGCCGTTCCACTTGCGATGATCGCAGGAGGATTTGTCGTTCGAATCTTTATTATTTTTCACGATTGCACACACGGCTCTTTCTTCAAGAGTCAAAAAGCAAACCGGATAGTTGGTACGATCTCTGGGATCATTACTCTCTTCCCGTTTGAAAAATGGAAACGCGAGCATAATATTCATCACGCAACAAGTGGAAACTTAGATAAGCGTGGAACAGGCGATATCTGGGTGATGACAGTTGAAGAGTATGCTGCGGCTACATTCTGGGGTAGACTCGCTTATCGTCTCTACCGTAACCCGATTGTGATGTTCGGGCTTGGTCCGATCTACCTTTTCCTTATCGCTAACCGTTTTAATCGCAAAGACGCGAAACGTAAAGAGCGTATGAGCACATACATTACCAACGCATCAATCGTTGCGATCTATTCCCTATTGATCCTGGCTATTGGATGGGAAGCGTTTCTAATCATTCAACTTCCAATTCTTTATGTTGCTGGGTCACTTGGAATCTGGTTGTTCTATGTTCAGCACCAATTCGAGGACTCTTATTATGAAGATGAAACAGAGTGGGACTTTGTAAAAGCAGCCGTGGATGGCAGTTCTTACTATAAACTTCCTAAACTTCTTCAGTGGGTATCCGGAAGCATCGGGTATCATCACGTGCATCACTTAAGTCCAAGAGTGCCAAACTATCATCTTGAAAAGGCGCATGAATCAACGCCTCCATTGCATAAGGCGACGACGATTACGTTATTATCAAGTCTTGAATCCATTCGATTCCGTCTATATGATACAAAGAATAAAACGTTCGTTACATTTAAAGAAGTAAAACCACTTCTTAAAAACCCTGCAAAGCTTGCGATGATGACTACGAAAAGACCAAGCTTCCAGGAAAAATAACATTACTGAAAAACCCATTCAGCCTGGATGGGTTTTTCAATATCTTTAAAGAGATTATACTAATGGTAGATAAGTGACAGGCGAATACTGATGGTATATCCTGTAATTAAAGCACCTCGAAAGGAGATCCCTATGCAAAGCTGGTATCATATCATTCCTAAGAACACTGGGATCAGTTCTTACGTGTGGATTATTTTTTGTTTGCTACCCTTCTTTTTTATTTTCCGTTCTTCATCGGTTATAGAAATTACAATCGGCATCTTCGTCATTCTTTTATTTTTCTTATCCTATCGATTATCTTTCATATCAAATAGTAAATTAGTCTATTTATGGGTCAGCATTGAAATGGCCATAAGTATTGTGATGACGATCTTATTCGGTTATGTCTACTTCGCTCTGTTTTTAGCGTTTTTCATTGGTAGCATCGAAAATAAAGCAGGCTTTCTAACACTCTATATTGTTCATCTCACAACGACGATTGCAGCAACAGTGATTATATTCTTCACTCACGATGATACATTACTACCACAGCTCCCATTTATCTTCATCTGTGTGCTTGGAGTGGCTCTGCTTCCTTTTACCATTCGCTATCGAAACAAACAGCACCGCTTGGAGCAACAACTCCAAAACGCGAATGAGAAAATTTCGCAGCTGATGGTGATTGAAGAAAGAGAACGGATTGCGCGAGATTTACATGATACACTCGGGCAAAAACTATCGATGATCGGGCTTAAAAGTGATTTAGCTAGAAAGCTAATTCCTGTTAAGCCTGATGCTGCTATTAATGAAATTCATGATATTCGACAAACAGCCAGAACCGCTCTAAAAGAAGTACGTGAAATGGTATCGAATATGCGTGGAGCAAGAGTTGAAGACGAGCTTTTACGCGTACAACAAATTTTACAGGCCGCAGAGATGGAATTTCATTTTGAAGGTAATCAACAACTTGAGAATACACCGTTACTCGTAGAAAATGTCTTAAGTATGTGTCTCAAAGAAGCTGTGACGAATATCGTCAAGCACAGTAACGCTTCATGGTGCAGAGTTCTGATTGAACAATCTCCAACAGATGTCCTCATTCAAGTCGAAGATAACGGTGATGGCATCCCAGAAGGAACAACTTCATTCAAAGGACACGGACTACAGGGGATGAGAGAGCGACTAGAATTCGTAAACGGCTCTCTTGATATTAATTCTTCAACAGGAACAACTTTAAATATTCGTGTACCAAATGTGATTCAACAAAAAGAACAGGAGGGATCGGTGTGATACGCATCGTGCTTGCGGAGGATCAGCGTATGCTACTTGGGGCGCTTGGCTCCTTACTCGATCTAGAAGAAGGAATGGAAGTTGTCGGTCAGGCGACGAATGGTGAAGAAGCGATTTCTTTAGTAAAAGAATTACAGCCAGACATTTGTATTATGGACATTGAAATGCCACTTAAAAGCGGACTTGATGCAGCTGAAGAACTAAGCAGTCATTCATGTAAAATCATTATACTAACAACCTTTGCTCGTGCTGGTTATTTCGAACGCGCTCGTAAAGCTGGCGTTAGTGGCTATCTTCTGAAGGATAGTCCGAGTGATGAGCTCGCAAGCTCGATTCGAAAGATCATTGAGGGTCAGAGGATTTTCTCGCCTGAGTTAGTGGATCTAGCTTTCGGTAATGAAAATCCGCTAACAGAACGTGAGAAGCAAGTCATTCAGTTAATGGCTGATGGTAAAAACACAAAAGACATTTCAAGTGAACTTTACATCACCCCTGGAACGGTTCGTAATTATATTTCTGTGATTCTGGATAAATTAGAAGTAACAAATCGAATTGAAGCGATATCGCGATTTAAGGAAAAGGGCTGGTTCAAGTAATGAACCGGTCCTTTTTTTAGAAATGTTTTTTCATGTTAGTTACAAACTTTTCCTTCTCGATGACGAACAAGAGCAAGATAAACCCTTTCATGATCCCCTTCTTCGATCTCTACCATGACGATATCACGTTCTCTTAGTTGCTAATTGTAGCGTCGTAATGGCTGATGAAGGGTATGCTTCATTTAAATAGAAATAACAAAATTCTACTTTAGTAAAGCAGAATTTTGTTATTGGTCTTATAAAGATCTACCTAACTTTCTTCTACCTAGTCCATCACCTAAGCACGATTCATATCTCCTTCATACACTAAAGAAGATCCTATGAAAGGAGATGATTTCATGAGTTATGGTTACGGATGTGGAAACCAGGTAGGCGGCGCTGGATACGGCGGCTGTGGAAACCAGGTAGGTGGCGCTCGTTACGGGAATGGCTTCGCGTTGATCGTTGTTTTGTTCATTCTTCTTATTATCGTTGGCGCTGCGTTTGTTAAAGGGCAAGATTGCTAATTTTTATATCACAACCATCAGGGAGAATTCCTGGTGGTTGTTTTTTGTCCTTCTGTTCATATCCCCTTCAGAAATATTTGGAAAAAGAACATTCATACTGGTTCGTTTCTGATAAAATACACTTGTTAGTAACTACCATTTTAAAGGAGTTCTTTTATGAAAACTCGTTTCACCTATTTGTCTGTTTGTGCCCTTTGTATTAGCCTGCTCACCTCTTGTGCGAACAGCGACTACCAGAACGCAATGGACAAAGGGATTGCTAGCTTAGGAGAGCAAAATTATCATCAAGCTTCCATTTATTTTGAAGTCGCTTCATCAGAACAAGAAAATGATAAAAAGGCCAATACTTATTTTAAGCAGGCAAGCCAAATGGAAGAAGCTATAAACTTCTATGAACAGGAAGAATACTTATCTGCATTAGAAGTATTTGAAGCAGTTGTAAATCTGGATGACGGATTACAAACAGTTCAATCTGAAGCCCAAAAATGGAAAATGACCATTCTTGAGGAGCAAGAAGAACTTGCCTCTACCGAGGAAGAAATCGATACAATCAATCATCTTATTTCTGCAGAAGAATATACTAACGCACTCGAGCAACTTCAATTGTTAAATATGAAGGTTGAATCTGAAGACACACTTACTGATTATGAGAATGAATTGGCGAACCTCACTGAAAAAATAAACGAGGCTTTAGATGAGTTAGAGAATGCAAATGCTTCCTCCTCTACAAATGTGCCTGAAGAAAAACCTGTTGAGCCAAAAGAAGATCCTACAGAAGTTGAAGAAGAAGTGACTTATGATACCTATACAAATGACAGATTCGGGTTCACGATTGAATATCCATCGAATTTGAACGTAGGTTCTCCACCAGCGAACAGGGATGGATTGAATTTTTATAATGATGAGTTGGAAATAACAGCCTCTGGTTCACATAATAGTTTGGATGAATCAATCGAAACAATTTATCAGCAAGCGCTTAATAATATTGCAGTCCCTATTGCCTATGATCGGTTAGCAGATAATTGGTTTGTGCTATCCTACGTAGAAAATGGAATGATAGTTTATGTGAAATTCTTTTATGGAGATGACATTTTCAATCGTTTTATTATTACATACCCTGAAAATAAACAGGATGTTTATGGTCCGGTGACGACTCATATTTCAGATACATTTATTCCATCTGCAAGGTAAGTGCTAGATTTTATCGTTCACAAAAGGAGAGCACCTGATATCAGGTGCTCTCCTTTTAATCTATTCCTATCGCTTCATTCACTGACTCATACATTTCTCAATTCCAGTCTCTGAAGCTTCAAACTTATGAGTATCGTGAGACGAGTACTAATTCACAAGCATAACCTTTCAATTACAGTGAACCAATTTCATCCTTAATTGAATTCGTTCCAGTTACAACCTGAAATTCTTTCCCAATGGTTGCATCATTTTCAAGAGTGGCCACAATGACACTTGCCACATCTTCTCGAGGAATTTCATTTCTCTCTACTTCATAGGCTGCATTCACTTTGCCAATTCCATTATCATTTGTTAATAAACCTGGATGGATAATTGTATAATCCAGATCAGTTGCTCTTAACCATTTGTCTCCATAATGTTTAGCGACCACGTATGGTGAAAATGAAGAAGGTGCAGACTGGATGGCTTCACGAGATGTATCAAAAGAACTGATCATAATAAAACGCTTCACACCAGCTTGTTTTGTAGCCTCAATTGTTTTTACAGCACCGTCTAAATCAACAAGAACGGTTTTGTCTGCTCCAGTGTTTGGTCCAGAACCTGCTGTGAATACAACAGCATCTACGCCTTCAGCAGCTTTTGCTAGAGCGGGGATGTCTTCTTCCAAATCAACTACCGCTGTTTCAGCACCTAAATCTTTAAAGTAGGAAGCTTGCTCCTCTTTTCGAATCATAACTTTCGCTTCTAAGTCTTTATGATCTTGAATAAATGAAACAAGATGCTTTCCAACCTGACCGTTTGCTCCAACAATAAGTACTTTCATTCTTTACTACACCCTTTCTAAGTATATTAAGCTATCAAATGATCATTAGCACAATGTTATCCATTCTTATAAATGGTTTCGTAACATCACTTCTCTACACTAGTTATACCCGTTAACTCAATACGTAAAGCATAAGAGTTTAGTAAAATGGATAAATCTTTCTATTAAATTAGCTTATAAGTATTCTAAAAGTGTGGGGAAGTCTCACGGAATTGACCATGAGCAGCCCAATGAATTTAACTAGTTCTCTATTATATCGATTATGATTTAACCTTCTACTCGTAATTAATACATTAATTACTTTTTTCCATTTACTAATCCCTCCCCCTCTCTCTCATGATTTCTAGTAAAATGGGAAAGGAAACTAGTAAGGAGATGAAAATCACATATGTCATATAAAATGATTGTATTAGATTTAGACGATACATTGCTCAATGCTGATCAAATGATTTCTGCTCGAAGTAAAGAAGCTCTTATGCAAGCTCAGCAAGAAGGAAACAAAGTCGTGCTTGCGTCTGGACGCCCAACATTCGGAATGGTTCCATATGCCGAGGAGCTCCTTCTTGCAGACTATGGGAGTTATATGCTTTCTTTTAATGGCGGAAAGATTATTAACTGTCATTCCAAAAAAGATTTCTTCAGTCAGACATTATCTGTCGAAGCTGTTCAACGACTTTATGAAATCAGTCTTCGAGAGAACGTCTATATCCATACTTATGTCGAGAATGAAATTATTACCGCCGAAGAAAATCCCTACACAACAATTGAGTCTGATCTAACAGGTCTACCAATCACTGTCGTCGATTCGTTTATCGACCGTGTCACAGAACCGGTTGTAAAAGTTCTGATGGTTGGTGCACCGGAGCACCTGAAGAAAGTGGAAACTAAACTTCAAGCTGAGTTAGGTGAAGAATTCAGCGTGATGCGTTCTAAGCCTTACTTTCTCGAGTTTACTGATAAAGGGATTACGAAAGGCACGAGCATCGAGAAGCTTATTAACGAGCTCGGTGTTAAACGGGAAGAAGTCATTGCAGTTGGAGACAGCTATAATGATCAAGAAATGATTGAATTTGCAGGCCTCGGTGTTGCAATGGGTAATGCTCCCGATGACATCAAAAAGATTTCCGACTATATTGCAGATACGAACGAGAATGATGGTGTCGCAAAAGTGGTTGAAAAGTTTCTTTTGAAGGGTCAGCTTATAACAAAATAAGTTACTAAAAAGAGAGGCGGGGATTACCGCCTCTCTTTTCTATTATTTGATGTGCCATAAACTGTTTTTTGAAAGAGGTAAACTCGTAATGAAATCGAAAATATATAGTAAGTGGATAAATAAACCCGAAACAAGGGTGGCTCCTTCATTTTCATTAATTGTAACCGTTTTATAATACGCGGTATTAAAATTATTTTGTAAAAATTAGTGCATAACTCTTCCAAAATGATTATTAATTTATTATAATTATAATCTAATAGAAGTTATAATTAATTTCTTAAATTCGGAAGGAGATTGAAATATGGATAAAAACGAAATGCATGACAGTCAAGCTGGGAAGTGCCCTGTCTCTCACGGCCAAACAAAGGAAGATAGCGCCATCACCACAACTAAAGTGAAGACTACAAATAAAGACTGGTGGCCGAACCAGTTAAACTTGCAACTACTTCAACAGCACGACCGCAAAAGCAACCCAATGGGTGAAGAATTCGATTATGCTGAAGAATTCAAAAAACTGGACTATTATGCACTGAAGCAGGATCTTCGTGACTTAATGACAGACAGCCAGGACTGGTGGCCAGCTGATTACGGACATTATGGCCCTCTCTTCATCCGTATGTCATGGCACGCAGCCGGTACATACCGTACTGGTGACGGACGTGGCGGCGGCGCTACAGGTTCACAGCGTTTTGCACCGCTCAACAGCTGGCCTGATAACGCAAGCCTTGATAAAGCACGTCGTCTCCTTTGGCCAATTAAGCAAAAGTACGGAAATAAGATCTCTTGGGCTGATTTACTCGTCATTACGGGTAACGTTGCTCTTGAATCAATGGGCTTGAACACATTTGGTTTTGCCGGTGGCCGCGAAGACGTGTGGCATCCAGAAGAGGATATCTATTGGGGTACCGAGAAAGAATGGCTCGGTGACAACCGTTATTCAGGCGACCGCGAGCTCGAAAGCCCGCTAGCTGCTGTTCAAATGGGACTTATCTATGTAAATCCAGAAGGACCAAACGGCGAACCAGATCCGCTAGGAAGCGCACGTGACATTCGTGAAACATTTGCCCGTATGGGAATGAATGATGAAGAAACAGTTGCCTTGATTGCTGGTGGTCACACGTTCGGTAAAGGGCACGGAGCAGGAGACGCTGAAGCTAACGTTGGAGCCTCACCGGAAGCTGCTGATATTGAAGAGCAGGGACTTGGTTGGAAGAACTCTTACGGAAGTGGTAAAGGTCGAGACACAATTACAAGTGGTGTAGACGGCGCATGGACCGCTAATCCAACAAAATGGGATAACGGATACTACGACTTACTATTCGGATATGAGTGGGAATTAACGAAAAGCCCTGCAGGAGCTCACCAATGGAAACCAGTGAATCCTAAACCAGAGCACCTTGCACCAGATGCTGAAGATCCTTCAATCAAAGTGAATACTATGATGACAACAGCAGATATGGCGCTTCGTGAAGATGAAATCTATGAAAAGATATCACGTCGCTTCCACGAGGATATCGAATATTTCGCTGATCAATTTGCACGTGCATGGTTCAAATTGCTTCACCGTGACATGGGACCGAAAGAAAGATACCTTGGCCCTGAAGTACCACAGGAAGATTTGATCTGGCAGGACCCGATCCCGAATGTGGATTACGAATTGACTGCTGCTGAAGTTGAAAACCTGAAAGCTAAAATCCTGGACTCCGGATTAAGTGTCAGCGAGCTTGTGACAACAGCTTGGGCTTCTGCAAGTACGTATCGCGGTTCTGATTATCGCGGTGGTGCTAATGGTGCACGTATCCGCTTAGAACCACAAAAGAACTGGGATGTAAATGAACCAGAACAATTATCAAAAGTCCTATCCGTATATGAGAAAATCCAAAGCAAACTTGATAAAAAAGTTAGCCTTGCTGACTTGATTGTTCTTGGTGGTAGTGCAGCTGTAGAAAAAGCGGCAAAAGATGCTGGTGTTGACGTTACTGTTCCATTCGCACCAGGACGCGGGGATGCAACGCAAGAGCAAACAGATGTTGAAAGCTTTGACGTATTAGAGCCAATGGCTGACGGATTCCGTAACTATCAGAAGAAGGAATACACGTTAAGTCCTGAGGAACTTCTAGTCGACAAGTCACAGCTTCTCGGTCTAACTGCTCCTGAAATGACCGTTCTTATTGGTGGTATGCGCGTACTCGGGACAAACCACAAGGGTACGAAGCATGGCGTGTTCACTGATCGCGTTGGTACACTAACAAACGACTTCTTTGTAAACCTACTCGACATGGGAATTCAATGGAAGCCAGCTGACTTCAATGAATACGAAGGACGCGACCGTAAAACAGGCGAACTCGTCCGCACTGCTTCACGCGTTGACCTCGTCTTCGGTTCAAACTCCATCCTCCGTGCTTACGCAGAAGTCTATGCACAAGAGGACAATAAAGAGAAATTCGTGCGCGACTTTGTGTCGGCATGGGTGAAGATTATGAATGCCGATCGTTTTGATCTGAAAACGAGTAAGGATAAGATGGCGTCTAACGCTTAATAAATCATAAAAGCACCATCTCAACCGCTTCTAAGCGTTTGAGATGGTGCTTTTTTTCGATCGTCTTTCTATTCCTGATGTTTTCACTCGTAAATCTAACTTATTTTTCTAATGGCAAACGAGAACTGAGAATTTCACTTTTGCTTTTTAACATATATGCATTTCTTTTACTAGAGTAGTCAATGATCATATCTTCTTTGAAAAAGGATTCGTGCTTAACTCCTAAAATCACAGGCTTATAATTAGTCTCTACCAACTTCTCACCTGTCTGTGCTTTATTGGATGACAAAGCTTTAAATGTAATCCAGTCCGCACCAATGCTACATCCACCTAAACTAGGATTAAGCTGAAAAGCTACGTAATCCTCTGTAGTTAACTGTTCAATTGCAGCGTCCGTAAACGTAATAGTCAAGGTCCTCACTCCTTCAAGAATACAATAATGCTTCACGCCTAAACCATATCACACCGCTATATCCGATTCAATTTAATTGCACTCTATTCGATTGCACAAAATATATTCTCAACAGTCATTACAATTATAAAGACGTATCTTCCTATAAATCGACCTCTTTATTACAACTAATTAAAATCCCACCTTAACTCTGGAGTTAAGGTGGGATTTAGTGAAGTTTATTATAGCTCTAGTACGGCTACGCACTCCACGTGCGTCGTATGCGGGAACATATCAACAGGCTGAACTTCCTTCGTTTCAAACCCGCCATCTTCTAAGATGCGTAGATCACGAGCGAGCGTAGCCGGATTACAAGATACGTACACAACTTTCTCAGGCTTCATATCAATAATCGTTTGTAGCAGCGCTTCGTCGCAGCCTTTACGTGGTGGGTCAACGACAATCACGTCAGGCTTGATGCCCTGCTCTTTCCAGGCCGGGATGACGTTTTCTGCTTCGCCAACCGCAAATTCTGCGTTTGTGATGCCGTTTAGCTCGGCATTTCGCTTCGCATCTTCAATCGCTTCTGGTACGATTTCAACGCCGTATACCTGCTTTGCTTTTTGCGCGAGGAAAAGAGAAATCGTCCCGATGCCGCAATAAGCATCGATGACTGTTTCATTTCCAGTGAGTCCAGCGTATTCAAGCGCCTGATCGTAAAGGACTTTCGTTTGATCCGGGTTTACTTGATAAAACGAGCGTGCTGAAATCGCGAATTTAATGTCGCCGATCGTATCGTAAATGTATGGTGAGCCCCACAGGACGCGGGTTTCGTCACCGAAGATCACGTTTGTGCGCTTTGGATTTACGTTTTGAACGATCGATTTCACTTTTGGAAGTTGCTCAGTGATGTCTTTGATGATGTTTTTTCGATTCGGCAAGTCTTTATTCTTTGTGACAATAACGACCATGATGTCGTCCGTTTGCTTCCCGTATTTTGCAACAACGTGTCTAAGCGTTCCGCGATGAGAGCGCTCGTCGTAAGCGCGGATGCCGTACTTTTCAGCGATCTCTTTCACAACGCGAAGAACTTCGTCGTTTTCCTGTTCCTGGATCAAACACTGATCCATGTCGATAATCTGGTGGCTGCGCTGCTGGTAGAAGCCAGCGACGATTTTACCGTTCTGTTCACCAACAGGAACCTGCGCTTTGTTACGATAGCGCCATGGGTCTTCCATACCTATCACAGGATAAACGGGCACATCGATCTTCGCGATGCGTTCCATCACGTCTTGAACTTGCTTGTGCTTGAATCTTAGCTGACTATCATACGTAATATGCTGGGTCTGACAGCCGCCGCATTGATAGAAAATCGGGCATGGCGGCGTGTTACGGTCTTCGCTCTCAACTTTCACATCAAGAATCTTTCCGAAGCCGTAACCTTTCTTCGTTTTGATCACTTTCACGTTCGCTGTTTCGCCAGGGATACCGTACGGGACGAAAAGCGTGTAACCGTCTATTTTCGCAACCCCTGCCCCGTCATGGGAAAGGTCTCTGAACTCTACTTCAACAACGTCATTCTTTTTTACAGGTACTTCTTGATTACTCATTTGGTTTCCGTCCTTTTCCGTTCAATTTCATGTACAAAAATTGTACCACAGTGTGAATGGATCGCGAAATGTAACAGCGCGGTGCTTTTTGCACGTGAAGCGAGCTCGATTTCATGGTTTATTGGCCAAACCCAAATTTCCTCCTCCACTCCCAGATCCTCCACTACAACAGAAAAAGCCAGAGCTCTCAGTCTCTGACTTCTCCCATTCACTTCTACTCACCTGAAATCGCGCGCTTGTGCGCGGCTTCTTCTTCATTTGTATGTTTTTCGCTCGTTTCTTTCGGGACGATCATTGTGATGTGACGATATAAGTTCGTAAACTCTGCTGGAAGTGGGCCGCCGTACTCTCCGTCCAGGTTGAGCTGCATTTTATCGACTGATTCTACTTTGATGTGACTTGCTTTTTTGTAGACCACATTCGGATCATTAATATGATCACCACGTAGCGCACTGCTTGCGATCCGAATGAATTCTGCGATGTTCGTCTTTTTCAAAATCATGAGGTCGAACAGTCCATCATTCAATGACGCATGAGGGGCTAGCTTTTCAAATCCGCCGATGGAGTTTGAGTTAGAGACTAGAAAAAGCATAATTTCATCTTCAAAGAGTTTTCCATCATATTCAATCCGAGTCCTCGCCGGGCGAATGGATGGAAGCATTTCGATGCCTTTCATATAATAAGCTAGCTGGCCAAGCATTGTTTTAAGCTTACTAGGCACTTCATACGTTAATTCAGTCAGACGTCCGCCACCTGCGATGTTGATAAAGTAATGTTCGTTTACACGACCAATATCAATTGGCATTTCAAGGCCGTTGCATAGGACATCCATAGCACCTTCAACTGTGCGAGGAACGCCAATCGCTCGTGCGAAATCGTTCGTTGTACCAACTGGAATAATCCCCATTTTCGGACGATACGGCTGCTCAGCGATGCCATTGATTACTTCATAAATCGTTCCGTCTCCACCCGCAGCAATGACAAGATCAAATCGTCTTTCTACAGCGATGCGCGCTGCTTCCGTTGCATCCCCTTCACAAGTGGTTGCATGGGCAGACGTCTCGTATCCATTTACTTCAAGGCGTTCTAAAATATATGGCAGCGAGCGCTTCACTTGTTCTCTACCGGACGTTGGATTATAAATTAGTCTTGCACGTTTCATCCTTCATCATCCTATCTTCTCTATCTTAATTCTTTCATTCTGATTTGCATGTATGGTTACTTTTTTGATTTGGTTTGGACAACAATCGTACGCGTTCTCTTAAGTAATGTCTTCTTTTATTTATATGATAGTCGCAAACAAAAAACGCCCACATTCTCGTGACCGTTTTCCACCGCTTAACCTTCTGTTCTGATTATAGGCTTTTCCCTAAAAAAAAGCAAAGCCGAAAAAATGCGGATGAGTGGAACAAGCTTGCACTTCTATATAGACAATAAAAAAACCCTCCGCAATGGGAGGGTTTCACAATTTATCGCTTATCCATTTCTTCAACAATGAGTTTGTTTACCATTGGAGGATTTGCTTTTCCTTTGGTTGCCTTCATCACTTGACCAACGAGGAAGCCGAGTGCGCGGTCTTTCCCGTTTTTGTAGTCTTCGATGGATTGTTCGTTCTCGTCAAGAATACCTGAAACGATTGAACGAAGCTCGCCTTCGTCAGAAATCTGAACAAGGCCTTTGTCTTTAACGATCTGTTCAGGATCGCCGCCTTTTTCGATAAGATCTTTGAATACTTTCTTCGCGATCTTAGAAGAAATTGTTCCTTTCTCGATTAGAGAAATCAGTTTGCCTAATCCTTCCGGAGTTAGGGCAACTTCATCAATTTCTTTATAGTTCGCATTTAAGTATGCCGATACTTCCCCCATCAACCAGTTTGAGGCTTGTTTAGGATCAGCCCCCTGGTCAATCGCTACTTCGAAGAAATCAGACATTTTCTTAGACTGAGTGAGTACCATCGCATCGTACTCTGGAAGATCATATTTCTGCACATAGCGCTCACGACGAGCATCTGGAAGTTCAGGAATATCTTCGCGCACGCGGTCCATCCACTCTTTATTAATCGCTAGACGAACAAGGTCAGGCTCTGGGAAGTAACGGTAGTCGTCAGATCCTTCTTTCACACGCATCAGAATTGTTTTCTTACCAGCTTCGTCATAACGACGCGTTTCCTGGCCGATCACGTTTCCTGCTAGAAGTTCTTTCTCCTGACGTACTTCTTCGAATTGAAGACCTTTTTGTACGTTAGCAAATGAGTTCAAGTTCTTAAGCTCAGTTTTAGTACCAAACTCTTCTTGTCCATATGGGCGAAGAGAAAGGTTCGCATCACAACGAAGAGATCCTTCTTCCATTTTACAGTCAGACACTTCCGTATATTGAAGAATCGCTTTTAGCTTCTCAAGGTAAGCATACGCTTCTTCAGGTGTACGAATATCCGGTTCAGATACGATCTCAACTAGAGGTGTACCCTGACGGTTGAAGTCAACAAGAGAGTGGTTCTCTCCATCAACGTGCGTGAGCTTACCAGCATCTTCTTCAAGGTGAAGACGCGTAATACCGATACGCTTTGTTTTGCCGTTTACTTCAATATCAATCCATCCGTTTTCACCGATTGGCTTATCATATTGTGAGATCTGATAAGCTTTCGGATTATCTGGGTAGAAATAGTTTTTACGGTCAAACTTCGTATCTTGTGCAATTTCACAGTTCAATGCCATTGCCGCACGCATCGCATAATCAACAGCTTGTTCGTTCATCACTGGAAGAACACCAGGATGACCTAGACAGATCGGGCAAACGTTCGTGTTAGGCGGCGCACCGAAATTCGTTGAACAATTACAGAAAATCTTTGTGTTTGTCTTCAGTTCTGAGTGAACTTCCAGACCAATAATAGTTTCAAAATTCATTTTCAGTCGTCACCCCTTACAGCTCTGGTTTAGCCTTATGATGATCCGTTGCTTGCTCAAATGCATGAGCTACGCGGTAAACGGTCTTCTCATCAAAGTGCTTTCCGATTATTTGAAGTCCAACAGGTAGGCCATTTGATAAACCACAAGGTACGGAAATCGCAGGAACGCCTGCAAGGTTAACCGGGATTGTGAGAATATCATTCGCATACATCGTTAGCGGGTTATCAATCTTCTCGCCTACTTTAAAGGCTGGTGTCGGCGTTGTAGGTCCGATAATCACATCGTAGTCCTCGAATACTTTTTCAAAGTCATTCTTGATGAGCGTACGAACTTTTTGTGCTTTCTTATAATAAGCATCGTAATAGCCAGAGCTAAGTGCAAATGTACCAAGCATAATACGTCGCTTCACTTCGTCACCAAAGCCTTCGCTTCTTGTTTTCTTATAAAGATCAAGAAGGTTCTCAGCTTCAGCACGAACGCCATAGCGGACGCCGTCAAAGCGAGCAAGGTTAGCTGATGCTTCTGAAGAAGAAAGAAGATAGTATGTCGCTACAGCATATTTAGAGTGAGGTAGAGATACTTCCTCCCAAGTTGCGCCAAGCTCTTCAAGCTTTTTAAGTGATTGAAGGACGCTGTTCTTCACGTCTTCATCTACACCTTCAGCAAGGTATTCTTTCGGTACAGCAATACGAAGACCTTTTACATCGCCAGTTAGGCTAGAAAGGTAATCTGGAACGTCAACGTTCGCTGATGTTGAATCCATCTTATCGTGACCTGCAATAGATTGAAGAAGATAGGCGTTATCTTCTACGGTGTTTGTGATTGGTCCAATTTGATCGAGTGATGATGCGAACGCGATCAAGCCAAATCGAGAAACGAGTCCGTAAGTAGGTTTTAATCCTACAACACCACAAAAAGCAGCTGGCTGACGGATTGAACCACCTGTATCAGAGCCAAGTGAGAAGAAAACTTCTCCAGCAGCAACAGATGCAGCTGAGCCGCCGCTTGAGCCACCAGGTACATAATCGGTGTTCCATGGGTTACGCGTGCCAAAGAAGCCAGAGTTCTCATTAGAAGAACCCATCGCGAACTCGTCCATATTCAATTTGCCCACAGTGATGGTTTCCGCTGCATTTAAACGTTCAACCACTGTTGCATTATGTAATGGGTCAAAGTTGCTTAGAAGCTGGCTTGACGCTGTTGTACGAAGTCCTTTTGTAACAATGTTATCTTTCACACCTACAGGGAGACCAAAAAGAAGCCCTCTTGCATCTTCTGTACCGAGCTTTTCATCAAGCGCTTTTGCTGATTGCATTGCTCCTTCTTCATTTAACGTCATGAATGCTTTTACCTTTTCATCGACCGTATGAATACGATCAAACGAGGTTTGAACAAGTTCACTGACGGATAATTCTTTCTTATGAAGCAAGCTGTGAAGCTCACTTATGCTTTTATCAAACAAGGACGTTGCCTCCCTTACTCAAATATTGATGGAACTTTTACTTGACCATTCTCTTTATCAGGTGCATTCTTCAATGCTTCCTCACGAGATAACCACGGCTGTACTTTGTCTTCACGAAGTACATTTTTTAAATCGAGAACATGCGTTGTAGGCTCAACGTTCTCTGTATCTAATTCATTCAGCTGCTCCGCCATTGAAATAATGTCATCAAGCTGAGTTGTAAACTTCTCGACCTCTGCCTCATCCATTTCTAGTCTAGCGAGGTTCGCTACATGCTTAACCTCTTCTTTGGTAATTCTGGACATCACTTTCACCTCCACAAATTTCGAACAACCTGCAATATATAGATGATACCAAAAACAAGCTTCATTAAGCAACAGAACGCCGTCTGTTCCAATTTTAAACAAACGTTTAATTAAGTCGGATTAATCAAACGTTTGTTTAACTTCTGTTTTAGGGCTTGCGTCTATAGCTTGTCCCATTCTTATTTCAAAAAAAGACTCACCCCTTATTGGGATGAGCCTCTTGAATAAAGCTGATTAAAATTCAGATGTCTTAGCTGCTTCAAATTCATCTTCAATCTCTTTACCAGGTTCTTTACCTACAAAGCTGAATGCCATAACAGCGATCCATGCAAGAATAAAGCCTGGAATCAATTCGTAAAGGTCGAATAGTCCGCCTGATAATTGAGCCCATAGAATAACGACTACTGCACCCGTGATGATACCAGCAAGGGCACCATTACGCGTCATACGTTTCCAGAATAGACTCAGTATAATAACAGGCCCAAATGCGGCACCAAAGCCGGCCCACGCATAACTTACAAGATCAAGAACACTGCTATCAGGGTTGTAAGCAAGTAGAATAGCAAGTAACGCAATCGCAAGAACCGCGATACGACCTACCCATACAAGCTCAGTCTGACTAGCATTCTTACGAAGGATCGCTTTATAGAAATCCTCCGCAACAGCACTTGAAGATACAAGAAGCTGAGAGTCAATTGTACTCATAATCGCAGATAGGATTGCAGCAAGCAAGAAGCCGGAAACCCATGGATTAAAGAGCACTTGTGTAAATTCAATAAAGACTGTTTCCGAGTTCGGAAGGCCCGCATCGAAATAGGCAATACCGATGAAACCAGTAAAGATTGCACCAAACAGTGAAAGAACCATCCATGACATACCAACAAGGCGTGCTTTAGGAATCTCTTTCGAAGATTTAACTGCCATAAAACGAGTGATGATGTGAGGTTGGCCAAAGTAACCAAGTCCCCAACCAAGCAGGGAGATAATCCCCATAAAGCTCATACCAGTAAAGATATCGAGATAAGTTGTATCCGTTGCACCGACTTGATTAACTGTTTCGCTCCAGCCACCCATTTCATTTAGGGCAACAATTGGCACGACAACAAGTGCAAGGAACATAAGTATTCCCTGGAAGAAATCTGTCCAGCTTACCGCTAAGAAACCACCAAGGAACGTATAAGAAATAATAACAAGTGCACCGATCCACAATGCGCTTTCATAGCTCATTCCGAACGAGCTTTCAAACAGGATTGCGCCCCCAACAAGACCTGAAGACGTATAGAACGTAAAGAATACAAGAATGACAATTGCTGAAATCACGCGTAGTGCTTTCGAACTATCACGAAAACGGTTTTCAAGGTAATCAGGAACCGTAATCGAATCATTCGCCACTTCTGTATAACGGCGAAGACGCGATGCAACAAACTGCCAGTTCAGGTAAGCTCCGATTGCGAGCCCAATCCCAATCCAAATTTGACTCATACCACCTGCATACATTGCACCAGGTAGGCCTAGTAAGAGCCAGCTACTCATATCTGATGCTCCGGCACTAAGTGCGGCTACAGATCCACCTAATCTTCTTCCTCCAAGAACATAATCAGATAAGTTACTTGTCATTTTGTAAGCAATTAATCCAATTGCGAGCATACCGACAAGGTACACTATAAATGTGACTAACGTTGGCGTCTCAATACTCATCGAGTACTATTCTCTCCTTTCGGTAAAAAAAGTTATTATTGATAATACGACTAATAAAGGCATTGGTATAAGTAGCCAGAACCATGTTGCGGTAGTTAAGGTATATTCCACACTTTCACCCCCTCCAAAGTCAATATTCACAACTATGCATTTTTGCTGTGAATTCAAATTATTCCAGTAGACCATTAGTCCTTTACAAACCAATGATTACTATATCACAAAATATTTTTCTGAACAATGCAAATATTATAAGATAAACTTTTCAATGAATAAAAATACATAATGAAAGAGATTTCCCTTCTTTTAGCAACTTTTATGTCATAAGTATTCAAGAAAATTTATTTAAATTAATTGACCAATATTTCCCTCATCTACATACTCTAGTAACATTTACCCACTATTTTGTAATGTTAATCTTCAAATTGAAATATTTTTTTATAGATTGCCGCGTTCCCCTTCTTTTCATACCTCCATAATGCTAATTATCACAACTATTTTTTCCATGTAATTTTCACCCTTCCCACTCCAATACCTTTTTAAGACTTTTTACTATAATGAACAAAACAAATCGGAAAGATTACTGTTTGCAAAACGTAATCATTACGATATAATGAGTGGCAGAGAAACTTACGGAAGGGAAAATCACTTATGAATAATCGCTTTTTTAAATTAGCGTTATTATTATCTATTTCTACGTTTATCCTTGTCGCTTGTGGTCAAGATGAGTCAGACTCTAAAGCGGATGGAAAGCTTACCATTTATACAACACTTTATCCTCTTGAATACTTTGCCGAACGGATTGGAGGAGAAGATGTAACGGCTGAGTCAATCATTCCTCCAGGTAGCGATGCACATAGCTTCGAGCCAACAACTAGAACAATGGCCGAATTAGCTGAAGCAGATTTGTTTATATATAATGGTGCAGGTATGGAAGGGTTTGCTGATGCTGCACAAGATACGCTAAGCAATGAGGATGTCATGGTTCTTGAGTCTGCTAAAGACATCCATCTAGATGAATCCGAAGAAGAGCATGAAGAGCATGAGCACGAAGAGCACGCCGACCACGACCATGGTGATATGAATCCCCATATTTGGATCGATCCAATTCTTGCAATAGAGCAAGCTGAAAATATTAAAGATGCTCTAATCGCTCTCGATCCTGATCAGAAAGAAACATTCGAAACTAATTTTAGTTATTTGCAAGAAGAATTATTAGCCTTGGATCAATCCTTCCAAGAAATGGCTGATCGTGCAGATAAGAAAGAATTTCTCATCTCTCATGATGCTTATAGCTACTGGGAAAGTCGTTATGGCCTTGAACAATTAAGCGTCTCGGGTCTTTCTCCTTCTCAAGAACCTACTCAAAAACAATTAGAAGAAATTATCGAAACAGCAAAAAGCCACAATTTGAAGTATATGCTTTTCGAACAAAATGCTACCCCCAAGCCTGCTAAAGCAGTTCAAAAAGAGCTTGGACTCAATACGCTTCGCATCCATAATCTATCTGTTTTAACCGAAGAAGATATCGAAAATAACGAAACATATTTCACATTAATGGAAAAAAACATTCAAACACTCCAAAAAGCCTTGTCTGAATAACAAAAAACCTCCCAGTGTTTTTACACTGGGAGGTTTTTTGTTTATTGATAAATATGAACAAACGGTTCTTCTTCGTTAGGATCTTTCACAATCATACTTTCTGTTTCTCCGTTATTTGTGATGTAGATGGAGACCGGAAGCTCCTGAGGAAATGTATCATTTCGTTTCTTGACAAGACCGTTTACGAACTGTGTAAACGAAATGACCTCCGCTTTGCTATAGAATTGGATTGGTATTTCAACCTTCAATTGTGTAAGCTCATCCTGTTTGTAGAACCCGGTGCCAATGACACCTACAAAGTTTGGAAAGAAATCCTGGATTTCACGTGTGAAATCATCAAACTTCTCTGCTTCAGCAGGGTACTCGTCGGAGGCTGCAGAGGAAGGAAAAGCAACGTACTTCTCATTTAAATCCTTCCAAGAATCCGGGCTGGATTTCCCTTCTCCTACAATGGTGCTCGCCACAAAGTTTCCTGGGACAACTGATTGTCTTGGTTGCTCTAAAAACAGAGTGAACATGATAGGTACGTCATGCTCAGCACGAATTTTCTTCACAATTGGTTCAATCGATTCCTTCGCCTTAGAAATCACTTCTTCTTTCCCTAGTTCCACTGAACCAGTATATTTCAGGCCATTCTCATCAAGAACTGAATAAGGATATTCAGAATAAAGCGATAAGGCAATCGAGATTCCGCCTAGTTGTAACTCGTCATCTTTGTTTTGAACATAGTAATCTTGTTCATGTATATAAGATAAGAATTTAGGGTTTTTCTTCTCTGCTTCAATTACTTGCTCATAATTAGCAGGATTTTCTTCCACTCCGAGCTGTGGATTAAGTCCCTCATTTACTTCCTTCTCTTTATCTTTTTCAGCTTCTTCTTTCGTTACACCATTATCTCGATACAGCCAGCTATGAATTTGCTCTGTATCAAAAAGCTGACCTTCTTTAAAGAAATATTTCTCAGGATCAAATTGCTCTTGAGAAAGTCTGATTAAACCCATCTCAAGCGCATCAACATCGAGACGGTTATCAACGCCAGCCGTGATTAATCCCCTAACTTGTGAAGTATCAAGAGAATTTTTATCCCCATCCTTCTCAAGTACTGAACGATAATACGTTTCAGATGTTTTGATATCTTCACTAACAATCATTTCTTCGCTATCTTCGCCTTCTGAATCATTCACTTTCACTGTATCGTCCTGATCGCCCTTCATAAAACTTGGAACACAACCGGATAATACGAGCGAAAGGGCCATGATACTAACGATGAACGTTTGCTTCTTTGGCATTACTTCCCTCTCCTCATTCGTTTAACTCTTCAAGGAACCTGTTCTCACTCCACACGTCAATGCCAAGAGACTCTGCCTTTTCAAGCTTAGAACCAGCATCTTCCCCTGCAATGACAAGATCTGTGCTCTTACTTACACTACCTGTCACCTTTGCGCCTTGTTCTTCAAGCTTCTTCTTTGCTTCCCCGCGACTCAACTGTTCTAACTTACCAGTGAGTACAATTGTTTTGCCCGCAAACACGGAATCAATGTCTTCTACCGCAACTGGCTTAGGCCCTTTATAGGTCATATTAACGCCAGCTTCTTTTAATTCTTCAATTAGTTCATGCACTTCTTCGTTTTGAAAATATCGCACAACAGAATCAGCCATTTTCTGTCCCACTTCATTAATTGCTTCAAGATCTTCTATATTTGCTTGAACAATACTGTCCATAGAGCCAAATTGTTGTGCAAGAGTTTTCGCAGCTTTTGCACCGACATGGCGTATCCCAAGACCAAACAACAGTTTTTCTAATGAATTATTCCTTGAGACGCTTATCGCCTCAAGAAGGTTGGAGACTGACTTCTCACCCATTCGCTCTAACTCAATAAGTTGATCGTGTGTCAGCTGATAGATATCTGCTACATCATGAATTAATTCCTCTCGAAACAGCTGAGTAATCACCCGTTCACCTAGTCCATCAATATTCATTGCATTGCGTGAAACGAAATGAATGAGTCCTTCACGGAGCTGAGCTGGACATTTTGGATTAATGCATCGAAGTGCGACCTCTTCTTCTAATCGAACGAGATCACTATCACATTCAGGACATTTTTCAGGCATAGAAAATGCTTTTTCTTCACCTGAACGACGATCTTCAAGCACTGAAACGACTTCAGGAATAATGTCTCCTGCTTTTTTCACAACGACATAGTCTCCAATTTTAATATCCTTCTCACGAATCAGATCCTCATTATGAAGAGATGCACGCTGCACGGTTGTCCCAGCAACGAGTACTGGTTCTAAAACAGCAGTGGGAGTGACGACACCAGTTCTGCCCACATTAAGCTGAATATCCAAGAGCTGCGTTACAACCTCTTCAGCAGGAAACTTGTATGCAATGGCCCATCGTGGACTTTTCGCAGTAAATCCTAGCTCCTCTTGTTGATTGAGGGCATCTACTTTCACAACAATCCCATCGATCTCGTATGAAAGATCAGGACGTTTCTCTGACCAACCACCGATGTAATCAATAACATCATCAATCGTGTTACATCGCTTCCATTCTGGATTGGTTTTGAATCCTAGCTCTTTGAGAAAATCAAGGCCATTTGAATGTGAACTAATTTCCCTGCCTTCAACCGTACCTACACCGTATACAAAAATAGACAAGTTGCGGCTAGCAGCAATCTTTGGGTCAAGCTGGCGAAGAGAACCAGCCGCTGCATTTCGAGGATTTGCAAATAAATCCTGATCATTCTTCTCACGTGTTTCATTTAATTTCATGAAGGATGGCTTTGGCATGAACGCCTCACCACGCACCTCCATGCTAACATTTTCGCTTAAACGAAGTGGGATAGCTGGAATGGTTTTCAAATTCTGAGTAATGTCCTCTCCTACCGTGCCATCCCCACGTGTGGCTCCACGCACAAGAACTCCATCTTCATAAATAAGTGAAACGGCAAGACCGTCTATTTTTAACTCGCATACATACGAAAAGTTTTCGCCAATTCGATCACGTACACGTCGGTCGAAGTCCTTCAAGTCCTCTTCACCAAAAGCATTACCAAGGCTTAGCATTGGTACTCTGTGTTCAACTTTTTGAAAGCCTTCAAGCGGCGTGCCACCGACGCGCTGAGTTGGAGAATCTTCCGTTTTAAGTTCAGGATTCTCTTCTTCCAGGTTAATTAATTCATTCATCATCCGATCATACTTGGCATCAGGAACGGTCGGCTGATCTAGAACGTGGTACTCGTAATTGTACTGATTTAAGAGCTGACGAAGCTCTTCGATGCGCTTTTGCTTTTCTTCCATCGTCAAACCTCACCTTCTAAAATGACTATTGCTTTTCAATAGGCGCAAACTTCGCTAACAAACGCTTAATTCCTACCGGGTTAGGGAAAGCAATATCAAGCTCAGTCGAGTCACCCTCACCCTTAACGCTAACGACCGTACCAACGCCCCATTTACGGTGACTTGCTTTATCTCCTACTTTCCAATCGAGTGAATCTCCACCTGTTGAAGTAAGTTGAGGACGTCTAGGCGTCTTAGGAGTAGCAGGTCTTGAAGAAGGTCGGGAACTAGTCCCACCAAACGGTGTAGCTGGCTTTTCTTGACCTTGCTTCTCAAGTAATTCTTCTGGTATCTCTCCTATGAAGCGGGACACAGGGTTCGCGTTTGTTTTTCCGTAGAGTGTTCTAAGACGAGAATTTGTCAAGAAAAGCTCTTCTTCTGCTCTTGTAATACCAACATATGCTAGACGACGCTCTTCTTCCATCTCCTCCTCCTCAAATAGGGAACGACTATGCGGGAATACTCCTTCTTCCATCCCAATGAGGAAAACAACGGGAAATTCCAAACCTTTAGCTGAATGGAGCGTCATAAGTGTAACAGCTTCCCTCTGCTCACCTTCATCCTCATCTAACTTATCGATATCCGCAACGAGCGCAAGGTCTGTTAGAAAAGCGATTAGGCTTTTATCTTCACTTGCTTTCTCAAATTCTTGTGTAACAGAAAGAAATTCATCAATGTTTTCAAGTCGTGTTTGTGATTCGATTGTATTCTCATTTCTTAACGCATCACGATACCCTGACTTATCAATTACTTCCTCAACAAGTTCAGATACGGCTAGATATTCCTGCATTTGTGACCAGTTTGCCATTTGATTACCAAATGATTTAAGAGTCTTAGTGAAACGAGCGCTTAACCCGATCTGCTCGACTTCTTGAAGAGCTGTAAAGATAGAAATATCCTGATTAGCCGCATATTGTGCTACCTTGTCCATTGTCGATGCACCAACACCACGCTTTGGAACATTTACAATTCGAAGTAAGCTAATATCATCATCTGGATTAGCAATGAGACGGAGGTATGCTAGAACATCTTTAATCTCTTTACGGTCGTAGAACTTTGTACCGCCGACAATGTTGTAATGGATGTTCGACTTATTTAAAATTTCCTCAATCACACGCGACTGGGCATTCGTACGATAAAGAATCGCTATTTGTGAATTCGTTCTCTGTCCGGTATTCACCATATCAAGGATTTTCCCTGTTACGAAACGACTCTCATCATGTTCATCGTTTGCCTGATAATAAGTAATATGTGGCCCATCATCATTATCCGTCCAAAGCTTTTTAGGCTTTCTATTCGTATTATTTTCAATAACCACATTGGCCGCTTGTAGAATTTTCTTAGTTGAACGATAGTTTTGCTCAAGGAATATCGCACGTGCACTTGGATAGTCCTTCTCAAAGGAAAGAATGTTCTGTATATCTGCACCACGCCAGCGGTAGATCGACTGATCAGAATCACCAACTACGCAAAGGTTCTGATATTTCTCAGCCATGAGTTTAACAAGGATATATTGTGCCTTGTTTGTATCTTGATACTCATCAACATGAATATACTGAAATTTACGCTGATAAAACTCGAGTACTTCCGGCACCTTTTTGAACAACGTGATCGTCCGCATAATCAAATCATCAAAATCAAGCGCCTGGTTTTTACGAAGCTGCTTCTGATATTGCTCATATGCATCAGCAACAACACTTTCGTAAGGCCCCTTTGCATTCGCTTTATAATCTTCAGGAGTTTCGAGTTCATTTTTTGCAGAGCTAATACTGCCAAGAATCCCTCTAGGCTCAAATTTCTTTGGATCTACGTTCTGCTCTTTCAAAATCTTCTTAATAACAGTCAGCTGGTCCCCAGAATCAAGAATGGTGAAGTTGCGGTTAATTCCAATCCGATCACCGTCTCTTCTTAAAATACGTACGCACATAGAGTGGAATGTCGAGATCCAAATATCTTCCGAGACTGGTCCCGTAATCGAATTTACTCGTTCTCTCATTTCTCGCGCCGCTTTATTCGTAAACGTAATCGCAAGAATATTCCAAGGAGATACCTGTTTCTCCACAAGAAGATACGCAATACGATGCGTCAGCACTCTCGTTTTTCCACTACCTGCTCCAGCCATAATTAAAAGCGGTCCATCCGTGTGCTTGACCGCTTCTTGTTGTTCGGGATTTAGCCCGTTTAGTAACTTATCAACTATTCGTTGCATGTTTTCGCACTCCTCACAAACGTATGTTCTTGTTTCTTATTTTACCTGATCGACAGGAGAGAATCAATTTCCTTTCACAGCAGCAACAGTTTTTATCGCCTGCTTCATATTATCGTATATGACGTTCCCGACAATAATCGTATCTGCAGAAGCTGCCATTTCTTTCGCTTTCTCAGGAGAGTCAATTCCGCCACCATAAAAAAGTTTCGTATCGTCAAGAACCTGGCTCACTTTCCGAACAAGTTCTGCATCTCCATATGTTCCGCTATATTCAACATAAAAAATGGGCAGTTTGAACATTTTCTCTGCCATCCGAGCATAAGCAAGAACATCAGCTTCATCTAGATTAGTATGAGCAGAAGTTAACTGAGCAACCTTAGAATCCTGGTTTAAAATACAATACCCTTCCATCACAATTTCATCCCAGTTCATGATTTCACCAAAATCTTTCACAGCTTCATGATGTAATCCGGTCACCCATCGGCTATCTTCCGTATTCAACACTGTCGGAATAAAATAAAAATCAAATCCTGGTGTCACTGCCTCAACAGTGGATACCTCAAGAGCACATGGTACCGCGTAACGGCGAATTCTAGCAAGTAAATCTAAAGTCCGATCAAGCGTAACGCCATCACTACCACCAACAATCACCGCATCCGTCCCAGACTCACAAATCGCCTCAAGATCATAATCCTCTATCTCCTTATTCGGATCCAGCTTAAACACATGCTTCCACTCTCGAAAATCAAACATCCTAACCCTTCCTCCCACTTTTCCTCATAAATTGGATTATATCAAAGAATACCCTAAAAGCGGAAGCGCCCGTTTAGCCTCGACAAGCGCTGGAGCCCCATAAAAAGAACACGGTCTTTGTGTTCATTTTATGGGGTGAAGCGATCGAGAGGCTGGGCGCTGTAGCTGGATAATGAAAAGCGGAAGCCTCCGTTTAGACCCGCCAGGCACTGGAGCCCTCCAAATTGAACACGGTCTTTGTGTTCGAGTTGGAGGGTGAAGTGACAGAGGGTCTGGAGGCTGCAGCTGGATCATGAAAAGCGGAAGTGGGCGTTTAGGTCCGACAAGCGCTGGAGGCATTTCATTTGAACACGTCCTTTGTGTTCGGATGAAATGGTGAAGCGATCGAGGACCTGCCCACTACAGCTAGATCTACAAAAAGCGGAAGCGCTCGTTTAGCCTTCACAAACATCTGCAACCATTTAAAATCCATAATTCCGCGATTTCCTCGATAATTCCGCGATAATCTAATTTTATCCGCGAAATCGATCATTATTTCCGCGATTTCTCAAATATATCCGCGAAAAGACAAATATCCACCAACACGCCAACCAAAACAAAAATGAGCCGGAAGCCGGCTCATTTTCTACTCTTTATTGTGAACACGATCAAGCGTCATTTGATAGCCATCGTTTCCATAGTTTAAGCTGCGCTTTACTCTGGAAATCGTTGCGGTGCTTGCGCCTGTTTCTGTTTCAATTTTATGATACGTAAACCCTTCACGTAGCATTCTTGCTACTTCCAAACGCTGAGCAAGCGATTGTATCTCATTTACAGTCGCTAGATCATCAAAGAATAAATAGCATTCTTCAAGATCTTTCAATGAAAGAATCGCTTCAAAAAGTTGGTCAAGTGTCTTACCTCGAAGTTTATCAATTTGCATTCTAAATCCACTCTCCTTACTTAAGTATGTTTCGTCTATATGTTGCATTCTGTAACGTTCATCTTGATGTGCTATTTTTACAGCTTTATATTCATTTTAACAATTCAACCGAATAAAATCATGCACTTCACTCCGTTAAGAGGTTACTTTGTTATAGTTTAACGCATTATCGAAGGAAAAAGTACCATTTTCCTTTTCACATCATAAATTCCTTGCTGCGTCAATCGAATAAAAGGTAAATGTGTTGAAGAAAAGAACAACAAGCTATAAACGGGATCTTTATATAAGTAGCCTCTATCTTCTAGTTCTTGTATCATTCTCTTTTCAACTTTGATTAGTTCTTCAAGTGGAAGATCAGACATTTTGCCCATGAGAGGAAGTTTAATTTCGGATATAACTTCTCCATCTTCTACAAGAGAGATCCCCCCACCAATTTCATTTATTCGATTAAAAGCTGTCATCATATCCGCTTTATTTTTCCCAATGATAATAAAATCACCCGTATTTGAAAAGCTGCTTGCAAACCCTTTCACTTGATTAGCGAAGCCTTTAATGATCGTATTTACACGCCATTTCCCTTCACGACTGAGAAGCATCATAAAGCTTTCATCAGAACCTGAAGGTAGCTCTTCAACGGACGTCTCGACAGAGAGATTATAAGGCTTTGTAATAACAGCATTCACCATTTCAATTCCTGCCGGACCAGAGAAAGTTAAATCGTTTGATTGGATTTCCCACGAATTATCAAGTGGAGAAAGCCCATGACCTTCCCAATCAAAAGACCAATCCTGTTCTACTTCATCACGATCGCGCTTTAACCATTTTCCACGCGCTAGAACAGAGACCGGAAGCGGATCTTCTTTTGATGCAAGAATATTAATGTGAGCCACTCTACCCGGTGCTATCATACCATGCGTATCGCTTATACCGTAATGGTTTGCAACATTATATGACACCATAGAATACGCATCTTCTGAAGGGACTCCTTTCTCAAGTGCTATTGCAATTAACTTGTCCGTTGTGCCATTTTCCAGAAATGAAGGCGTCGATCCATCTGTATTCATCATAACGCGGTCAAAGGAAGTAACTCCTTTCTTCAGCAATGATTCGAGAATGACAGGTAGATCAGGTCTTATCGAAGAATAACGGAGGGACGTCATCATACCCATCTCTAAGCGACGAATCGCCTCCTCTCCTGTCATCGCTTCATGATCACACGAAACGCCAAGAAGCCCCATCTTCGTTAATGTTGCGAGAGAAGCACCAGGGAGATGTCCTTCCACTGGTTTACCGAGTCTTCTCGTCTCCTGCATCCATTCTAATATTTCATCATCTCCTCCGAGAACATCAGGCCATGCGGTAAGCTCTCCACCCTGTATCACAAGTGGGTGGGCCAGCCATTCCTTCATATTTTTATTCGTAATGGCCTCTTCATCGAGAAGCTGTGTTTGAGAATCATATCGCGCCCACCAATACATCGAAACGGGATACTCATCTAAATTCTCAATCAATGTAAGCGCTTTCTCTTTTGTCAAACCTAGAAGGAATAAAAGGTTATCATTCATCATTGTTGTTGTCCCCCGCTGCGATGCATATCGCGCAAGTGTAAGGGGATTATATAGTTGAAATGGATGTGCATGTGGTTCAATATAACCTGGCACGAGATATTTCCCATTACAATCAATCCATTCAGTTGACGGGTGCTTTTCAGGGAGATCATCGCCTACGTACACAATACGATCTTCATAAACCCATATATTCGATGTAATCCATTTTTTAAGTCCATTATTTAAATATGTTGCATTGTAAAAAACGATCGATGGAGGCAGTTCTCCAGACACTACTTGAACGTGTTGTCGTAATTGCTGCTTTGTCCATAAATTTTTTCGTTTTGCCAAAACCATCACCCGCTTCAAGAAGTTTTCTTTATTTTAACATAATTTCGACACGTTGCTACTTTAGATTTGTGAATGAAGAAAGGAGTTTTTCAATTGAAGCCAAACATTAGTATGATGAATGCCTTTATTCGACTGGCTACTGGATTCACACTTCTTGCTTATTCAACCGCAAAGCTTTCGAAAGAAGAATCCAAATCAGCCTGGATAATCGCCGCAATCGGTGCCATGAAAGTAGCTGAAGGACATACGAGGTATTGCCCCATCGTTGACCTCATGACTCCCGATGAAAAACTTGATGCAGATGAAACGGCACTTGAAAGAGTGATTAATCCTTCTTAACGTTTTCATAAAAAAACTTCCCTGCATTCAGGGAAGTTTCATCTACCTTATCAAAAGGAGGTCTATTTATGCTCGAGTATATAACAGATACATGGTTAATTTATACGATGATTATTGGAAGTATCGTTGCGATTACATTCGCCTACATTAGGAAGAAACGTGTGAAATAGCGCGATGCCCAATGTCTGTTCGATAGAAGCCTTCCGTTACTTTTACATTTTCTAATTCTTTATATACCACCTGACTCGCTTCTCTCAAATCATCACCTGCAGAAGCAACAAGTAGTACACGACCTCCGTCTGTTACTAGCTTTCCACCGATTTGTTTTGTTCCGGCATGAAAAACAAGAGACTCTGATCCAACCTGATCAAGCCCAGTAATCGCCTTGCCTTTCTCATAGCTACCTGGGTAACCACCTGAAGCAACGACAACACCAATAACGGACTGTTCGCTCCATTCAAGCTTAGGTGTTTTACCCTCGAGGAGATCAAGGATAGCCTGGACGAAGTCTGATGTCATTCTTGGGAGAACGACTTGCGTTTCTGGATCACCAAAGCGCGCATTAAATTCAATCACTTTCGGTCCATTAACTGTTAACATAAGGCCAGCATAGAGAATTCCGGTAAAGGAGCGGCCATCTGATTTCATTCCTTTTGCTGCAGGACGTAAAATCGTCTCAACCGCATGATCCACAGTATCTTGAGAAATTTGCGGAACAGGAGAATAGGCTCCCATCCCTCCTGTATTTGGACCCTCGTCACCATTGAAAGCACGTTTATGATCTTGAGAAATAACAAGTGGGTAAACACGATCACCTTCGACAAGAGCCATTAAAGAGAATTCCTCACCCTCTAGAAATTCTTCTACTACAACACGTTCACTAGCAGCACCAAACTGATTGTTCTCCATCATATCATGAAGGCTTTCAAGTGCTTCCTCTAGTGACATTGCCACCACAACACCTTTACCTGCAGCAAGTCCGTCTGCTTTTAGGACGATCGGCGCCCCGACTTTTTCAACATAAGCTTTCGCTTCGATATAGTCAGTGAAGGATTTAGAAAATGCGGTAGGAATGTTATGCGCAACCATTAATTCTTTAGCAAACGTTTTACTTCCCTCAATCAAGGCTGCTTCCTGTCTTGGGCCAAATACACGCAGTCCTTCCTCCTCAAAGCGATTTACAATCCCGTCGAGAAGAGGTTGTTCAGGGCCAATAAGCGTTAAATCAATGTTTTCCCTTTTTGCGAAGGCAACAAGTTCCTCATGATCACTCTCTTCAATTGCCACAAGCTGACTAACATCCGTCATACCTGCATTACCAGGAGCGACAAAGACTTGATCAACAAGGCTGCTTTCCGCCGCTTTCCATGCCATTACATGCTCGCGGCCACCGCGACCAATTACCAATACCTTCACTCGAAAAACCTCCTCTTAATGTTTAAAATGACGAATGCCAGTAAAGACCATTGTAATGCCGTATTCATTCGCTTTCTTGATGGAGTCCTCATCGCGAATGGAGCCGCCAGGTTGAATAATAGCTGTTACGCCAGCGCGACCTGCTGCTTCAACAGTATCATCCATTGGGAAGAAAGCATCTGAACCCATAACTGATCCCCTGCTCTTCTCACCTGCTTGCTCGATGGCAATATTCGCAGCACCTACACGGTTCATTTGTCCTGCACCAATTCCAATCGTTTGGTCATTCTTCGTTAGAACGATAGCATTTGATTTCACATGTTTCACAACTTTCCATGCTAACTTCAGTGCTTCCCACTCTTCTTCTGTCGGTTCACGATCGGTTGGAACCGAAATATCAGCTTCATCGAATCCATAACGATCACGCTCTTGAAGTAAAAGGCCACCATTAACGGAAGTTAACTGATGTTCAATCGCAGGAGAGGCAGAAACATCAAGCTTCAATAAGCGAAGGTTCTTTTTCTTGGTTAACACAGCTAAAGCTTCTTCTGTAAACGAAGGTGCCATAATAATTTCAAGGAAAATTTCTTTTAACTTAAGCGCTGTTGCTTCATCCACTTCACGATTAATCGCGACAATTCCACCGAAAATCGAAGTGGAATCAGCTTCATATGCTTTTTGATAAGCTTCTACAACCGTTTCACCAGTACCAACTCCGCACGGGTTCATATGTTTCACAGCTACAACAGCCGGCTGATCAAATTCCTTCACAATATTAAGCGCCGCATTGGCATCGTTAATATTATTATAAGAAAGCTCTTTACCATTTAACTGCTCTGCTGAAGCAAGTGAAGCTCCAGTATATAAAGGTTTTTTATAGAAAACAGCTTTTTGATGGGGGTTTTCACCATAGCGAAGCGTTTGTTTCCGTTCAAATGTTACCGTAAGTGACTCAGGTTCTTCTTCTCCTGATTGAGCAGTTAAATATTCCGAAATCACAGCATCATATGAAGCTGTATGGCGAAATACTTTTGCGGCAAGCTCACGACGAAGAATTCCGGTTGTATCACCATTTTCTTCAACTTGTCGCAAAACCCGATTGTAATCAGAAGGATCCACTACAACTGTTACGTCCCGATGATTTTTTGCAGCAGAACGAAGCATCGTCGGTCCGCCAATATCAATATTTTCAATTGCTTCTTCATAAGTAACATCTGGTTTTGCGATTGTTTCCTGGAAAGGATATAAATTCACAACAACAAGATCAATTGGCTTGATATTAAGATCATCCAACTGTTTCTGATGAGCTTCATTATCACGCACAGCTAGAAGACCACTATGTACGTTTGGATGAAGGGTTTTTACGCGACCATCTAGAATCTCTGGGAAACCAGTTACGTCAGAGATGCCAATCACGTCTACACCAGCTTCTTCTAGAGCACGCTTTGTCCCCCCTGTTGAGATCACCTCAACCCCTTTGTCCGCAAGTCCTTTTGCAAATGCTGTAATATCTGTTTTATCAGAAACGCTAATCAACGCCCGTTTAATA
Organism: Pseudalkalibacillus sp. JSM 102089; assembly: GCF_041366475.1. Classification (NCBI taxonomy): domain Bacteria; kingdom Bacillati; phylum Bacillota; class Bacilli; order Caryophanales; family Fictibacillaceae; genus Pseudalkalibacillus; species Pseudalkalibacillus sp. JSM 102089. The sequence goes on from NZ_JBEWYW010000007.1 coordinate 184,432, forward strand.
GCCATAATGATTCCTCCTACTACCTTTTGTTTTTTTCCTAAAGAAGGGAACGGATGACGGCAGGGTATAAAAGATGCTCTACTGCCTGGATTTTACTTGCCAGGTCATCCTTCGTGTCGCCCTCATCAATCCGAACACTGTCTTGATCAATGATTTTTCCGGTATCCATTCCCTCGTCCACGAAATGAACGGTTACGCCTGTGATTTTAACACCTGCTTCAAATGCTTGTCCGATTGCGTCCTTTCCGGGGAAAGAAGGAAGAAGAGATGGGTGGATATTCACAATTCTTCCTTCGAAGCCTTGAAGCAATGTTGGACCGATTAACCTCATATAACCTGCGAGAATAATCCACTCAATACCAGCATCATGTAACTGCTGAAGAATAAATGTTTCAAAGTCAGCTTTCGATTCATACGATTTAGGATAAAAGGAAAGGACAGGAATGCCAAAGCGTTCTGCCCTTTTTTCAACCTTAGCTCCAGGACGATCACAGACTACGAGTGCCACTTCTGCTTCAAGCTGTCCCTTTTCAATCGCTGCGGCAATCGCTTCAAAGTTCGAGCCGCTCCCAGATGCGAATACGGCTAGCTTCTTCACGACAAGTCACCGCCTCCGAATTCGATTCCTTCTCCCTTTACAACGCGTCCAATCATGTAAGCACGCTCACCATCCTGCTCAAGTGCTTTGATGACATTAACCGCAACATCTTCTGGAACAGCAAGGACCATCCCGATACCCATATTAAATGTTGTAAACATTTCCTTACGAGCGAGACTTCCCTTCTTTTCGATCAAATCAAAAATAGGAGGAACCGGCCATGAACCATAATCAATTTGTGCAGCCAGCCCTTCAGGAAGCATACGCGGAATATTCTCTTCAAAACCTCCGCCTGTAATGTGTGCAATCCCATGAACAGTGTTAGATTGAAGAACATTTAGAACAGGTTTAACATAGATACGCGTCGGTGTCAGCAAAGCATCTCCAAGCGTCATACCAAGTTCGTTATATGACGCTTTCAAATCCATATCATTATCCTTGAGAAGCACTTTACGTACAAGGGAAAAGCCATTACTATGAATACCGTTTGATGCGAGGCCAATGAGAACATCACCTTCTGTCACATTCTCTGTTGTAATCAACTGAGACTTCTCTACAGCGCCAACTGTAAAGCCAGCAAGGTCATAATCATTCTCTTGGTACATGTCAGGCATTTCAGCCGTTTCACCACCAATGAGTGCACATCCTGCCTGTGAGCAGCCTTCTGCAACGCCTTTCACAATTTGTTCGATCCGCTCTGGTGCAAGCCTACCGGTTGCAATATAATCCAAGAAATAGAGCGGTTCTGCGCCTTGTGCGACAACATCATTTACGCACATCGCAACACAATCAATCCCAATTGTGTCGTGCTGATCGAGTTGGATCGCAAGCATGAGCTTCGTGCCTACTCCGTCCGTCCCTGAAACGAGAACTGGCTTCTCATAATTGAGTTCTGACAGATCGAACATGCCACCAAAGCCACCAAGTCCTCCCATAACTCCCTTACGCATCGTTTTTTTCACATGCGGTTTAATCCGATCTACCGCTTCATAACCTGCTTCTATATTAACGCCTGCCTGCCTGTATGCTTGTGCCATAACGGCCTCCTTCAGTTAGACTTTTTCGTAAGGATGTACGGTATCAGGATAAATTTCAGTCGGATAATTTCCTGTAAAACAGCCAAGGCATTGACCGCACGATGAGCCGTCTTCTTCTCTTCCAATCGCTGTAGTCATCCCATCCGTTGTCAGAAACGTCAGGGAATCGGCTCCAATTTCTTCACACATCTCATCTACACTCATCTTCGCCGCTATTAATTCACCCGAATTGGATGTATCAATGCCGTAGTAGCATGGGCTAATAATTGGTGGCGCACTGATTCGAACGTGTACTTCTTTTGCCCCCGCTTCTCGAAGCATCGTCACGATTCGTCTGCTAGTTGTACCACGTACAATCGAATCATCGACAATAACAACACGCTTACCTTCAACAACTCCTCGAACAGGCGAAAGCTTCATTTTCACACCACGTTCTCTCAACTCTTGAGAAGGTTGAATAAAGGTTCTGCCAACATAGCGATTTTTAATTAATCCCATTTCATATGGAATACCAGATTCTTCAGCATAGCCAATTGCTGCTGAAATACTTGAGTCCGGCACTCCGGTTACAATATCTGCCTCAATCGGGGCTTCTTTAGCGAGTTGCTTACCAAGCTGTTTACGTGCTGTGTGAACGTTAATATTCTCAATGTTACTATCCGGTCTAGAGAAATAAATGTATTCCATCGAGCAAATCGCACGTGAGATTGAAGACGAGAACCTCTCTGATTCAAGTCCGTTCTCACTAATAATCAAAAGCTCACCTGGCTGCACGTCACGGATATATTCCGCACCGATTAAATCAAACGCACACGTTTCTGAAGCAACAACATAAGCCCCTTCTAAAATACCAAGTGATAGTGGTCTTAAGCCATGTGGATCTAGCGCCACCATCATTTCTTTCTCTGTCATCATAATAAAGGCATAAGCACCCTTCACCATTGTAAGAGCATTCTTAACCTTTTCACGCTGACTCAAGTAGCCGCTTCGTTTAATAAGGTGAGCCAATACCTCTGTATCTGAAGTCGTCTGAAAAATGCTTCCCTGTCCTTCAAGCTGATGCTTAAGAGCATTCGCATTTACAAGGTTTCCGTTATGCGCAAGCGCAAGACCATCATTCTGCGAGCGAAATACAAGGGGTTGAACATTCTCATATCCGCCGCCACCCGCTGTCGAATATCTCACATGACCAATCGCACCATTGCCTTTAAGCTGATCAAGATCACCAGGTCCAAACACATCATTCACTAGTCCAAGTCCTTTATGATGATAGAGGCGATCACCGTCAGTTGTGACAATGCCCGCTCCCTCCTGGCCACGATGCTGTAAACTATGCAGTCCGTAATACGTTAGCGAAGCAGCATCAGGGTGACCCCAGATACCAAATACGCCACACTCTTCATTTAAGCCTTTGATTTCACCAAACATGGAATAGCTCCTTTCCAGGCTGCTTCAAGCTCTTGAACCGGAGCATCGAAAATATGCGTTTCATCTTCGTGCATAATCGTTAATACGCCAGTACCGGTTACTTCACCGATCAGCTTCGCTCCTGTACGCTGCTCAAATGCCTGCTGATGTTCCCCCTTGATGGTTACAAGAAAACGAGATTGTGTTTCACTGAAAAGATCTGTTGTCGTATCTCCGTCAATCCGTACATTAGCACCAAATTCTGTTCCAATGAGCGATTCCGCAAGTGCAACACTAAGGCCACCTTCTGCGAGGTCGTGAGCTGATTCAACAAGTCCATCTTGAATCGCTGTTAGAAGTTGGTTTTGACGTTCTTTTTCAATTTCAAGATTAAGTGTAGGAGCTTGACTTGAGATCTTACCATCAAGATACTTTTGAAGCTCACTACCGCCAAAATCTTCTCCCGTTTCACCTAGCATATATATTAAGTTTCCTTCTTCTTTAAAGGCTTGTGTTGTCACATGATCCAGATCGTGGACAAGGCCAACCATTCCAACAACCGGTGTTGGATAAACAGCGATGCCGTTTGTTTCATTATAAAGTGAGACATTCCCACCAATAACTGGTGAGTTCAGCATACGACACGCTTCACTCATTCCGTCTGTCGCTTTCTCAATTTGCCAAAAGATCTCTGGCTTCTCAGGGTTACCGAAGTTTAAGCAATCTGTAATCGCTAGTGGCTCGCCACCCGAGCAGACAATGTTACGCGCTGCTTCTGCAACTGCAATTTGACCGCCTACTTCAGGATCAAGATATAAATAACGGGAATTACAGTCCGTTGTCATCGCTAACCCTTTGTTTGTTCCACGCACTCGAACAACAGCGGCATCTGACCCAGGTGACACAACTGTATTTGTTCGCACCATATAGTCGTACTGATCAAAAACCCATTCCTTACTTGAAATTGTCGGCTGACTTAACAAGGTATAGAGCATTTCCTTCGCGTCTTCCACATTTGGAATTGGCTTATAAAGCTGCTGATTTTCAATATAATATTCTGGGATACGAGATGGTTTGTGATAAACAGGTGCTTCCTCTGCTAATGCATCCACAGGAACGTCCGCAACGACTTCTCCTTTATGAAGGAGACGGAATCGCTTATCTTCCGTTACTACACCAACCTCTTTCGCTAAAAGACCCCAGCGATCTGTTATAGCTTTAATTTCATCTTCATGACCTTTTTTCACAACAACGAGCATACGCTCCTGAGATTCAGAAAGCATCATTTCGTATGGCGTCATTCCTTTTTCACGCTGTGGCACTTCATCAAGATTCATTTCAAGTCCCATGCCTGCCTTACTCGCCATTTCGGAAGCTGAAGACGTTAGTCCAGCTGCTCCCATATCTTGAATACCGACAAGTGACTCGCAGTGAACAAGTTCAAGGCATGCTTCAAGCAGAAGCTTTTCCATGAATGGATCCCCAACTTGAACGGCAGGACGCTTTTCGTCAGAAGCATCTGTCAATTCTTCAGATGCGAAGGTTGCGCCGTGGATCCCGTCACGTCCCGTGCTCGCGCCAACGTACATGACCGTGTTCCCAGCTCCTGATGCGATCCCTTTCTGAATGTCTTTATGATCAATTAAGCCAACACACATCGCATTTACAAGAGGATTTCCATCGTAAGAAGAATCGAACTGAACTTCCCCACCAACTGTTGGAATACCAATGCAATTTCCATATCCTGCAATACCGGCTACAACTTCCTCAAAAAGATACTTCACTTTTGGATTGCTCAGCTCTCCGAAACGAAGCGAGTTAAGAAGGGCAATAGGACGTGCACCCATCGAAAAGACATCACGGATAATGCCGCCAACTCCTGTTGCAGCACCTTGATACGGCTCGATAGCTGACGGGTGGTTATGGCTTTCAATCTTAAATACCACCGCCTGTTCATCACCTATATCAACGATTCCAGCTCCTTCACCAGGACCTTGAAGAACGCGCTCACCCGTAACAGGGAATTTTTTTAACACTGGCTTTGAATTCTTGTAGCTACAGTGCTCCGACCACATAACAGAAAATAGCCCCGTCTCCGTATAGTTCGGTGTACGGCCGAGAATCGCTTCCACCATACCGAACTCGTCATCTGTTAAACCCATCTGACTATAGAGCTTTTGGTCTTTAATCATCTCAGGTGTTGGTTCATGCATGTGTGACATGGGATTCCCTCCAGTTGCGTAGTATCGATTTAAATAGATTTAATCCATCTGCACTTCCTAAAAGCTCATCTACCGCTCGTTCAGGGTGAGGCATCATCCCGAGGACATTGCCCTTTTCGTTTACGATTCCAGCTATATCTTCCACTGATCCGTTCGGATTATCCGCGTATGTGAAGGCAATACGGTTTTCATTCTTCAGCATAGTAAGTGTTGTTTCGTCGCAATAGTAGTTACCTTCACCATGTGCGATTGGAATCGTGATTTCTTCTTCTTTTTCATAAGTTGAAGTGAACATCGTTTCATTGTTTTGAACGCGAAGTGTAACCGGTCGGCACATAAACTTCAAGTTCTTATTTCGTTTCATCGCTCCTGGTAACAGACCTGCTTCCAAGAGAATTTGGAATCCATTACAAACACCTAGAATTGGCTTCCCTGCTTCAGCTGCCTTCACGACCTCAGTCATAATCGGTGCAAAGCGTGCAATGGCACCACTTCGAAGGTAATCGCCGTAAGAGAAACCGCCTGGGAGAAGGATCGCATCATAGTTTGCTAGATTTTGCTCATCGTACCGGACATAAACCGCTTCTTCTCCAAGCTCATCTTTGATGGCGTGATACATATCCACATCGCAGTTAGAACCCGGGAACACAATCACCGCAAATTTCACTGTGCGACTCCCTCCTCGATTTCGTAGGTGTAGTCTTCAATAACCGTATTCGCAAGAAGCTTTTCGCAAATTTCTTTAATTCGCTGATCCAGGTTTTCCGTATCTTTCACTGTGAGTTCCATGTATTTCCCGATCCGTACGTCTTCCACTTCATGATATGAAAGACTGTGCAATGAATTCTTTACGGCACTTCCTTGTGGATCTAGAACACTTTCTTTTAACGTTACATAGACTTTTACTTTGTACATGATTCGGAGCCCCCCCAGGCGAGTTAAAATTTGTTCGTACGCTTCTGTCAAATTTCCAATATCTCTTCGAAACACGTCTTTATCTAGTTTCTCATTCGTTTTACTATCCCATAAGCGGCAAGTATCTGGAGAGATTTCATCCGCCAACATAATCTTGCCTTCCGGTGTTACACCAAACTCTAATTTAAAATCAACGAGCTTCACGTCACGCTCAAGGAAGTATTCGCGTAATAGCGTATTGATCTTTAACGCGCGTTCTTTTAATTCTTGAACGGTTTCTTCTGTTGCAAGTTCAAGTTCTAACACATGATCAAGCGTAAGAAGAGGATCACCAAGGTCATCATTCTTGTAATAAAATTCAACGATCGGCTGTTTTAGTAACTTCCCTTCTTCCACACCCGTGCGTTTGGAAAAGCTCCCAGCTGCGATGTTTCGAACAACCACTTCGAGTGGAATGATCGAAACGCGTTTCACAAGCTGTTCAGTAGAAGAAAGCTTTTCAATAAAATGACTTTGGATTCCAGCACTTTTTAAATAATCAAAGAGCAGGCTTGTAATTTCATTGTTCAGGCGACCTTTGCCTGTAATTGTTGCTTTCTTCTCCCCGTTATAAGCGGTTGCTGAGTCTTTATACTCGACCCAGACAACCTCCGCTTCATCTGTTGCATAAATTCTCTTCGCTTTTCCTTCGTACAACAATGTTTGCTTTTCCATGGTGATCCCCTCCGATGCTTAATTAAAGTCCGAGACGTTCAAAAATCATATCCACCGGCTTTAGGTGGTAATTGTAGTCAAAGCAATCTTCAATTTCTGCTTCACTCAGCTGATCTGTAATCTTAGGGTCAGCTTCAACAAGCTCTCTAAATTGAATGCCTCTTTCCCAAGCATCCATTGCTTTTGGTTGAACAAGATCATAGGCAGCTTCACGTGCCATGCCTTTATCAATAAGAGAAAGAAGAACGCGCTGGCTGTAAATCAAGCCGTATGTTCTTGTCATGTTGCGCTTCATGTTCTCAGGGAAGACCGTTAGTTTCGAAACAATTCCTGCAAAACGATTCAGCATATAGTTGAGCGCAATCGTTGCATCCGGAAGAATAACGCGTTCTGCTGATGAGTGAGAAATATCACGTTCGTGCCAAAGAGCAACGTTCTCGTAAGCTGTCGTCATATAGCCACGAATCACACGCGCCATGCCAGTCATGTTTTCAGAACCAATCGGGTTACGCTTATGCGGCATTGCGGATGACCCTTTTTGTCCTTTTGCGAAAAACTCCTCTACTTCACGAGTTTCGCTCTTTTGTAGACCACGAATTTCAACAGCAAACTTTTCAATGGATGTTGCCACAAGTGCTAGAGCCGACATGTAATGAGCATGACGATCGCGCTGAAGCGTTTGGGTTGAAATCGGTGCTGGTTCTAAGCCAAGCTTTTCACAAACATACTGCTCGATAAATGGATCGATGTTGGCATATGTTCCAACTGCACCAGATAGTTTGCCGAAACGAACGTTATCTGAAGCTGTTTTGAATCGTTCAAGGTTACGCTTCATTTCTTCATACCATAGCGCCAATTTCAGACCAAATGTTGTTGGTTCTGCGTGGACACCGTGCGTTCTTCCCATCATGACCGTGTATTTATGTTCCTGCGCTTTAGCCTTTAGGACTTCAATGAACTTCTCAATGTCTTTAATCAGAAGGTCGTTCGCTTGATTCAACTGATAAGACAGTGCTGTATCAACGACATCCGTTGATGTTAAACCGTAGTGAACCCATTTCCGTTCTTCTCCAAGCGTTTCAGATACCGCTCTTGTGAATGCCACAACATCATGGCGCGTTTCCTCTTCAATTTCGTGAATGCGATCGACATTGAACCCGGCATTTTCACGGATCTTTTGTACATCTTCTTTTGGGATAATGCCAAGTTCTGCCCACGCTTCGCATGCTAGGATCTCGACTTCAAGCCACGCGTTATAGCGGTTTTCTTCTGTCCAAATGGCTCCCATCTCGGGGCGGGTATAACGTTCAATCATTGTAAGTCCTCCTGGTCTCTTGTCTTTACTGCCATAACTTCCATGAGTTCATTCGCTTAATTGCTTCTTCTGTTGAAGGTGCAAGAAAGTTAATGTGTCCCATCTTCCGATTAGGCTTTGCTTCGTCTTTCCCATATAAATGAAGCTTTGCATCACCGAGCTCTTCTATACTGTCCATTAGCGGTGTGACGTGCTGACCGAGCAAATTCCCCATGACAACCGGCTTTAGAAGTTCAGTGCTTCCAAGTGGTAGTCCACATATTGCTCGAATATGCTGCTCAAATTGCGATGTCTCACATGCCTCCATCGTATAATGACCAGAATTATGTGGTCGTGGTGCAAGCTCATTTACATAAATCTCATTATCTTTAAGAAACAGCTCAACTGCAAGTGTACCGACAAGCTGTAGGGTATTTGCAATCTTCTTTCCGATTCCATCCGCTTTCGTAATGACCGCTTCGTCTACTCGAGCTGGTACGATGGTTTGATGAAGAATGTTGTTCACATGAATGTTCTCACCTACAGGGAACGTTGTTGTTTCCCCAGTTACGCTGCGTGTCACAATCACTGACAATTCTTTTTGAAACGGTACCCAACTCTCCAGAATGCAAGGTACATTAGGAAAAGAGAGAGCTTCAACATCTTTTTCTGTTTTTAAAACCCACTGGCCTTTTCCATCGTAACCACCAGTACGTGTTTTAAGGACTGAAGGGAAACCGATCTTCTCGAGCGCATCCTTAAGATCTTGATGAGAATCGACCGCTTCAAAAGGTGCTACTTGAAGTCCCGACTTCTGAATCGCTGTCTTCTCAACATAGCGATCCTGCGTTACGCGAAGCAATTCTCCACCCTGAGGCATATACGCATTTTCTTCCAACCACTTTGCAGTATCGTGTGTAATGTTTTCAAATTCATAAGTGATCACATCACTTAGATCAGCTAGCTTACGAGCGCCATCCAAATCATCATAACCACTAACCACTTCATGATTAGAGACCTGGCCACAGGGAGAATCTTTTTTCGGTTCGAGAACGGCGATTTGGTAGCCCATCTCTCTTGCCTTTAACGCCATCATTCTTCCTAATTGTCCACCGCCTAGAATCCCAATTGTGCTACCGGGTAAAATGGTTTTCCTCATAAGCTGTCACTACTTTCGAGTACTGTTTCTTTCATCTGATTTCGATAGTCGCTAAGCTTCTTCTCGATCGTTTCATCACCCGTACTTAGTATTTGCGCAGCTAGTAGTCCTGCATTTTTCGCTCCCGCTTTTCCAATCGCAACTGTCGCAACAGGCACGCCACCTGGCATTTGCACGATTGATAGAAGCGAATCTAATCCATTTAACGTCCGCGATTGTACGGGTACGCCGATGACTGGCAGTGTCGTTTTAGCAGCGACCATCCCTGGTAAATGAGCGGCACCACCTGCTCCCGCAATAATGACGTTCAAACCGCGTTCTCTTGCTGATTCTGCATATTCAAACATCAATTCCGGCGTTCTATGGGCCGAAACAACTTTTTTCTCAAATGGCACTTGAAGCTCTTCTAGTATGTCACAGGCATGCTTCATCGTATCCCAATCTGAAGTGCTTCCCATGATGACGCCAACTTTTGTGTTCATGCTATTCCTCCTTAAATGAAGGTGCTAATTAATCAAAATAGTGTGAAAATAACAGAAAAGCCCGAGATAGAATTCTTCTATTTATTTAGAAGAAGCTTCTACCTCGGGCGAAAACACATCCATCCTGTTCTGCGAATGCAAAACACGACTTTCCCCCTCATAGTCCGACGATTCATGGTCGTCAGGTAGAAACTTATGGGCCATATTCCCAAGATTATATGAGGTATCCTTTTTGCTCCTCTTACATAGTAACAAGAGCGACGTTCAACTGTCAACGAAAATCGAACGATGTGTTTTGTATTTAGTCTAATGTTCGGTTTTTACTTTAACTTTCCTTCAAAAACAATTTTCTGACCGCATAGCTCAGGTTCTTTAGAACCCTTGCCTTCTTTAAAGACTGGTTCTTCCCGGCGTCTAACGGGCATGTACCCTTCGTCGTCCATTCGTTTTAAGCAGTCAGAAAGTGATTCATTTTCTTTAACTTCAAACTTCTTTTTCTTCGCTTTCTTTTCCATACATTACCTCCGAATTTTTCTAACCCAGAATCCACCCTGGAAGGTACGGGGCTCATAAGAGATAACGAAGGCTTTAGGATCAAGTTCCTCAATAGCCTGATAAAGCTTACGCTCCGATTTACGCGATGTTAGAACTTGCATGACAAGACGTTCTCCCTGACGCCCGTGCGCAAGATAATGTGTAACACCGTAACCGACATCTCTTAATTTATTGGGAATATCATCTTCAAGCTTTGTTGTAATGGCATTCACTGTAATATAACCAAGCGCAAGGTATTCTTCAATCTTCATGCCAACGATAATTCCTACACCAAAACCAAGGGCGTATGCAATAACGTTTTGAATTTGCCCTAGATTATCGAGGACGAGACCAAGCCCTACAACATATATCGCTATCTCAATTGTTCCTGTAACAGCTGCAAGGTATCGCTGACCTTTAAGTGTAAGTATCGTACGCATCGTGAGAAACGATACATAAAAGATATTGATAACAAAAATGGTCAATACCATGCCAAGACCTGTATCCAGCATGTCCATCCTCCTTTTCCCTTATCGTTCAAACTCGAACTTTCCCTAGCATAACACGAGGAAACCTGAAACCGCATGCGATATTTATCGAATTTGACTAATAATTTTCGACTATTTTTTCCAAACTTCCCCTATTTCTTTCCCATCCACTCCTTAAAAGGTTTTATACCAGCGTGACGTTCTTTTAACATTCCACTTTTCGGTGCATATACTGGCAAAAAGCCCAGGAGGTGACCTCATGGGAGACCATTGGGGACAAATGTATGACTGGCGCAATAAAATGAATAAATTTATGGGAGATGATTTTTGGACGGATTTTCAGGATATGTTCGTATCAAATGGACCTCTCGTTAATCTCTATGAAGCCGGAAACGAACTCATCTGCACAGTTTATCTTCCTGGAATTAAGAAAATCGATGATGTTGACGTGTATATCCATTATCGGACACTTAAAGTAAAAGGCCAAACAGCGATGAACCTTAAAGGCTATCGTAATGTTCAGGAAGAATATAAGCACGGTCCCTTCGAACGCATCGTTGAGTTACCATTCCCCGTTCGCGAAAAACCGATTGATGCGAGTTACAGTAGGGGCATACTCTTAATTCATCTTCACCGACTTATTGAATCGAAGGAAGAGAAAAAACGATTAAAGATTAAAGACGTAGAATCAGATGAAACCTAAAAACAGAGGCGATCGATAAGCGATATCGATCGTCTCTGTTTATTATGAATCACTTTATAAAAAGCTAAATAATCCATCAGTTATACCAATACGATAAATATAATAGAATCCAAACCCGACCGAGAGAATCCCAGTCACTTGAGTTAATCGATGGTTGAGCTTTAACTGCTTCCTCGTTGCGACGAACGGAAGTCCAAGAATGGTTGTAAACCCGAGCATACCAACACATGTCCCTACACCGAACACTAGTATATAGATAGCTCCTTGAAACATCGTTTCAACCGTACTCATCGTCAACAAAACCATCGCGGCACTTCCAGCTAATCCATGGATAAACCCGATCACTCCAGACTGTACGTATGTTTGGTTTCCTTTCAATCCTGTATTTGCCGTTTTTGTACGTAAGGTTTTTATCCCTAGAAATACGAGCATAAATCCAACAATCATCTCAAGCGACATCGCCCATGTATCTGTTATCGTCGTATTGAAGAGAAATAGAAGCATTCCTACTAGGAAAAGCGTGGTGGTATGCCCAATCCCCCAATACACTCCAGCTAATGAAGATTTCCACAAACTACGTGTTTTACTCGCAATGGTCGATACGGCTATTACATGATCTGGTTCAATAGCATGTTTGATTCCAAGTAGAAATCCAATCACTAAAATTGATAATAAACTAGCGTCCATTTTTTCCTCCTATATACACTACTTCCGCCAGGAAATCGCATTCCTATTGTAAATGGTGTTATGAATAAACCTTTCGATAGCAGCAAAAACCTTCTCAATATGTGCCGTTCGCTTCGCAAGAATTCGGAAACAGCACCCCGGAACCTGCAACAACGATATTCCGTATTGAGTATCACCGAACGAAGCAAGGTACTCTCTTAACTTCTCTATCCACTCCTCTGTTACGTTCGAATGAATAAAGTACAATGAACCGATATGTGTGTTCCCCTCTAACTGAAGCAACCTCTTCATATCTTCTTCAGGCTTCAACCGCAAATGATCATATACTTTGAGGTTCTTATTCTGATAGATTTTCACCTTAGAGGTTATACACTCATAAGGAAAGAGGACGCCATCCTTTGACCATCCCGGCGTTACAATGTCTGTCAAAAAGAAAACAGCACTTTCATCCATGTGAACTTCTGTTTCTTGCGTAAAGCGAGCATCCCGATAAGCAATGAGCGGATCCAGCTTCATATGTAATTCACTATGCTCTTCTAATTTATAGAACGCTTTTTGTATAACTTGCTTATTTGGTGTTTTGTAAACCTTAGTGGAAGCCTGGGTTGTAACAGCTAACCGAGCCTTCTCCTTCACAAGAATCTCCGTATAATACGTATCACCGTCTACATATCCTCCACCTACATGAATCATTTGCAACAGAGGAAGTCCATCCTCATTGTAAGTAGGGCGTGAAATCTTAAAAACACCGTTATAGTAAGCATCCGAAAGCACGGATTTCCCGTATCGATCAGTTGCTTCTATCTTGAGATAACCTGTGTAGGTCACTGCTCAAGTCCTACAAAAAACGCCTGTTCCTTAATCCACTGTACAACATCACTAACGCCAGTTTCATTCTTTAAGTTAGTAAAGAAAAATGGACGATCTCCTCTTGATTTCAACGTATCCTCTCGCATGATATCAAGATTGGCGCCAACATATGGAGCAAGATCCGTTTTATTAATAATAAACAAATCCGACTTAATCATCCCCTGACCGCCTTTACGGGGGATTTTCTCTCCCTGCGCCACATCTATAATATAAATCGAAAAATCAACAAGCTCAGGACTGAAAGTTGCAGCTAGATTATCGCCACCACTTTCAACAAAAATGAGATCAAGATCTTCATGACGTTCATTCAATTCATCAATAGCAGCAAAGTTCATCGATGCATCTTCTCGAATCGCCGTATGCGGACATCCTCCTGTTTCTACGCCGATGATGCGGTCCGAAGGCAAAATCCCGTTCTTATTCAAAAACATCGCATCTTCTTTCGTATAAATATCATTTGTGATGACAGCCATACTAAATTCGTTATTCATCGCTCTTGTTAAGCGATCCACTAATAGTGTTTTGCCAGCGCCAACTGGTCCGCCAATTCCTATTCGTATAGGCTCACTCATTTTTCAATCATCCTTTCTTCATTAACTCATAAATAGACGAACATTGATCGCCTCATGCTTCATTTGTGCAATTTCAAGGCCAGGAGCGCCTATCCCAAAGTCACTGTCTTCAAGAGACATGATCTGCTTCACACAATCTGTTAAAAGTGGCTGAATCGAAACAAGAATTTGCTGTCCTTCTGTTTGACCAAGCGGGACGCCTCGAACGGCGTTTTGAACGAGTGACGAAGCAGTTGCAAATCCGTAGCATGAAACCGCACTTTCAACATCAATACCAAGGTGATAACATACAATCGCAAATACCAGTGCCCCATGGCCGTACACCTTTTTCTCCTTCATTGCATCCATATACTGATTAAATATCGCGTTCGGATAAAGGGCGGAAACTACCTTAACTAAGCGATTACCAATTCTTCTGTTCCCTTCTCGGGTCTCCCTAGCCATCCCCAACGCATACAGTGATTGATCCAGCTCCCATAGACGATCCGTGTCATCCACTTCTAAGGCTTCATACGCTAATCGACAGGCAAGTCCATCCGTATAAACTAGCTGGTTCATTAAAAAAAGCTCAAGAACTTGTTGAAATGTAGAAGAGTCATGAATGGTGCCATTTGCAATATATGTTTCAATTCCAAACGAATGCGAAAAGGCCCCCGACGGAAACTGAGAATCACTTAATTGAAGGATCGGAAAGAGTGCATTAGTCATGCCCAATGTATTTAAAAGCTACTTTCATTTTTCGTTTTTCAATCACATGAGAGATATTTAATTCTGTTAGCAACTGAATAACTAGATAATCATGCTGCACAATCATCTCATCTCCTTCAAATTGTGCTGGCAAATGGCGATTGCCTAGCATATGAGCGACTTCTCCCATTTGTTTCAAAGAATTAGGATAAATAACGATCACTTCATCTTCCATCACACTGACAATAATCATATTGTCATCCGCACGATACAGAATATCACCATCGACTAAATCTTTTGGCTTAGAAAGTTTAATCCCAAGCTCTTTTCCGTGATCGGTCTTTACTCGCTGAATTCGTTTCACAAGTTCATCACTTCGAAGATAAACTCTTTCTACATGCGGTAGCGTATCCTTTTCGTCACGAATGTTTCCTTTTATCTCACTAATGATCATCTGTTTACCACCTCAAAATAGAAAGTATCTTTGTGCAAGCGGTACGCTCGTTGCCGGTTCGCACGTAACTAGCTCACCATCCACCAAGACTTCATACGTTTGCGGATCCACCTGAATATCAGGAGTCTCACCGTTGTACTTCATGTCTTTCTTTTTTAGCTTACGAATATTCTGAACAGGACGAATGATTTTCTGCAGCGAAAGCTGGTTATGAACACCCTTTTCAATAGCCGATTGTGATAAAAAGGTAATGGAGGTTCTGAATTTCGCTTTCCCGTATTGGCCAAACATCGGCCTATAGAGAGCTGGTTGAGGAGTAGGAATGGATGCATTCGGATCCCCCATTACACTCCAAGCAATCATCCCCCCTTTAACGACCTGTTCGGGCTTTACTCCGAAAAAACCAGGTTTCCATAGAACAAAGTCCGCTAGTTTCCCTACTTCTATGGACCCCACCTCGTCTGATATACCATGGGCAATGGCCGGATTTATCGTGTATTTCGAAATATAACGTTTCACCCGCTCATTATCGTTTTCTGAACCCTTTGGTAATGCCCCACGTTGCTTTTTCATTTTATCCGCCGTTTGCCACGTTCTTGAAATCACTTCTCCAACTCGTCCCATTGCCTGTGAATCTGAACTAATAATGCTGAAGACACCCATGTCATGCAAAATATCTTCTGCAGCAATGGTTTCTTTTCGAATCCTTGAGTCAGCGAATGCCACATCCTCCGGTACGGAAGAATCAAGATGATGGCAAACCATCAGCATATCAAGATGCTCCGCAATTGTGTTTGTTGTAAATGGTCTAGTAGGATTCGTCGAGGATGGAAGGATATGCTCATAAGAAGCGGCTTTAATAATATCTGGGGCATGTCCCCCACCTGCGCCTTCTGTATGGTATGTATGAATGACGCGCCCATCAATCGCGTTCAACGTATCTTCTACAAAACCGCCCTCATTTAATGTATCGGTATGAATCGCGACCTGAACATCATATTCATCCGCCACGGTTAATGCCGTGTCAATGGAAGCTGCCGTCGTTCCCCAGTCCTCATGAAGCTTCAAGCCTATCGCACCCGCTTCTATTTGTTCGCGTAAAGCTTCTTCACCTGAAGCATTTCCTTTGCCCAAAAACCCAAGATTAACAGGGAAAGCTTCTGCTGACTCAAGCATACGGTGAATGTTCCATTCCCCTGGAGTACAAGTTGTTGCATTTGTCCCAGTCGCTGGACCTGTCCCTCCTCCAAGCATCGTTGTAATTCCAGACTCGATCGCGGTTTCGATTAATTGTGGACATATAAAATGTATATGAGAATCAATTCCACCTGCTGTTACAATCATTCCTTCTGCCGCAATAACCTCTGTAGAAGCACCAATCACTATATCAATGCTGTCCATCAAATAAGGGTTACCTGCCTTTCCAATTGAAGCAATATGACCATCCTTCACACCGATATCCGCTTTATAGATCCCCGTATAATCAATGATCAACGCATTCGTTACAACAAGATCTACAGATTCGCCTCTCGTAGCAAGTGGATGTTGACCCATTCCATCGCGAATCACCTTGCCGCCACCAAATTTCACTTCATCACCATAAGAAGTTTCATCTCGTTCTACTTCAACAAACAATTCTGTATCTGCTAACCGAACTTGATCCCCAACCGTCGGACCAAACATATCAGAATACGCTTTTCTTGAAAGTTCAAAACTCATTGATCTACCTCTCTATCTAACGAACCGTTTGTTTTATTATTAAGTCCAAACACCTTTCGATCACCTGAAAACGCGACTAGCGTGACTTCTTTAGCATCCCCAGGTTCAAAGCGGACAGCAGTACCTGCAGCAATATTTAAATGCATCCCAAAAGCAAGGTCACGTTCAAACTTTAAAGCATCATTTACCTCATAGAAATGAAAATGAGATCCAATTTGCACTGGCCGATCGCCAATATTGGTTACCTCAATTTCAATGGATTCTTTCCCAACATTACATGTAACAGAAGAAGATCTTAACTTATATTCACCTGGAATCAATGCTCAGAACCCCTTTCATATAATTGGATCGTGAACGGTTACTAATTTTGTTCCATCTTGAAAAGTAGCTTCTACCTGAATATCTGTGACCATTTCTGGGATACCTTCCATTACATCTTCTCTTGCTAAAATCGTTCTTCCATACTGCATCAATTCTGCAACGCTCTTCCCATCTCTCGCCCCTTCAAGTACTTCATATGTAATAATCGCAATAGCTTCCGGGTAATTGAGCTTTAACCCTCGCTCCTGTCTTCTTCTCGCCAAATCTGCCGCCACAACGATCATCAATTTTTCTTGTTCTCTCGCCATTAGCTTCAAAGAAATTTCTCCTCCCGCACATAGAAACCGAAAATTAAGATAATTCATATTATACATAAAATAGTAAGTTAAAAAATATGTTTTGGATGTTTTGTGTTAAAATCTTATTTTAAGTTATGCCTTCTCTTCTACCTAAAATCCTTAACATATAAGGTTTTGACTGCGTATACAATTTCTATTTCCTAGATGAAATCATTTGAAAATAATATGTTAGATTAACTGACAATCAGCAAGATCAACATAAAAAAAAGAAGCAATTCGCTTCTCCCATCATCCTACTTATGAAATATTACTCGTTAGATTTCCAAGTTTTAATGTAGTTTTTTGAGATGCAGGACTTTTAATACGAGGATGGTGAATGAATCAGGTGAATAACTTAGAAATGAAAGGTGATTCCGAGATATTTTATATAATTCCGTGCTTTTCCATGATAATCCCACGAATTTGAGATTTATTCCGCGAACGTGAAAAAACATATAAAAAAGCGAGAAACCATTTGGTCTCTCGCTTCTCTTCATTGCCCAGCGACGTCCTACTCTTGCAGGGGGAGATCCCCCAACTACCATCGGCGCTCGAGCTTAACTTCCGTGTTCTCATACGGGGCGCGATAAGCGGCGAACTTCTTCGTCAGCTGCGCGATGCCAGATCCTCATGGATCTCACGAATATCCACTCCGGTCTGACATCACTTGCTTCCTCGAATTTCTTGCTTCTCCCACCCCTACGAAGCTTTCGAAGAAGTTTTTGATTGTCTTTCCAGCAGCTTTTTCTCTTACGAGCTTTCAACATTTTTTGAATACAAAAAAGCGAGAAACCATTTGGTCTCTCGCTTTTCTTAGTTGCCCAGCGACGTCCTACTCTTGCAGGGGGAGATCCCCCAACTACCATCGGCGCTGAAGAGCTTAACTTCCGTGTTCGGCATGGGAACGGGTGTGACCTCTTCGCCATCATCACTAGACTAACAGGATGTTAGCCGTTCGGTGTTCACCACAGGACGTGGTGGCACTTAATCGAACTTCCTTATTTCAGGTGTTCCCTGAAAACTAGATAGCACGCACAACTTTCCAATATGTCCAGCTACGTAAGCCAAATCCTCGATCGTTTCACCTTTTAATTCTGACGCATAAAGCGCGTCTGACTCAAAAGCCTCCAACGCTTGTCGGATTTAAACGGCTTACTTCGCTTTTCGTTTAGGTTAAGCCCTCGATCGATTAGTATTCGTCAGCTCCACGTGTTGCCACGCTTCCACCCCGAACCTATCTACCTCATCATCTCTAAGGGATCTTACCAGCTTGATGCTGTGGGAAATCTCATCTCGAGGGGGGCTTCATGCTTAGATGCTTTCAGCACTTATCCCTTCCACACGTAGCTACCCAGCTATGCTCCTGGCGGAACAACTGGTACACCAGCGGTGTGTCCATC